>JAZURY010000029.1:0-19048 GCA_045606445.1 Bacteroidaceae bacterium
TTTGGACATTCCTGAGGAATAATAGTCACGAAGAATTAATAAGCGTTCTTCTTCACTGTAACGTTCGCATTTCTTTCTCATACTGTTTACACATTTTATTAATTGTTATCAAATGTGTCTACCTATATCAGTATAAGACAGTGCTTTTTATGGAGGTGTAAATCCCAAATCGGATTTGGAGTTATGCAAAGCAGGCGGCGGAGTGCCTTTGAAAGGTAACTCCGCCGCCTGTCTGGTATAGATTTGTAGAAGGTTTACTTGGCCTCTTTCATCTTCTGTGCCATGATGGCAAGTTCGGCCTTGAGGGCTTCCACCTTCTTCTGCATCTGGTCAACTAAGGAGTTGCCCTTCTTGGATGAGGCGGTGAGGAATCCGATGTTGTTCTCGTAGGTGCGTATCTCTGCCTGCAACTGCTCGTAGATGCGCTGCATGCGCTGGCGGTCGCCGCCTGCTGCCTCCTGTATCTTCTGGAAACGTCCTGCGGTGCGTGCCTGGATGCGTGCGCCACGGGCACGGTCGTAGAGTTGGTCGCAGACCTGACGGTATTGGGTGTATGCCTGGTCCTTGTCCTTGAAGGGAACGTGGCCCACGGCATTCCACTTGGCTTGCAGTGCCTTTACCTCGTCAAGGTTTACCTCACCCTCGGTGTCGAGCAGGGCCTGGAGTTGTGCGGTAATCTCCTGCTTCTGCTGGAGGTTCTGCTTTTGCTGGTCGCGCTCGCCGCTATTGGCCTGTTTCTTGGCGTCGAAGAATGCATCGCATGCTGTGGTGAACTCCTTCCAGAGTTGGTCGCTGTACTTGCGGGGCACGGGACCTGTGGCCTTCCACTCCTTCTGCAGAGCCACCATGGCGTCTGTTGTGGCACGCCAGTCGGTGCTGGTGCTCAGTTCCTGGGCCTTGGCAACGAGAACCTTTTTCTTTTCTAAGTTTTCTGCCTGGCCGTCCTTGATGTTCTTGTAGAACTCTGCCTTGCGTGTGAAGAACTGGTCGCAGGTCTGGCGGAAGCGCTCGAAGATGACGCTGTTCTGCTTCTGTGGTGCAAAACCTATGGTGCGCCATTGTGCCTGAAGTTCCAGAACCTGCTTGGTCAGGGCGTCCCATTCTATCTTCTTGCCCTCGCCCTCGGTCTGCTGAAGCAGTGCTTCTGCCTGCTCGCACAGGGCGGTCTTCTGTGCCAGGTTCTCTGCCTCGCGGGCCTTGATGCCCTCGAAGTGAGCCTGATGGCGCTTGTTTATCTCGGTGGAGGCATTCTTGAAACGTGCCCACAGGTCTTCGCGCAGGTCACGCTCCACGGGACCTGTCTCCTTCCACTGCTGGTGCAGGGCCTGCAACTGGCCGAAGGCGCTGATGACGTCCTCCACGGCAAGCAGTGCTTCTGCCTTCTCGCACAGGTCGGTCTTTATCTCCAGATTCTTGCGGAAGTCGTAGTCGCGCATCTCGTGGCCCAACTTCAGCAGGTCGTAGAACTGTTCGGTGTAGAGTTGGTAGTTCTTCCATATCTCCGTGCTCTGCTCGGCAGGAACGGCACCTATTTCCTTCCATGCCTGCTGCAACTGCTTGAACTGGTCGAAGTTTGCGCCCACCTCTTCGGGAGTGGTTGTTAGTTGCTGTATCTGCTCCAGGATGGCGGTCTTGCGCTGGAGGTTCTCTGCGCGCTCTTCCTGAAGGCGCAGTTGCTCGGCGGCACGACGTTCGCGTATGGCCTGCATGGCCTGGCGGAATGTCTCTTCCTGGGGATCCATTACGGGAACATAGGTTGCGGGGTCGCCACCCTGTTCGATGTACTCCTGGCGTGCCTGCTGGAGCGCCTGGTTGTGATAACGGTAGAAGAGTTGCTTGAGTTGTTCCACATCGGCCTTTTCGGGGATGAGTTCTGCCTGTGCCAGTTCCTGTGCACGAGCCACAACCTCTTCTTTGGTGTTGAGTTGTATGTTTTCTATATTTTCCATAATTCTATTTTGAACGTTTAACGTTTAATGTTTAACGTTGACTGCTTTAGCTTGATGAGCGTAGACGAATAACGTTTAACGTTTAACGTTTAAAGTTTAACGATGGACTTAGTGTTCGTATCTGTTTTCTCTTGTAGGGACGCTGCGTGCAGCGTCCGCATTATGCGTTCTTTATCGTTTTCGGACGCTGCACGCAGCGTCCCTACTGCCTTTCGTTTTCCGTTTTCCCCTTTCCGTTTTCCGTTTCTATATACTCCCTCCCATAGAGGGGAGGGCCGGGGAGGGGGCTTAAATCCACTTCTTGTGTCTGAAGAACCACCAGAACAGCATGGTTATGCATACTGTCAGTACTATTGCCACTGGGAAGCCCCACCAGACGCTTTCCATGCCGTTGATGAGGTTCATGCCGAACAGTGACGCTATGAGTGTGGGGAACATCATTATAATGGAGATGGAGGTCAGCATCTTCATGACCTGCGACACGTTGTTGTTGATCAGGTTGGCATAGGTGTCCATGGTAGAGTCCAGAATGTTGGTGTATATGCCTGCCGTTTCCCTGGCCTGTGCGAACTCGATGTTCACGTCCTCGATGAGGTCGGCGTCCAGTTCGTCCACCTTCAGTTTGAACTTCAGCTTGGAGAGCAGTGTCTCGTTGCCTCGGATGGAAGTGACGAAGTATGTGAGCGAGTCCTGCAGGCGCGACAGGGCGATGAGGTCGGCATTGTCCACCTTGCGGTCCAGGTTGCGCTTGCTCTGGTCTATGAGCGCCTGTATCTGCTTCAGGCGTTTCAGGTACCACACGGCACTGCTCAGGAACAGGCGGAATACCATGTCCACGGAGTCCGTGAATCCCAGGCCTCGTCTCTGCTGGTAGGTGACAAAGTCAATCATCATGTTTGTCTCGAAGTTGCACACCGTGATGCAGATGTCGCCCTTCATGATGATACCTAAGGGTATGGTGGTATAGGGCGTGCGCGAGCGTACTTCCTTTACGTAGGGGATACGCAGGATTATCAGAACCCACCCCTCGTCGCGGTCGTAACGAGGCCGCTCGTCGGTATCGGCAATGTCGCCAAGGAAATATTCCGGTATGCCCAGTGTCTGTTCCAGAAACTGGGTGTCGTCTTCATCGGGGCAGGTTATCTGAACCCAGCAGTTAGGTTCCCACTCCTCGATGGCCCGGAGTCCGTTTTGTGTATTCCAGAAGGTTCTCACTTCAGTACGTATTTAATGCCGTTGAGACAAAATTGCCTACAAATATACTAAAAAGTGCTAAAATATAAAGGCGTGGGAGTGTTTTTTTATAAAAGATGTGTCTTTTTGTGTGGGTGTTGCCCGAAAAATGTGGCAGAGAAACATAGCTGTTCCTCTGCCCATTGTATGCTATTGCTGGAAAAATCGATGTTTACCAATCCTGTGCCTTGGCGTACTCTTTGGTTGCCATTTTCCTGTCCAGCGTCTGTCGGCTGAAACATGGGAAGATGTAGTCTTTGCCATGTGTGGCGCCAACGTTGCCAAACCATGCGGAATAGTGTTGCTTTTCCTCCTCGGGATACCAGCCCATTACCCAGTTCATGTTGGAATTGCCACCAGCTTCGTAGTCTTCATTGAAATACTTTATGAAATTGGTATTGTCGTTGAATGGATACTTCCATTCTGTTCCCTGAGAGGAGGTTATCACCTTGTAGTCGCCGTTCCACTTGTGACACAGGCCAACTGCGGTGATATAGTTGTTGCGGTCTGAATTGGGACCTGCAAATTTCAGACAAACCCATTTCTCGTCAATTTCGGGATAGTTCATACCTTCCTGAGACGAATCTCCACGAGGCGTGTAGCCAAATTCGTTTGATTGCTTTTTCTGCATGAATGCAATATTTTCGATGGGAATACATGAATTCTCGTAGTCGAGAGCCACATACCAAAGCTGGTCGGTATTATCAGCTACTGACAGGAAGTTGTTGCTGGAGGTCTCTACCATCTTGCCCCACTCGTCGGAGTCGTGGAAGTTCTTGTTCAGTACCAATGGAACATAGTTGCGCACAACGCCATCAGGACCTTCAAACTGTCGGTCAGTAGCAGGCTCCTTGTGATCGTTTTCGCCTCTTACCATCATGAAATCGGCTACGACAAGACGGTTATTTGTGGTGTCGGCGTTTTCCTGGATGTACTTGTCGAGATTTTCTTTCAACGCATTTCGGCGAGCCTCGTCGGCAGCAAGGTACCACAGGGGAATCAGGCAGCACATGTTCTCAACGGGACTATAGGACACGAGTGCAAGGTTGGAGTTTTCGTCGGCTATGCTTGCACTCCAACTGTCGAAGTCGCCAGACTCATTGCCACCACGTACTTCAAATTTGTACTCTTCTTCGCTTGTTTCCTGGAGGTCGGAGTTTGAAGACTCTATGTCAACATTTAATGTGCCACCTTGCATGGCCTGTGCCTGCAGGTATGACTCCATCCAGTTCTTGGCTACGCCCTGTCCACCCTTCTTGCAAGAGAGAGACAAACTAAAGTCTTCGGAAGTAGAGGTGTAGTATGATGTTGCTTTACGGCGATAGTATGCAGTGAATGTACCGCCAAACACACCACCAGTTGTGACGTGGGTGCCGTATTTGTCAAGCAATTTAGATATGCCTTCGTAGGTGTTGGGGTAGGCTTGATAGAGAGAGCTTTCAGGGTCGTTTAACAATTCGTAGGCATCTTCTGACATATAAGGGGTATAGAGATCGGGACCGGAATTTTCTTCTGTGAATTTGCCTCCAAGATAATAGGCAACGAAATTCTTCTTATATATATCTATATGGTATTCGAATTCCTCGGCACTTTTTGTAGATTTGCTCCAACCTTTAGACAAAGAGCCATTGAACATGGAACCCTTCCAAAATATTTTGGTCCAGTTGCTCGTGGCGCTGATGCCTACGTTACCGGCTATTTCTGATGTTGCCTCGGAGTATGAGGCATCGCTGATTTCGGTACCGCCGCCAACGGGGTTGTGCGATTCCTGCACCTTATTGTCTGCCCACAGAGCTTTTATGCTCAGCAAATCGAAGCGGGGAGTGGCGAGGAGCTCTCCATTGACAATGTTTACACCCTTGCCAATCTGGTCAAGATAAGGATGGGGGAGAACTACGTTTTTCATGCGCTCTTCGTCCTGACAGATTAGGTAGACAGTATCCTCGCTTTCCTCTGATGTTTCGGCACGAGTACTGCCTGGTTTGGGTAAATATACCTTTGTGACGAACGGCGTCATGTCTGACTTGTCCTTTAGCTTCAGTACCAGGAACTCATGCTTCTCCCCTTGTCTTACAGAGTATTCGATTCTGTCGTTTTCTGTCTCAATGCCACGAATCGCTACTGCGTTCAGGGGAATTGCAATCTCTTCGGTAAGCCAAGGGTTGAGTTTAAAGACTTGCTTGCTCATGGTGCTGGTGCTTGCAAGCTCAAATTCAGCGATAATCTCCTTTTGGGGGATGTAAATCTCTGGGGTCTCCGACTCACAGCTTGTTGTTGCAAGCACGGAGAATACCAGCACTAATCCATTGATGATGTTTGAAAATGATAATTTCATAAGCATTATATTTAAAGGGTTGTTATTCCTGTTCGCTGAAATAAGTGTCTATCCTTTTCTGAGCATTCTCGGCAATGTTGTAATAGTATAGCTTAAAATCGCACCCATGCAGGGCATATTCGCCAATACCCTGCTCGTTCTCAGGCTGCTCAGGCATACCTACTTTCTTGGTATCTGCCATGTGTATTGCTATGTCATTGGTCAGCAGTATGAATTGCTCTACGGAAAGTTGTTCTGGGCGCAGGGCGCCAAAGGGATGCTCTGCAGGAATCATCCCCTTCAGTGAACCGCGCAGCATCTTGCGCCTCTGCTGGAAACTCTGCTTCACTATGCGGGTGAGCAGGGACACGTCGCACCCCGGGTCGGTGACGCCGTTGCGTGTCATGCGTATGACGGCAGAGTGCACCTTGGGAGGCGGATTGAACACGCCGGGAGGCACGGTGAAGAGGTATTCCACATCGTACCACAACTGTATGAGCACCGTGATGATGCCGAAGGCCTTTGTACCGGGCTTGGCTGCCAGGCGTTCGGCCACCTCCTTCTGTATCATGCCCGTGCAACAGGGGATGTAGTCCTTGTAGTCAAGCATCTTGAAGAATATCTGCGAGGAGATATTGTAGGGATAGTTGCCTGTAAGCACGAACTGTCCTCCCTGGAAGGTGCGGTCGAGATGCATCTTCAGGAAGTCGTCGGCAATGATGTTGTCCTCAAAGTCGGGATAGGTGCGTCTGAGGTAATCCACGCTCTCCGAGTCCAGTTCCACCACCTTCAGGGGTCGTGGCTTCTGCATCAGGTATTGCGTCATCACGCCCATGCCGGGCCCCACTTCCAGCACGGGAAGATCGGGGCAGGCATCCACGGTGTCTGCTATGCGGCGTGCTATGCTCAGGTCTGTCAAAAAGTGTTGCCCGAGAAACTTTTTCGGCTTAACGAGGGACATATACGGGAAATTTTTGTATTTTTGCATACGAAGATACGGAGATTTAAGTAATGTACCAAAGAAATCGCCTTTTTATTTCGTGAAGCAAGCCCTAAAATACATACTGAGAATAGGTTTCCCGCTGGTCCTGGCTGCCGTGATATTGCACTGGATGTACCGTGGCGTGGATTGGGGCGCCGTGTGGGCAGCCCTGGAGGGAGGCATGAACTGGTGGTGGATGCTGCTGAGCATGCCCTTCGGCGTGTCCGCACAGATGTTCAGGGCCCTGCGTTGGAGGGTGGTGCTCAAGCCTATGGGCGAGACCCCCCGTCTCTCTACCTGCTGCAACAGCATCTTTCTGAGTTATGCCTCTTCCCTGGCCATCCCCCGTGTGGGCGAGGTGCTCAGGTGCGGTGTGCTCTCGAAGTACGAGAATATCAGTTTCACCCGTCTTGTTGGCTCCGTGGTGAGCGAGCGCGTGGTGGACATGAGCATGGTGTTCCTCTTCTCTGTGGTGACCATGCTCACGCAAATACCCGTCTTCCTGGACTTCTTCGACAAGACGGGAGTCAATCTCGGAGGTTTCCTCGGCAGCCTCACCTCCACCGGTTACTGGGTTACCGCCATCTGTGCCTTGTCGGCCATGGGACTTGTGTGGCTGCTGGTGAAGAAGCTGAAACTGTTCTCACGTACCAAGGAGAAGTTGTCCAAACTGATGGAGGGCATGATGAGCGTGGCACGCCTCAAGAACCCGTGGCTCTTCCTCCTGTATAGCGTGGGCATCTGGGTGAGTTACTACCTGCACTTCTACATAGCCTTCTATTGCTTCGACTACACCGCCGGCCTCGGTCCCGTGGCTGCCCTTGTGGCCTTTGTGGTAGGATGCTTTGCCGTGCTGGTTCCCACCCCCAACGGAGCAGGTCCCTGGCACTTCGTGGTGAAGACCGTACTGGTGCTCTATGGAGTGCAGGACAACGATGCCGCTGTATTCGCCCTCATAGTGCACACCCTGCAGACAATGCTCACCGTGGTGCTCGGCCTATATGCCCTGGCCGCTCTGGCGATGACGAGAATGAAGTAAAAAGACCCCTCCCCGGCCCTCCCCTCTATGGGAGGGAGTGTGTAGAAAAGGGGTATGGGGAACGCCTCGTGAGGGGCGCGCACAACCATAGGCTTTCTATAGCCCCTATAGTCTCTATAGTCTCTATAGCCCCTAACCTCCTATTAAATCAAACCTAAAACCAAATATTATGACTATCAACGACCTTAACCCAAGAGAGATTTGGCAGAACTTCCATCTGCTTACACAGGTGCCCCGTCCAAGCGGCCATTTGCAGAAGGTACAGGAATTCCTCCTTCAGTGGGCTGCCGAGCGTGGCATAGAGGCATTCAAGGACAATGCCGAGAACATTGTCATGCGCAAGCCTGCCACTCCCGGCAAGGAGGGTTGCCGCACTGCCGTGATGCAGGCACACATGGACATGGTGCCCCAGAAGACAGACGAGAGCACCCACAACTTCGAGACCGACCCCATCCAGACATGGGTGGACGGCGAATGGCTCAAGGCAAAGGGTACCACCCTGGGTGCCGATGACGGTATCGGTGTGGCTGCCATCATGGCTGTATTCGAGTCAAAGGACATAGAGCACGGACCTCTGGAGGCTCTGATCACCGCCGACGAGGAGACCTGCATGTACGGTGTTAACCATCTGAGTGCCGACACCCTGAAGGGCGACATCCTGCTGAACATTGACAACGAGAATATGGGCGAGTTCGTCATCGGCAGTGCCGGTGGCGTGAACATCACCGCCACAATGAAATATCAGGAGGTAGACACCGATGCCGACGATGTTGCCGTCAAGGTAAGCGTGGCAGGTCTGCGCGGTGGTCACTCCGGTTTGGAAATCAACGAAGGCCGCGGCAATGCCAACAAGTTGCTGGCACGCATCGTTCGCCAGGCCATCCTGGACGATGAGGCCCGTCTGGCCACATGGCACGGCGGCAACATGCGCAATGCCATTCCCCGTACTGCCGAGGCAGTGCTCACCCTGCCCAAGGAGAATGTGGAGGACCTGAAGGAACTCTGCGAGTTCTGCCAGAAGCAGTTTGTGGACGAGTACCGTGGTGTGGAGCACAGCATAGAGGTAAGCATGGAGCAGGTGGAACTGCCTGCGAAGCAGGTTCCCGTGGAGATTCAGGACAATCTGGTCAGCGCCATCATGGCATGCCACAACGGCGTCCTGCGCTTCATCCCCAGCATCCCCACCGTGGTGGAGACCAGCAGCAACCTTGCCATCATCAACATCGGTGGCGGTGATGCCGAGATACTCATCCTGGCACGAAGCAGTTGCGACACCCAGTTGGAGTTCCTGCAGGAGATGATGGTATGCACCTTCGGCATGGTGGGCATGAAGGTGGAGTTCGGCGGCCAGTATGGCAGTTGGCAGCCCAACTTCGACTCTCCCATCGTGGCAAAGATGGTGGACGTGTACAAGCAGTGCTTCAACGAGGATGCCAAGGTGGAGGTATGCCACGCCGGCTTGGAGTGCAGCATTATCGGTGCCCTGTATCCCAACATGGACCTCGTGAGCTTCGGTCCCACAATGCGCTCTCCCCATACTCCCGACGAGCGTTGCAACATCCCCAGCGTAGAGAAGTTCTGGACATTCCTCAAGGCTCTGCTGGCAAGCATTTAAGGAAACGGAAAACGGAAAGGTGAAAACGGAAAACTACTTCGCTTATTACTCATCCTTCAGTTTTCACCTTCCCGTTTGAAAAAGTTTTCCGTTTTCCGTTTTCCGTTTTCCGTTTTCCGTTTGAATCGATGAACTTAGACGAACTATACAAGGCACGTTATGTGCTCAACGGCATTATCCGTCGTACGGACCTGGTTCAGGCACCACGCCTGAATCCGGATGCCGACATCTACCTGAAACCCGAGAACCTGCAGGTGACGGGTTCCTTCAAGGTGCGTGGCGCATGCTACAAGATATCCCAACTCTCCGATGAGGAGAAGGCCCGTGGCGTAATAGCCTGCTCGGCAGGCAACCATGCCCAGGGTGTTGCCCTCGGTGCCACGCATGCCGGGGTGAAGTCCCTCATCTGTCTTCCCGAAGGTGCTCCCATCAGCAAGGTGGAGGCAACACGCCGTTATGGAGCGGAGATATGCCTGGTGCCCGGAGTTTACGACGATGCCTATCAGCATGCGCTGAAGTTGCGCGACGAGCACGGTTACACCTTCGTGCATCCCTTTGACGACGAGAAGGTGATAGCAGGGCAGGGCACTATAGGTCTGGAACTTCTGGAGCAGTTGCCCGATGTGCAGTGCGTTATCGTACCCATTGGCGGTGGCGGTCTTGCCAGCGGTGTGGCTTATGCCATAAAGAGTCTCAACCCCTCTGTGGAGGTTTGGGGCGTACAGGCGGCAGGAGCGCCAAGCATGTACCATAGCGTTGCCGATGGCCATATCATGCGCCTGCCCAATGTCAGCACCGTTGCCGATGGCATTGCCGTGAAGCAGCCAGGCGAACTGACCTACGACCTGTGCCACAAGCATCTGGACGGCATAGTCACCGTGACGGAGGACGAGATATGTGCTGCCATCCTTGCCATCATCGAGCAGCAGAAGATGGTTGTGGAAGGCGCCGGTGCCGTTGCCGTGGCCGCTGCTATGTTCAACAAG
This sequence comes from Bacteroidaceae bacterium, assembly GCA_045606445.1. Lineage (GTDB taxonomy): Bacteria > Bacteroidota > Bacteroidia > Bacteroidales > Bacteroidaceae > Physcousia. The sequence continues at coordinate 10,119 of JAZURY010000029.1, forward strand.
GTTCCCGTTGCCGGCAAGAAGACAATCTGCATCCTCAGTGGCGGTAATGTGGACGTTACCATCCTGAACCGTGTCATCCACCGAGGTCTGGTAAAGAGCGGACGCATCTGCAAACTCACCCTCACCCTCGAGGACAAACCCGGCCAACTCGTTGGCGTCAGCCAGATAATATCCTCCATGGGTGGCAACGTGGTGAAGGTGAACCACGAGCGTAGCGACGACTCCAACCGCGTAACCGACTGCATCCTGCAACTCCAGGTTGAAACCCGCAACCACGAACACGTCGAGGCCATCCGCAATGCCCTGATGGAGGCCGGTTTCAGCACGCAGTGCCAGGTGTATTGAACGTTTAACGATGAACGTGGTAGGGACGCAGCGTGCTGCGTCCGAAACACCAACCAAGACCTGCATCCGCCCCCTTTGGCTTCTTCAACAAGATTAAACAGAACCAGTATTAAAGATTAAGAGTGTACACTCTGGGACAAAGTCCTTGATTAATTACCCTTGGAAGGGTCCATGCAGGTTTGAGTTATTCAAAGGATAGCCAATCTACAAATCTCTAATCCTTCAGTGCCATCCGTATTATTACGTTGAAGAATATCAATCAGTGTCAATCAGTCCCATCTGTGTTTATCAGTGTGCAACCCCTAACCCTTACCCTCTAACTTCTAACCCATAGTCCTTTTTCGTCAATATGAATAATAAACCAGAAATTATTAAATCCACCTCGCAGGAACATGCGCAAGCTATAAACCTGATGCGTGGTTTTATGGAATCCGACAAGCCTAAGGTTGGAATCTTTTGGTATGATTATGTCAACAACATACTTTTTGGAGTTCAAAAAGGAGATGTGGAATTGTATTTAAACCAAGGCAATAGCGTGACATTCCCCAAGCTGCACAAAACATATTGGCAGAAGCAGCATCATCGTGCAGTCGCAAAGGGAGATACAGGTTCCATATTCTATCAGGAGCATAACTATACTCTGATTCCTCGTGGAAGAATATTTTTTGAGAATGGTATCTTTTACGTTAACGTAGGTAGTTGGATAAATGGCCTTATTGAAGGAGAGCAATGTATAGATAGTGAAAAGCTCAGAGAACTCATTATAGACGAATTTGATTTGCCGGAGGACTTCATCTTTCGTCAGGATCACCATTGGGATATAGGTCATGGATGGTCAGAAGAAAGATTCTAAGCTCTAACCCATTATTAATATTAAATAGGTATAATCTATGAAAGTAATCAGCACAGACAAGGCGCCTGCCGCTATCGGCCCCTACAGCCAGGCGATAGAAGTGAATGGTATGGTATTCTGCAGCGGCCAGATACCCATCGACCCTGCCACAGGAACATTTGTTGAAGGTGGCATCCAGGAACAGACACGTCAGGTGCTCACCAATGCCTCGCAGGTATTGGCGGCGGCTGGTACCGACCTGTCCCATGTTGTCAAGACAACGGTATTCCTCAGCGACATGGCAAACTTCGTTGCCATGAACGAGGTGTATGCCCAGTTCTTCTCCCAGCCCTTCCCTGCCCGCTCTGCCGTAGCAGTGAAGGACCTGCCCAAGGGTGCACTGGTAGAGATAGAAGTCCTGGCGGTTAAGTGACGCCCCCCCCGACTTCATCACTTTTCATTGCTGTGGGTAACAGTGTAACCTCTGCGTTCTTTCGTCGTAACGAAGTTTGCGACCCTCCAGCGCCAGCGTTAAATACGGAAATGGAATAAAAACTCCGCGCTCTCTGCGTCCTCTGCGTGAGACATATAATCACCACACGGATGTTTTCTTTTCGCACGCAGAGTGCGCAAAGATCGCAAAGATTTTATTTTTAACGCTATCGCTGGAGGGGTCGCTGGCTCCGCGCGACAAGAGTGCGCAGAGGCTGGCGGAAACCAGTAGTTATTTACTATATTCGTTTGTCATCCTGTCTCTGCGTTCTCCCGTCGTAGTGAAACTTGCGACATCTCCAGCGTCAGCGTGAACAGCAGGGGAATAAAAACTCGGCGCTCTCTGCGTCCTTTGCGTGCAAAACAAACACCTTAACCACTCTTAAAGAAACTCACGCAGAGAGCGCAAAGGACGCAGAGTACCAATGCAAACTACGCTGTCGCTGGATTAGTCGCTCGCTATGCGCGACAGAGAACGCAGAGGCATGTTTTTGGTGTTTCTGTCCGCTCCTTTTAGTCATCTTTGCCATTGGTTTGCGGGTAAATGGTGCTTAATTCACTGAATAGTAGATAATTTTCGCGTATTTCTTTTGCAGTTATTCGTATTTTTCATACTTTTGCCGAACAAATACATAAAGTGTGCCCATAGATATGCTGACAAACATCCGAAATACCATGAAAATAACTGCCAATATCCTTGGTGGTTTGGATTATTTTGTTAGCAAGCAAGCAAGCAAGCAAGCAAGCAAGCAAGCAAGCAAGCAAGCAAGCAAGCAAGCATATATTATAATATAATAGGTACGCGCGAGGGAACTCGTGCTCCTTTTTCACGCCTCATCCCCCAGTGTGACGACGTCACACTGGGGGATGAGGCGTGTTTGTGTGTGCCACCCGGTAGAGTCGATATAATCATTAACTAAATAAACATAAAAACACAAAACAATGAAAAAACTTTTACTATTGTTTGCCGTTATGCTCTCTACGGTGGGGGCATGGGCACAGGTGTATCAGAAGGTTCCACACACCAAGTGGACTGTTACTGCTCCCAATCAAAGCGCAACAAGTGGTAACGAAGGTGGTGTTGCATTCATCAAGGACGAAAATCCTTCAACATTCTATCATTCTGATTGGGGTGGAACCCAATCCGGAAAAAATGGACTACAGGGTTTCCTGATTGATATGGCAGAAGAAATGACTGATATATATAAGATTACTTATACAGGTCGTTCTGATAACAATACTTCAGGTTGGGCTAGAGGAGTGAAAATTTATATGTACAATACACTCCCTGATGGTCTTCCTGCTGATTTGAGTACTTTGAGTCATGAAGACAAGGAAACTTTGTTTAATAATGCAACCGTGTTAGGAACACCTGCTTTTGATAACACAGAGTCTCCTTGGGCAAACGACAGGACATTGAAGACAGCAACGTTTGCCGAGGCGAAGACAGCTCGCTATGTACTTTTTGTAATGCATTCAGGCAATGACTCATGGTTGACCTGTTCTGACTTTCATGTTTGGCAGAAGGTAGATGGTATTGTAGAGGATAAGCCATATTACCTTAAAATTACAGGTTTAGACAACTACTATTTAGACACAAGAGTGGGTGAGGCAAGTGATTATGGTAATACCATTTGCAAGACTCAAACTCCAGTTCCAACTTACTTTACTTTGAATGATGGCTATTGGCATATTTCTAGTCTCCCTGGCAATGAATTTAAATTCGTCAATATTACATATTGGGATGCTATACCTGCTAGCATAGAACCTGCAAACTGGACTTTACATGAGGTTGAAGAAGGCTTGTGGAGTTTGGCGCAGTCAACATATTATGGCGGAGGTGAGGCCCCAAAACACTATTTGGGTGCAAATGATGGTAATATATCTGGCAATTCAAAAGTTTATACTGATAAACCCATCAGTCAAGCTGTTAAATTTGAACTTATCGAACTTACAGAAGAAGAACGTGCTGTAGAGGAAGTGCGTGCTGCTGAAGGAAGAGTGAATGCGGCCAGAGAAATCGCACAGCAAGTTTTAGGTAAAATCGGTGTAGGTTATCCTGCTCCTGGCAGTGAGGCTCGCGCTACACTGCAAGCAGCAATAGATTATGAAGAAGCTACAGTCGACAGTATCTATAGAGCCATTGATGCATATAATGCTGTTACTGATGTAGTATTACCCGAAGCAGGTAAGGTATATCGATTGACGTCAGCTTATTCTGCGTTTACTTCAGAAAAAGCTCTTTATAGTGACAACACGCAATTGAAGTGGGGAGACAAGAACACTTCAGCAATGAATCAATTGTGGGTTGTCCAAAATATTTCAGGCAACAACCTTACTTTGATGAATGTAGGAGATGCTATGTATCCACAGGTTTCTGATTTTAATGCTCAGGTGAGGATGTTGCATGTAAAAAATGAGTCTTCTTTAAATGCATTAGGTGCAGGAAAATTCCGTGTTAAGGCTAATAAGCTACAAAGCATGTGCCCTGATAGTCATGAAAATGGCGCTGGTTCCGGAGGTACAATCTCTAATGCTAATTATGAACAGGCTGAGTGGTATTTTGAAGAAGTTGCTATAAGCAAGGAAATTTTGACTGCCCAGGTAAACTCTATCAAGACAGCATACGTAGGTTCTCTATTGCTCAAGGAAGAAGGTGTATCTAATCTACAAAATGCCACAGAAGTGGCGGAGGCAGTATGTAATACTGACAACGGAGATTATACAACAGCATTTGCACAACTTATAGAGGCTGTCAATGATGCTACCATTGAGTATATTGACCTTGGCTATTTCTATATCAAGTCTAAGGGTGCACAGAAATATGCATACAATAATAATAACGTTCTGAATGTAGCAGACTCAAAGTCTCCTAAGTCTATATTCAAGATGACTAAAGCCAATAATGGAACATACTATATACAAAACGGCAATGGTTATTATGTTCAAAATACAGGAAATGGTAATAACGTAGCTGTAAGCACATCTACAAACAAAGTAGAATATACTATATCAAGATTGGCATCTGGTCACTATGTATTGCGTCAGACTTCCTCCACAGAAAATCGTGCATTTTGGCATGATGCCAACAATAATACAGGTAAACTTGTAGGATGGGGGTCTGTAGCAGATAACTCTCAATGGACATTCGAGCCCCTAAGCGAAGAGGAGGTAGAGAAGATTTATACCGTTAACATGGGTGTTGCTGCTAACGCATATGTTACTTATAATGGAACATACGAGGGTGGCGACAAGGATGTTAAGGCCGATGGCGGTTTCTATGTGCTGGATAGCGCACCTGCTGTTGAGGACTTTACTGTAAATGGCGTAACGGATGGTTTGGATTCCAAAGTACTTGTTTCTGGTCGCGATATTACTGTAGTAGAGGGATATGATTCAGAAGATATTTATATTATTCGTTCAAAGAAAAATTTCTCCTATGCGCGCTACCATAGTGGATGTCAGTTGGATGAATCTGATAATACCAATATGCTTACCTATGAGAACAATAACCTTCATTGGGAAAGTCTGTTCTATATAGAAGAAGGTACAGATACCTATGCAGGATACTATACCATTCGTCCTGTTTCTGCTCCCAACTTGTATGTCTATAACTTGGAGTCTGTTGATAGAAATAGTGCAGTCGCAACTAAGGAGCGTCCAACCGAGGGTGACCTGACAGCGAATTACTATTGGAAGATTTCTACTTTTGGTACAGAATATGCCAATATTACTCCTTACGGTGCTGATGATTGTGGTTGGAACAAACGTGGTTCTTATAACGGTTATAATCACATTGGTTATTGGAAAGGTCATAACAATGATGACGATAACAAATGGATTGTACGCAAGGTAGAGGAAGAGTTGATTCCTCATACTACAGATGATTCTGCTCTCGGTCTGGTTACTTATGAAAGTGCTCAACCAATGTTGCCATACATTAAGTTGGTAACTTCAGAGAATCTCAGCAAGGTTAAGGAAACTAAGTTTGATGTTGTGCTTCCTAAGCAGGGCGAATTCTATCGTTTGAAGAATCAGCTCTCTAACAGATATATGACTGCAGAATCTAATGCTGTCAAGGTTTATGACGAATGCAACGATCAATCTACCATATTCTATGTAGATGCAGATAACACCCTTCTTTCCTATGCTTTTGGACGCTATCTGGACTGCGGAAACAAGGTCTTGGCCACTGTCGGTACCAAAGATAACGGAACATTTGCCAAGAAGTGTGCTGTCTCCTATCTCCCCAATGTATTGGCATATTACAATAATGGATATTGGACTTATGGTAACAAAGGTAATGGTGTGTCTATTGACAGAGGATCTGGTAATCAACCAAATGATGAGGGTTATAACTGGGTATTTGAACCTGTAACCACTCTCCCCATAGCAATCTCTGCTGCTGGCTACGCAACCTTCTATTGCCCCGTTGCAGTTACCTTGCCTGGGGACTTGGAGGCATACTATGTAGGTGAGACCACCAATAACTTGGCTAAGATGACTCCGATAGACGGTGTTATTCCAGCCAACACTGGTGTAATCCTTAAGGGTAATGAAGGTACATATGACCTGACTATTACCACCGAGACATCTGTAGCTTCAGTCGAAACAAATCTACTGACAGGTACTGTGGCTTCTGCTTATGTTGGAGAGGATTCTTATGTTCTCTCAAAGCAGACAGAGGGTGTAGGTTTCTACAAGGCCATGAAGAACTTCGTTAATAATGAAGGCGCTTGGACAAAGGCAGACGATGGCACTCACTTCCTGAACAATGGCTTTAAGGCTTACTTGCCCAAGCCAGAGGGTACTCCTGATGCTGCTCGCTTCTTCGTATTCGACTTCGGTGGTACAGAGACCGCTATTGAGGGCATCGAGGCAGAGAGCACTGCCAATGCCGTAGTCTACGACCTCGCCGGTCGCCGTGTGCAGAACGCTCAGAAGGGTGTATTCATTGTTAACGGCAAGGTTGTTATCAAGTAAAAGAAAGTAAGAATACAGTTTTAGTTTTAGTTTATAGAGGGGCTTCGGCTCCCTGTTCACCCCCTGCTCCTTTGCCGTGAGGTACGGGACAGGGAGGATGAGCTAAATAAAAAGACAATAGAACGTATAAAACAAGATAAGAATATGAAGAAGACATATATCGCTCCCGAAGTGGAGGTAATCAAGGTTGGTGCCATTAGCATGCTGGCTGCCTCTATGGGAATCAACGACAACACAGAAGTGGATACTTCTGGTGATGGAGTTCAGCTCGGCCGTGAAGACAACAACCCCTCAACTCCCAACCTGTGGGACCAGGGCTGGTAATCTCTAAAGCGAGATGCAGAAACATTATAGGAATATACATACATGGAGGAGCGGCAGCAATGTCGCTCCTCTTGTTTTTTGGGGGCTGCCAATTCCACCAATCCTGCCTGTGCCAGTAGATTTGTCAAGACTACACTATACAAAGCCAATAAGAATGTGAACCATAAGCAGAAAGAGCACGTTATATAATATATACCCAACATTGCGTACAATTGTACCCAACGTTTGGTACAATTGTACTGAACATTGAGTACAATTGTCCTGAACACGCAGTATATTTTATATAACACGTTTTTCGTATGTTTGTTTCCTTGCTCTAATACGATTTAATAACTATACTCGATAGTTCTACCCCCAAACCGCTCATTAGCATTATTATGATAATCTCCGCGCCCTCTGCGCCCTTTGCGTGAGACAATGACCACCATACAGATGTATTTTTTCCGCACGCAGAGTGCGCAGAGGTCGCAAAGATTTTATTATTAACGCTATCGCTGGAGGGGTCGCTGGCTACGCGCGACAAGAGTGCGCAGAGGTTGGCGAAAATCAGTAGTTGTTTACTATATTCGTTTGTCGTCCTGCCTCTGCGCTCTATAGTCGTAGTGAAACTTGCGACATCTCCAGCGTCAGCGTGAGCAGTATGGGAATTAAAACTCCGCGTTCTCTGCGCTCTCTGCGTGAGATATTAACCACCACACGGATGTTTTCTTTTCGCACGCAGAGAACGCAAAGGTCGCAAAGATTTTATTGTATAACGCTATCGCTGGAGTGGTCGCTGGCTCCGCGCGACAAGAGAGCGCAGAGGTTGGCGGAAATCAGTAGTTGTTTACTATATTCGCTTGCCATCCCACCTCTGCGTTCTCCCGTCGTAGTGAAACTTACGACCACTTCAGCGTCAGCGTGAGCAGCAGGGGAATTAAAACTCCGCGTTCTCTGCGTTCTTTGCGTGAGATAATAACCACCACACGGATGTTTTATTTCCGCACGCAGAGGACGCAGAGGTCGCAAAGATTTTATTATTAACGCTATCGCTGGAGAGGGGTCGCTGGCTCCGCGCGACATGAGAGCGTAGAGGCTGGCGGAAGCCAGTGGTTATTTACTATATTCGTTTGCCATCCTGCCTCTGTGCTCTCTTGTCGCAGTGAAACTTGCGACATCTCCAGCGTCAGCGTTAACAGCAGGGGAATTAAAACTCTGCGTTCTCTGCGTTCTTTGCGTGAGATATATAACTACCATACGGATGTTTTTTCCGCACGCAGAGAACGCAAAGGTCGCAAAGATTTTATTATATAACGCTATCGCTGGAGAGGTCGCTGGCTACGCGCGACATGAGAGCGCAGAGGCTGGTGGAAGTCAGTAGTTATTTACTATATTCGTTTGTCATCCTACCTCTGCGCTCTCCCGTCGTAGTGAAACTTGCGACATTTCCAGCGCCAGCGTGAACAGCAGGGGAATTAAAACTCCGCGTTCTCTGCGTTCTTTGCGTGAGATATATAACTACCATACGGATGTTTTTTCCGCACGCAGAGAACGCAAAGGTCGCAAAGATTTTATTATATAACGCTATCGCTGGAGAGGTCGCTGGCTACGCGCGACAAGAGTGCGCAGAGGTTGGCGAAAATCAGTAGTTATTTACTACTCGCTTGATGCCATCTTTGAGGTTAATGGAGTTGAAGTTGATGAGAAGTCCTATGCGTTTATCCATTATCCTTAGGTAAGTCAGCAACTGCTTATGGTGAAGAGGCTTGAGGTCTTCAACAGATTTGAGTTCTATAATCAATGTCTCATCGACAAGAAGGTCTATCCTAAATCCATTGGTAATGTTCATGCCCTTATAATTGACGTCTATGTCGACTTGTGCCCTTGCAGGAATGCCATTCATCGACAACTCGTGAATAAGTGCTTGTTCGTAGACACTTTCCAATAGTCCGGGTCCAAGGACATTGTGTACCTC
>JAZURY010000030.1:0-7786 GCA_045606445.1 Bacteroidaceae bacterium
GTCGAGGATGGCGCTGTCCAGGACGATGTCCCTGTGGTTGGAGATGAACAGTTGGTTGCCGCGATTCGAGATTGTGCTGTGGTTGAAGGTGTAGCCGTGTGCATGCTTCTTCAGCACATAGCGCACTACGTGCTTCATGAAGCGGAGTTGGAAGTCAAGCGGAGTTTTCACTCCTATGAACATCATCTTGAAGAAGCCGTTGCGCAATCCCTTGGGCAACCAAGGGGCAAATCCCTGCATCACCTTGTTGAAGTGGCGGTCGTTGAGCAATTGGTTCAGAGCCTCCTTCATCTCCCCCTCTTCATAGGGGCGTATCTCGTCGAATTCGTGTATGTCCATGGTAAGGTGTTATGTGGTATTGAGTTATTTGCCCTCTATGATTTCGGTCATTACGTCCTTGATGTCCAACCCTGCGGCACGTATCTGCTGGGGTATGAAACTGGTGGCCGTCATGCCCGGCGTGGTGTTTATCTCCAGGAGGTTTATCTTTTCTCCCTCGGTGATTATATAGTCGATGCGTATGATGCCGTAGCATCCCAGGATGTCGTAGATGGCTGACGTGAGTGCCTGCACGCGTTGTGTCAGGCGTTCGGAAATGCGGGCAGGAGTAATCTCCTCCACCTGTCCGTTGTACTTGGCGTCGTAGTCGAAGAACTCGTTGGTGGTTACCACCTCGGTGATGGGCAGTACATGGCTGGATGTGCGGGTCTTGTAGCAGCCGCATGTTATCTCCGTGCCACCCATGAAGGCCTCCACCATCACGTCCTCGCCCTCCTTCAGTGCCAGTTCTATGGCAGGGCGCAGAGCCTCGGGGGTCTTCACCTTGGTAGTGCCGAAGGAACTTCCTCCGCGTGCGGGCTTCACGAAGCATGGCAGGCCTATGCGGTCGATGATGTCCTGGTCGCTTACCTCGTTCTCCTGTCCTATGCGGACGATGAGGCTGTCTGCCACGCTTACGCCAAGGGAGCGCATGTAGTTGTTCAGCACGAACTTGTCGAAGGTCAGTGCCTCCACCAGCACTCCGCTTGTGGAGTAGGGCATGCCTATGAGGTCGAAGTATCCCTGAAGCACGCCGTTCTCGCCCGGTGCGCCATGAATGGTGATGTAGCAGAAGTCGGGACGTACCGTCTCGCCCTTTTCGTTCCGGAAGGTGAAGTCGTTACGGTCCACATTGCTGCGGCTTCCGTCCGGCAGGATGGCCTCCCACAGGCCGGCCTTCAGTTCCACCTTGTATACTGTGTATTTGTCCTTGTCTATGAAAGATTTTATGCCGGTGGCACTGCGCATGCTCACGTCGTGCTCGGAACTGTCACCGCCACAGATGATTGCTATTGTCTTCATATTTTAGGGTCTTTAGGGTCTTTAGGGTCTTTAAGGTCTTTAGGGTCGTTGTTATTGTTTTCGGAGTTCTCAGAGTTCTCGGAGTTCTCGGAGTTCTCGGAGTAATCAGAGTAATCGGAGTTCTCGGAAATCGCTCATCCGCTCACCGCTTTCTTCCTCCATTTCTCTATCAGTGCCAGCATGTCGGGGGAAAGGTCGCTTTGGAAGTCCATCTCCTCGCCTGTTACAGGGTGCTGGAATCCCAGTGTGCGGGCATGCAGGGCCTGCCGGGGGCAGAGGTCCATGCAGTTGCGGATGAATGCCTTGTAGGACGAAGTCTGCTCGCCACGCAGAATCTGGTCGCCTCCGTACCGTTCGTCGGCAAAGAGAGGATGCCCCGTGTGCTTCATGTGCGCCCTTATCTGGTGGGTGCGTCCCGTCTCCAGACGGCATTCCACCAGCGTCACGGGACCGAAGCGCTCAAGCACGCGCCAGTGTGTTACGGCATGCTTGCCCGTGTCGCTTCCCTCGGGGAAAACCGCCATGCGCAGACGGTCCTTCGGGTCGCGCCCTATGTTGCCGGTTATGGTGCCTTCGTCCTGTGCGAAAGGTCCCCACACCAGGGCATTGTAGAGGCGGCGTGTGGTATGGTAGAAGAACTGCTTGCATAGCGAGGTCTTTGCCTCAGGAGTCTTTGCCACCACCAGCAGACCGCTTGTGTCCTTGTCTATACGGTGCACCAATCCCACTTCGGGGTCGTTGGGGTCATAGCGCGGGTCGTCCTTCAGATGCCATGCCAGTGCGTTGACCAGTGTGCCGCTGAAATTGCCGCATCCGGGATGCACCACCAGACCGGCCGGTTTGTCGATGAGCAGTATCTGGTCGTCCTCGTAAACTATGTCTAAGGGAATGTCCTCGGGTATTATTTCCCAATCCCGCTTGGGGCGGTCGAACATCAGGGTGATGACATCGCCGGCCTTCACCTTGTAGTTGCTCTTCACGGGCTTGCCGTTGGCCATGATGTAACCGGCCTCGGCAGCCTTCTGTATGCGGTTGCGGCTTGTATCGCGGAGATGGTCCATCAGGAACTTGTCCACTCGCACGGGGTTCTGTCCGCTATCGGCCACCACGCGGCGGTGTTCGTATAGTTCGGCCTGTCCCTCTTCGTCACCGGTATTCTCCAGGTCTTCCAGGTCCTCGAAGTATTGTTCCTCGCTTACCATTCCGTCTCGGGTTCAAATTCGTATTCCACCTCTTCCCCGTCTGTTCCTGCGAGGCTGTCCGTTGCCCATTTCTCGTCCTCGGTGAGGCTGTTGCCCACCACGAGCACTATGGGGGCTTCGGCCGGCACCTTCTCTCCGGCACGCACCTCCCTGCCTCGGCACTTGACACCGAGTACCCAGTCCTTGTCACCCTCCACGTATTCCTTGGGACCTATCTTGAACCCCATGGCGCGGAGTCTTACCTCTGCCTCGTAGACATCGCAGTTGTCCGCTATGTCGGGTATTGTCAGTGTGGGTCCGCTGGCGGAGTTCACGGTAAGGTAAACCTTGCGTCCGGCCTTCACCTCTGCGCCTGCCTGTGGTTGCTGTATCAGCACGCTGCCAGGCGCGAGGTTGCGGTTGTACCCCGAATCGGACACAACGGCTATCAGTTCGTGTTGTTCAAGCATGAGGGCCGCATCTTTGTGGTGAATGCGTGACACGTCGGGAACCTGTATTATCTCTCCATGACGTGTGTACACCATAGTGCCATACCAGAAGGCGGCGATTGCCAGTGCCACGAACAGGCACATGGCCAAGAGGTTGCCCCACACCACCGGGCTGAATATCTTCTTGAAGTTCATGAATCTGCGGATATGTAGTGTCGTTTCCTATGCAAATTTACTAATAAGTAAGATATTCTCCAAATAAAGAGGTATAAAAAAGAAGAAGAAGCAAGGAAACGTCCCTACTTCTTCTCTTATGTGAAAGCAATCTCTTGCTTACTTGCCATGCTTCTCGTCAGAAACGGTCAGTTTCTTGCGACCCTTTGCGCGGCGGCTTGCCAATACACGACGACCATTGGCAGTGGTCATTCTCTGACGGAAACCGTGCTTGTTTGCACGGCGACGGTTAGAGGGTTGGAATGTTCTTTTCATAGCTATGTTTTGTTTTATCTGTTTTCACACCATGGGTTTCGGGGTGCAAAATTACATACTTTTTTGTAAATGACCAAACCTTTCCGCCTTTTTTCTTGTTTTTTGCCTAAATTGTTGTACCTTTGCACGTGAAATAATATCCCTGCCATCGTGTAGGCACGACAGGATAAACCACAATAATTAAACGTCAAATATATGATTAACTCACAAGACATTAAGAAAGGTACATGCATCCGCATGGATGGCAAACTGTATTTCTGCATTGATTTCCTGCACCGCAAGCCCGGTAAGGGTAACACCATCATGAGCGTTACTCTGAAGGACGTGGTGAACGGCGGTGTGCTGGAGCGTCGTTTCAACATCGGTGAAAAACTGGAGGATGTCCGCGTAGAGCGCCGTCCCTACCAGTACCTCTATGCCGAGGGCGAGGACTACGTTTTCATGAACAACGAGACCTACGAGCAGGTAAACATCCCCGCTGACCAGATTACCGGCGTGAAGTACATGAAGGAGGGTCAGAACGTGGAGGTTGTTACCGATGCAAGCACAGAAACCATCCTGTATGCCGAGTTGCCCGCAAAGGTTCATCTGGCCATCGAGTGGACAGAGCCAGGCCTGAAGGGTGATACCGCCACCAACACCTTGAAGCCCGCCAAACTGGAGACAGGTGCAGACATCCGCGTACCCCTGTTCATCAACGAGGGCGAAATCGTGGAGGTTGACACCCGCGACGGCAGTTACCTGGGCCGCGTCAAGGCATAACAACTAACCATCCTTACACTTGTCCCGAACGCCGAGGCGGTTCGGGGCAAAAGGACGGGAGAGAGAAATGACCCTTAGATACATGAAATACTCCCTCATCATTCCCGTCTACAATCGTCCCGACGAGGTAGACGAACTGCTTGCCAGCCTGGAGGCGCAGACACTGAAGGACTTCGAGGTTGTGGTGGTCGAAGACGGCTCCACGATACCTTGCCAGAATGTTGTCAACGAGCACGCCTCCAGGCTGGCATTGCGTTATTTCCAAAAGGAGAACGGCGGTCCCGGCCAGTCGCGCAACTACGGGGCGGAGCGTTCGCAAGGCGAATACCTCATAGTGCTGGACAGCGACTGCGTCCTGCCCCCCGGATACCTGCAGGCGGTGGACGACGAACTTACGCGTAAACCATGCGATGCTTTCGGAGGTCCCGACCGCGCACACGAGAGTTTCTCGCCAGTGCAGAAGGCCATCAACTACTCCATGACCTCCTTCTTCACCACAGGAGGCATACGCGGAGGCAAGAAGAAACTGGACAAGTTCTATCCGCGCTCCTTCAACATGGGCATACGTGCCGACCTCTACCGGCGCCTGGGCGGTTTTTCCGCCATGCGCTTCGGCGAGGACATAGACTTCAGCATCCGCATCTTCAAGAGCGGGGCATCGTGCCGCCTGTTCCCCGAGGCATGGGTTTGGCACAAGCGCCGCACCGACATGAAGAAGTTCTTCAAGCAGGTGCACAATAGCGGCATAGCGCGCATAAACCTGCAGAAGCGCCATCCCGGCAGCATGAAACTGGTGCACCTCCTGCCTGCCGTCTTCATAGCAGGCATGGCATGCCTGGCACTGCTCTTCCTGGCAGGCCTCTTGCTGGCCGGCGCCAACCTGTATGGCATCCATGGTGCATCCGGCACAGGTACAGACGACCACATGCTCCACGTGGGCGTGCTCATCGGTTGCATTGCCATGGCCTGCTCGCTCGTCCCTCCGGTGCTCTACTCCATACTGATATTCTCCGACTCGCTCATCCAGAACAGGTCATGCAAGGTGGCCCTGCTCAGCATCAAGGCATCCTTCATACAACTGCTCGGCTACGGCACGGGCTTCATCCGTGCATGGTGGCTGCGGTGCGTGTGCGGACGCAATGAGGAGTTGCAGGCCTTCAAGGACAACTTCTATCAGTAGGGAGACGCCATCCATCAGTACAAAAGCGACATGAAGATAAAGGACTGGTCAAACGATGAAAGGCCGCGCGAGCGTGTCATGGCCCTCGGTCCCGAGGCCGTCAGCAATGCCGAACTTCTGGCCATACTCATCGGTAGCGGAACACCGGATGTTACCAGCGTGGACCTTATGCGCAAGGTTCTCAGCGAACATGGCGACAGCCTTCGTGCCCTCGGCACTCTCTCACGTCAGGAACTGCAGAAGTACAATGGCATAGGTCCTGCCAAGGCCGTCACCATTCAGGCGGCAATGGAACTGGGCAAGCGCCTGCTGCTTGAAACCAAGGGACCCAAGGCCAAGTTCTGCTCCTCAGCCGATGCCTACGACTTCTTCCGTGCCAAGATGGGCGACATACCGCACGAGGAGTGCCATCTGCTCCTGTTGGATGTGAAGAACCAGTTCATGGGGCATCATGTCATAGGCCGCGGCGGCATATCGGAATCCACCGTGGACATCCGTCTGGCCCTGCGCCACTCCCTCATAGCGGGAGCGCCCAATCTCATCCTTGCCCACAACCATCCAAGCGGGAATCCACTTCCAAGCCGCCAGGACGACGACCTGACCATGCGTCTGCAAAAGGCATGCCATACCATGGCCCTCCGCCTGCTCGACCATATTATAATAGGAGACGACACCTATTATTCCTATGCCGACGAGGGGAGGATGAGCGGGTGAGAAGACCCACCCCGACCAGTCCGCACGTCGGATTGGAAAATCCTCCCCTCATGAGGCACAGATTGACATTTTAATCAATCTTCTAAAGACCTCATTCGCCCTATAGGGAGGGAGAGCGTAGTGAAGAGCGGTTAGTGGATAACGCCGAGGACTCCGAATATTCGGAATATTCAGGGTATCCCGCACCATAATAAAATAAAACATAATGGATAACAACATACAAGAAACATTGTCCATCGAAGAAAGGGCCATAGAACTGCTAAAGACCGTCTTCGACCCCGAAATCCCCGTCAACGTCTACGACCTTGGCCTTATCTACCGCATAGAGGTAAAGGCAGAGGAGAAGGTACTGGAGGTGGACATGACACTTACAGCCCCCAACTGCCCTGCCGCCGACTTCATAGTGGAGGATGTGCGCCAGAAACTGGAGTGCATCGGAGGTCTGGAGCGTGTGGACGTGAATCTCGTCTTCGAACCCGAATGGACAAAGGACATGATGACCGAGGAAGCCAAGATGGAACTGGGTTTCCTGTAGTGCATCATATACATTATATATATAATTGGGACCGGAATGAAGAAGATATATTTCCTCAGCGATGCCCATCTGGGCAGCCGCGCTTCGGCAGACAACCGCGAGCGTGAGCAGAGATTGTGCCGCTTTCTCGACTCCATACGCCACGAGGCATCCGCCATATATCTTCTGGGAGACATCTTCGACTTCTGGTTCGAGTACCACAATGTCATCCCCAAGGGTTACACGCGCTTCCTCGGGAAACTGTCCGAACTCTCGGATGCCGGAATAGAAATTCATTTCTTTACCGGCAATCACGACATGTGGGCCTTTGACTATCTCCACGAGGAGTGCGGAGTAATACTGCACACAGCCCCCATGGAAATCTCCCTGCCATCCATCTCCGGCAACCCGCTTGCCGCCTTTGTGGGCCATGGCGACGGTTTGGGCGATTCCAGCCGTGGCTTCCGCTTCATCCGTGCCATCTTCCACTCCCCCCTATGCCAATGGCTCTTCCGCAACATATTCCCCGCCGACTGGGGCATGGAGTTCGGTCTCCGTTGGGCGAAATCCAGTCGGCTGAAGCATAGCAGGAATGCCGTTGGAGAGAATGGCGACATGCTTTTTGTCTCCGAAGACGGTGAAATCAGGAACGCCCTGGGCGATGTCCTTTCTCACAACATGGAAACAGAAGAACCCTTTCAGGGCGAAGCCAACGAACCGCTTGTCATCTTCTCCAAGCAGTATCTGCACTCCCATCCTTCCACCTCCTTTTTCATCTTCGGTCACCGCCACATAGAACTCGACCTCATGCTTTCCCGCCAGGCCCGCCTCCTTGTCCTCGGCGAATGGATAAGGAAGTACACCTATGCCGTATGGGACGGCAATGCCTTGTCGCTTGACAATTTTGAGGAGTAAGGTAGGAAACCGCATCCCTGCCTTCCCGAGGACACGCCCCCGTCCTCCCGAGGGCAGTTTTCCGGTGTCTGGAGGAAAAACGCTGTATGTGGGGTGTGGATGTCTTTTCCTGATTTCAGTAGACGTTTTTTTGCTTCATTAGCTGAAAAGATTTACACCTTTTCTCTATCCATACTGTTGATGTTTACGGTATTCTTGATTCCATGCTGTGGTTGTTGACACTTTCGCTCAGATGGGACGG
>JAZURY010000031.1:0-103274 GCA_045606445.1 Bacteroidaceae bacterium
GCCTAAATTACTCACGTTCGGAAATAAAAATAAAGATTTATTTTGTATTTCGCTCACTTATTCGTAATTTTGCACACGATTTCAATAAACATGTGGATAGATTTGGGCTGCTTGCAACCACAGAAAAAAATGCTAAAAGGAAAGACCTGCTTGGCACAGGCACAACAGGACTTTGACGCATTCCGCCCTATTTCTTTCCCCATACATTATTAATTAATAACACATTTAATTATTAAAACTATGGGTTACCTATTTACTTCCGAATCAGTTTCCGAGGGCCATCCCGACAAGGTGGCCGACCAGATCAGCGATGCCGTGCTGGACAAATTGCTGGCTTTCGACCCCGAGTCAAAAGTGGCTTGCGAGACTCTCGTAACTACAGGTCAGGTGGTTCTGGCCGGAGAAATCAAAACTCAGGCATACGTTGACCTGCAGCGCATTGCACGCGAAGTCATCAACCGTATCGGTTACACCAAGAGCGAGTACATGTTCGAGGGCAACTCCTGCGGTGTGTTCAGTGCCATACACGAGCAGAGCAGCGACATCAACCGTGGTGTGGAGCGCGAGGAGCGCGAGAACCAGGGTGCCGGCGACCAGGGCATGATGTTCGGCTATGCCACCAACGAGACAGAGAACTACATGCCCCTGAGCCTGGACCTGAGCCACCGCCTGTTGCGCGTGCTGGCCGACATACGCCGCGAGGGCAAGGTGATGACCTACCTGCGTCCCGACTCCAAGAGCCAGGTTACCATCGAATACAGCGACGAGAACATACCCGTGCGCATAGACACCATCGTGGTAAGCACCCAGCACGACGAGTTTGCCAGCGACGAAGCCATGCAACAACAGATACGCCACGACGTCATCAACATTCTCATTCCCCGCGTGAAGGAAACCATCACCAACGGGAACATCCTGGCCCTCTTCAACGACGACATCACCTATCACGTGAACCCCACCGGCAAGTTCGTCATCGGCGGACCTCACGGCGACACAGGCCTGACTGGCCGCAAGATCATCGTGGACACCTATGGCGGCAAGGGCGCACACGGTGGCGGTGCATTCAGCGGCAAGGACCCCTCAAAGGTGGACCGTTCGGCCGCATACGCCGCACGCCACATCGCCAAGAACATGGTGGCGGCAGGAGTGGCCGACGAGATGCTGGTGCAGATTTCATACGCCATCGGTGTGGCTCAGCCCGTGAGCATCTGCGTGGATACCTACGGACGTGCCAAGGTGCAGATGACCGACGGAGAGATAGCCGAGAAGATAAAGGGCATCTTCGACCTGCGCCCCTATGCCATAGAGCAGCGCCTGAAACTGCGCAACCCCATCTATGAGGAGACCGCAGCCTACGGACACATGGGACGCGAGCCGCGCATCGTGACAAAGACCTTCGACTCCAACTACAACTGCGGCAAGAAGACCGTGGAGGTGGAACTCTTCACCTGGGAGAAACTGGACTATGTAGACGAAATACGCAAGGCATTCTCCCTGTAAACACACATAAGCCAGCATGAAAAGTATATGCATATACTGCGCCAGCAGCGACAAGATTCCCGAGAAGTATTTTGAAGCGGCAAGGGAACTGGGACGCCTGATGGGCGAAAAGGGCATGACGCTGGTGAACGGAGCAGGCAACATGGGCCTGATGCGTGCCGGTGCCGATGCGTGCATGGAGGCAGGCGGCAAGGCCATAGGCATCATCCCCACGTTCATGATAGAGGAGAACTGGCACTACCGGGAAATGACCGAACTGATAGAGACCCCCGACATGCACACCCGCCAGCAGAAGATGGCGGAAATGTCCGATGCCGGCATAGTGCTGGCAGGAGGTTTCGGCACACTGGCAGAGTTCAGCGAACTCGTCACGTGGAAGCAGTTGGGCATACACCTGAAGCCCATCATCCTGCTGAACACCGACGGCTACTACGACGAACTGATAGCCTTCCTGCAAAAGGGAATGGAGGAGAACTTCCTGCGCGAAGAACACCTCAGGACCTTTGCCGTGGCATCCACTCCGCAGGAAGCCCTGGATCTGGCCATGAGCACCCCCATGTGGGACACCAACGTGCGCCGCTTTGCAAAATTGTAAATGACACTACGCAACGACACGACCAGCACACAATACAGCACACCCAGTACCGGAGACAGCGTCCCCGAGTACTGGGTGACACGTGTCGTAAGGCAGATGAAGGGATGCTCCCCTGCCAAAATAGACTCGGTGATACAGGCCAACCTGCCTCCAAGAAAGATAAAGTGGAGCCAAAGGCCCGACACGCTGGAGATACCGGGGCTGGAGGGGCGCATAGCATACACCGTGAATCTGCCCAACTGCTATGAACTGGGCTTTTTCAGGGGGAATGCCCTGCTACATCCAGAACTTACCGTAAAACCACAGGGAATACCCACAGAAACGGCATCTTATACAATACAGGACAGCATAATCAGCACAACCATAATACTGTGCCTCCTATTGCTTTCCATCACAGTCAACCGTACACATTCCTTCCTGAGCCAGCAGGCACACGGCTTTTTCCTGTCCCCAAAGCACAACAACGGCCACACGGATGCAAACATAACCATGGGCTACGGGTATGTACTGCTTGCCAATACCGTACTAAGCGCCACCGGAGGCATGCTGTTCATGCACTATGCACAGGAACAATACAACCTGTTCATGTGTCCGTTTCCTTCCTACCTGCTGCCGGGGGTATACACGGGCATTTTCGCTCTGTTCGTTCTTGCAAAAAAGGCATTGTCCGCCTTCATAAACTGGATATTTTTTGATAAAACAAGCAGACAGGAATGGAGGGATTCCTACAACTTCCTGCTCATACCGGAAGCCGCCGCGCTACTGGTTCTCTGTGCCGTAGCGACATTCCTGCACCTGCCCCAGGAAACGGTACTCTACTCCGCAATTCTCCTGATAGGTATCTTCAAGATTACATTATTATATAAGACATACACCACATTTCTATTCAAAATATATGGTTTTCTGCATTTATTGTCGTACCTTTGTGCCCTTGAAATCGTCCCCCTCTTATTACTGTGGGTGATTTTAACGGGTGTTACGGAGCATTTGACAATAACGTTTTGACATAGAAAAATAATGATAAAGAAGATACTGGTTTCACAGCCCAAACCCTCTTCGGAGAAGTCTCCCTACTTCGATATTATGCGCAAGCACGACGTGGAACTGATATTCCGCCCCTTCATCAAGGTAGAAAGGCTGAGTCCGCGCGAATTCAGGGCACAACGCATAAATATCCTTGACCACACGGCAGTTATCTTTACCAGTCGTCATGCCATAGACAACTTCTTCCTTCTATGTCAGGAAATGCGCGTAGAGATTCCTGAAGACATCAAGTATTTCTGCATCACCGAGACAATCTCGCACTACATACAGAAATACGTACAGTACCGCAAGCGCAAGGTGTTCTTCGGAGATACAGGCAAGATTGCCGATCTCATGCCAATGATCCAAAAGCACAAGAACGACAAGTACTTCATCCCGCAAAGCGATGTTCACAGCAGCGAACTGTCAGAACTGCTCGACTCCAAGGGAATATCATATACCAGCGGTGTAATGTACCGCACGGTAAGCAACGACTTCACAAGCGAAGAAGAGTTTGACTACGACATGCTCGTCTTCTTCAGCCCAAGCGGAATACAGTCACTGCTGAAGAATTTCCCCGACTACGCCCAAGGCGAAACCGCTATTGCCACATTCGGTCCTGCCACGGCAAAGAGCGTTACCGACGCAGGATTGCGACTGGACCTGCAGGCACCCACACCTGAATATCCCAGCATCACAGCCGCTCTGGATGCATACCTGAAACAGCACAATGGATAATGGCTTTGGCCTGAAGAAAGCGGAGAGACTTTGCAGCAAAAAGGCTATAGATGCGCTCTTCACGGGAACTGACAGCAAATCCCTGTCGGCCTATCCCATACGCATCGTGTACAGATATACCGAGGAAGCGGGAATCCGCATCCTCGTTTCTGTTTCCAAGAAGCGCTTCCGACATGCCGTGGACAGGAACAGGGCAAAACGCCAGATACGCGAGGCATACAGACTCAACAAGCACAGGCTTGATGACATAGCGCAGGCATCCCCCGGTATGGACATTGCATTCATCTGGCTGACCGACAGACACCAGCCATCGCAACTCGTTACAGCAAAGATGATATCCTTGCTGGATAAAATAGCACAATCAGCACCCACACCATGAACCCCATACTTAGGTTTCTGAGTCAAATCCTGATTCTGCCCATACGGTTCTATCAGACATGCATATCGCCACTGACACCTCCGTCGTGCAGATTCACACCCACATGCAGCCAGTATGCTGTGGAAGCATTGCGAAAGCACGGCCCGTTCAAAGGCATGTACCTTGCCATCCGCAGAATACTGAGATGCCATCCCTGGGGAGGACACGGCTACGACCCGGTACCATGATGCACCAAAGACTCTAAGGCCCCTAAACTCCTTAAGGACCTTAAAGACCCTAAAACAGAAACAATAATCAAACACATACATACAATGGAATTCAATAAAATCACTGCTGCCGAGGCTGCTGCCCTCGTAGAGAACGGCCACACCATTGGCCTGAGCGGATTTACTCCCGCAGGTGTCCCCAAGTGCACTCCCGCAGAAATAGCGAAGAAGGCCGAAGCCGAGCATGCTGCCGGCCGTCCCTTCAAGATCAGCGTCATCACAGGTGCCAGCACCGGACAGAGTTGCGACGGCGCCCTGGCAAATGCACAGGCCATCGACTTCCGCACGCCCTACACCACAAATGCGGACTTCCGCAAGCGTGTGAACATGAACGAGATCAACTACCATGACCTGAACCTGAGCAATCTGGCCACACAGATACGCCAGGGCTATCTTGGCGAACTGGATTGGGGTATCATCGAGGCATGCGCCATCGAGAAGATAGGTTCCAAGGCCCACATCTACCTGACCGCCGCCGGTGGTATCAGCCCCACGGTGTGCCGTCTGGCCAAGCGCGGTATCATCGTGGAACTGAACGCCTTCCACTCTCCCCAGAGCAAGGGCATACATGACGTTTACGAGATTGAGGACCATCCCTTCCGCAAGCCCATCATGATAACAAAGGCTTCCGACCGTATCGGCAAGCCCTACATCGAGGTTGATGCCGACCGCATCGTAGGTGTCATAGAGTGCAACATCCCCGACGAGGCCCGCGGTTTCAAGGATGCAGACCCCATCACCAACCAGATTGGCCAGAACGTTGCCGACTTCCTGTTGGACAACATGCGCAAGGGTCTTATCCCCAAGAGTTTCCTGAACCTGCAGAGCGGTGTGGGCAGCGGTGCCAACGCCGTCCTTGGCGCATTGGGCCAGTGCCCCGAGGTGCCCAACTTCAACATCTACACCGAGGTGCTCCAGGACGCTCCCGTACAACTCATGCGCGATGGCCGTGTGCTGAGTGCAAGTTCTTGTTCGCTGACCGTTACCAACGAGTGTCTGGAAGGTATCTACCGCGACATAGACTTCTTCAAGGACAAGTTGGTTCTGCGTCCCTCCGAGATAAGCAACTGCCCCGAAGTTATCGCCCGTATCGGTGTGTGCTCCCTGAACACAGCCATCGAGTGCGACATCTACGGACACGTCAACAGCACCAAGATTTGCGGTACCAAGATGATGAACGGTATCGGCGGCAGCGCCGACTTCACCAACAATGCCTACCTGAGCATCTTCACCTGCGGTTCTACCACCAAGGGCGGAGCAATCAGCAGCATTGTGCCTTTTGCCAGCCACATTGACCACACCAACCACTTCATCGACGCCGTAATCACAGAATACGGTGTTGCCGACCTGCGCCGCAAGAGCGACATGCAGAAGGCTCAGGAACTCATCAAGGTGGCACATCCCGACTACCGTCCCATGCTGCAGGATTACCTGCGCTTCGCACAGAAGAACGGCGGCCACACACAGCACTGCCTATCCGCAGCCTTCGCCATGCACGACACCTTCCTCCGCACAGGCGACATGCGCAATACAGACCTGGCCGATTACATCAAGTAGCCAGATACGACACTTGTCACACAATCACAACAAACATAAGGCGGTCCCTCTGAATCAGGACCGCCTTATGTTGTATACATACCTGTATAAACGTCAGTCGAAAACATCAAACTCATACCCCTGTGACTTAAGCCATGAAAGTGCATCAGGCAAAATGACACGGAGTTTGTCTATGCTCTTGAGACTATCGTGGAAAGTAATGATGCTTCCGTTACGAGTGTAGCGCTTCACGTTTTCCAGCACCTCCACAGCAGTAAGCCTATTGCTGTAGTCACGCGTAACCACATCCCACATTACAATACGCCATCCCGTAGAACGCATCACCCGATACTGCATTGGCTTCATCCAACCATGCGGTGGGCGGAACAGTCTTCCACTGTGCAGAACATCCTCAGCCTTCCGCACATTGCCGAGATATTTCCACGAGAACCAGCGCAATCCACCTATATGATTATATGTATGGTTACCTATGCGGTGTCCTCGTCTTCGCACTTCATCCAACAGTTCCGGGTAACGGACGGCATTCTCCCCTACCATAAAAAAGGTAGCCTTGATGTCCAGGCTGTCCAGAACATCAAGGACGTATGGCGTTGCCTCAGGGATGGGACCATCATCGAAAGTCAGATAAACTGACTTCCGATTCTGATCCATCCTCCATAATGCATGCGGACAGAGCCATCGCAGAAAGCAGGCAGGCTGTTCTATTATCATCTGTACAGATAACTGTCAAACATACCATAGTACATCTGAAGTCGCTCATCCATATCCTTATGCAGTTCAGACTCTGCCACCTCGAGAATATCCACGGCACTATTCAACTGATATACATTGTACAGTATATTCTGTGCGCAGGACTGTTGGACGCGTGGTTTCAAACTGGCATACCAGTCGAGATATTCGCATGCATTGCCGGCAATACCAACGACTATCTCCTCTGATTTATCCTTTTGTCCGAGTGCCAGCCAGACACGTGCCAAATCCAAACTTCCGCCCATATAATTGTGGGGAACGGTCTTGGCAGGAATGGTCTCTTCTGCATATCGCACCACATTCATAGCCTTTTCGTCCTTGCCCTCACGCATCAACTGCATTGCCAGGGTGGCAAACAGGCGGCGGTGCGTATAGCACATTCGCAGGACCGTCTCGTCCAGATAGATGTCTGGATTGTCCAGACCGCCGAAGCGGAACTTGTTCATCAGGTTGTCGTACATGCGCTCGGTGTCCATGGTCATGTCGCTCTCCTTGGTGTTGAACGGAGTGATGCGGTCTGCCAGACCTTCACGAACGAAGTTGCTGCCCAGAGAACCGTAGTTGTCGCTGCCCACGGTACATGCCACATAGAGGGGGCGTTCCCAGTTGGTGCGGCAGAGCATCTCGTATATCATCATCTCGCTCTTGTAGACGGCACGCTTGCCCTTCAGGCTGATGTGCATCACGTCAGGGATGGAGTCGCCGGCTATCATCATGCCGCTACGGCGTACTGCCTCCTTGTCGATGGTGATTACCATGGAGTCGGTGGGGAA
Organism: Bacteroidaceae bacterium; assembly: GCA_045606445.1. Classification (GTDB taxonomy): domain Bacteria; phylum Bacteroidota; class Bacteroidia; order Bacteroidales; family Bacteroidaceae; genus Physcousia. Next base: position 7,582 of record JAZURY010000031.1, read on the forward strand.
GCACTGGAGTGCCTCGTTGTCGTTCAATATCCACTTGTCGATGATGTTGCTCAGTTCGTATGGATTGTCGCCGAGCAGTTCCTTCATGGCCTGCGGGTCGTCCTTAAGTATCTCTATGGCGCGTTCCAGTTCGCCCGGACGAACGGAGATACCCTCGCGCGTGCCGGTGACGTACTGAAGGCGCTTCCATGAAATGGGCACAGCCGGAGAGTCGTAGGCAGGACGCTTCATCTGGTCTATGTACCAGTCGGTCTGCAGATATGAGAGATTGCAGACACGGGCATCGGTGCGGATACCCTCGGTCTCCTGGCAATACCACAGGGGGAAGGTGTCGTTGTCACCGTTGGTGAAGATGATGGGGGCCTTGCCCTCATCCAGGCTCATCAGATAGTTCTGGCCGAAGTCGCGGCAAGTGTATCGTCCGCTACGGTCGTGGTCGTCCCAGGTCTGTGAAGCCATCTGTACTGGAACAAGCAGACAGAGTCCGCTCAGCACGGCACCAATCATAGCATTCTTCTTGAACACGTATCTGTTGAGCAGGTCGCTGATGGCGGCAACACCCAAACCAATCCAGATGGCATAGGCATAGAACGAACCGGCATAGGCATAGTCACGCTCACGGGGCTGCACGGGCGTCTGGTTCAGGTAAAGCACGATAGCCAGACCTGTCATGAAGAACAGGAAGAAGACCACCCAGAACTGCTTCACGCCCTCGTCCACCATACCGTCCTTGGTGCTGATGCGCTTGTTCACCTGCCATACCAGACCGATGATTCCGAGGATAAGTGGCAGGCAGTAGAAGACGTTGCGTCCCTTGTTCTCACGAAGTTCCGTGGGCAACTTGCTCTGGTCGCCCAGACGCATGTTGTCGAAGAAAGGAATGCCTGTTATCCAGTTGCCGTGCTCGTATTCGCCATGGCCCTGGATGTCGTTCTGGCGACCGGCGAAGTTCCACATGAAGTAGCGCCAATACATGAAGTTCACCTGGTAGGACCAGAAGAAGTAGAGGTTCTCCATCATGGTGGGCACCTTTATGGTCTTGCGCTCACCAAGGTGGTCTATTGTCACATTCTTGCCTTCGATGCCACCCATCCATTCCTCATAGTTGCTCTTGTGGCGATCTGAATGCATGCGTGGGAAAAGCATATTATAAGAATATATGTATTTCTTCTTGTGGTCGATGATTTCATAACGGTCGGGCTCGTCCTCCGTTTTCTTTTCCACGCGCTGGTACTGTGGTGCTCCCTCAATACATGCAGGAACATAATACTGTCCCTTTACCTCCATCTTTACGGGAGCAGAATAGGGCTGGCCATAAAGCAGAGGACTGTCGCCGTATTGGTCACGGGCCAGATAACTGCCCAGTGTGAACACATCCTCGGGAGAGTTCTGGTCCATAGGAGGGTTGGCCTCGGAACGGATAACGATGACCGCATAGGAAGAATAGCCTATCATTATCATCAGCAGGCACAGGAGCGTGGTGTTCATCAATCGGGCAGAAACCCAGTGGACGCCATCCTTGGCATAGTTCAGTACGAAGTACAGAACAACCATTGCCACCACTCCAATCACCACACTGCTGACACCATGTCCGTAGAAAGGAATGCCAAGCATGCCTATGCTGGCAATGAAGGACAGGTTCATCTTGAGACGGCTTTTCTGTCTGGTAGACTCCCATATAGCCCAAAGCACAGTGGCTACGAGAACGAGCAGGTACATAATCAGGCCGGTATTGAATGGCTGGTCAAGTTTGTTGACGAAAAGCAGTTCGAACCAACCACCCACCTTAACGATACCCGGTACGATGCCATACAGCACCACGGCTACGAGCACGAAACTGCCCAGCAAAGCCACAAGACTGCCCTTGACATTGGGATTGGTGTGTCTCTTGAAGTACCACACAAGCACAAGGGCAGGCAGGCAGAGAAGGTTCAGCAGGTGTACGCCGATACTGAGACCCGTAAGGTAGGCAATGAGGATAAGCCAGCGGTCGGCACCGGGCTTGCCGGCATTGTCCTCCCACTTGAGAATAAGCCAGAAGACAACGGCGGTGAACAGGCTGGAGTAGGCATAAACCTCGCCCTCTACGGCAGAGTACCAGAATGTGTCGGAGAAGGTGTAGGCCATGGCACCTGTCATGGCTGCCAACTCAACGGTCAGCCCCTGCCCCCTGGTCTTTATCTGTCCGTTCTCGCCAACCAGTTTGCGTGCCAGATGGCTGATGCTCCAGAACAGGAACATGATACATGCGGCAGACAACAGGGCACTCATAATGTTTACCATCATGGCCACCTTAGTGGGGTCGTCGGTAAACTGAGAGAAGATATTGCCCGTGAGCATGAAGAAAGGTGCGCCTGGCGGATGTCCCACTTCCAACTTGAATGCAGTCGTGATGAATTCAGGACAGTCCCAGAAACTTGCCGTAGGCTCTATCATGCTGCAATACACGAAAGCCGCAATGGCAAATGCAATCCACCCCATCAGGGTGTCAATCAGTTTGAACTGTTTCATTATTGTTTGTTTAGTTGTTTATATAATATATCGAGATAATGAGTATGGCATATCGCACGGACTTGCCCACGGAGATGGACAACAGCGTGGTATATGGATTGGCACGCATGTAACCGAGCGTTACACTGAGTACACTGCCCAGGATTGGCAGGAAGCAAAGGGTTCCTATCCATGAACCTCGTCCGTCTATCCATTCCCTTGTCTTGTTTACCTTCTCTGCAGAAATGTGAAGATACTTCTCTATCCACTCCATACGTCCGAAGGTGCCTATCCAGTAGTTGAACATCGAACCTGCCACGTTGCCCACAGTGGCACTGAGGAACAGTGGCCATGGTTCCAGTCCTGCCAGTTGCAGGCTTACCATCACAGCCTCGCTGCTGAAAGGGAAGACGCTGCCTGCCAGAAAGGCGGCAATGGTCATGCCCAGATATCCATAACTCTCAAGTATTTCTATCAGAAAGTCCATATACCGAGGTTTAGCGTGAATAGCGTCAGGGTCACAAGTATGGTAAGACAGAAGAACAGATTGCTGGCCAAAGAGCCGGTGAGGGCAAAGAAGTGCGCAATCATTGTGCTTGCTCCAAGCATCAGCACCGGGGCAAGCAGGGAATACTTGTCCGGAATGGCAATGACAAGCAACCACGACGCTACCGTCTGCATCACATAGATGTAAAGATACATTCTGGTCCTTATCTTGTCATTGTAGTAGTTGCGCAGGTAATGCACAATACCTATCAGCGCAAGCAGCGACAGCAGTGCAAAGTTCAGTGCCTCAGGTTCTTTATATGAAAGCATCCATCCATAGTCCTTGACTACAAACATGTCTGTGTCAAGCAGACTTTCTGCCCTGCTCCAAAGGAAACAGTAATCGCCAGAGACAATGCTCCATCCCACGACAAAGCATAGCGGCAACATCAATCCTACCACTCCTGCCCAGAATCCTCGCCATGTAAGGCTTCGTAAGAAGATGAGCAGATACCAGTAATAGAGCGGAACGAAGAGCAGAAGTTGCGGTATGGCCAGCGAGGCAATGCCAAGAAGCAGGAATGTGTGAAACACATGTACTACCGGTTCATGCTCCTGATAAGTCAGGAACATTATATAGTAACTCCCTGCCAATGCCGGCACTGCCACCCATGCTTCGGAGAATGTGTGCAGAGATGGCATCAGTGAGATGCAGACAACCCACACCGTGGCAATCATGCTTGAACGTATGCGCAACAGGGAAAAGACATTTGCTGTCTCTATCACTATGTAGGTGGACAATGCCGCTAATGCCAATGACACTATGGAGGAGGTATTGTAACCAAACTCCCGGGCGTTACCGTTCCAAAACCATGCGAGAGTACCTATCACCATGCACAGAGGCAGGGTGACGGTACTCTCGCTGACGTGATTCTGGAACCGGTTGTTGCGCATAGTCTGTATTACAGGTCCTGGCCTATGTCCCTACGGTAATACTTACCTTCGAACTGTATCTTCTGGGCTTCCTGCATACTCTTTGCCAGAGCCTCGGCCTTTGTGGAACCGTATGAACTTACTGCTATGACGCGTCCGCCACTCGTAACGACCTGACCGTCCTTGTTGTCAGTGCCGGCATGGAACACTATGCTGCCTTCCACCTCGTCAATGCCTGTGATGGGGAAGCCCTTCTCATATGAGCCTGGATAGCCTCCGCTCACCATCATCACACACACGGCGCTGCGCTGGTCAAACTCTATGGACTTCTGCCCAAGGGTCTGTGTGGCTACTCCCAGCAACAGGTCCACAAGGTCGCTCTTTATACGGAGCATTACGGTCTCTGTCTCGGGGTCGCCCATGCGGACATTGTATTCTATCACCTTGGGGTCTCCGCCTACGTTTATCAGGCCGAAGAAGATGAAACCCTTGTAGTCGATTCCTTCCTGGGCAAGGCCGCTGACTGTAGGACGGATAATGCGGTCCTCCACCTTCTGCATCCATGCCTCATCGGCAAAGGGAACAGGAGAAACGCTGCCCATACCACCTGTGTTGAGGCCAGTGTCGCCTTCGCCGATGCGCTTGTAGTCCTTTGCCTCCGGCAGGATGACATAGTCCTTGCCGTCTGTCAGCACGAACACCGAACACTCTATGCCGCTCATGAACTCTTCGATGACCACGCGGCTGGATGCACCGCCGAACATGCCGCCGAGCATCTCCTCCAGTTCCTTCTCGGCTTCCTCTATGGTGTCCAGTATCAGCACACCCTTGCCGGCACACAGGCCGTCGGCCTTCAATACGTATGGAGCCTGAAGGGTGCGCAGGAATGCCTTGCCCTCTTCCAGGGTCTCGCCTGTGAAGGTCTGGTATGCTGCCGTGGGGATGCCGTGGCGTTGCATGAAGCCTTTAGCAAAATCCTTGCTTCCCTCAAGGACGGCACCTTCCTTGGAAGGTCCGATAACGGGAATGGAAGCCAGTGCGGCATCGGTCTTGAAATAGTCATAGATACCCTTAACCAGAGGGTCCTCGGGACCTACGACAACCATAGTGACGCCGTTAGAAAGAACAAAGGTCTTTATGGCTTCAAAGTCATCAGCCTTCATGGCAACGTTCTCGCCAACCAATGCTGTACCGGCATTGCCTGGGGCAATATACAGTTTCTCCAACTTCGGGCTTTGTGCTATCTTCCATGCCAAAGCGTGTTCGCGGCCGCCGGAGCCGAGCAGAAGTATTCTTTCCATAATATAGATTATTTCAAATAGTCTTCAAAGTATCTTGTTATCCTCTCGTGCAGGTGCACTGCATCCTTGCCGTACATGTTGTGCTCGCCACCGGGGTAGAGGAAGTAATCGCACTGTGTGCCGGCGTCTATGCAGGCACGGATGAAACTGAGGGTGTGCTGCGGAACACAGACGGGGTCGTTATACCCGATGATAAGTTGCAGGCGGCCCTTCAGGTTGCCGGCACGCAGGCGCAGGTTGCTGTTCTTGTATCCCTCGGGGTTCTGCTCGGGGGTGTCCATATAGCGCTCGCCATACATCACCTCGTAGTAGTTCCAGTCGATGACGGGACCTCCGGCAACGCCCACCTTGAACACGTCGGGGAAGGTGAGCATAAGGTTCGTGGTCATGAAACCGCCGAAACTCCATCCATGCACGCCCATGCGGTCCTTGTCCACATAGGGCAGTGACATCAGGTACTCCACACCCTTGTACTGGTCCTGGCATTCAACGGTTCCCAACTGGCGGAAGGTGGCCTGCTCGAACTCACGTCCGCGCCATTCGCTGCCACGTCCGTCAAGGACGAAGACTATGTAGCCCTTCTGTGCCATGTAGGTTTCCCAACCACGGCTTGACCAATGCCAGGAAGCATCTACCAGATGAGCGTGAGGTCCGCCGTAGACATAGACGACGGTCGGATACTTCTTCTTCTCGTCAAAGTCGGCAGGCAATACCATACGGTAGTAGAGGTCGGTAATGCCGTCGGCAGCCTTGATGCTTCCGCTCTTGAAGGTGGGGATGCAGTATCCGTTCTCCTTCCAAGTGTCCTTGGCTGTGAGTATGTTTGTACCCTTACCCGTTGTTGTGGACAGCAGGTTTATGCTACGTGGAACGTCAGGCGCCGTGTATGCAGAGATTACCGCCGTGCCGTTACTACTCAGTTGTGCCTGATAGCAGACACCCTCCTGAGCACCCAGGGGAGTGCGCTTGCCTCCGGAAGCCTTCACGCTGTAAAGGCACGACTTACGAGGATCGGCCTCGTTGCTTCGGAAGACAAGGCGTCGGGCCATGGTATTGAAACCGACAAACTGCTGTACAACCCAGTTGCCGTCAGTAACCTGCTTAAGCACACCTTTTTTCAGGTCCAGGATGTAGAGATGGTTGTAACCGTCGCGCTGGCTCTGCATTACAGCCTTGGTCTCGTCCCAGGGGAGGAAGACAAGAGGATGCATGGGTTCTACATACTTGTCGTGCTTCTCCTCCAGGACGGTGCGTATGACATTGCCTGCCAGTGCATCGTACTGCAAAAGGCGCATGTGATTCTGGTCGCGGTTCAACTCGAAGATGTAGATACTCTTGCCGTCGGGAGCCCATGTCACGTTGGTATGATAGTCATCCTTTTCGCCAACGAGATCCAGCCAGACATTCTCTTTTGTCTCGGTATTGTACACTCCAACCTTCACCACATGGCTCTTCTCGCCGGCCATGGGATAGTGGCATGAATAGGTCTTTGCAATGCGTGACTCGCCTTCGGCAGGACCGTTGGACTTGATGTCCACCTGAGGATAACTTGGCACCATGCTCTGGTCCATGCGGTAGTAGGCCAGCGACTTGCCGTCGGGAGACCAGAATGTGCCTCCGCTTATGCCGAACTCATCGCGGTGCACGCTCTGTCCATACACGATATTGTCGCTGCCGTCGGTACTGCCGTCTGTGCTGATGACAATATTATCACCCTTGTCTGTAATCACATACAGGTTTCCTCCGATGGTGTATGCCGTCTGTCTGCTCTTGATGTTAAAATCGCGTGTAACTGCACCTTTGGGCAATGTCACGTCGTAAAGCACACGACATGCGTGGAAGTCCAGCATTATGCGGCGCTGACCCTTAGTGAACATAACCACGGGCTCCTCGGAGAGAGGGAAAGAAAAACTGTGGGCGCTGAATGCCACCTTCTCGTTCAGGCACTTGTTAACCTGCTCCACGGTCAGTATCTCCTTACCGGTGTTCAGGTCGTAAACACCTTCAGGAGTAGTCTTCAATGCTATGTTGCCCCACCATGAGGTGTAGACATTCTCGGGGCGCAGTTGCCAGTAACTCTCGCCGCCACCCAGCAGGTCGTCCAGAGTGAACTGCTTCTGCTGCGCTGATGCCGATGCTATACACATAAAGCAAAATACAAACGATAACAAAGCCTTCACCGAAAGCTGTTTGATACTATTAGTCTTCATCATCTCTACGGAATTTATTGAATGATTTGTTGTTTTTCCTGTCAAAGTCCCTCTTGCCGTACTTGTCACCTCCGGACTTTCCCCTGCGGTTTTCCGCGTCACGGCCGAAAGGCTTTCCTTCGCGTCTGCCGTCTCTTCCCGAGTCGCGTCTGTTGCCACGCTGGAAACCATCCTTGTGTCCGAACCTCCTGTCCTCGCGTGCATATTTGCCCTTACCGAAATTGCGGTCGCCTGACAATTCGCGTTCCTCGGGTTCTTCTCCCAGACGGGTCTTGAAGTCGCGCTTTTGCTTGAAACGCTTCTGGTCGGCCATCAGACGGCGCTCCTGTGCGGTCTTTATGTCACCGCCACCGGCACGCATATCGTTGAACTTGCCGTCGAAAATCTGGTACTTGCGCAGTTCGCACTCAAGCGAACCGTTGTAGAGGGGTGTCCTCAGCGAGGGCTTCAGGCCAATGGCCTCGAAACACTCCTCCCTGTAACTCAGCACCCAGGCGTCTCCGCCTACGAACTGGTGCTTGAATCTCTCGCCGATCATCTTGTACAGGCCCAGCAGGTCGGGAGCGGAGATACGTTCTCCATACGGCGGGTTGGTGACGATGATGCTCTTCTCCTTGGGTTGGGTGAAGTCCTTGAAATCCTGGAAAGCGATGGTAACCTCCTTGCTCAGTCCTGCTGCCTTCACGTTGCGTGTGGCTATCTCCACGGCCTGGCGGTTGTTGTCATAGCCATAGATGTGGTGCTCGAACGGACGCTCCATGCTGTCGTCGTCGTAGATGCGCTCGAAAAGTTCCTTGTCGAAGTCGGGCCACTTCTCGAAAGCATATTCCTTGCGGAACACGCCGGGGGCAATGCCGCGTGCTATGAGTGCTGCCTCTACGGCAAAGGTGCCGCTGCCGCACATGGGGTCTATCAGGTCGCATTCGCCGCGCCAGCCGGTCTGCAGTATTATGCCGGCTGCCAGCACCTCGTTCAAAGGCGCCTCTACGGCCTCCTGACGGTAGCCGCGACGGTGCAGGCTCTCGCCGGAACTGTCCAGTGCCAGCGTGCAGTCGTACTCTGCCACGTGGATGTGCAACTGGATGTCGGGGTTCATGATGCGTATGTTGGGGCGGTTGCCGGTCTTCTCGCGGAACTGGTCTACGATGGCGTCCTTCACCTTGTAGGCCACGAACTTAGAGTGCTTGAATTCGTTGCTGAACACCACGCTGTCCACGGCAAAGGTGGTGTCGTTAGACAGATACTGTGTCCAGTCTATCTGCTTGACCGCCTCGTACACCTCGTCGGCAGTCTTGGCCTTGAAGTGGCTGATGGGCTTTAGAATACGTATGGCAGTGCGCAACTGGAAGTTGGCACGGTACATGGTCTCTTTATTACCCGTAAAGGACACCATGCGGCGTCCTATCTGAATGTTGTTGGCACCCAGGTCTATGAGTTCTGATGCCAAAACTGTCTCCAAGCCCTGAAAGGTCTTGGCAATTAGTTCGAATTCCATTATATTGTCTTGTGTGTTATTGCTTGTTCCTGATATTGCTTCCTTGCATGAGTTTCTCACCGGGTCTTGTCCCTTCCGTTACCCAGAGGTTGCCTCCGATTACGGTTCCCCTGCCTATGGTGATGCGTCCCAAAACGGTGGAGTTGCTGTATATTATCACATCATCTTCCAGGATAGGGTGACGTGGTATGCCCTTTATCGGATGGCCGTTTTCATCCAGCGGAAAACTCTTCGCCCCGAGCGTCACTCCCTGATAGAGTTTCACGTTATTGCCGATAATGCATGTAGCGCCTATAACCACACCGGTTCCGTGGTCTATGGTGAAATGGTGTCCTATGATGGCGGCAGGATGGATGTCTATTCCCGTTTCCGAGTGTGCCTTTTCCGTTATGATACGCGGGATAAGACCTACTCCCAGTTCCAGCATCCTATGGGCTATACGGTAGTTTATCATTGCCTTTATCACAGGGTAACAGCATATTATCTCGTCATAGGATTCCGCTGCCGGGTCACCGTTATATGCCGCCTCCACATCCATGTCCAACTGGCGTTTCAGTTCGGGCAGGAACTCAATCATCCGTGTGGCGTTCTCCTTGGACATGATTCTGCACATCTGCGCATATAGCAGTTCTTCTGTCATGTCTGCTCCATAGAACTTCGGGAAAAGGATTGAACGGAAACTATATATTATCTCTTCTACGTTCTTTACCATTCGTACGTAAGTTATTATCGCGTGCGCGCGTAAATTTTATAAATATAGCCCGTCGTCACCGACAGGCTATCACTTTTTTGCGCTTCAGGATGGGCTTGAACCAACGACCCCATGATTAACAGTCATGTGCTCTAACCAACTGAGCTACTGAAGCAGTTTGCAACTGAGCACCGCTCTTTTTCTCTTTTTTGCGCTTCAGGATGGGCTTGAACCAACGACCCCATGATTAACAGTCATGTGCTCTAACCAACTGAGCTACTGAAGCAACTTTTTTTGAGCGTTTTTTCTCAATTGCGGTGCAAAGATAGAGGTTTTTTCGGAAATAAACAATATATTTGCAGAAAAAAATAAAGGAAGAGTATGAAAATAATTGGTATAGGCAACGCGTTGGTAGACATACTGTATCGTTTGGACGACGAGCACCTCCTGAATGAGATACACCTGAAGAAAGATGCAATGACCCTTATCAACGAGCGTTGGGAGCACGAGATAGAAGACATGACCCGCGACATAGAAAAGAGCATGTCCAATGGTGGCAGCATAAGCAATACCATGGTGGCTCTGGCACGTCTCGGACGCGAAGTAGGTTACATCGGTCGCGTTGGCAACGACGAGATGGGCCGTTTCTTTGATGAAAAACTGAACGAGGCCGGAGTACACACACAACTGATCAAAGGGCGCGAGGCCACGGGCGTAGCACATACGTTCGTCACTCCGGGCGGAAGCCGCACTTTCGGCACTTTGCTGGGGGCAGCCTACTATCTGGGGGCCAATGACATCACTGACGAAATGTTCCGTGGATATGACATGCTCCACATAGAAGGGTATCTGGTGCAGGACGAAGAACTCATCGAGGCAATATGCCAGAAGGCCAAGCAGGCCGGACTTATCCTCAGCCTGGACCTTTCCAGTTTCAACGTGGTAAGCAAGCACCGCACCTACTTCCACCATCTCATATCAGACTATATCGACATCGTGTTTGCCAATGAAGGCGAGGCACGTGCCTTTACGGGCAGTTTTGACTCACAGGAACAAGTACGCCACATTGCACACCTGTGCGAAATTGCCGTGGTAAAACTCGGAGAACATGGTTCCATCGCCATGATGGAGGGCGGACGCATATACAAATGCCGTGCCGAATACGTGGATAATGTAGTAGACACAACGGCGGCAGGCGACTATTTCGCCGCAGGTTTCCTGCATGCACTCACCAGAGGACACAGACTACAGAAATGTTTACATACAGGAACCGTCCTTGCCACAGAGGCAGTACAAGTGATGGGCAGCAGACTGAGTCCTGCCGCATGGAACAGGATAAAGACCAGCATACACTGCAGATAACCATAAAAAAAAGCCTGGCATATATATACAGATATGTTATGCCATACATGTGGACGAAACAACATACTATGAAAACAATACGTCTGCTTCTACTTGCAACGGCATTAGCCGGAATGATTGGCACAGGCTCCACAACCTGCGCTCAAGTTGTGGAGAACCATAATTCCAAAGTGGCACGCAACCTGGAAATATTCAACGAGATATACAAGACGCTCGACATTTTCTATGTAGACACCCTGGCAGCCGACACAGTAATACGATGGGCCATAGACGGAATGCTCATGAGGGTGGACCCCTTTACCGGATACTATCCTGCCGACGATGACGACCTGCGCCAGATGGCAACCGGCAAATATGCAGGCATAGGCAGTATAATACGATACCACAACAAACACGAACGTGTGGTTATAGACGAACCGTACACAAACACTCCAAGCGAAGATGCCGGACTTAAGGCAGGTGACATTATCCTTACAGTAGACGGCAAGGACATCAAGGGCATGATGCCGGCCAAGGTGACGCAACTGCTACGTGGAGAGGCAGGTACAACTTTTGAACTATGTTTCCAGCGCCCAGGCGAAAAGAAGCCGCGCACCGTACACATCACACGCCGCACCATCCAATTGCCTGCCATACCCTATTATGGTATCATGGACGATGGAATTGGCTACATAAACCTGAACAGTTTCACATCGGGATGTGCACGCGAGATGCGCCATGCCCTGCTGCAACTCATGTCGCAGGGAGCGAAAAGCCTTGTCCTGGACATCCGCGACAATGTGGGAGGTGCCATAAACGAGGCAGTGGACATCACCAACCTGTTCCTGCCCAAGGGAGTAAAGGTAGTCTACACCAAGGGCAAGCAGGCTTCCATGAACCACGAATACTACACCACCACAGACCCCATAGCACCGGACATGCCTCTGGTGGTGCTGGTAAACGGCATGTCGGCTTCATCGTCCGAGATAGTCAGCGGAGCCTTGCAGGACATGGACCGTGCCGTCATAATGGGCACACGCACCTTCGGCAAGGGACTGGTACAGGCCATACGCGACGTGCCCTACCGCGGAGAACTGAAAATTACCACGGGCCGATACTACATACCCTCCGGCCGATGCATCCAGGCACACGAGTACAACCACGACGGCAGTACCAAGTCCATCCCCGACTCCCTGCGCAGTACATTCTACACCAAGGCTGGCCGACCCGTTACCGACGGAGGTGGTATCCAACCGGACAGCCTGATACCCAACGACACACTGCCCACCATGGTGTACGACCTGGTACAGAGCGACGTGTTCTTTGACTGGGGCACAGACTTCGCTTCCGCACACCCCACCATAGCACCTCCGGGCGAATTCCATATCACGGACAGCATGTATGCCGATTTCTGCGCCTATGTGGAAGAGTCGGATTTCAAATACAACCGCCGTTCCGACGAGGTGATGGAACTTCTGCGCAAGGTTGCCGAAATGGAAGGCTATCTGGAAGATGCCAAGGACGAGATGGCTGCGCTTGAGGCAAAGTTCGCACCCGACACGAAAAAGGACCTCGAGCGTATGAAAAAGCACATAATCCCGTACCTTGAGGGAGAGGCTGTCATCAGATACTACCGCCAGAATGGAAGCATACGGCATGCTATGCCAAAGGACAAGGTGTACCGCTGCGCCGTGAACCTGCTGAGAGACCATCAGGCATACAAGAACATTCTGTCCAAGAAGGAGAAATAAATAACCTATGAGACACAACGCACGCAAGTCAAACCAGTCATTTATGTACGGTATCATGGCCATGGCCATTGTAGTACTGATAATAGCAGGACTGTTCCTATACCTGTGCATTCCCGCTAAATAGCGCATTGCTTTCAGGTAAACTACCAACTGACAGCAACCCGTTTTTTTCCAGGATGAAGATCTGAATCTTTTACAGACAGACAATTCATGGAGGGATAATTGTCAGTCGCACAACTGCCATATTCCTTTTTTTATGGATAAAAGAGACGTTCGGCATAATCAATTTATAATAGTGCCGTGAGAGCAAGGACGTGTCCTCACGAGGGCAAGGGCGCGTCCTCACGAGAACAAGGGAGCGTCCTCACGAGGACAGTGGAGCGTCCTCACGAGGACCATAATACCATAGAAAAGACAGAATGCTTCAACCACCTGGACGCATAAACATCTTCAGCATTTCGTCCCTTACTCAGTTGACCAAAAAACAAAACACACACCACCGGATATGACACATACCCTCATACCATAGGCATAGCATGAACAAGTAAATATATTTTACTACTTCTCGGTAAGGGCTATGCAAACCTGATCCTGGAAGTTGCGGCCAATGCTTCCCCTCTGCACACCCTGGTTTATTATACAGAAAGAGATTACGTGTCCGTTACCTCCGTTGGCATATCCGCTGAGCGACGATATGCCACTCACCGTACCTGTCTTGGCAAAGATATTGTTGTAGGCAGATGTGCCATGGAAGCGCTTCTTCAAGGTACCGTCCACACCTCCTATGGGCAGGGAAGGTAGAAGGTGGGCACGGATGTCCTGCTGCCACCAGGCATACACAAGCAGGGCATTGAGCATCTGAGGGGTGATATAGTTATAAAGCGAAAGACCGCTGCCGTCGGCTATCCTGTATCCGCTATCCTTTGGTATACCAGCACGTTGGAACACTGACTCTATATTTGACACCACAGACTTTATGTCACCGAACTTTCCGCCTCCAAACGTGGACAGTTGCCAGAATAGACTTTCCGCCAAGCGATTGTCGCTTTCCTTCATCATGATGTGCAGAACCTCGTTCATGTGCCATTTCTTGCGCTCACGATACGGCATCTGCGACGTGATGTCATCATCCCAGCACCAGCCTTCTCCGGCCTCATCAATGCGGGGTACATAGTTGTACTCGCCCCCGAGAAGGTCGAGGGCAGATATGGCCGTAACGAGTTTCTGGCACGAGGCAGGGCGCATGCGATGGTCCCCGTTTATTGTAAAGATATATTTACCATCCGTAATGTCGTAAACCACTAATCCCAACTGGCTGCTTTGAAACATCGGAGAATTGCAGAGTTCAAGCAAACGGGATTGCAAACGTCCCTCCCATGTGTCCGTGGAATACATTGGCGATGTACTGAAGTTTCTATACCCTTGTTTCAGCATTGTCAGGAGCATGATGTCCTCGTCGGAAACCTTGTTTCGCTCAACATATACGGTCCTTATCTCGGGTTGCGTCTGCAAAGCAACCTGCTTGGATTTGCATGAAAAGAGGAGCAGTACGGCCAGGGAAGCAAAAAGAATGCGTTTCATTTTTCCACTATATATCTTTTGTTTCTGCAAAAGTAAGCAATTTACCTGAGATATGGACAATTCATACGTAGGTATTTGCTATTTTCGAAGTCAGCAGTCAGCTGTCGTTGAAATGTCATACAAACAACACACAGAATAAGCATGATACAACAGAAAGAAAGGACCCCCTCAATCCCCCTGTAGGGGGAGGAGTCAGTTACAACAGAAAATACCGCGCCAGCCAACTGTCCCCCTGAGACAGGCGGGACGAGGAGCGTAGCGACGGAGGGGGTGGATGATACAAACGGACTTGCGGAGCTTGATAAGCGTAGACGACTGCTTTAGCTTGATGAACCAAAGGTGAATAATAAAGGTGAAAACTATCCACCCCCTCCCCCCTGCGGGGTACTCGCCCCTGTCTCAGGGGGAGAATCAGTTACAACCGACTTGTGACCACATCGGCAGGACAACTACGAACGGAAAGGTGACTGCTTCAGCTTGATGAGCGAAGGCGACTGCTTTAGCTTGATGAACCAAAGGTGAATAATAAAACTGCGAGTAAACAAGTACATAAACATGGTAGGGACGCTGCGTGCAGCGTCCGAGAACAACAAACCATGCGGACGCTGCACGCAGCGTCCCTACCGTTCACCGTTTACCACTCACCACTCATCGCTCACCACACAAAACATCAATCCGCAGACACTTGCCATCAATGGGGGTGTCTGCGGATTGTGTATATTGTGCAAAAGAATGCGCTTGGGCTTAAATCCTCACCTTCACGCTCTTGTTGCCGAACTTCACTACCACGATGGTGCCGCTCTGCAGACCAGTGCTGATGGTTGCTGTGCCGTCGGTAGCAGTTGCACGGACAACCTCTGTGCCACTGATGGTGTAAACCACCACCTCAGTATCTTTTGCCACACCGCTAACGCTGAGCACACCGCCATTGCCCTGGATGAGCACCGGAGCAGCCTCCACGCTGATAATGCCAGCCTCCACGTCCGTATCGCCATTCTCCACCCATACGAGCGCCACGCTCACGGTGTCGGAGTTCTCGCAATTTGCCTTGGTGGCAAAGACCTCGATATTGTATGTGGCGCTGAGTTCTATCTTGCTTCCGTAATGTTTCTTTATGTCATTGTCAGCAATGTCAGTTATGAACTCTGCACCTTCCGTCTCGCAGGTAATTTCCAGACAACCGTCTACATAAGTCACCACAGGCGTAGCGCACTTCTCCACTTCGGGTTGTTCGGGTTCACCACCTGAAAGACCTACAATCTTGCCAAACCTGCTCCATGGTTCTGTTGCCTTGTAACTGTCAATTGAAGCATCAGGCACATGCAGGGTGGCATATTCTGGATATGAACCATCAAATGCATTGCTATATGTAGAAGGCACATTCTCAGCATAGCAATATACATCAAGGAGTTCGGAGCAATAGGCGAAAGCATAAGACCCTATGCTCTCCACACTATTGGGGATAGAAACCGAGGTCAAACCAGAGCAACTAGAGAAAGCCCAATCCCCTATGCTCTCCACACTATTGGGGATAGTAACCGAGGTCAAACCAGAGCAACCATAGAAAGTAGCCTCCCCTATGCTCGTCACACTATTGGGGATAGTAACCGAGGTCAAACCAGAGCAACCACCGAAAGCATAATCCCCTATGTTCGTCACACTATTGGGGATAGTAACCGAGGTCAAACCAGAGCAACCACCGAAAGCATCATCCCCTATGCTCGTCACACTATTGGGGATAGTAACCGAGGTCAAACCAGAGCACCAATAGAAAGCATAATCCCCTATGCTCGTCACACTATTGGGGATTACCAAATCCTTTACCTCTTCTCCATTCAAATATAAATGATGAGCATAACATAAAGGATTAGAATCAGAGTCACCAAATTCAATATTGCACCATGCTATAATATCAGAGATATGAACCGAGGTCAAACCAGAGCAACCATCGAAAGCCTCCTCCCCTATGCTCGTCACACTATTGGGGATAGTAACCGAGGTCAAACCAGAGCAACTCCAGAAGGCATAATCCCCTATGCTCGTCACACTATTGCCGATAGTAACCGAGGTCAAACCAGAGCAACCCCAGAAAGCTCTATCCCCTATGCTCGTCACACTATTGGGGATAGTAACCGAGGTCAAACCTTTGCAACCATTGAAAGCACTGTTCCCTATGCTCGTCACACTATTGCCGATAGTAACCGAGGTCAAAGCAGAGCAACCTTCGAAAGCCTCACTCCCTATGCTCGTCACACCATTGCCGATAGTAACTGAGAGCAAAGCAAAGCAACCATAAAAAGCCTCCTCCCCTATGCTCGTCACACTATTGGGGATAGTAACCGAAGTCAAACCATAGCAAGCATAGAAAACATAATCCCCTATGCTCGTCACACTATATGCAGTGCCCTCGTACACCACAGACTCTGGGATAACAACTTCACCATAATACTCGCCACTGCTCTTCTTTATTACAGTAGCCTGCTTTGCCTTGGCAACAAGGTCATAATTTATCCCATCAATCTCAACCTCTATTGCCAGCACAGGCAGGGACAAGAGCACTGCCAGGGACAAACACAGTGCTCGCAAGGAATTGTGTAGATGTTTTTTCATCTTGTATTTGCTTTCCGCCTCCCTGCTCCCTCCGTTCGGCATTAAAGGATATAAAATAAAGGTGTGGGAACTATATCTGCTTTATCCTAAAATCAGGCTTCTCGCATTGCCTTTGGTACGGATAAAACAATAGCCCACACCATAGGTTATGCAGGTAGCCAATAACGGCTGTACATACCAACGATGTGGTGCTATCGCCATCATCTTCGTACCAGTTCAAACTTTGCGAGAATTTGATTTTAGAAGATAATTTCAATAACACCTTTTCGGTAAAGTCCTTCCTCGCACCACCGCTGTGGCCACGGAATTCAGGGCAAAGATACAATAATAAGTTAAATATTCAACCGCCATCTGTGAAAATCTGTCGAATCTGCGTCATCTGTGTCCCATGCTGTATCCTACCACACTTACCCTGGTCGAGGGAAAAACACGTTAAATTACTGCAATTATCGGGCGCGTGCTTGCGTGTATGAAGTTATTTTAATAACTTTGTGCAGATTAACGGATACTGAATTCCGCGCACACCAAACATAAAATGAAGGCGGACACTGGATTCACGACCAAATAAAGAAGAAAGAAATGATCAGGAAATTTGATTTTCTCGTTATCGGAGGCGGTGTGGCAGGCATGAGTTACGCACTGAAGGTGAGCCAGAGCGGTAAGGGCAAGGTGGCCCTTGTGTGTAAGACATCATTGGGAGAGTCCAACACCTCCAAGGCACAGGGTGGAATAGCCTCGGTGACAAACCTGGAACTGGACAACTTTGAAAAGCATATCCAGGATACCATGATTGCCGGCGACTACATATCAGATCCTGCCGCCGTGGAACAGGTGGTGAAGGGCGGACCTGAAGGAATAGCCGACCTGGTGAAGTGGGGAGTAAACTTTGACAAGAAGGAGGATGGAGAGTTTGACCTGCACAGAGAGGGCGGACACTCCGAGTTCCGCATCCTGCACCATGCCGATGACACTGGCTTTGAAATACAGCGCGGTCTTATGGAGGCTGTAAAGAGCAACCCCAACATAACGGTACTGGAAAATCATTTTGCCGTGGAAATAATCACCCAGCACCACATGGGTATCCGTGTTACAAGACGTACTCCGGACATAGAGTGCTTCGGTGCATACGTTCTGAATCCGGAAACTGGCAAGGTGGATACCTATCTGTCAAAGATTACCGTTGTGGCAACGGGCGGTACTGGTGCCGTATATTCTTCCACCACCAATCCCGACATTGCCACGGGCGACGGCATAGCCATGGTGTACCGTGCCAAGGGCAAGGTGCAGGACATGGAGTTCGTACAATTCCACCCCACGGCACTATACAATCCAAAGGAAAAGCATCCGGCATACCTCATTACAGAAGCCATGCGAGGATATGGCGGCATATTGCGCCTGCCTAACGGCAAGGAGTTCATGCAGAAGTATGACGAGCGACTGAGCCTGGCTCCACGCGACATAGTGGCACGTGCCATAGACAACGAGATGAAGATTCACGGTCTTGACCACGTATGCCTGGATGTAACGCACAAGGATCCCGAGGAAACAAAGAAGCACTTCCCGAACATATATGCCAAGTGCCTGTCCATAGGCATAGACATTACGAAGGAATACATTCCCGTCTCCCCATGTGCCCATTATATGTGCGGAGGCATAAAGGTGGACCTTGACGGACAAAGCAGTATCAGGCGACTCTATGCCCTGGGCGAATGTTCTTGCACGGGGTTGCATGGCGGCAACCGTCTGGCAAGCAACTCCCTGATAGAAGCCGTGGTGTATGCCGATGCCGCCGCACGCCATTCCATAGAGATGGTGGACAACTACACCTTCAATGAGAAAGTTGCGGAATGGGACGACGAGGGTACGCTGACCAACGAGGAAAAGGTTCTTATAGCACAGGACATGAAGGAGGTGAACCAGATTATGTCCACTTACGTGGGCATAGTGAGAAGCGACCTGAGACTTCACCGTGCATGGGAACGCCTTGACCTTCTGTTTGAGGAAACGGAACATCTGTTCAAGAGAGTGAAGCCCACCAAGGACATCTGCGAACTGAGAAACATGATAAACGTGGGTTACCTGATAACACGCCACGCACTGGAAAGGAAGGAAAGCAGAGGACTGCACTACACTATTGACTATCCGAAGCACGCTTATGATAAAACGGAAAGGTGAGAGCAAGAGAAAACAGAAGCATGGTAGGGACGCTGCGTGCAGCGTCCGAGAACGATAAACAAGCGGACGCTGCACGCAGCGTCCCTACATTGCCGAGCGGGAGCAGTTTAAAGACGACAAAGTCGGATTAAAGGTGAAAACTGCCGATCAAAATAAAACAAAAACGAAACACTGAATGAAGAAAAGCATATTCGGCACATTGCTCCAACTGGAATCGGTATTCCTGTTGATAACGGGCGCCGTCAGTTTATTCTATAAAGAGAAAGACTGGTGGGTGTTCATGTCGTGTGCCGCACTGAGTTTCGTGATAGGCGGCATAACACTGAGCATAGGCAAGTGGAAGGCAAGGCATGCCAGCGAAGACCAGGGAAAATACTTCTCCCGTGCCGACAGTTTCATGGTGGTGACACTGACGTGGGTGCTCTTCTCATTGATAGGCATGATACCCTACATGTTACTGGCAGGAATGAGTATAGAAGATGCCATGTTCGAAGCCATGTCGGGATTCACCACCACAGGAGCCTCGGTTATATCGGATGTAGACGGACTCAGCCAAGGACTTAAGTTCTGGCGATGCATAACGCAATGGATGGGTGGTCTTGGTATAGTGGTATTCACCTTTGCCCTGGTACCTACGGGAGAGATGCGCAACAACAAGATATTCTCTGCAGAGACGTCGGGCATTGGCATGGACAAACTGAGTCCGAAGATAGCCACTACAGCAAGACGTCTGATGATGATATACCTGGTACTTACCATAATTTGCGGCTTATTCTACTATGCAGGTCCCATGAATGCCTTTGATGCTATTTGCCATTCATTCACCACTACGGCAACAGGAGGTTTCTCCACACACACGGCAAGCATAGCGTACTACAACTCGCCATACATAGAGTATGTGGCATCGGTGTTCATGTTCCTTTCAAGCCTTAACTTCGGTATGTTCTACTATGCAATAATAAGAAGATGGGACATAATAAGAAGCAACGAGGAACTGAATGTTTTCGTGAAGATAGTACTGACGGCGGTGGTGGTGTTCTTGCTGCTTTTCAACTTTGCATCACATACATCTGAAAACCTTCATACATTGCCCGTAGGATTTGAAGAGCAGTTCCGTAGTGCCTTATTCCATGTAACAAGTACCATAAGCAGTACGGGATATGCCGCCACTAAGTTTGACTATGTTGCATGGGGAGACGTGTACCTTATGCCAACACTGATACTTATGATAATAGGTTCGTGTGCCGGCAGTACGGCAGGTGGTATAAAGGTGGTACGCTTCGTGGTGGCCATGAAAGCCATACAAAACGAATTCATCAAGCAACTTCACCCGAGAGCAGTTCTTAGCGTAAACCTTGGAGGACGTGTACTGGACAATGACAGAATGAGACGTACACTTTGCTACGTAATTATCTACATGACACTGGTTATGGCAGGAATTATCATAATGTCGTATATGGGAATAGACATAGTAACGGCATTAGGAAGCAGCATAACAGCATTGAGCAACATAGGACCTGGTGCAGGACTCACAGGTCCTGCCAACAACTTCTCGGAGATACACTCTGTTGCTAAGTGGCTGATGAGTTTCTACATGCTGGTGGGACGTCTGGAGATATACACCGTATTGTTCCTGTTTATGCCCAGTTTCTATAAAAAGTAAAAACATATATGACATTGATGCACAGATCACCAATATTCGGACCCGTAAAGAGCAGAAGGCTCGGCATATCGCTTGGCATAAACGTTATGCCGGATGATGGCAAATGGTGTTCGTTTGATTGTGTATATTGCGAATGCGGTTTGAACAAAGACCACCGGCCAAGCAAACCCTTGCCTACGGTTGGGGAGATAGAATACAAACTCAGGGAAAGGTTGGCGGCAATGAAGGAGAGTGGAGAAGACCTGAACACCCTCACTTTCTCCGGCAATGGCGAACCTACCATGCACCCGAACTTTCCAGAGATAGTGGACAAAGTTTTGAATCTTCGCAATGAATACTTTCCAAAGGCAAAGGTTACAGTATTGTCCAACAGCACGCAGATACATCGCAAGGAAGTGTTCAGCGCACTGATGAGGGTGGACAATGCACTGATGAAACTGGATACCGTTTCTCCGGAATACATAGAACTGGTTGACCAACCTGCGGGAAAGTATGATGTTGAAAGCATAATAGAACACCTTGCCGAAATGAACGGGAATGCCGTAATACAAACCATGTTCATGAAAGGCAATATCAAAGGCAAGGACGGAAACATGGTGTCCGTGGACAACTGCAAGGACGAATACATTGAACCATACATAGAAGCACTGAAAAAGATAAAGCCACGACAGGTGATGATATATACTCTGGACAGAGAGTGGCCAACCGAAGGCCTGGAAAAGGCAAGCCGTGAAACGATGGACGGCATAGCAGAGAAAATACGCAAGGCAGGATTTGATACGAGAGTAAGTTATTAGGCAATAAAAAAAGGAATTGATGAAGTCAATACATACCATAGCGGTGATATTCTTCGCAATGTTCTGTAGCATGGCAAAGGCACAGGACATGGATGATTTCATTGTTGTGGATGGAATTGACACTCTCAGATACGAACTAAGATTGCAAAGGTACATGTTTCGAGAACCCTATATATTCGAGGGCGACACCATGTATCAATACCTGCTTCCCGAATTGCCAGTATATGCACCATTGAAGTTCAAGAACAACAGGCAAAGGCAGAAATACAACAGGCTTGTATATAACGTGAAGAAAGTGCTTCCGCTTGCACAACAGGTCAATGCACTTATAAAGGAAACATACGAAACTCTGGAAATGCTTCCCGACGAGAAGAGCAAGGAGGCACACATAAAGGCCGTGGAAATAGAAATAAAGAAAAAGTACACGCCCATAATGAAGAAACTTACCTACTCGCAAGGCAAACTGCTTATAAAACTTGTGGACAGGGAGTGCAACCAGAGTTCATACGAAATAGTAAAGGCATTCCTCGGTCCTGCACGTGCCGCATTCTATCAGGTGTTTGCATGGACATTCCGTGCATCGCTGAAAAAAGAATATGATCCGGAGAACGATGACAAACTCGTGGAAAGGGTAGTGCAACAGGTTGAAAAGGGGCTGATTTGAGTAAGACCAACCCCCTTACCCTTACGCAAGGGAGGGAATATATAGTAAACAATTAATGGTAACCTCTCCCTCCCCTTGCGGGAGGGTCGGGGAGGGGTCCAAAATAAAATAGAGATGAGAAAACTGAAGGTAACGGAAATGAACCGCATAACTCCGCAAGAGTTTCAAGCGGCTGACAAGAACCCCTTGGTGGTGGTATTGGATCATGTCCGCAGCCTATACAATGTTGGTAGTGTCTTCCGTACGGCAGATGCCATGAGGCTTGCAGGAATATGCCTTTGCGGAATTACCGCCACACCGCCTAATGTGGAGATACACAAGACCGCACTTGGTGCCGAAGATACCGTGGAGTGGAAATATTTCAAGCAGACGGAAGATGCCGTGGAGTGGCTCAGGCAAGAGGGCTATACCATTATGGCGGTGGAGCAGTGCGAGGGCAGTACCATGCTACAGAACTTCACCCCCGACCCCAAAAAGAAGTATGCCATCATCATGGGAAACGAGGTGAAGGGTGTGCAGCAACACATCGTGGACATGGCCGACGGATGCCTGGAAATACCCCAGTTCGGTACCAAACACAGCATGAACGTTTCCGTCACGGCAGGCATGATAATATGGGATTTCATGCAGAAAAGTTATCTACATTCGTGTTGATAACTATGTTCAAAAGCCTTGTATAACCTAAATATTAATGAAGATAAAAACAGGAAGAAATAGTTATAAACATAGCGAAAATGGCTATAAACACGGTTATTTCCACCCTTATCAACATGGCTTTGAACAGGCTTAAAGGATAATAAAATAGAGAGTTAGGCATAATGACGTCGGGAGTTATCTACACTATCAACACCGTATCATTATCATCATAGATTTAGAAAATTAAAATAAAAAGGATAATAATATGAACATTAAAGAGGAAATACGCAGGATGTGCCGTGAGAAGAATGCGGTGATAATGGCACACTACTACACCGACGGTGAGATACAGGACATAGCCGATTTCGTTGGTGACTCACTGGCTCTGGCACAGAAGGCTGCAACCACCGATGCTGACATAATAGTAATGTGTGGCGTGCACTTCATGGGCGAGACAAGCAAGATACTCTGTCCCGACAAGAAGGTGCTTGTGCCCGATCTGGAGGCTACCTGCTCCCTGGCGGAGAGTTGCCCTGCCGACAAGTTTGCAGAGTTCGTGGCAGAGCATCCCGGTCATACCGTTATAAGTTATGTAAACACCACGGCTGCCACCAAGGCCGTTACCGACATCGTGGTGACCAGCAGCAATGCCCGCCAGATAGTGGAGTCGCTTCCTCAGGACACTCCCATCATCTTCGGCCCCGACCGCAACCTGGGTGGATATATAAATAGTATAACGGGCAGGAACATGCTCCTTTGGGATGGTGCATGTCATGTGCATGAGAAATTCTCGGTGGAGAAAATATTGGAACTGAAGAAGCAGTATCCCGATGCCAAGGTGCTGGTACATCCAGAGTGCAAGGGAACTGTAGTGAAACTGGCCGACAAGGTAGGCAGTACCGCGGCTCTTCTGAAGTATAGCATCAATGACCCTGCACAGGTATTCATTGTAGCCACCGAGAGCGGTATCCTTCATGAGATGCAGAAGGCATGCCCCGAAAAGACTTTCATCCCTGCTCCTCCAAGCGACAGCACCTGTGCATGCAACGAATGCTCGTACATGAAACTTGTCACGATGCAGAAACTCTACGATTGCCTCCTGAACGAGGCACCGGAGATACACGTGGATGCCGAGGTGGCAGAGAAGGCAATAGTATCCATCAACCGCATGCTGGAGATTTCCGAGAAACTGGGCCTTTGAGAACGGAAAGGTGAAAACGGAAAACGGAACCAAAGGTCGACGCCCGAAGGGGCTGAACCAAAGGTCGACGATAAGTCAAGTCAAAACGGAAAACTATGACATACCGCCTTTAACGAATCTGTACTCTGTCATCTGTACCCTATATTAAAAAGTAAAAAATGCAGGAAACTCTGCCTACACTGATAACCGACCTTGCATACATACTCATAGTGGCGGGAGTCACTACGGTTTTGTTCAAGAAACTAAAGCAACCTCTTGTACTTGGCTACATAGTTGCCGGTTTTCTTGCAGGACCCTATATGCCATATACTCCCACCATAGGAGATATGGAGGAATGCGAGCAGTGGGGACAGATAGGAGTGATAATACTGATGTTCACCCTGGGTCTTGAATTCTCGTTCAAGAAGATTGTACAGATGGGATTCTCTCCAATTATCTGTGCCTGTCTCATTATGGCTGGAATGATAGGCGTGGGCAATGTTGCCGGAAATATGTTCGGGTGGAACAATATGGATAGCATGTTCCTTGGCGGCATGCTGGCAATGAGCAGTACTACTATTATATATAAAGCATACGACGATCTTGGATTGAGGCACAAGAATTTTGCCGGCAATGTGCTTTCCGTGCTCATCATAGAGGATATACTTGGCATCCTGCTTATGGTGGTGCTGAGCACCATTGCCGCCACAAGAAGGTTTGAGGGCATGGCACTGATGGAAAGTCTGTTTGGTTTGTCCAGCGTGCTTCTGCTATGGTTCCTGGTTGGAGTGTATCTTTTGCCTATATTATTAAAGAGGTACAAGAGATATATGAACAACGAAACGCTGATGATTGTCTCCCTTGCCCTGTGTTTCCTTCTTGTCATGATCAGCACCCATGCCGGTTACAGCCCTGCCTTCGGTGCCTTCATGATGGGAAGCATCCTGGCAGAGACGGTAGAGGCGGAGCAGATAGAGAAGGCCGTACAACCCGTACGCGACCTTTTTGCCGCCATATTCTTCGTCAGTGTGGGCATGATGGTAAATCCTAATGTACTGTTGGAATACTGGCCGGTGATACTTGTACTAACCATATGCATTGTAGTTGGTCAGATGATAATAGGCACATTGTCTTATCTCCTTACGGGAAGTTCGTTGAGCGATAGTGTTCATAGCGGTTTTTCCATGGTGCAGATAGGCGAGTTTGCCTTCATACTGGCCGTGCTTGGTGAGCAACTTGGCGTAACAAGCGGCAAACTCTATCCGATAGTAGTGGCAGTAAGTATCATCACCACGTTCATAACACCATATATGATAAAGTTGTCCGATCCCGTAAGCAGGATGTTGGAGAGGAACATCAACTATGGCACGGTAAGTGGCATAAAGGGTAATATCCACGGCAGGAAGAACATATTCGGCAGCATGAACGTAATGCGCAAGAACATTATAGGAACGTGGAAAGCACTTCTGCAGGCCCTGTGCTATCAGACGGTATCATATTTGGTTCTTTCCTCTGCCTTCGTGGGTTTCGGCCTTGCAACACTGAAACCTCTCATAGGTGAATATTGCATTCCGCTTATAGTGATATTCATCTCCCCATTCCTCAGGGCAGTGGTTATGCGCAAGAACCATAGTATGGAGGTACAGTTCCTTCGTGAACAGGGCGGTATGCACGTATTCTTCATAAACCTCACCATATTGATAAGGTTCATTCTCAGTTCCGGAATCATATATAGTGTGATAGAATACAGTAGCGACATGCCATTGTACATAGACATAGCGCTTTCTGCACTGATAATTGGTGTAATAATATGGAGCAGGCTTATCAAGATGGTAAGCATACGTATAGAGCGTACTTTCAAGCAGAACCTCCGACGCAGGGAGAATAGCGTATGCAGTTATTCGCGCATGCTTCGCGGTCGCGACATACATCTTGCGCGTCTCACCGTACCGGAATTAAGCAAATGGGCAGGCAAGAAACTCTCTGCCCTTAACTTCGGCAGGCACAACAATGTGCACATAGCCTCCATAGTACGCGGAAAGGTTCGTATAAACATACCCGGTGGAGAGAATATGATATTCCCCGGCGATGTACTTGAAGTGGTGGGCGACGATAGAAGCATAGAATCTATACGCCAGAAGATGTACACCGAAACAACAGGTATCAACGACACACTACAGGCAGAGCCTCTTACAATCAGGAGGTACACACTTAACAACGGGTCGGCCTTCATAGGCATGACTTTAGCCAATAGCGGATTAAGGCAGGAATACCATTGCACGGTCATAGGTTTTGAAGATGAGTCAGGAAATCTCGTGTCTCCAAGTCCCGAACGTATAATACAGAGCATGGACACCATCTGGGTGGTAGGAGAGTATGAGAGTCTCAGGAAACTCAACACCGTGCTATGAATAAATATAGATAAGATAACATAACAGATAATAATATAATAACAGATAATAAGATGAAAGCAGGTATTGTAGGACTGCCCAACGTGGGCAAATCAACATTGTTCAATTGTCTCTCGAGCGCCAAGGCACAGGCGGCCAATTTCCCCTTCTGCACCATTGATGCCCAGTTGGGACAGGTCAGTGTGCCCGACGAGCGTCTGACCAAGTTGGCAGAAATAGTAAAGCCCGGCCGCATAGTTCCGGCCGTATGCGATATAGTGGACATTGCCGGCCTTGTGAAGGGAGCCAGCAAGGGTGAAGGTCTGGGCAACCAGTTCCTTGCCAACATCCGCGAGTGCGATGCCATCATACATGTGCTACGTTGCTTCGATGACTCCGGTATCGTTCACGTAGATGGTAGCGTTGATCCTGTCCGCGATAAGGAAATCATCGACATGGAACTTCAGTTGAAGGACCTGGAGACACTCGAGAACCGTGCCAAGCGTGTTGAAAAGGCTGCCCGTGTGGGTGGCGACAAGGCAGCAAAGATAGAGATGGACGTCATCGACACCTATCGCAAGGTTCTGCTTGAAGGCAAGAGTGCACGCACCGTATCGTTTGAGACGGAGGACGAGCAGGCAGCGGCCAAGTCCCTGTTCCTCCTCACTGCCAAGCCCGTACTTTATGTATGTAACGTTGACGACAAGAGCGCTTCCACCGGCAACGAGCACACCGCTCGTGTGGCAGAAGCCATCAAGGACGAGGAGGCAGAAATGCTCATCATCAGTGCACAGACGGAGGCCGACATTGCCGAACTGGAAGCCTACGAGGAGAAGCAGATGTTCCTTGAGGACATGGGATTAACCGAGAGCGGTTGCAACCGCCTTATCAAGGCCATATACAGCCTTCTCACCCTTCAGACATTCATCACCGCAGGCGAGATGGAGGTAAAGGCATGGACCTTCCGCCGCGGATGGAAGGCACCCCAGTGTGCAGGTGTCATCCACACCGACTTTGAAAAAGGTTTCATCCGTGCCGAGGTTATCAAGTACGACGACTACATCCATTACGGAAGCGAAGCCGCCGTTCGCGAAGCCGGCAAGATGGGTGTAGAGGGCAAGGAATATGTTGTTCAGGACGGTGACATCATGCACTTCCGCTTCAATGTGTAATATGGTATGAATATACTTGGATATATACTTTGGAATCCCGATGTGGTGGCTTTCAGCCTTGGCCCTGTGGAGGTGCGATGGTATTCGCTCTTCTGGTGCCTCGGTCTGTTTGCCGTGTACCAGTTGATGCACTATTTGTTCAAGGAGCAGAAGTTGGGCGAGGACAAGTTTGAACCAATGTTCGTCTATTGCTTCCTGGGCATACTGATAGGTGCACGCCTGGGTCATTGCCTTTTCTATGAACCCGAGTATTTCCTTTCCCATCCTGTGGAGATGTTTCTGCCTATACGCAAGTTTGCCGATGGCGAATGGCACTTTACGGGTTATGAGGGTCTTGCATCGCATGGCGGCACATTGGGTTTGATGCTTGCCATAGTGCTTTATAGCCGTAGTGTGAAGTTGAACCTGATGCACGTATTGGACAACGTGGCCATAGTAACCCCCATCTGTGCATGTGCCATACGCCTTGGCAACCTTATGAACTCGGAAATCATAGGTCGTCCCACCGATGTGCCCTGGGCATTCATCTTTGAGCGTGTGGACATGCAGCCACGCCATCCCGGCCAGTTGTACGAGGCACTATGCTATGCCTTGTTCTTCTTCATCGGTTGGGCGATATACCGCCGCTCCCTTGGCATAAAGGGAGTGGACAAGGATAATAAGCCCTTGTTTGACATCCGTGTGGGTTCCGGCTTCTATTTCGGCTTGTGCATATTCCTCATATTCCTTTCCAGAATATTCATAGAGTTCACAAAGGAGAACCAGGTAGACTTTGAATCCTCCATGACGTTCAATATGGGTCAGTTGCTCAGCGTACCGTTCGTGTTGCTCGGCCTTTATTGTATGTTCGGAGGCAAGTATTGCAGAAAATTAAGTGAATACAAATAATACAATAACACCATAAACAAGACTAATATTATGAAGGACAAGACAAAAATGATGTTCAGACGTTTGTGCATTGCCTTGACGGCATGCACCTTTGCCTTGGGTATGCATGCGCAGACAGTGGGAAGTGTCTATCGCATTGTATCCGCAAATACAGGCAAGGCCATTACCAACAATGGCAATTACAATCCTGATGCTCCCATCGTTATGGGAAATACAGACGAGAACGACAAGAGCCAGATGTGGGCTCTTATCAGTGATGGAACAGAGGGTACGTACGGACTCTACAACATTGGTTCCAAGTTGGCCATAGACATGGCATTGGAGAGCAAGAATCCTGGAAAACTGCTTCATTGGAAACCAAACCTCAACAACCAGAACCAGGTTTTCAATATCCATTCCCCTGGCATAGCGGGTTCTGCCATACAGTTATTGTGTGCCGGAGACCCTGGCAAGGTGCTTACCGAGTATGAAAACGGAGAACTATGGATGGCGAATGACCTCACCAATACCAGCACGTACTTTGAACTTAAGGAGGTTGTCAATGTGGGTGAGAATCCTACCCCACTGCCATACTTCACATATATGATCCGAAGTCTGAGCACCAACCTTGTTCTGTCCAACGGAGGCAACAACGAGAACAATGCGCTTATAATTGTTGAGGAGGCAGACGAAAAGGCATACGGCCAGATGTGGAAACTGAGCATACCCATGTATCAGAGTGGAAGCACTACCTGGTATCAGTTGCTCAACGAAAGTTGCGGCAAGTGCATAGACGCTGCAATGGAAAGTGCCGCAATACCTATTCAGTGGACTCAGACTTACGATGACAAAACTGCCAACTGGAACCAGATGTTCGAGATAGTGGAGGTTTCAGATGTGGAGAACGCATACCAACTTAAAGTTGGCAAGAACACAGGCAGCAAGTGGTCTCCATCCTTTGAATACTATTATCTGGCGGTGAGTGCTGGCAAGGAACTGTATTTTACCAAGGAAAGCGGAAGCACAGACACCCATTTCACCTTCACAAGGGTAAACAATGCCAATCTTCCGCAAGGTATCTTCTGGCAGGACGAAAAGGTGTTCGAGCAGAACAAGGAAAAGGGACATGCCACATACATCCCCTACCAGAGTACAGATGCCATGCGTGCCGATGCCCGTTATGAGAAGGCATGGCTTGATCCCACCCAGAGCAGCCGTTGGATGAGCCTGAACGGAACGTGGAAACTGATATGGAACGTGCTTGATGACGAGTACACAATGCCTCAGCAGGAGTTCTACGGCAACGACGTGGACGCTTCAGCATGGGATGACATAACGGTACCCGGATGCCTTGAGATGCAAGGCTATGGTACACCTTATTATATAAATGTGGATTATGCCTTTGCCGACAATCCTCCGTACATAGCCATGAAGAATGGCATGAAGAACAGCGTGGGCAGTTACCGCAGGGACTTCACCTTGCCCGAGGGTTGGGACAAGGAGCGCATACTTCTGCACTTCGATGGCATATATTCTGCCGCCTATGTATGGGTGAACGGCAATTATGTTGGTTACACCGAGGGTGGCAATATGGATGCCGAGTTCGACATCAGCAAGCATGTGCGTACGGGCGACAACAACCTTTCCGTCCGTGTAATCCGCTGGACAGACGGTTCATACCTGGAGGGCCAGGACATGTGGCACATGAGCGGTATCCACCGCGATGTCTATCTGATGGCCGTACCCAAGGTATTCGTCAGGGACCATTACATATCAAGCAGCCTTTCCGATGATGCCACGTCGGGCAATATGAGCGTTAGACTTGCCTTGGACAACAGGGACAGCCTTACCGTAAGCAAGCAGTATGAAGTGCGCCTCATTTCACCGGACGGCAGTGTCCTGCAGACACAGACAGGCAGTGCCGATTTCACCAGGACAGAGGTTTCAAAGACTCTTGACGTGGTATTTGAAGGTCTTGCTGACTTGAAGCCATGGACAAGCGATTCCCCCACACTCTATACCGTGGAGGTTGTACAGAAGGATGCCGATGGCAATGAGGAAAGCGTGCATGCCACAAAGTACGGTTTCTGCACGGCTACCATCAGGAACAGCCAGTTCCTTGTCAATGGCAAGCGTGTGCTCATGAAGGGTGTGAATGCCCAGGACACCCATCCCATTACAGGACGTACCGTCGGCATAGAGACCATGTGGAAGGACCTTGTGCTGATGAAGCAGGCAAACGTAAACATACTCCGTTCAAGCCACTATCCCCGCAGCCCCAAGATGAATGCCATGATGGACTACATTGGCATGTATCACATGGACGAGGCCGATGTGGAGTTCCACAAGAACTGGACAGACGGCGGACGCATACACACCTCTCCCACATGGCGTGCTCCCATAGTGGACCGTATCACACGCATGGTTCTGCGCGACAGAAACCACTCCAGCATAGTGTCATGGAGTCTTGGCAACGAGAGCGACGGCGGACAGAACTTCAACTATGCCTACGATGCAGCACGTGCGCTTGACCCGCGTCCCATACATTACGAGGGTGCCACCCGTGCCGGAACTTCCCCCACGGACATCTACAGTGTCATGTACAGGGACGTACCCACTGTTCAGTGGGATGTTGACCGCGTTGGCAAACCCTATTTCATGTGCGAATATGCCCATGCCATGGGTCATTCCGTGGGCAACCTGATGGAATACTGGGAGGTGATGGAGAATAGCAGGAACGGTATGGGCGGTTGCATCTGGGACTGGGTAGACCAGGCAATCGTTGACCCGCAGGACATAAAGGACGGCGAACTGAAGGTTAATGGCTTCAACAAGTACCGCAACGGCAACGACTATCCCGAGGCACCGCATCAGGGCAACTTCGTGAACAACGGTATAATCACCGCCGACCGCCAGCCCACTGGCAAACTGGCAGAGGTAAGACGTATATACCAGCATATAAAGTTCTCTGATGTTGACCAGACAACAGGTACCGTAACCGTTACCAACAAGTACGAGAGCATCAATCTGGAGGGAATGACTCTGGAATGGAAACTTCTGCTCAACGGTAGGGATGTGGCCGACGGTTCTATCGTCCTTCCTTCAATACCTTCAGGCGAGTCAGAGGACATTGCCATACCTTATGGTTCTGTATCTGAGGAGGGCGAATATCTTCTCAACCTCTCCGTATGCCTGGCAGAGCCTACTTCATGGGCGGAAAAGGGATATGCCATAGCAGGCACGCAATGTGCACTGACCGGGCGCACCCCTCTGTCTGCTCCCGACAATACCGCAGGCACGCCCCTCACACTGACAAACAGCGGTTCCCTTTATACCATAGAGGGACAGGACATCAGCATGACGGTAGACACCTCCAAGGGCATTACCTCGTGGAAGCAGGGCGGCATCAGCGTAATCCCCGACGCTGCGGATGCATCCACGGCACCTGCCTACAGCAATTACCGTTGGGTGGAAAACGATGCTCCCTACGGAACAGATCCATACTATAGCACAGGCAACGGTATAAACCACAGGTCGTTCAGTGTCAGTGCAAGCGCCGACGGCTCTGCCGTAACCATTACCGAGGATGCCACCGGCAGCCTGTGCAACTACAGGTTCGTCTATACCGTAAACCGCGACGGTTCCGTAGACCTCGACGCCTCTTATACCGTCAGGGGCACCAGCCTCCGCCGTATAGGCATGCTCATGGAATTGGATCCGGATCTGTCCCTGACCCAGTACTATGCCCGAGGACCACTGGACAACACCATCGACCGCAAGCAGGGTTCCGACCTTGGCATATACGAACTGCCCGTAAGCGGCTTCCATGTGGACTATGTACGTCCGCAGACCTCTGGCGACCGTCAGGACCTCCGCTGGATTACCTTCTTCAACGAAGAGGGCAAGGGTATCCGCGTGGAGACGGAAGGTCAGGTGAACCTTACCGTGGACAACTATACCGACGAGTACAAGCACCAGTATCTGCACCAGTGGAACATGCAGGCATCGGACAGGGTTTATGCCAACTTCGACTATGCCCAACTTGGTATCGGCAACGGTTCCTGCGGCGCAGGCGTGCTGGACAAGTACAAACTTCCAACCAGCGGAACCTATGGCTACAAACTCCGTTTCTCATACGTGAATGATGTGGAGACAGGCATACTTGAAACTGAAAACGGGAAACTGAAAACGGAAGACTGTTATGACCTGTCCGGTCGTCGTGTGCAGAAGCCTCAGAAGGGCATCTACATCATCGGCGGTAAAAAGGTTGTGATCAAGTGAGAGCAGTAGGGACGCTGCGTGCAGCGTCCGCCAATAAGATCTTGACAAAGTTATCGGACGCAGCACGCTGCGTCCCTACAAAGTGCCGAACGCAAACAACTTAAACGCAGTTAAGGTTGTGATCAAGTAAGCGCACATTATATATATTATACACTCATCCCCACAGGCACTGTACAAGGTGTTTGTGGGGATGCTTTGTATAGTGAAATATAACACTGACTGCTTTAGCTTGATGAGTGTCTACGAATAAACTGAGCTATCTGAGCTATGGCATGCTTTATTTATTTATTTGATTGTAATAACTATTAAATCTATTCTTCAAAATAATCGCTATCTATTTTTTTAATTTCATATATTTGATGAGATGAAACTCCAAGATTATATTCAATCATATATTTACACAATTGTTCTCCATCAATAAGTACAATTTTAGACTGAACCTCTTTTGCGCATTTTCTTGCAGCATCGGTAAATGTCGATGTTGTAATAAAGACGCCTTTTGATGCTCTCTTCATTTCAATAGCACCAACAAATGCTTGTATATCTTTACTACCTACACTTCCTTTGTCCCAACGTTTTGCTTGAATATAGATAGTATCTAGTCCTAATTTATCTTCTTTGATAACTCCATCTATTCCTTCATCATGAGAGTATTGTGTTACACTTGCTGCATCTTCAAAACTACCACCATATCCCATTTTTACAAGTAGCTCCACTACAAGTTTCTCAAAAAATAAAGGAGACATTTCCAATATCTTTGTTAGCAAATCCTTTCCAAGAGCACTATTAATTTGACGGAATGCATCATCTATAAAATCTGTAGGGGTTCTGTCATCAGTATTGTTATTTGTCGTTATGGCATTTATCTGTTTATCATTTTTACGTGTTGCAAAATTTGCAAAAGATTGGATTTGTAATAAGTCCTTTTTATTGAATCCTTCCTGATGCTTTGATAGAAATTTTTTTCCGAAATCATTGATTTTATATGTACCTCGTTTGGGAGCATCTATCAAACCAGCTTGTAAGAAATATAATACTGTCCAAGCTACTTTATCTGAAACTTGAGTTTTCTTTCCACTTTTAATAAGAGTATTTGCTTCTTCAGGAGTGAGTTTAAAATAGTCAATAACGTAAGTTCTTAATAGTTCTTGGGTATAAATATTGCCATCACTTAAGCATAGTAAGCATGGAAAAAAAAAGTCTTCAAATTTAGGTACCATAGTTTTTTCATTAAATTCCTTGTCAAATATATGAAATAATTATCAAATGACAATATCCTAATAGGTGATTTTATGCACTATACTTCTTAGTAAGAACTTTATTACTAACAACTGTATCAATTATATATTACACTGATATACAACATTATATTTGTGGGTAACATAATATGATACGGATAAGAACCAATGGAGAATATAGCATTCAAGGGAATATACACAGCTCAGATAGCTCAGTTTCAGTTGTTGTTTTTCATCCTCTTGTATATAGTGATATTACTATATTTATAATTATATATATTGAAATATTATTATATAATAAATATATTAAATAACTAATAATAAATATATTATATATAATATTATTGTAATAATTATTATTAAATAATATAATCATAAGTATTGTTGGAGGAAGACAGGGAAGAATGTGCTTAGATAAATAATTTAACTGAAACTGAGCTATCTGAGCTACTATGCAAAAGCATGGCAGGTATTCAACCCTAATCGGCCATTAGACTGTTATACGCTAATGAAACCTTCTTTTTGTTATATGTTCAAAAATAAAAGCTATTATCATCATAACGCTAATGACCTATTTGAGTTTAATCTGTTTTCTGATTTCCAATTACCATTTGCTCACCGTTCACCGTTTTTCTGCTCCATAGTTATGACTAATATTCTTGTTGTAGCAACATCAAAAGTTTGATGATGTGACAACAAAGTCTTGATGATACGTCAACAATCCTTTGTTGATACGACAACAAATTTCCACTTGCTTAAGCTTGACCTATCGAACGGAATCAAAGGTCGATACACGTAGTGACTGAACTCAAAGGGTAACCTTAAATCGGTCAATAGACAGTTACAAGATAATGAAGCCATTTTTATAAATGAAGGTTATATTTTTGCTATGGTATGCAAAGTTTTTGCATATCAAAGTCATTTTTTACAGTGAATTGCGATAAGTCTTCGTATATATATATATATATAGAACCAATAATAATAAATATGGCTAATAAGAAAGACAAAAAACGTAAGGACGCCCTAAAGAAGAAAAGTACAATAGAGGCATTTAAATTTCAAGTAAGATGGGGATTTGAAAAACACTTTGGAACGCCATTATCATTTAGTCCGCCTTTTTCTACCTAATAGATTGATTATTTAGAGATTTTCTATTAAAAATTTCATATATGAAATAAAATTATTATATTTGCAATCTATATTTTATTTATGAAAGATAATAAAAACATAAATCAAGCTATATCAAGCCTTATAAAAGGACAGTTGAAGTATCGTCAATTGTCCTACAAAGAGTTTGTGGGAATGTTGAATAATAAGGGGGTCGATTGTACTTTGTCTGGATTTACGACCAAACTTAATAGAGGTACATTCAGTGCAGCATTTTTTATTCAATGCTTAGATGTACTCAATTACGACTCTTCTGATGTTAAAGAAATAATTAAATACACTAAATAATATGGCAAACGAAAGACTAACTGAGGGTATTGTGAGAGATCATTTCAAAAATGATGCTCTATTTAAGTCTATTAAATGTGAGGAGCAAAAGTCGTCTAATAAGGCTATCTCTCAACTTCTTGTTGGAATGTCCAAAACGGGAGGTAAGGGCAATGGCGCACCTGAGTTTATTGTTTCGTTTCCAACAGATAGTCGTTATCTGATTATTGTTGAGTGTAAGGCGAAGGCCTCTTTCCATGAGAGCAAATCACGCAACAAAATTAAAGACTATGCAGTCGATGGTGTGCTTCACTATGCGAAAGCACTGTCTTCGTCTTATGATGTTATTGCTATAGCGGTTAGTGGTGAAACACTCGAGGAATTGCTTGTTTCACACTTCTTATGGAAGAAAAAGGCAGCAACTTACGAGGAACTTACGGAGGATAAATCATTGCTTCCTCTCGACTCATATTTGCATTTATTTGCAAACGAACAATTCGCAGACAACCTTCGCAATATAGATATTGTCGCAAAAGCTATTGAGTTAAACGAGGACTACAATAATTACTCTATTCCAGAGCAGACCCGAAACACAATGGTTAGTGCGATGCTATTGTCTCTTATTCACGAACCGTTCCGTATTGGTTACAAGGCTCAACCAACAACTAAGAGTCTAAGCGATTCTATGATGGCAGCAATCAAAACCACATTAGAGCAAAGCAGCGTGCGAAATGGTGATGCTATGATTGGCGAGTTTAGCAAGCTCCTAAATGAGCCTTTATTTAGAGAGAAGAAAATTAAAAATAAGAAAAGTAAAAAGGATAGAACAACGCTGGAAGTTATCAAAGAGATGATTGAGTATCTACATAAATATGTATACCCTCTGGTTTCGATGGAGCACTCTGGTTTCGATGTTCTGGGTCGCTTCTATACGGAGTTTATCCGTTATGCAGGTAGTGAGCAGAAGCAAGGTCTTGTACTCACGCCGTTCCATATTACAGATTTATTCTGTGACTTGGCAAACCTTACAGAACACGATGTTTTATACGACCCTTGTTGTGGTACTGGCGGTTTTCTAATTGCCGGTATGAAACGCATGTTTCAAAAGGCAGGTAGCAACGAAGATCTTAAAATGAACATAAGACAAAATCAATTAGTCGGTGTTGAGCTGCGACCTTCAATGTACACTTATGCTTGTTCAAATATGATGTTGAGAGGCGATGGTCGTTCTAATATATATTGTGGAGACTGCTATCAAACAAAAGGTGCGGTATCTACTCATAAACCAACAGTCGCATTTTTGAATCCTCCTTACGATGTCGGCACAGCAGAACAACTACGATTTATCGGTCATGCTCTTGATATCGTTGCACCTCAAAATGGCCGAGTTGTGGCTATTGTACAGATGAGTTGTGCCATTAAAGATGAGAAGGATTTGAAGGCTGTGAAGAAACAGTTACTTTCAAAACATCATCTGAAAGCAGTGTTGTCGATGCCTGATGATTTATTCTATCCTGTAGGTGTTGTTACTTGTGTTATGGTTTGGGAAGCCAACAAACCTAATGCAGGTCTTAAGACGTGGTTTGGTTATTTCAAAGATGATGGTTTTGAAAAACGCAAACATCAAGGCCGTATTGACGCAAGAGGTAAATATAAATCTTCAATTAGAGATAGGTGGGTTTCTGCTTATCAAAACGGCGATGAGATTGCAGGCTTGTCTGTTAAATACGAAGTAAAGTATGATGATGAATGGTGCGCCGAAGCGTATATGGAAACCGATTATTCGCAATTATGCGATGAGGTATTCATTAAAAAAATGAGGGAATATGCATCATTCCTGGTCTTAACCAACAAAATATAATTATGACTACTAATTGGAGATGGTTTCGTTATGACGAAATATTTGATATAAAGAAGGGGTTTTACAATAAAAAACCAGAGGCGAGTGGAAATGGTACAATCCCATTTATAGGCGCAACAGAGTCTAATAATGGCATAACTTCTATGCATACATTAGAAGAAATTGAAACTGCAAGTAAAACAGGAGAGAATCCAAATCAAGATATTTCGGAGAAGTTATTTGCTGGGAATTGTATCACAGTTTCTAATAATGGATCAATTGGTTTTGCATTCTATCAGGAAAAGGAATTTACATGCAGTCACGATGTTAATCCATTGTATCTCAAAGGGTATACACTCAACAAGTATATCGCAATGTTTCTGTGTGCACTTATCGAACTTGAGCAATATAGATGGGCATATGGTAGAAAGTGGAGACCAAAACGCATGCCGGCATCTCTTATTAAATTGCCTATATGTGAAAACGGAAAACCTGATTGGAATTGGATAGATAGTTATATGCAACAAAGCATAACTCTGTGCTTGCCAACCAAATCTAAAGAGGTGTGGGAAAGTAGGTATGACAATAAGCCCATCTTAAATTCTGTCGGGCTTGATGTGATTGAGTGGAAATGGTTTAAATATGATGATATATTTACCATTCAGAAAGGAAAAAGATTGACCAAAGCAGATATGGTAAGTGGTATCACAAATTATATTGGTGCGACTGATACTAATAATGGTATAACGGAAAAGATTGGCAATACAGAACATGTTCACGAAGGTAATAAAATAACTGTAAGTTATAATGGTTCTATTGCAGAAGCATTTTATCAAGCAGACCCTTTTTGGGCAACTGATGATGTAAATGTATTATCGTTAAAACACCATACTTTAAATGCTCATATTGCAATGTTTTTAACTACTCTTATACATATAGAAAAGTATAGATTTAACTATGGAAGAAAATGGGATAAGGAACTGATGCGAAAATCAAATATTAAGTTACCTGTGAAATATGATGGCACCCCCGATTGGGAGTTTATGGAAAATTACATCAAAAGTTTACCTTATAGTGCAAGTATATAAAATTTAAAATCATGGAAGAGATACAGAATATACCAACAGAAGAGATTGATGTTCAATTGGCAGAGAATCAGCAGATTGAAGAAGACATCAACGAGTCACACCCGACATCAGAGGAAAAGAGAGATCTTTTAAAACGAACAAAAATCGTTAAACAGACTTGGTCTATTCAAGAAATATATCAAAAAAATTAGAAGTGGTAGACTTGTGCTATCACCTGATTATCAAAGAAATGAAATATGGCCTAATGATAAAAAAACTGCTTTTATTGAGTCTCTTTATATGGGTATTATAATTCCACCTATATATGTAGTGGAAATTCCTGGGGCAGATACATAAAATGTAATTATGCATTAAGAGAATAACATGGCTAAAATATCCATTCGATTCTATTATGACCGTGAGGTGCGGGTTATTTGAGGTGAGCGAATGAGAAAATTTACTAACTTTGCGATATGAGCGAATTCGATAAATATATAGTTCAAGGAGAGCCGAGTAAGAAGGCAAAAGCTAATGCGTGGCAGACGGCGATAGGTCTTCAAGATGTCGATGGTTTAAAGCCGTCGGAGTATCTTATCAAGGCTGCGGTGCAGCATATCGAGGGCGATATTACTATCGGCCAAGTCAAGGATATGCTCGACACCTACTACGAGACTAAAGATGTTCGTGAGAACCTTGAGGACGAGCGTACAGAGGAGGCAGATAAGGTTTCGGCACGCATAACCGAGATTTTGTCCGAGCAGTCGTTCTCGTTCACGCCCGACTATCTGCTGAGGATACACCGCAGACTGTTCGAGGGTATCTATAAGCACGCCGGTCAGTTGCGCGATGTCAATATCACAAAGAAAGAATGGGTTTTGAATGGCGACACGGTGCTCTATTCGAACTACGATATGCTGCGTGAGACACTCGAATACGACTTCGAGCAGGAAAAGAAAACCGATTATTCGATGCTGAGTGCCGATATGGCGGTTAAGCAGATATGCAAGTTCGTGTCGGGCATTTGGCAGATACACCCCTTCCGCGAGGGCAACACTCGCACAACCGCAGTGTTTACGATGAAGTGGTTGCAGACCTTCGGATTCAGCGTTGATAACGATGTATTCAAGGATAATTCGTGGTATTTCAGAAATGCGCTGGTGAGGGCAAACTACAACAATATCCCGAAGCGAATCTTTGCGACATCAGAGTACATAGAACTGTTTTTCAGAAACCTTCTGTTCGGCGAGCAAAATAAGTTGAGTAACCGTACAATGTTGGCTGGAGAGTCCCAAAGTGCCACGGCAGAAGTTTCAAAGAGCCAAAATGGCACTTTGAATGGCACTTTGAATTGTAATCTTGACGAGTTGGCACTTTTGCGATTTGTAAAAGAAAACCCTAACGCAACCCAGATTGAGATTGCAAAGCATATCGGCAAGTCGGAAAGAACAGTCAAGCGTATGACACCTGCTATGATTGAACGAGGCCTACTCGAAAGAGAGAATGGCAAGCGCAATGGCAAGTGGGTTGTCAAGTGCGAAATTTAGAAACAATCATATTTATATAACGACAACTCGTGAGAACACTCACGAGTTGCTCTTTTATTGTCTCCATCTAAGTGGTTAGCTACACTAATAGTTCAGCAAAGATGCATATTTTACCTTAACACCTGAGGGATGAAAAAAGAGCGCCGATTCTCACGAACCAAGCGCCCTTCACACCATGACTAATGTTATCTATTAATCTCTCAAACTTCTACTTTCAGTTCCTGAAATCAATCTTGGTTTCTTTTACCTTAAACAAGTATCATTTGAGTGGTGCTAACCTAAACAAACTTAACCTAATCTAATATCATGAAAAACCTAAAACAATTTCTCTTTTCTCTTGTGCGTTCCTCTCGGAAGGCATTGCAAAGGTACGGCTTTTCCTGATAAACGCAAGAGTAAGTACACGATAATTGTAAAAAAGACACTTATTTGTTGATATATGTCAAAATGTGTTGACGGAAATCAAAGGACTATGCCCCTTGGCTGTGTTATTCTGACGTGGAAAACAAACGATAATGGTACCACTGGCTGCTTCCCTAATATTCTCGTTCGGATTCATATGGATAATTTGTTAAATTGTTCACTTAATCCTACTCTGAGACCACGCCACGAAGGTACTCTCGTTCGGAAAAATCAAAAACATTTGCTTTTCGCTCACTTAATCCTACTCTGAGACCACGTCCCGAAGGTACTCTCGTTCGGAAAAATCAAATTTCCTTTGCTTTTTCGCTCACTTAATCGTACCTTTGTGTCCAAAACACAATAATATATAAAGATGAGAGACTACGATTTCAGAAAGATTGAAGAGAAGTGGCGTGCCCAGTGGGTTGCCAACAAGACATACCACGTGGAAGAGGACGAGAAGAAGGAGAAATTCTACGTCCTGAACATGTTCCCCTACCCCAGCGGTGCTGGTTTGCACGTGGGACATCCCCTGGGCTACATAGCCAGCGACATATATGCACGCTTCAAGCGCCAGCAGGGCTACAATGTGCTGAACCCCATGGGCTATGACTCATACGGCCTGCCTGCCGAGCAGTATGCCATACAGACAGGACAGCACCCCGAGAAGACCACTTTCCAGAACATTGACCGCTACCGCGAGCAGTTGGACAAGATAGGCTTCTGCTTCGACTGGGACCGCGAGGTGCGCACCTGTGCCCCCGGTTACTACCACTGGACACAGTGGGCCTTCCAGAAGATGTTCAACTCATACTTCGACACCTCCCTTGGCAAGGCTCAGCCCATAGACCTGCTGATTGCCCGTTTCGAGTCAAAGGGCACAGAGGGAATCACTGCCTCCTGCACCGACGAACTCTCGTTCACGGCAGAGGAGTGGAAGACAATGAGCGAGCAGGAGAAGAGCCAGACGCTGATGAACTACCGCATAGCCTTCTTGGGCGAAACGATGGTGAACTGGTGCCCCAAGTTGGGCACGGTGCTGGCCAACGATGAGGTTATCGACGGTGTGAGCGAGCGTGGCGGATACCCCGTAGAGCAGAAGAAGATGCGCCAGTGGTGCCTGCGTGTCAGCGCATACGCCCAGCGTCTGCTGGACGGCTTGCAGACAATAGAGTGGAGCGAGAGCATAAAGGAGACACAGAAGAACTGGATAGGCCGTAGCGAGGGTGCCGAGGTGCAGATAAAGGTGGCAGACAGCGACATAGACTTCACCATCTTCACCACACGTGCCGATACCATGTTCGGCGTGACCTTCTTCGTGCTGGCTCCCGAAAGCGAACTGGTGGCCAGACTTACCACAGCCGAGCAGAAAGAGGAGGTGGACAAGTACCTGACCTACGTGAAGAGCCGCACCGAGCGCGAGCGCATGATTGACCACACGGTAACAGGCGTGTTCTCCGGTTCATACGGCATCAATCCCATCACCGGCGACAAGTGCCCCATCTACATTGCCGAATACGTGCTTTCGGGCTATGGTACCGGTGCCATCATGGCGGTGCCTGCCCACGACTCACGCGACTATGCCTTCGCGCGCCACTTCAACCTGCCCATCATCCCATTGGTGGAGGGTGCCGACGTGAGCGAAGAGAGTTACGATGCCAAGGAAGGCATAGTGATGAACTCTCCCATGGAGGGCAAGACTTCCTTCAAGGACTTCAGCCTGAACGGTCTGACCGTGAAGGAGGCCATAGAGGCAACGAAGAAGTTTGTCAGCGAGAACGGTCTCGGACGCGTGAAGGTGAACTTCCGTCTGCGCGATGCCATCTTCTCACGCCAGCGCTACTGGGGCGAACCCTTCCCCGTGTACTACAAGCAGGGCATACCCTGCATGATTCCCGAGGAGTGTCTGCCCGTGGAACTTCCCCAGGTGGAGAACTTCCTGCCCACAGAGAGCGGCGAACCTCCTCTGGGCAATGCACAGCTCTGGGCCTGGGACGAGGCTAACCGCAAGATTGTGGACAAGGCCCTCATCGACGAGAAGACAGTATTCCCCATAGAACTCTTCACCATGCCCGGTTTTGCCGGTTCCAGCGCCTATTACCTGCGCTACATGGACCCCAACAACGGCAAGGCTCTGGTAAGCGAGGAGAATGCCAACTACTGGCAGAACGTGGACCTCTACGTTGGAGGCAGCGAGCATGCCACCGGCCACCTCATCTACTCTCGCTTCTGGAACAAGTTCCTCTTCGACCTGGGCATCAGCAAGAAGGAAGAACCCTTCCAGAAACTCATCAACCAGGGTATGATTCAGGGACGAAGCAACTTTGTTTACCGTATCAAGGACACCAACACCTTCGTAAGCCTGGGCCTTAAGGACCAGTACGAGACAACACCTATCCACGTGGACGTGAACATAGTGAAGAACGATGTTCTGGATGTGGAGGCCTTCAAGGCATGGCGCCCCGAATACGAGACCGCCGAGTTCATCCTGGAGGACGACAAGTACATCTGCGGATGGGCCGTGGAGAAGATGTCAAAGAGCATGTTCAACGTGGTGAACCCCGACATGATAGTTGAGCGCTACGGTGCCGACACCTTGCGCCTGTATGAAATGTTCCTGGGACCCGTGGAGCAGAGCAAGCCCTGGGATACCAACGGCATTGACGGATGCCACCGCTTCCTGAAGAAGTTCTGGCAACTGTTCTGGGACAAGGACGGCAACCTGCAGACAGACGCCTCAGAACCTACGGCCGACAACATGAAGTCCCTGCACAAACTCATCAAGAAGGTGACGGCCGACATAGAGGAGTTCTCCTACAACACCTCCATATCCGCCTTCATGGTGGCCACCAACGAACTCACCGCACAGAAGTGCCGAAGCCGCGAGGTGCTGGAGAAGATGGTTGCACTGATTTCACCCTTCGCACCCCACGTGGCAGAGGAACTCTGGGAGGCTCTGGGCAAGGAAGGAAGCGTATGCGATGCCGCATGGCCCGAGTTTGACGAAAAGTACCTTGTGGAGAGCAGCGTTCAGTTGGGCGTACAGTTCAACGGCAAGGTACGCTTTGCCATGCAGTTCCCCGCCGATGCCACACCGGAGGAGATGGTGCAGATGGCACTCTCCGCACCCGAGGCACAGAAGCATCTGGAGGGCAAGCAGATAGTGAAGACCATTGCCGTGCCCAAGCGTATCGTAAACATTGTGGTAAAGTAAGATAATAAAACACACTTGTCTTATGAAGACAAAAATCGCTCTGGCCGAGCAACGCGAGAAATTGCAAGGCCGCCTACGCAAGTATCATGTCCTGGACTTCATCAAGGACATGATATTCATCAACCTTGGTATGGCCATCTACGATGTGGGATGGGCCCTGTTCCTCTTGCCCTACAAGATCACCACGGGCGGTGGTGCCGGTATGTGTGCCATAGTGCAGTATGCCACGGGCTTTCCCATGCAGTACAGCCTGCTCATCGTAAACGCCGTATTGCTGTTGCTGGCATGGTGGCAGCTGGGCACAAAGTTCACAATGAAGACGCTTTATGCCGTGCTCTCGCTGACCTTCTATCTGGAGGTTGGCCAGGACATCGTTTCCAACGAGGCATACGGACTTTGGCGTGTCCTGGGCGAGAACCAGGAGGGCATGGCATGTATCCTGGGCGCTATACTCAACGGCATAGGCATAGGTATGGTGTTCATGAGCGGCGGCAGCACCGGCGGATGGGACATCATTGCCTCCATCATCAACAAGTACAAGAATGTGAGCATAGGACGTGTGCTTCTCTATCTCGACCTCTTCGTGATAGGCAGCTGCTACTTCCTGTTCCATAGCTGGCAGATGGTTGTCTTCGGTTATGTCACCCTGGTAATATACACCTTTGCCGTGGACACCATGATAAACTCATCCAAGCAGGACATACAGTTTACCATCTATACCAAGTGCCACGACATCATGGTGGAATCCATACGCACCAAGACCGGACACACCGCCACGCTGCTCTTTGCCGAGGGCGGTTTCACTCACGACCAGCTGAAGGTGGTGGTGACCATCGTGCACAAGAGCGAGCAGGTGGAGATGCTCCGTCTGATACGC
The DNA here is from genome assembly GCA_045606445.1 of Bacteroidaceae bacterium. Lineage (GTDB taxonomy): Bacteria > Bacteroidota > Bacteroidia > Bacteroidales > Bacteroidaceae > Physcousia. The sequence continues at coordinate 51,912 of JAZURY010000031.1, forward strand.
GACACGGACCCCGACGCCTTCGTCACCTTCCACCGCGTGGAGGGAGCCTTTGGCAAGGGATTCAATGTAATAAAGGCATAGATACAAACGGAAATGTGAACCGAAGGTCTACGCCCGAAGGGACTGAACCAAAGGTCGACGATAAGTCAAGTCAAAACGGAAAACTGCGAGTAAGCGAGAGCAATCAAACTTGTTTGAATTGCCGAGCGGAAGCAGATTCAAGACGACGAAGTCGGATTAAAACGGAAACTCATTAACCGCTCAGCGCTTATCTGTTAAAAAAAAACGATATGGAGAAGATTACTTTTCATGATATCATTCCCTCCGGCAAGGACCTGCTGCTCATGGCGTCAGGTCTGCTGATATTTGCCATAGGATACTCCTGCTTCATCCTGCCCTATGAGATGACCAGCGGAGGCGTTTCCGGTATAGGTGCACTGATATTCTACGTCAGTGGTTTCCCGCCATCCTACACATACTTCATTGTCAACGTGGCACTGCTTCTCTTTGCTCTCAAGATACTTGGCCTGAGATACACCGTAAAGACCCTGATAGCCACGGCTATGGTATCGTTATTCATAGACCTGGGCCAGCGTCTGGTGCCTGTGGACGAGATGGGGCACATGTACAAGATGGTAGGCGAAGAGAAGTTCATGGCCTGTGTGCTTGGCGGTCTCACCGAAGGCCTCGGCCTTGGTCTCGTCTTCCAGTCGGGAGGCAGTACCGGAGGTTCGGACATCATAGCCTCCATCATAAACAAGTACAAACCCATCAGCCTTGGACGTGCCCTGCTAATGGTGGATATCTTCATCGTAGGCATGAACTGGTTCGTAATCCGCGACATAGAGACACTGGTAATGAGTTACTGTATGATGTTCATAGCCATCAACATGGTCGACTATGTCGTAAATGGTGCACGCCAGAGCGTACAGTTCATCATCGTCTCAGACAAGTACGAAGAGATAGCCACGCGCATAAACAACGATTTGCAAAGAGGATGTACCGTTCTGGAAGGTCATGGTTGGTACAGCAAGCAGAAGAAACCCGTCCTTTTGGTACTGGCCAAGAAATTCGAGCGCAAGGATATCTTCGACCTCATTCACAGGGTAGACCCCAAGGCCTTCGTGTCCATGTCCAACGTGGAAGGTGTCTTCGGCGAGGGTTTTGACCCGATTAAGAAATAACGGAAAAGTGAAAACGGAAAACTGAGAATGTCTTGGCATCATTCCGTTTTCCCTTCTCCGTTCAATCAAGTTTTACGCTTTCACATTTCCGTTTTTCCGTTTTCCGTTTAATAAGTATGGTATTCGCAACAAACAACGAACACAAACTGCGCGAGATACGTCAGATTCTCGGTTCGCAGATAGAGATACAATCCTTGGCCGACATAGGTTGCACCGAGGAGATTCCCGAAGATAGCGATACGCTGGAGGGCAATGCCCTGCAGAAGGCACGCTATGTGGCAGAGAAATACGGCGTGGACTGCTTTGCCGATGACACCGGCCTTCACGTCGATGCACTGGATGGTGCACCAGGAGTGTACACCGCCCGTTTCGGTACCATGAATGGTTTTGGCGACAGTCACGACTCCACTGCCAACATCCGTTGCCTCCTTGCCAAGATGGAAGGCATGGAAAACCGTACCTGCCGTTTCCGCACCGTCATAGCACTGGTAAGGCATGCATCCAAGACAGGCGCCTCAGATCCTGAACCCGAAGAACATCTTTTCGAAGGCATTGTGGAAGGCAAGGTGGTACATGCTCTCCGCGGCGAGAACGGTTTCGGATACGACCCTGTCTTCGAGGTAGAAGAAACAGGTCTGACTTTTGCAGAAATGGGACCAGAAGGCAAGAATGCCGTATCACATCGTGCCCGTGCTGTTGCACGTTTGGCAGAATTCTTGAAATAAAGCTAACAAATACAATCATACAAACTTAATACATTATTTATTTTATTATGAAGAAACACCTGCTGACAATGGCAATGGCGATGATGCTTGTGGCTCCATCGGTATTGCAGGCGAAGGTGCAGCATCTGCTGCCCAAGCCGCAACAGATTACCGCAACTGAGAACGTGGCGGCTTTTACACTGAGCGGTAGCGTGACAATCAACTATTCGGGAGGCGCAGAAAAGTGTGCTCTGCTGGAGGAGTTCTTTACAAGCAACGGATGCACACTGGTCCAGAGCGGTGGCAAGACCGTGAATGTGAGTCTGGTAGAGAGCATCGATGGTGCTTACGACTATCAGCTGTATGGCTATGAGAACGAGGCCTATACCCTGACTGTAACCGCCGATGCTATAAATATTACTGCTGTTAAGCCAATTGGCGTTATCCGTGCTGCCCAGACCTTGACACAGATGGCCGAGGGATGGGACGGACAGGCAGCCCTGGAGGCCGTTACTGTAAAGGACTGGCCCGCTTTCAAACTGCGTGGTTATATGCACGACGTGGGCCGTTCGTTCATCTCCATAGACGAACTGGTGAAGCAGGTGGAACTGTTCTCGCGTTTCAAGGTGAACACCTTCCACTGGCACATGACCGAGAACCAGGCATGGCGTTTTGAGGTGAAGGCTTATCCCCAGCTGACATCGGATGCTTCCATGACACGCTTTGCAGGTCAGTACTACACACAGGAGGACTGCAAGCGTTTGCTGGCTGCTGCCAAGAAGCATGGTATGACAGTGGTTCCTGAGATTGACATGCCCGGCCATAGCGAGGCCTTTGAGCGTGCCATGGGATTTGACATGCAGACCGAGGAGGGCAAGACGGTGCTGAAGACGGTGCTGGACGAGGTGTGTGAGGTATTTGCCGATGCTCCATATATCCACATCGGTGGTGACGAGGTGGCAACTACAGCAGCATACCTGAACGAAATGATAGCCTACGTGGAAAGCAAGGGCAAGAAGGTGGAGATATGGAATCCCATCAATGGCGTTGGCCAGGATGCCCTCAATGCTACATATGCGCAGATGTGGGGCACCCGAGGTTATCTCGCATCGGGCAAGGCAAACATAGACAGCCGTTACAACTACACCAACCACTTCGACGTGTTTGCCGACCTGGTGGGTATCTACAAGAGCAATATCTACTATCACGAGAAGGGCACTCCCGAGGTGGCAGGTTCTGTGTCTGGCTGCTGGAATGACCGCAAGGTGGCTGACGAGAAGGCCATTATGGCACAGAACAACGTGTGGGCCAATGTCATCGCTACTGCCGAGCGTACATGGATAGGCGGTGGCAAGCAGTATATCGACAACATGACAAACACTCCCAACAACCTGAAGACAGACGGTGGTCATGGTGGTGTGATGCTGCCCAATTCTGGTGAGGAATATGAGGAGTTCAAGAGCTGGGAGACACGTTTCCTGTTCCACAAGGCAAACTCACTGAAGAACGAGCCCATACCCTATGTGAAGCAGACCAATGTGCGCTGGCGCATTACCGATGCCTTCCCCAACGGAGGTTCGGAGACTGCTGCTTTCGGTCCCGAGGCAGAAGGCAAGACTGCTTCTACGGAGATGCTTCCAGAGATGTTTGCACACGAGGGCAAGAACTACTACACAGGCATTGCAACCGGTGCAGGCATATATCTGAGCCACACCTGGGGCAATAGCATTATCGACGCATACTACGATGCTCCTGCATACAACAGCACTGCCTATGCATGGACATATGTATATTCTCCCAAGGCACAGGAGGTGGGCGCACAGATCGAGTTCCAGAACTATAGCCGTTCGGAGCAGGATGGTGCTGCACCAGTAGGCAAGTGGGACCACTTCGGTTCAAAGATATGGATCAATGGTGAGGAAATCGCTGCTCCCAAGTGGGACAACACAGGTGTAAGCATAAGCAGCAAGGAAGTTGAACTGAAGAACGAGAATTTCCCTGGACGCAAGCCCATCAAGGTGACCCTGAAGGAAGGCTGGAACAAGGTGTTCCTGAAGTTGCCATATTTCAACAAGGGATACCGTCTGAAGAAGTGGATGTTTACCTGCGTGTTTACCGATACAGAGGGCAAGAATGCAGTAGATGGACTGATATATTCTCCCAACCAGTGCATGGATGAGGCTACGGAGAAGGTAGCGGCAGAGATAAGCCTGAAGAAAAAGGCTATGGGAAACTACGTAGGAACGGAAGTGGGCTATTGGCCCGCTTCTGTTGCTACAGAATTGGACAACAAGATAAAGGAAGTAGAGGCAACATATCAGGCAACAATGACTGCGGAGCAGCGTCAGCAGCAATTGGCCGAGATAGAGGCAGCATGGACTGCTTTCCTGGCAGCATTGACACCTGTCTCCATGAACCAGCCACAGGATGGCAAGTACTACCATATGTTCACGCCTTTGCGCGAAAACCGCTATCCTACCGGCAAGGGAGAGAATAACGCCATTGTAGGCGAGCAGAACCCTACGACCAATGCTTCCGTTTGGAAGTTTGTGGCACGTCAGGATGGGACTTTTGATATCGTGAATGGCAAGGACAAGACATATATCTCGCCTGCCAGCAGCAACAATACCGCACTGAAATGCGTAAAGGCACAGCCTTCTGCAGGATGGACAATCAAACCTGCCGACGCGGCTGGTTATGTAATCATAGTAAGCGGTTCGGCACAGTTCAACCAGACAAACAATTCATCACTGGGTTACAATGTCTACAACTGGGGTTCAGGAACAAACGTGAACGATACCGGTTGCAAGTACGTGATAAAGGAAACCACTTTGCTTCCCGAACCTGGCGAGGTGGATATGCCCGAGGCCTTTGCCAAGGCAGAGGGCCTTCTGGATTATACCTACCCTTTTCTCCTGGATGCGAGCCTTGCGTCAAAGGTTTTTGCCAAGAAGGTGCTGACCATTGCCATTGACGTGAATATGCCTTCGTCTATTGCAGGCAACACACGTTATGCTCTGATTTGTGGCTGTGACCCTACCAAGGCTGTTACAGGTGCAACAAAGACAAACTCACCTTATGTGGCATACGGTATGAACGGTGCAAATCCTGCTTATCTGCCTTCTTCGGCAAACGGTGACAAGTTTACATATCGCGATTTTTCTTTCGAGGCTGGCAAGAACTACAAGGTGGTCTATGTCATAGACACCGAGAACAAAAAGTTCCAGATTTATGTGAACGGTTCAAAGAAGTCAGAAGCCTCATATCCCATACAGGGTTATGAACTGCAGAGTTTTTCCAACTTTGCTTCCAATACAAATGCAAACCTGTATCTGGGCGGCGGTATCGTGAGCAATGGTACAGCACACGACAAGTTCAGTGGCCAAATATATTCCGTGCAGTTTTTTGACGAGGCCTTGACAGCAGAGCAGATCGCTGCCATAGAGTATGCCGAGCAGGGTGTGGCACCTGAGGCGGATCCTTCGGAGTACATATCTTCTGCCTATGGCGAGAAGTGGATAGACATTACCCGTGCTACCAATGTTGCCCATGCCATGATGCTTACCAGTGGCGAGGCAAACGCCGCTCCTGTTTTCAACGTAGCGGACTATTCTAACGAGGGTATACTGTGGTGCTTCGTTGGCAGCAAGGAGAGTTTCAAGATATATAATAAGGTTAGTGGTGCTGCCCTGGCTCTTACACCTACAGCCGCACCCGCCAGAAACGTCGAGGTAAAGATGGTGGAGGCTGCCAGTGCACAAAGTTGGCACCTGGTAAAGTTTGACGACGGATATGCCATTGTACCCGTAGGCAATAACACACACGGTATCAATTCCTATGGTGGCGATGACTTTCTGGGCGGTCCTGTCAAGTTCTATGATATTGCTGACGCAGGTACTCACTGGAACTTCCGACAGATGGGACTGCTGACGGTAAAGGCTGAGGTTGAGGGATGGAACGAGAACCTGCCCAACACACACTTCGGCAGCATCAGAGTGGCGTATGGCGGCAACAGCACACAGTCCAAGTTGACCGTGTCCCACATGGAACCCAGCGGCATAATCTACAATGTTTCGGACGCGGATGCGCAGGTAGACCTTACCCGTGTGTACCGTGGTTTTGACTTCCAGGGCTATACTTTGGGTAACAAGGAACTGGGCAAGAGTTTCAAACTCACTGCAGAGTTGAGGAATAGCATCAGCGAGGCTAATCCCCTTGTTGCCAAGTTCGTGCCCACAGAGGATGTTACCCTCTTCTACGATGATGACCCTTTCTCATACCGTATTCCTGCCATAGGCAAAACCGCTACAGGCCGTCTTGTTGCTGTTAGCGACTACCGTTACAGCCTTGACGACATTGGCCGCTACAACTTTGGTACAGCCAATCCCGGTATTGACCTGGTAATGCGTTATAGCGATGACAACGGTGTCACATGGAGCGAGACAAAGACCATTGCCAAGGGTTCGTGCAAGCGAGGAACTGATGATTGTGCCTACGGCGATGCAGCAATTGCTGTTGTTGGCGAGAAGATCCTTGTTATGGCAGCTGCAGGCGATGTGATGTTTGGCAACGGCAGTGCTACAGCACACAACAGGGCGGTACGCGTGTTCAGCGAGGACAATGGCGCCACATGGACTAAGCAGGACATCTCCGAAACATTGTTCCTGGGCGATGATGCTACTATCAAGAATGGTTACACTTCTTTCTTCGGGAGCGGCCGTCTGGCTGTGGACGAGAACTACAACGGCACAGGCAAGGCCCGCATCTACGGTGCATTGCTGCTGAAGAAGGCCTCTGGCACAGGCAACTATGTGATCTATACTGACGACCTTGGCCTTACATGGAACATTCTGGGCGGCAGCCAGGATCCAGTGGCCAGCCAGGATGAACCCAAGGTGGAGATCCTGCCCAGCGGACAGATCCTGTTGAGCGTTCGTCGTGGAGGTGGCCGTCAGTTCAATGTGTTCACCTATACAAATAAGGCTACAAATGCCGGTACTTGGAATAGCAATGAGAATGGTTGTAATAATGGAGGCAGCAACACCTGTAATGGCGAACCATATTGCATCGATGCAAAGAATGCCGATGGCGAACCGGTGAAACTGCTCCTGCAATCTCAGCCCAAGGGAGGTAGCGGACTTTATGACCGTCGCGATGTCACCATCTGGTACAAGGAAATTACCGATGCCAAGTACACCTCTGCACAGATTGCGGCAGACTGGACACAGGGTATGCAGGTAAGCACCCAGCAGAGTGCCTATAGCGCCATGACACTGCAAAATGATGGCAGGATAGCATTCTTCTTTGAGGAAGCTCCCTGCTATGGCGATGACCAGGCCAAGGGTTACTGTATGGTTTATGTTCCCCTGACAATAGAGGAAATAACCAACGGAGCCTACAGCACACCAGCAACAGAAACTGCTGTGGACAGTATCCCTGCAGACAAGGATAGCGTCAAGACAGAAATCTATGATTTGAGCGGACGCCGCATCAACAATCCTGCAAAGGGAGTGTACATCATGAACGGCAAGGCCGTACTGGTAAAGTAAGGATAACTGTCCAGGAAATACAATTCTCCTCCATGCCTCTTCTGCTTAGACGGGGTGTGGAGGAGTTTTAGTTTAAAAAGTATAAAAAAACAGGTAGTCGAGTTGATATACGATAACAAAGTCCGCTAATCTCTCTGAAAATTTATATATTTGCGCAGTGAATAGACATAAATTCTAACTTAACCTTAACTATTATAGAATGAAGAAAACTTTACTTGTATTGCTATTGCTGGTTATGGCACTGCTGCCCCAGACTTTGCAGGCTCAGGTGGAAGCGCCTTTTAAGACTACCACTATCGTAAACGGAGAGTTCGCCAAGGGTACGGTGTGGTACACAATGCAGATAGGCGCCTCGCAGCACATAATCTCGGACAATGGCACAGCCGACAAGATTTCCCTGCAGACTTCCAAGACAGAACTGGAAGCTGCCGACCTGTGGTGTTTCGTTGGCAATGCTGAGAGCGGCTATAAGATTTACAACAAGCAGGCTGGTGCTACAAAGGTGCTTGCATCAAGCACAACCATGAAGCAATTGAGCGGTTATGGTGGCACGGGTGGTGCAACATATCCCACACTGCAACCAGAAGCTTCGCTGCCTAGTGGATATGTAGGAGCATGGGACCTGCAGGTTTCGGACATGCTGGCAGATACCGAAGGCTATTTCCTGATATTGCACGGCACACAGTATGCTGTTAACAATTTCGGAAATGTTGGTAACCTGGCATTCTGGGCAGAGGGCAAGGATGCCGGTTCTACAGTTACTTTCACTTTTGCCGAAGCAACGGTGGAGGTGAATCAGGCAAATGGTGCCTTTACCGCCAGCAACGCTAACAAGACATGGCACTCCAAGTGGGAAAGCAACCAGCTGGAGGGTTTCTCATTGGGCTTGAACGCCAACAATATGCAGGCAACCAACGGTTATCTGAATATCTACTCTGGTCAGTCGGGCAGTTGCTCCATCACCCTGTCAGCCCCCGAGGGTGCCATAGTTGCTGAATATGGTTTTGACTACGTTAACAGTGGCAGCGGTTATGAACTGACACTGACCGTGGACGGTACTGCATATAAGACTTCTTCCACCAAGAAGAATATAAATGTCACAGATGGCGAAGCACGCACGGCATCCTTCACCCAGAGTGGTGCCAACAGCGGTGTTACCTACAGCAACTTCCTGGTAACCGTACGCCGTTCAGTGATGGAGGCTGAACCGCAGTTCAATGTCTTTGAGACCACCAGCACTTCCATCCCCTACCGTATCCCTGCCATTGCCAAGGCACAGAACGGCAACCTCGTGGCCGTGGCCGACTACAGACACAGCGGTGCCGACATAGGTATGGCAACAAACGGGCGCATAGACATCCACGGACGTATCAGCAAGGACAACGGCAAGACATGGGGCAAGATCTTCCCCATCATAGAGGGCCAGGGTGCAGCGGCGGCAGAGACCAACTCCATGTACGTGGCATTCGGCGACCCCTGCTTGGTGGCAGACAGCGAAAGTCCCAAGATGATGATGCTGACATGTTCCGGCAACGTAAGTTTCCCCAACGGGCAGCGCAACAATCATCAAGGCATTGCACGCTTCTACTCCGAGGACAATGGTGAGACCTGGAGTGCTCCGGTGGACATTTCCGAAAGCATATACGAGCAGTTTGACCAGCGTGCCGACGGTGGCATACGCTGCATGTTCATCGGTTCGGGCAAGATTTCCCAAAGCAAGACCGTAAAGGTGGGCAGCCACTACCGTCTGTACTGCGCTCCGCTGGTTAAGTTGGCAGACGGTTCTAATGTGAACTTTGTCCTGTACTCCGACGACTTCGGCGGCACATGGAAGGTGCTGGGCGGTGTGGAGAACTCACCCATTCCCAGTGGAGGCGACGAGCCCAAGGCCGACGAACTGCCCAATGGAAACGTGATAATCAGTTCACGTACCAGTGGCGGACGCATCTATAACATATATTCGTTCACCGATGTTGCCAAGGGCGAGGGCAGTTGGGGCACATCGGCATGGTCCAATGCCAACAACAACGGCACAGTAGCCGTGTCCAACAGCACAAACGGCGAGATAATGTTCCTGCCCGTTACACGCAAGGAGGACGGCAAGGGAATGTACATGATGCTGCAGTCAGTACCTTTGGGCAGCGGACGTGCCAACGTGGGCATATACTACAAGGCCCTGGAGAGCCTGGAAGACTTTGCCAACCCCGACAGCATAGCCAAGGACTGGGACGGCCGTCATCAGGCCAGTTATATCGGTTCGGCATACTCCACCATGTGCTGGCAGGCAGACAGTACACTGGCCTTCCTTTTCGAGGAGGAGACTATCAGCAGCACCACCCGTGGAGGATACACCATCGTGTACAAGAACTATTCCATAGAGCAGATTACCGACAGTGCCTATTCCTATAACCCCGAGGTGAAGGCACACGATGTGGTGAAGGCCGGCATCGACGTACTGAAGATAGAGGCCGGCGAGGGCAAGTATGTGGGCGAATACATTGATGATGCAGTAGCAGAAGTGGACCAGGCCATAGAGGCATACAAGGCCAATCCTGGCAGCGAAACATACGTGGCCGTAAACAAGGCTCTGGCCCAGGCTTCACGCATAGAGGTGGAAGCAGGACAGATATACCGTCTGCGCAACACCACACGCAGCAATGGAACACTGTATCTGGCACCTGAGGATGCACGCTTCACGGCAAAGGCAAGCAATGTAGGCAATGCCGACCAGATATTCACCTTCGTTCCTGCCGCTAACGACAAGGAGTATTACCTCTATAACCCCAACTTCAACCTGTATCTTAGCAAACTTACGGCACAGGAGACCCAACCCCTCGTCACCTCAAATGTCTCAGAGGCAGGTATCTGGAAGATAGAGAGCAAGACCAACGGCATCAGCATGCCCATAAACGTGAACCGTGCAAGCGGCGGTTTGGACGGCCTTCATCTGGCAGGCGACAACCAGAGGCTGGTTCCTTGGTACAGTACCGCAGGAGCATCGCAGTGGTACATAGAGATTGTAAAGGAAATGCCGGTTACAGTTCCTGCCGCAGGTTATGTAGCGGCCAACCTGCCTTATGCCGTGCAGTTGCCTGAGAACCTGAAGGCATACGTGGCCGTAGAACCCATGGAACTGGACGGTACAATATGTATGTACATTGAGGAAATCGCTGCCGGCAACGGCATTGTTCCTGCTAACACTCCCGTAATACTGGCAGGTGAAGCCGGCACGTACATGGTGAAGTTTGCCCTTGACGACGCTTCCGCAGCAGAGGAGACCGCATGGAAGGGAACCCTGCGTTCGGCAACGGTAAGCGGAAGTGTGTACACGCTTTCAGGTTCTGACCTTGTAAAGGGCAGCAATGTAAACGTACCTGCCAACACAGCATATTATGCCGCCGAACTGGAAGCGGAAAGAATGCCCCTGTCCACGGACAAGGGTGATACCGTGGGTATAGGTGCGGTAACAGGTAACGAAGGAAATGCGGTATTCTACGACCTTAGCGGACGCCGCGTGGCAAAACCCGAAAAGGGTATCTATGTGGTCAACGGCAGAAAGGTGCTGAAGTAACATATACACGCATTGGCACGTAATTTTGCGGGAACGTCCGTTAGGATGTTCCCGCTTTTTTTTACTTTGCAGCCGGGCAGACGATCATACTCGGATTTCGGACTGTTCCCGCTTTGGGATTATAGGAAAACGATAGTATGCCAGCAAGACGGACACTTTGTATTCAGATAAAAATATGGACACTGATGTTGTTGTTTCCCCTATGTCTGTGTCAGGTTGGATGCTTGTCTTCCCGATGCCTCGTTCGGGTCCTCGGGAGAACGGCCCTCGGTCCTCGGGAGAACGGCCCCTTGTCCTCGGGAGGGCAGGACCGAAAGATACCGGAACCCTTGCCTTTGTCTTCGGGATGGCAAAAAACCATTTACCGCAAGGACAGAAAAATATGTCCTCATTGGCGCGAAAAAGTATATTGACCGATTTGGGTTAGACACGCAGCCTCCCCCACTGATCATCGGTGAGGGAGGCTGTTACAATACTTTATTTCTGAAACTCCTTTACGTTAAGACCTGAAATATGGAGTACAGGTTTGGTGCCACGTGCGTCCTGCTTTTTCCACTTGACGGTAACGGGCATACGTTCGCCTGGCAGGAGGTGGAAGTAGTTGTCGGAGTATTTCACGGGCAGTATCTGTTCGCCGTCAGAACCGCACAGGTTCAGTCTTATCATCAGTGCCGGTACAGAACCTGTGTTGGTTATGACGAACTCGTCAGGATTGCCTGATTTGGCACGGTGCACGCTCACTTGTGCTATGCCCACCTTCCATATATCCTGCCGGGAGTTCTTGCCCCAAAGCATGTATGTGTTTGTGGAAATGAGTTCCTGGTTGTGGCATGATACGGCTTGCAGACGCATCATGTTGGTGGATACTGTATCCAGGTCTTCGGGAATGCGGAAACAGTCAACGGTAGAGTCAGCGGGCATGTGCAATGAAGCCGTATTGTTCCATATCTCCTTTCCCTGTAGATTGTATATCGTTGCCTTTACCTTCACATCCTGTGCCGGCTTCATCAGGTTGACAAGTTGTACCTGTTTCGTGGATGCGTTGTATTGTACGTGCAGGGGTTCGCATGCCTTCTTGATGCCGAAGAATGCCGCCGTGGGGTCGAAGTAGTAGTCGTAGGTCTGCCATACCATGGAGGGCCAGCACGAGTGGCTCATCCAGATGATGAGGCCCTGGCGGTCCAGGTTGGCGCTCTCAAACATGGCACGGTAGCCATCGTAGTTCTGCCATTGTGCCAAGGCGGTGTATGCTTTGGCTGGATGCATGCCTATGCGCACAGGCATCTTGCCGCCATATACCTTTTCCTCTCCAAAGCGCTCGGCCAGCAACTGGTTGAAGGAAGAACCATACTGTGCACCCTTCTGCGTGAAGTCGTGCTTGCCCCAGAATTCGTTTTGAGGCCAAAGGTGCTCGGGAGCAAGCATGCGGCAGAGGCTCTCGTAGTTGGGCACGTTGGGCATGCCACGTTCGGAGTGCAGTTTGCCTGTCTGTATCTCGAAGTATTGCTTTATGGGCAGTGCACGGTAAGGACCGTGTCCGCTGACGCCGTCGTCGGCAGAACTGGGGAAGTACAGTGCACCGGGAACCAGTTTCTGGACGAGTTGTGCCAGTTGCTTGTCCAGTGTTTCGGGAGGATAGCCCTCGTTGCGTCCGCAATACAGCGCTATGCTGGGATGCCGGCGTATGCGGCGCATATAGTCGTTGGCATTGGCCATGAACATGGGTTCGTCGTGAGGGTTTGGACCGTCGGCAGGGTTTGCCAGCCAGAAGTCCTGCCATACCATGATGCCGTGTCGGTCGCAAGCCTCGTAGAACTCCTCGTCGCCCGTCTGCCCCACCCAGTTGCGTATCATGGTGCAGTTCATCTGGCGGTGGCATCCCACGGCAATGTCGTACTCACGTGCACGGTAGTTTAGGTGGTTCTCCGAGAAGCCCCAGTTGCCTCCCAGAGGGATGAAGCGCTGGCCGTTGATGTAGAGTTGCAGGCGCGTGGTCTCGTCCTTGTAGGTAACCTCGCGTATGCCTGTCTGGTATTCCATGCGCGCCACGGACTTAGTCTGTGGAGAATGGAAGGTGTAGGCGGCAGAGTACATGTATGGTTCGCCATAACTGTTTGGCCACCACAGTTTCATGTGCTGACCGGCAAGTTGGCGGTATTCTTCGGGAGAGAAGACAATCTCTGTTTCAGATGCTGCTGCCAGTATTACGTCCTTTTCAAATTGTATGTCGCCGATATATCCCTTCAGTGTGCCCTGTACCGGAGTGTTGAGGTGGTTTTTCAGGAATACCGACGGAGTCATGGTGGCCTTTCCGTCGGCCAGTGTGGTGTTTACAAGCGGGTCGCTGATGGTAACTGCCTCGGTGGCGGTTAGGAACACATCGTTCCATATGCCCACCTCACGGCCTGGTATGGTGGTAATCCAGTCCCATCCTATGGTGGCATGGAAGGTAGGGTTGTCGCCGCCAAGCACGCCTCCGTTAAAACTTGTATTCTCTCCCGTCTTGGTCTTGCGTGCACCGGGATTGTCGTTGTTCTGCACATAGACAAGGAGTTCGTTGTCGCCTTCATGCAGGTAGTCGGTAATGTCGAACTGGCCGCGCATGAAGGCACCCTCTATCCTCCCCACCTGCTTGCCGTTGAGCACCACCAGGGCCTTCCAGTTGATGCCGTCGAAGTTGAGCAGTATGCGCTTGCCCTTCATGGTGGAGGGAACCTGGAATGTACGCTTGTATAGGAAGTCGCGGTTGAAGAACGACTCGGAAATCATGGACAGGTTGTCGTCGAAGTTAGGGTCGGGCAGTGCACCGGCATTGTAGTAACTGGAGAGCACAGTGGCAGGTACCGTAGCCACTATTTCAGGACCCAGGGGCACTGATTTCTGTGTGGGCTCGCTAACGGGGCGTACCGTCCAGTTGCCGCCGTTAAGCATGTACTTGCCTTTTGTCCATCCCTGTCCGGCTTGTGCCACGGCCTTTATGCCATTATGTCCGTAAACCTCTATTTCACTGAGACAGGCAGCATCCGTGTTGGTAATGCGTACATAGCGGGCCTTGGCCTTGATGCTCTGCACCTTAGAATTCTCCTGAGTGCCGGCATAGGGTTTCCAGTTGCGTGCATCGTCGGAAAACTCCAGCACGCCCTGCATGCCCTCGTCCAGCCAATGCAGACGCACTTCCTCGATGTCGGCCACTGCACCAAGGTCCACGTATGCCCAGTCTCCCTTTGTGGCCTTCCACACGCTGGTGAAGCGCTGTGCCGGGAAGATGCTGCGCACGGCCTTGCCCTTGCGCTTGAAGGTAACCTCCTTGATGGACCAGTAGAAGGCATTGTTCTGGCGGAAGGTGAGTTCTATGGAGTTGAAGGTACGCTTGCCCTTGAGTTTGAAGGTCTCCTTCAGTTCCCGGGCCATGGCCGTAGCCTCCTCTGTCTGTTTGTTGGGGTCGTTGATAACCTTTCTTCTGCGCGGACGTCCCGGCAGGGTATCGCTCTTTACGGTGAAGGAGTATGACTTTGCACCCATCACATCACACTGCATGGAGTAGTGTTCGAAAGGCTTGTCCTGGTCGTAAGCCACGAATCCCTCCACCACCACCTCGTCGGCCTCTATGTCCATGTTGGACCAACGGTAGGTCAGTGTGGCTGTGCTGCCAAGCACAGGTATCCTGGACCATTCGCTGTTGTTGATGGTCAGTTTGCGCTCGTTGTGGGGCAGAGGTCTGCCGTTTGCCAGAACTTCCAGAAATGCGGGCTGGGCGGTGGCCACCACACCGTCGGTAAGTAGTTGTGCGGTAAGGTTCAGGTCGTGTGCCCCCGACTGGTATACGGCACGGTGCAAGGCCAGGTTGCGGTATGCGGTGTCAACCTCTGTCCCGGGACCTAAATATTCCTTGGGATTTCCAGGATAGATGCCTATACCCCTTGTCTGTTGTGCTACAATATGTGATATACATGCCGTCAGCATGCACGTCAGAAATAATAAGGTCTTTTTCATGGTTCGGGGTGATATGTGTTTATGTGTCTGTTCCTCAGAACATGCCCTGTATCCTCTTTATTCCTGCCACGAGGGTGTCCACCTCCTCGCGTGTGTTGTAGAGGCCGAAGGAGGCACGGCAGGTGCCTTCTACGCCCAGTCGGCGCATGAGGGGTTCGGCACAGTGGTGGCCTGTGCGCACGGCTATACCTAAGCGGTCCAGCAGGGTGCCCATGTCCAGATGGTGGATGTAGGGAGTGGTGTCGGTTGCGCCAAGAGGTTTTACCTCAAATGAAATTACGGCATCGTGCTCATTGATGTATTCGCCAAGGGGACCGAAGATATGCATGCCTTCAATCTCCTGCATCTTCTCTATGGCATAACGTGTCAGGTCCCGTTCATGCTCTTCTATCTTGTCCATGCCTATGGCAGAGAGATAGTCGAGCGCCTTGGCAAGACCTGTGGAGGCAACATAATCGGGCGTTCCTGCCTCGAACTTGTAGGGAAGGTCGTTGAAGGTGGTCTTCTCGAAGGATACGGTCTTTATCATGTCGCCACCGCCCATGTACGGGGGCATCTTGTCCAGCCATTTCTCCTTGCCGTAGAGGACGCCGATACCTGTGGGACCGTACGTCTTGTGTCCGGAGAAGGCAAAGAAATCGCAATCCATCTCCTTTACGTCCACGGCAAAGTGCGGTGTGCTCTGTGCTCCGTCTATCAGCACCGGTACATCGTGCCCGTGTGCTATGTCTATGATGTCCTTTACGGGGTTTATTGTTCCCAGAACATTGCTCACGTGGGTTACGGACACCAACTTGGTGCGCTCGTTGAAGAGAGCCTTGTATGCCTCCATGTCCAAGCGTCCGTCGTCCGTCATGGGGATGACACGCAGACGTATGCCCGTGCGTGCCTGTGCCAGTTGCCATGAAACTATGTTGGAGTGGTGCTCCATCTGGCTGATGATGACCTCGTCGCCCTCCTTCATGAAGGCCTGCGTGAAGCACGACGCCACCAGGTTTATGCTCTCCGTGGTGCCACGTGTGAAGATGATTTCCGAGGTCTTGCCGGCACCGATGAACTGGCGCACCGTCTCGCGGCTTGCCTCGTGCAGGTCGGTGGCGGCTTGCGAAAGGAAATGCACGCCACGGTGCACGTTGGCATTCACGTTGTAGTATTCGTGGCTCATGGCCTCAACTACACAACGCGGTTTCTGCGTCGTGGCACCATTGTCCAGATACACCAGCGGATACTTGCCGTATATGGTTTTATCGAGTATGGGAAAGTCTTGTCGGTTCATATTTTAAACGGAAATGTGAAAACGGAAAACGGAAAACTGAATTGAACGGAAAGGTGAAATGTGAAAACGGAAAATTGATTGCGTCGTGGTAGGGACGCTGCGTGCAGCGTCCGCCAATGGTTGGTTGAGTGTTTTTCTTGCGTTTTGTGGAGTTCTTCGGACGCTGCACGCAGCGTCCCTACTGTTGGGTCTTTGTTATGCTATTACTTTTCCGTTTTCACTTTTCCGTTTTCCGTTCTTAACACAGTTTGCACCCTTCGCACTTGCTCAGTTCGCCACGCATGCGCTTGTCCACGATAAGGTGCAGGCGGTCGCGCAGGGCTTCCATGGGGATGCTGTCTATTACTTCTGTTATGAAGGCGGATTTTAGCAGGAGGCGTGCCTCGCTGAGCGAGATGCCACGCTGGCGCATGTAGAACAGCGCCTGGTCGTTCATCTGTCCCACGGTACTGCCATGCGAGCACTTCACGTCGTCGGCATAAATCTCCAGCATGGGTTGGGTGAACATGCGTGCCTGGCGTGTGGAGCACAGGTTGGCATTGGTCATGGAAGATGAGGTTTTCTGTGCCCCTTTGTCCACAAGAATCATGCCGGCAAAGGCCCCCACGGCACTGTCGTCCAAAACATATTTGTAAAGTTCCTGTGACTGGCAGTTGGGCACCATGTGGCGGATGACGGTGTTGTTATCCACACGTTGCATCTTGTCGGCAATGACACAACCGTTCAGTATGGCCTCGGAGTTCTCTCCGGCCATCTCCACACGGCATGCATTGCGTGTGTGGCCGTTGAAAAGGGTCAGCACAGTATGTCTGACAGAGCAGTCCCTACCCTCTCTGATGAACACGTTACTATAGCGTGTGCACATCAGGTTGGTCTCCTCTATTTCATAGAGGTTCAGGTGGCTGTTGTCGGCACAGTGCACCTCTATTACCTGGTTTGTGAGGAACTGCTGATGGTCCACGGCATGGTCAGTGATGATGATGTCGGCCTGCGAGCCTTCCTCCATAATCACCAGAATGCGGCGGTTTACCATAGTGTCCTGCTTGCCCTTGAGCACGTTGTTTATCTGTATGGGATGCTTGGCACGGGTGTTGCGAGGCACATGGATGAGCAGGGCGTCCACGGCAAGCATGGTGTTCAGTGCCACTATGCTGTCCTGGCGGTCCGCTATATTATTATAATAAGGTGTAAGGTCGATGTCTGCCTCCCTGACTGAGCAGCAGAACTCGGTGCGCTCGGCAGCCGAGGTGGATAGTTGTATGCCATAGTCGGGAGCAAAGTCCTGGGCAACATCGGTATACTTATATCGCTCTACCTTCTTGGACGGGAAACCCTGTTCGGAGAAGACACGCAAGGCCTCCTCCCTGTGGGCGTTCATCAGTGTGCATGAGCGCTGCGCTATGGTGTCCTTTACCTCGGTATAGAACTCTATGTATTGGTTGTTCTTCATTTGCAAAGCATTTACTGGGCAACATAGTCGGCAAAGCCCTTGCCGTCAATCTCCAGGGCCAGTTCAGGACCTCCTGTCTTGATGATTCTGCCATCAATGAGGATGTGCACCACATCGGGTTTCAGATAGTCCAGAAGACGCTGGTAGTGGGTGATGACTATGGCACTGGTTTCGGGCTTGCGCAGTTTGTTGAAACCCTCTGCCACGATGCGCAGAGCATCCACGTCCAGACCCGAGTCTGTCTCGTCCAGGATGCAGAAGGTTGGTTCCAGCATTGCCATCTGGAAGATCTCGTTGCGCTTCTTCTCGCCACCCGAGAAGCCCTCGTTGACAGAACGGCTGGTAAGTTTGTTGTCCAGTTCCACTATCTTGCGCTTCTCGCGCATGAGTTTCAGGAAATCTCCGGCAGAAAGAGGTTCACGCCCCTGAGCCTTGTAGCGTGCATTCACGGCGGCACGCATGAAGTTGGTCATGGACACACCGGGAATCTCCACAGGATGCTGGAAAGACAGGAAAATGCCTGCATTTGCCCTTTCTTCGGTGCTCATTTCAAGTATGTTCTGTCCGTTGAAGATGATTTCGCCCTCTGTAACCTCGTAGGCAGGGTTGCCCACGATGACATTGCTCAGTGTGGACTTGCCTGCACCGTTGGTTCCCATCACGGCATGTATCTCGCCATCATTTATAGTGAGGTTTATGCCCTTCAGTATTTCTTTGCCATTGATACTGGCATGTAAGTTGCGTATTTCTAACATAGTTGTTTAATGTTAAAGACCCCTTATCCCACCGAACCTTCAAGACTTACGCCCAGGAGTTTCTGTGCCTCCACGGCAAACTCCATGGGCAGTTTGTTTATCACGTCCTTGGCATAGCCGTTGACAATGAGGCTTACGGCATCTTCCGAAGATATGCCTCTCTGTTGACAATAGAACAGTTGTTCTTCGGAAATCTTGCTCGTAGTGGCTTCGTGCTCCACTATGGCGGTGTCGTTGTGTATGTCCATGTATGGGAACGTGTGGGCACCGCACGAACTGCCCAAAAGCAGGGAGTCGCAGGAGGAATAGTTTCTTGCCCCCTCGGCATTGGCACCTACCTTCACCAGGCCGCGGTACGAGTTCTGGCTCTTGCCGGCACTGATACCCTTGCTGATGATGGTGCTCTTGGTGTTCTTGCCGATGTGTATCATCTTGGTGCCAGTATCCGCTTGCTGGTAGTTGTTGGTAACGGCTACGGAGTAGAACTCGGCTTGCGAACCGTCGCCCGAGAGAATGCAGGAGGGGTATTTCCACGTGATGGCACTACCCGTTTCCACCTGTGTCCACGACAGACGGCTGTCCACGCCACGCAGATGTCCGCGCTTGGTAACAAGGTTCAGCACACCACCCTTGCCGTCCTTGTCGCCGGGATACCAGTTCTGTACCGTAGAGTACTTCACCTCGGCCCTGTCCTTTACCACAATTTCCACTATGGCAGCGTGCAACTGGTTCTCGTCGCGCATGGGGGCAGTACAACCCTCCAGATAGGAAACGTAGGCATCGTCGTCGCACACTATCAGAGTGCGCTCGAACTGGCCCGTGCCCATGGCATTGATACGGAAATAGGTGCTCAGTTCCATGGGGCACCTGACGCCCTTGGGGATGTATACAAAACTGCCGTCGGAGAACACAGCCGAGTTCAGTGCGGCAAAGTAGTTGTCTCTGTACGGCACCACGGTGCCAAGGTATTCGCGGACAAGGTCGGGATGGTTCTTCACCGCCTCTGAGATGCTGCAGAAGATAATGCCTTTCTCCTTAAGTTTCTCCTGGAAGGTGGTCTTGACCGACACGCTGTCCATGACCGCATCCACCGCCACTCCGGCCAGTGCCATGCGTTCCTCCAAGGGAATGCCCAATTTGTCGAAGGTCTTCATCAGTTCAGGGTCTATCTCCTTGGGACCGTCCTTCTTGGCACTTGCCGTAGGGTCGGCATAGTATGATATGTCCTGATAGTCTATCTGCGGCATGTCCAGATGCGCCCACGAGGGTTGCTCCTGTGTCTGCCAGTATCGGAAGGCTTGCAACCTGAATTCCAGCAACCAATCCGGTTCGCCCTTCTTTGCCGAGATAAGGCGGACAACGTCTTCGTTCAGTCCCTTCTCTATAATCTCGGTGTGGACGTCAGTGTGGAAGCCATATTCGTAATCCTTGTTTACAAACTCTCTCGTAATGTCTTCCATTTCTCTTCAATATAAGTGACACCCGGCACGGATTTCCTGTCCACGTACTTGTCCAGGTATTCCACCTGCCCCGTCATCACCGCCACGCAGACTATGAGTACTGCCCATTTGGTGACTCCGAATATGCATCCGAGCACACGGTTCATCAGGCCTCCCACCAGCGTCCAGTCAAGAAGTTTGGTGGCCAACGAGGCCAGTATGCCCAATGCTATGGGGGTGACTATCCATATTCCTATGAAGGCTATGGCGCCTCCGCCTATCTGGTCGTAGTACTTCCATGCCAGATACAGACCAATGAAGAAACCGGTCATGCTGGCCAGTTCCTTCAAAAATCCGTTCTTAAGCCCCATAACTGCTCCGTAAAGCAGTATTGCCAGGGCCACTATTTCTGTTGTATTCAGAGGTATCATCTCGACGTACTTGCCGAGCTGCTGAATAAATTCCATCTCTATGTCTTGTTACAACTTTGCCTTGATCTCTACTTCGGCAAACGTTTCCAGGATATCGCCTTCGCGCAGGTCGTTGTAGTTAACCAGCGAGATACCGCACTCGAAGTTGGTGGTAACCTCCTTCACGTCGTCCTTGAAGCGCTTCAAGGCGTTGATTTCGCCTGTGTAGACAACAATACCGTCGCGGATGACGCGTGCCTTGTTGGTACGGCTCACCTTGCCGTCGATAACGTAGGCACCTGCCACGGTACCAACCTTGGAGATATGGTAAACCTGGCGTACCTCCACCTGGGCGGTAATCTCTTCCTTGATTTCGGGAGAGAGCATACCCTCCATGGCGTCCTTGACCTCCTCGATGGCATCGTAGATGACGCTGTACTGGCGGATGTCCACACCCTCCTGCTCTGCCAGACGGCGGGCCTGGGCGCTGGGACGTACCTGGAAGGCAATGATGATGGCATCCGATGCGGCTGCCAGGGTAACATCGCTCTCGCTGATCTGACCCACGGCCTTGTATATGACGTTCACCTTGATCTTCTCTGTAGACAGGCGCTCGAAGGAGTCCTTCAGAGCCTCGATAGAACCGTCCACGTCGCCCTTTACCAACAGGTTCAGTTCCTGGAAGTCGCCAAGTGCGATGCGGCGTCCGATTTCGTTCAGGTCCACACGCTTCATGGTGCGCAGGCCCTGCTCGCGTGCCAACTGCTCGCGCTTGTTGGCAATCTCGCGTGCCTCCTGGTCGTTTTCCATGATGTGGAAGGTGTCACCTGCGGTGGGAGCACCGTTCAGACCCAGGATGGTGGCTGCCTGAGAGGGACCGATTTCGTTGATGCGGCGTCCGCGCTCGTCGAACATGGCCTTGACACGACCGTAGTTGGTACCTGCCAGCATAACGTCGCCAACACGCAGCGTACCGTTGCTTACCAGTACGGTGGCAACATAGCCGCGGCCCTTGTCCAGCGAGGACTCGATGATGGAACCTGTAGCCTTGCGGTTGGGGTTTGCCTTCAGGTCGAGCATCTCTGCCTCGAGAAGTACCTTCTCCAAGAGTTCCTCAACACCGATACCGGCCTTGGCGCTGATGTCCTGGCTCTGGTACTTGCCGCCCCAGTCTTCCACGAGGAAGTTCATTGCTGCCAGTCCCTCCTTGATCTTGTCGGGATTGGCGGTGGGCTTGTCTATCTTGTTGATGGCGAATACTATGGGCACATTGGCTGCCGTGGCGTGTGCTATGGCCTCCTTTGTCTGGGGCATGATATTGTCGTCTGCAGCAATGATGATGATGGCGATGTCAGTAACCTGGGCACCACGGGCACGCATGGCGGTGAAGGCCTCATGGCCGGGAGTATCCAGGAACGTAACGTGGCGTCCGTCCTTCAACTTCACGTTGTATGCACCGATGTGCTGGGTAATGCCACCTGCCTCGCCGGCAATAACGTTGGCCTGGCGAACATAGTCGAGCAGAGAGGTCTTACCATGGTCTACGTGACCCATCACAGTTACGATGGGAGCGCGGGGAACGAGATCTGACTCGTCGTCCTCCTCCTCTACAACTGCCTCGCTAACCTCGGCACTTACGTATTCTGTCTTGAAACCGTATTCCTCGGCAACGATGTTGATGGTTTCGGCATCCATACGCTGGTTGATGCTGACCATTATGCCGATGCTCATGCAGGTACCGATAATGCTGGTAACTGGCACGTTCATCATGGTGGCCAACTCGTTGGCAGTAACGAACTCGGTAAGTTTCAGTACCTTGTTCTCTGCCATCTCGTTCATCATCTCCTCTTCCATCTGCTCGCGGATGGCCTCGCGCTTCTCGCGGCGGTACTTGGCGCCCTTGCCCATCTTGCTGCCCTTGGCGGTCAGGCGTGCCAGTGTCTCGCGAACCTGCTTTGCAACTTCCTCTTCGCTAACCTCCACGGGTTGTGGCTGCTGCTTTGGCTGGTTCTTCTGCTTGTTCTTGGCCTTCTTGCCCTGACCCTGCTGCTGGCTGGCGGCGTTGTTGTTCTTGCCGCCCTGAGCCTGCTGGTTCTTGCCCTGCTGGTTCTTGCCCTGACCCTGCTGCTTCTGCTGGGAAACTACGGCATTCACGTCCACCTTCTCCTTGCCGCCGCGCATGCGCTGCTTCTTGCGGTCGGCCTGGGCCTGCTGCTGTTTTTCCTCGCGCTCGCGCTTGCGCTCGTCCTTAGATTTCTTCTTGGGACGGGTGCTTTGGTTCAGTGCAGACAGGTCTATGTGGCCCTGCACCTTCAGTCCTGCGTTGGGCTGCTGGGGGGCGTTCAGACGGAAGACACCGTTCTCCAGTGTGCCTGTAACCTTGCCGTCGGTAATTATCTGAGGCTCGTCGGCAGAGGGCTGTGCAACCTTTGCGGGTTCGGCTACGGGTTCTTCAACCTGCTTCTTCTCCTCTACGGCAGGTTCTGCCTTCTTCTTGGGAGCATCCAGGTCTATGTGGCCTACAACCTTCAGTGCCTGCTTCTTGGCCTTTGCCTCTTCCTCGGCCTTTGCCTTGGCCTCTTCTTCGGCTTTTGCCTTGGCATCGGCTTCTGCCTTGGCCTTTGCTTTGGCTTCTGCCTTTTCCTTTTCCTTGCGTTCCTTCTCTTCCTTCTGCTGCTGGAGCATGAGGTTGGCGGCATCCTTCAGCACACTGTCAGGTTTGAACTCCTTCAGGAGCAGTTCGTACTGCTCGTCCGAAATCTTGGTGTTGAGGTTTGCCTCCACCTCGGTGCTTCCCTTCTTGTTGAGGAAATCGACGGCCGTCTGCAAACCTACATTACACTCCTTTATGGCTTTGCTTAATCTTATACTCATTATGTGTATCCCTCCCGGGGTATTATCCTGTTAGTGTATGTGTTTTGTTGTTATTTCTCGAATTCTGCGCTCAGTATGCGGATGATCTCATCGATGGTCTCCTCCTCGAGGTCGGCCTGCTGTGCCAGTTCCTCGCGGTTGGTGCCCAGTACCTGGCGTGCAGTGGTGTAGCCCTGCTTCCTCAGGATGTCGATGATCCAGTCTTCGATGTCATCGCTGAACTGGTCCAGGCTGATGTCGTCCTCGTCCATCTCCTCGTCTATCTCGCGGTAAACGTCGATGGTGTAGCCGGTGAGCATGCTTGCCAACTTGATGTTGGCACCGCCCTTACCGATGGCCAGGGAAATCTGGTCGCTGTCCAGAAGTACCTCGGCCTTCTTCTCCTCCTCGTTCATGTTCACGCTGTTCACTCGGGCAGGACCCAGGGCACGGGTTATCATGAGTTGTGTGTTTGAGGTCCAGGGCAGAACGTCGATGTTCTCGCCGTGCAGTTCGCGTACGATGCCGTGAACACGGTTACCCTTCACACCCACACATGCACCTACGGGGTCGATGCGCTCGTCGAAACTCTCCACTGCCACCTTGGCGCGCTCGCCGGGGATGCGTGCCACCTTGCGGATGGCAATCAGGCCGTCGTGAATCTCGGGCACCTCGGCCTCCATCATGCGCTGGAGGAACATGGGGTCGGTACGCGAGATGAAAATCTTGGGGTTGCCGTTGCTGTTGTCCACCTTGCTGATTACGGCACGCAGTGTCTCGCCCTTGCGGAAGAAGTCGCCGGGCACCTGCTCTGTCTTGGGCAGGATCATTTCGTTGCCCTCGTCGTCGGTAACCAGTGTCTCTCGCTTCCAACTCTGGTACACTTCGCCATGTATCACCTCGCCAACACGGTCCTTGAACTTGTTGTACAGGGTGTCGTGCTCCAGTTCCAGAATACGGCTTGCCAGTGTCTGGCGCAGAGTCAGGATGGCACGGCGTCCGAAGTCGGCAAATTCCACGCGCTGGCTCACCTCTTCACCCTCCTCATAGTCTTCGTCGATCTGGCGTGCCTCGCTCAGGCTTATCTCCATGTTGGGATTCTGCACTTCGCCGTCGGCCACCACCACGCGGTTGTGGTAGATTTCCAGGTCGCCCTTGTCGGGGTTCACGATTACGTCGTAGTTCTCGTCTGTACCGTGAATCTTGGCTATCACGCTGCGGAAGCATTCTTCCAGTACGCCCACCAGTGTGGCACGGTCGATGTTCTTCGTCTCCTTAAAGTCTGCAAAGGACTCTATCAGGTCCACAGAACTCAGTGTGTTGTTCTTCTTTGTTGTTGCCATTTATGTTGTTGTTTATTTCATCCAGTATTTGGTGTATGCTGCCTCTTCGTAGGAGAAGGTGTGTGGCACCTGTTCCATTTTGGGGCGCTTCTCTCCCTCGCGCTTTACCTTCTCCTCGCAGGTGATGGTAAAGGTCTCGTCCTCCACGGCGGTCAGTATGCCGCGGTATTTGTGTCCGTCCTTCAGTTGTGTCTCTACGGGTTTGTCCAGATGTATCTCCCACTGGCGGCGCACCTTGAAGGGATAGCCCAAACCGGCGCTGCCTACCTCCAGTTCATAGTCTTCGTCCTCGCGGTTGATTCTTGATTCGATGTGGCGGCTCAGGTCGGCACAGTCCTCAATCCACACACCCTCGGCGTGGTCTATCAGAACCTCGATGCGGTCGTCTGCACTGATGTTTACTTCTACCAGGAAATACTCCTTTCCTTCCAGCCATTCGTTGACTGCTTGTTCTACGGCACTCTTACTGATCATCTTCTGAATAATGCTTAATGCAAGATTATTACTGCTTCCTTTAACGAAAAGTGAGGAACCTTTGTGGCTCCTCACTCTCTCGTGGTTTTCTGCGTGCAAAGATAAGGAATTTCCCTTATATATGCGCGCGATGCTTGCTGATATGTTAAAAGCAGGTTTAATATTTAACAATCTTTTGCATTTATCGTGGTCTTAATGTGTCCCTGGCGTGTATTCTCGGTTAAAGTTCGGTCTTCCAAAGGCCGTGCAGGTTGCAGTACTCGTACACTGCTAACGGCTTGGCTCCGCAAGTGCATACCTCTGCCACGGGTTCGTCCTTCAGATCGATGCGGATACCGCCCTTGTCGGTCTCCACATAGATGAACGCGATGTGGTGCTCGGGCATCATGGGATGGTGCACGCTGCCCACCTCGATGCGCAGACGTCCGTCCTCCAGGGTTGTAACCACGGGTACGTGCTTCTCCTGACTTGCATCCACGGTGTTCGCTACCAGTTCCTCCATCTTCTTGCCGCAGCATACTACGGGAACGCCGGAGTCAACCATCTTTACTATCACATTGCCACATACAGAGCATTTATAAAATTTCGTTGCCATAATCTTTTCTTCTTTTCCTGGTTAAACATATGGAACCTCTCTTTGATTCCGATACAAAGATACGACTTTTCCGCATCATTCAACCACCAGACGTCCCACCGTTCACATAAATTAAATTAGTATCACATTTGTTTGCATGAAAGCATGCTTATCAGCATTTTTTCGTACATTTGCCGTCTGTTAACATGATGTATGGTTAGTATGCTTACGTATCTTCAACGTTTCAACAGGTCCTTGTATGTGGCCATCCTTTCCGTTCTCGTTGTCTGTTTATTGGCCTCGTATATTCCGGGACTCGGCTTCATGTCGGCATGGGTTACTCCTCCAGTAGCATTGTTTCTGGGACTTGCCTTTGCACTGCTTTGCGGACAGGCTTACCCTGCCTTTAACAAGAAGGTGTCCAAGAAACTTCTTCAATACAGTGTCGTAGGACTTGGCTTTGGCATGAACCTGCATGCTTCGCTGGCATCGGGTGGCGAGGGCATGGCCTTTACCATAATTTCAGTGGCAGGCACCATGATTGTGGGTATGTTGATAGGAGTGAAGATGCTGCACCTGAACCGCGACACCGCATATCTGGTCAGTTCCGGTACGGCCATCTGCGGAGGCAGTGCCATAGCCGCCGTGGGGCCTGTAATAAAGGCCAGAGAGTCGGACATGTCTGTTGCTCTGGCAACAATTTTTGTGCTCAATGCCGTTGCCCTGTTCGTCTTTCCTGTACTCGGCCAGTGGTTGGGTATGTCGCAACAAGAGTTCGGCATGTGGGCGGCCATTGCCATACACGACACAAGTTCGGTGGTGGGAGCGGGTGCCACCTATGGCGAAGAAGCCCTGCAGGTGGCCACCACTATCAAACTGACCCGTGCTCTTTGGATCATTCCCCTTGCCCTGGCAACGTCCTTCATATTCAAGAGGGAGGGACGGCGCATCAGCATACCATGGTTCATCCTCTGGTTCGTTGTGGCGATAATGCTGAACACTTATCTTTTTGCTTCTGTTCCTATGATAGGTCAGGCCATCTCCTCTCTGGCACGCAAGGGACTCATCATCACCATGTTCTTCATTGGAGCATCGCTTTCTGTTGACGTGCTGAAATCCGTAGGTTTGAAGCCCCTTCTGCAAGGTATACTCTTATGGATTGTCATCAGCGTGGGTTCGTTGGCATATATACTTATGTAAAACTGATTTCTATGGCAAGAATACACGAAAACCTGACCGAACTGGTAGGGCACACTCCCCTACTCCACCTCTCACGCCTGTCGCAGGCATGGGGCATCGACCCCAGTACCCGTGTGCTGGCAAAACTGGAATACTTCAATCCCGGAGGCAGTGTGAAGGACCGTGTGGCCCTTAACATGATTCTGGATGCCGAGCAACGCGGCATGCTACGCCCCGGAGGAACCATCATAGAACCCACCAGCGGCAATACGGGAGTGGGGCTTGCATGGATAAGCCGAGTGCGTGGTTATGAGGCCGTTATCGTCATGCCCGACACCATGAGTCAGGAGCGCCAGCAACTGCTCCGTGCCGCCGGGGCAAGACTTGTCCTCACTCCGGGCATAGAGGGCATGGCAGGTGCCATTGCCGAGGCAGAACGCCTGAACAAGACCATTCCCGGGTCAGTTATTCTTGGCCAGTTCTCCAACCCGGCCAATCCCGAAGCCCACGTCCTCACCACCGCCCAAGAGATATGGGAAGACACGGACGGACAGGTAGACATCCTTGTGGCTACCGTTGGCACAGGCGGAACCCTCTGCGGTACTGCCCGTGGCCTCAAGGCACATAACCCGCAACTCCTCTCCATTGCCGTAGAACCCCAGGAATCCCCTCTGCTCAGCGGAGGTACCGCCTCCCCCCATGGCATACAGGGCATTGGCGCCAACTTCATCCCCGAGAACTACGACCCCATTGTGGTTGACCGCATCATGCAGGTATCCACAGAACAGGCCATGCAAACGGGTCGCGAACTCTCCCGCCACGAAGGCCTCATCACGGGTATTTCCTCCGGTGCTGCCGTCCATGCCGCACTCACCTATGCCCTCACCCCCGAAGCCAAAGACAAGACCATCGTCGTCGTATTGCCCGACACCGGTGAACGTTATCTTAGCACACCGCTCTACGGATGACGAACTTTTGTTGCCCTATCAACACTGCTGTGTTGTCGTATCAACACTGTTCTGTTGATAGTACAACACAAACATGACGTCATGGCGAGGTATAATGGAATTACTGGATATATGAGCAAAAATACATTTACCATTAGGAGTTTCTTGAAATAAAACTCTATCTTTGTGTTAACGATTATCCCAACTTAAAGAACAATGTCACAATTGATTTAAGCAAAGCCATGATGAAGAACAACAGAATGGCATTGGTTAAAGCAATATGGCCATACGCTCTCATTTATATATGTGGAAATCTTTACGCAACTTACATAATCACCATAATAAAAGTAGGTGGCGGTTTTGAGAGTATTTTATCCCAGATGTTAATACTGTTTGCCTGTATCCCTTTTATTCTATGGACACATGTTTGTTTATATAATACGATAGCCGTTTTTTATGAACAGGCAAAATTAGAGTATGAAAGTTCTGCAAACTCTAACCTACAATAAGAGGATGTGCCGGTATTTTGACGCTTTCTCATACAGTGAGAATAAACATCAGTACATGTTATGTTCAGTTAAGTCAGCATAATATTATTTATTCACACAGCATAGAGTTTGGGTTTGGCGTTGATTTTTGAATGTGGTCTTGGTTTTGGCAGGTACTCAATAAAATAATCAACTAACACTCCCCTTGAAGTTCCTTATATAAATCTACAGGACCTAAGTGCCACATTTTGGTGCTTTCGTCCTGTAATTTTTGGTACAGTTTGGAGGCATAAACTTGTTTGATGGCAGCAACGAGACTGATACCTTTGTCTTCGGCAAGCATAGCAGCCAACCAACTTACCTTGGAGGGCAGTAACAAATATATGTTATCTTGGTTGATTTTGCCTATCATAGTGTTATTTCAAGTGCGTCTATAAATGAGAGGGTCTTTAAGGCCTTGTCGGTATGGAAAAGGTATTGATCTACCAATTTATAGGTTTTTAATTCAGAGATAAGGTTTTGTTTGTCTATCAGTCCTCCTTCGTATAGAGCAAAGGCGGCATAGACGCGATCGTTGGCCACAGGACCGTAGACGATGTCGTAATTGTGAGTAAAATCCTTTTGTATACGGTTCTTCATTACGAAGTCTATCCACTCTTCTGAGGGAACGTCAAACAGTAGGGCATTTAGGTCCATCAAAGCATCCATGTGAAACTCATAGATATTGACGTATCCGATAGTTGAGTTTTGTTGCCTCGCTCTTCTTTTAACCCATTCTTCTGCCTGTTCGCAGGAGGTTGTGGCGTAGAAACCATATCCGTAATCCAATGTCCTATTGGATGTGCGGATTTCTGGTGTTCTGACTATTTCAATACTACCATGATACAGTTTCATGCCTGGGTTGTTTTTCTGTTAGAGATAAATTCATCTATGTCTTCAGTCAACCACTGATGGTTTTGCGTGTGTAGTATTTCGAAATGTTCGTAAAGGTAGTCAAGCACTCCGTATTTATTAAATATATCCATTACATTAGCATCGGATAGTGCTTTTGCCTTCTTGTATTGCTCTATGCAAAACGACAGGAAATAGGTTATGTCAAGTGTTTGCTTGGGCATGTTGTCCTTTGCAATTTAATTAAATGTCTTTCTAATTTCCTTACTTATTCTCTCCCATCTTCTTCTTTGCCGCGGCAATGGAGTCCTCGCGCAACTGGCGGTTGATGGCTTCGGTGAGTTCGTCTTCGTAGGTCTTGGCGGCATCCAGTTTCTGGATGTTTTCCTTTGCTTTCTTCAGGTTCTTTTCCTTGCGTCGCTCGCGCCATGCAAAGGGGTGCATGATGTAGTCGTTGGCCTTTTTGCCTATGATGTCGGAGATGCCTTTCTGGCGTGGTTGTGTGAGACCGTTGTTCAGGGACTTGTTTATGACATCTACAACACGCAGGCTGTTGTCGACCTTCACACTAACCTCGCCCAAAGTGTCCGTGTATGCCACGGAGGTGTCCTGAGCGGTTTTGGGAGAAACCTTGTGCGTCTTGGTGGTATCCGTGGCAACCTTGGCGGTGTCTGAGGGGATACCGAATGGCGAGAGGTGAGCGGTGAGCGGTGAGCGGTGAGCGGATGAGTTTTCCGTTTCCCGTTTTCCGTTTTCCGTTTTCCAAGACGTGAGGGTCAGCATCATTGCCGCCAGCAGTAGTATGAATGGTATCTTTTTCATGTCAAAGGCTTGTTTTCAAGGGTCAAAGGTACGAATAAGTGCTCTATGGTGCAAGTATTTCGCATTCTTTAACGTAGGACTGGGTGGACAAGCGGAAAGGTTTTCGGAGTAGTCGGAGTAATCAGAGTAATCGGATAACTCAGAGAACTCGGAGTTTCCCCCCTTCCAGTTTTCCGTTTTCACATTTCCGTTTTAATGTGCCTCCAGCCAGTTGCTGCCCCACCCTGCATCGGCTATGAGGGGAACGGTGAGCGAGGCGGCATTCTGCATCTCCTCTATGACGAGGTGCTGGAGTTGGTCGCGCTCTTCGGGCAGGACACTGAAGTTCAGTTCGTCGTGCACCTGAAGAATCATGCGGCTGCGGAGGCCTTCCCGGCGCATGCGGCGGTCCACACGTATCATGGCTATCTTCATGATGTCGGCGGCACTGCCCTGTATGGGCGAGTTGATGGCATTGCGCTCGGCATAGCCACGTACCACGGCATTGTGGCTGTTGATGTCGGGCAGGGGACAACGGCGGTGGAAGATGGTCTCGGTGTAGCCCTTCTCGCGTGCCATGGCTATGCTCCGCTCCATGTATTCCTTCACACCGGGATAGGTCTGGAAATAACCGTCTATGAGTTGCTTTGCTTCGCTTCTGGAGCATCCGAGGCGCTCTGCCAGGCCAAAGGCACTGATGCCGTAAATGATGCCGAAATTGGCTGTCTTGGCACGCCGGCGCTCGTCGGAGGTAACCTCGCTGATGTCCTTGTGGAAAATCTTGGCTGCCGTGGCGGCATGTATGTCCTCTCCGCAGAGGAATGCCTGCACCAGGTTCTCGTCCTTGCTGAGGTGTGCCATGATGCGAAGTTCTATCTGGCTGTAGTCGGCCGAGAAGAAGAGTTGCCCCTCGTCGGGGATGAAGGCTTTGCGCACCTCCTTGCCCATGGCATCGCGCACGGGGATGTTCTGCAGGTTGGGGTTGGAGGAGGACAGGCGTCCCGTGGTGGTGACGGTTTGGTTGAAGGTGGTATGTATGTGTCCTGTGGAGGCATTGACCAGTTTGGGCAGGGCATCGATGTATGTGCCCAGCAGTTTCTTTAATCCTCTGTGCTCCAGTATCTTGCCCACCACCTCGTGCTTGTGGCGCAGGCCTTCCAGCACTTCCTCGCCGGTAACGTATTGTCCGGTCTTCGTCTTCTTGGCCTTGGAATCCAGTTGGAGCACGTCGAAGAGGATTTCGCCCACCTGACGGGGCGAGGCGATGTTGAACCTCTGCCCTGCCAACTGGTATATCTCCTCCTCCAGTTGTGTCATCTCCTGAGTGAAGTGGTGGCTCGTCTCTGCAAGTCCCGGTTCGTCTATGCGCACACCCGTCTTTTCCATTCTGGCAAGTACGCACATCAGAGGCATTTCCATGTCCTGGAAGATGTCCCAAAGCCCCGTCTCGTGCAACTCCTTCTCGAAGAGTTCCTTCAGTTCCTTCAGTGTTGCCTTGCGGTACGCCTCCTTCAGGTATTCAAGTCCGTGGCGCATTTCCGGGTGCAGAAGATAGTGTGCTATGGCGGTATCAAAGAGACGCTTCTCCCCCACTCTACTTGTCTCTAAACCAAGTGTTTGTATCTCGGGATACTGCTCGGTAAGTTCCTGCCAATGCGCCTTCAGGTCGTGCCCTATTATGGTGTTGCCATCCAGGATGAATGGCGGTTCGTGCACAGGCGCTGGTGCTGCGGCCATGCTGAAAAGGTCGGGTTCGCCCTGCTCCGTCGTTTCCTCCTGCGGTGAGGAGGCAGGTTCGCCAAAGCCCCCGAAAAGGTCGCCCTGTATGCTGCCGTCCTTGAAACGGAAATCGGAAATCGGAGAACGGAAATCTGAGGGATTTGGCTGCTGTTTTGCCTTTTGTCCTCTTTTGTTTTTTTCGGAGGACTCGGAATACTCGGACTTTACCTCTTTCTTCTTCCTCAGCAGTTGGCGGAACTCCAATTCTTCGTAGATGCGCTGCAGGGCTTGATGGTCGGGTTCGCTGAGTTCCAATGCGTTGATGTTCAGTGTGATGGGTGCGTCCTTCACTATTGTTGCCAACCAATGGCTCTGTCGGATGAGGTCGGCATTCTCCGTCACTTTCCTCTGTATGGCGCCCTTCAGTTTGTCGGTATTGTTCAGCAGGTTCTCTATGCTTCCCCATTGCTGGATGAGGGTGCAGGCGGTCTTCTCTCCCACCCCGGGGCAACCGGGGATGTTGTCGCTGGAGTCGCCCATCAGTCCCAGGATGTCTATAACCTGCAGGGGCGAATCTATGCCCCACTTCTCGCAAATCTCCTTGGGGCCCATGACCTGTGCCTCGCTCTTGCCTACGGGCGGGCGGTACATGCTCACGTTGTCGGTCACCAACTGGCCATAGTCCTTGTCGGGGGTCATCATGTAGGTCTCAATGCCTTGGAGGTCAGCCTGATGTGCCAGTGTGCCAATGACATCGTCGGCCTCATACCCCTGCACCTCCAGCACGGGAATGTGGTAGGCCTCCAGTATCTCCTTTATCTTGGGCACGGCAAAGCGTATGGCCTCGGGCGTCTCCTCGCGCTGGGCCTTGTAGTCGGGGAAGGCCTCGTGGCGGAAAGTGCCTCCGTGGGGGTCGAAAGCCACGCCAAGGTGTGTGGGGCGCATGTTGCGCAGGACATCCTCCAGGGTGTTCACAAAGCCCAGTATGGCGCTCGTGTTCTCGCCTTTGGAGTTGTATCGCGGGTTTTTGATGAAGGCATAGTAGGCTCTGTAGATGAGAGCGTATGCATCCAAAAGGAACAGTTTCATGTCTAATTATCGTATTTGCCTACAAAAATAATGAAAATAAGTGAGAAAATTCCGTGTTTTTATATAAATTTGCAAATCGTAACACACTACAAAAGTCAAGTGGATTTACTGAAAGAGATAAGAAAGCCCGTAGAGGCCGACCTGTTGCGCTTCAACGAAATGTTCCGTGAAACGCTCACGTCCGACAATCCGTTGCTCAACAAGGCACTGGAACACCTGACACGTCGCACAGGCAAGCAGATGCGCCCCATTTTGGTGCTTCTGGCAGCCCGTGGTGCCGACAACAGCGCTCCCGTACTTTGCGACGAGGTAATCCATGCTGCCATTGCCATGGAACTGCTCCATACGGCGTCTTTGGTGCATGACGACATCGTTGACGAGAGTGACCGCCGACGTGGTCAGAAGAGCATCAACAGCCTTTTGGACAACAAGGCGGCCGTGCTGGTGGGCGATTTCCTGCTCAGCAAGGCCATAGAACATGCCGTGGCATGTGGCGACAGTAGGGTAGTGGCTCTTGTATCCAACGTGGGTATCATGCTTTCGGATGGCGAACTTCTGCAGTTGGCCAACGTGGACAGCAAGGAAATAGGGGAGGGCGCATACTACGAGGTGGTGCGCAAGAAGACCGCCTCTCTCTTCTCCGCCTGTGCCGAGGTGGGTGCCTTGCTTGCTACGGATCATCCCGGATACATATATACTATGAAGCGCTTTGGCATGCTTCTCGGTATCTGTTTCCAGTTGAAGGACGACATCTTCGATTACGACGACCAGCACGATGTGGGCAAGCCTGCCGGCAACGACATGAAGGAGGGCAAACTCACACTGCCCGTCATCTATGTTGCCAACAAGAACCCCGAGGCTCATGCCCTTGCGCTGAAGGTACGTGCCGGTGAGGCATCGCAAGAGGAAATCACTCGTCTTGTCAACCTCACCCGTCAGGAGGGTGGTGTCTTGTATGCAGAAAGTGCCATGGGCGACATGTCCGGCATGGCCACAGGTTTGCTGGATGAGGTAGGGGAGAGCACCATTGTCCAAGCCCTGCAGTATTATCTCGATTACGTGGCAAATAGGGCGATGTAAGGCAGCCTATATTTATAGAATGTAATAAACAAAACAGTCACGGGCACTTGCGTCATGCGGTGCCCGTGATTGTTATAAGGAGTATTGTGATTTCTGCAAATATACAAACAATTCACATTACTCCGACGAGGTTTTACCCATTCGTTCCTTAGCGCGTAACTGCCTATTGGACGGTTTGGGTTTAAGATAGAAAATATATGATGAACGTCGGAATAACAGTCCTGTTTACCGACCCATAAATTCGGGTCCCATGAGGCTGTTATTCGGTTCTCCCGAGGACAAGCGCTTGTCCTCAATGGTGACAAGGACGTGTTGTCGGGACAACAAACCCTTGTTCTCCAGGAGGCCATATTATTTGTCTTTGGGGTATTTATTTCGCTTCTATGTCCGAAAGGAGAAATCTCCCCTTTTCCATTGTTACCATCATCTTTATATCTTTGTGCCAACCCTTAGTACCGTCCGTATCGTAGCCAATCCGAAAAGTGAGGCTGTCAATAGAGTCAACACTAATAGAAGGGTGCCAAAATGCGTCAAAGTCTGCACAATTAATCAACGGATCTATGCTCTCGCCATCCTCAAGATATTCTTGCTTTATGGCCGCATATTTCCCTCTCAGAAATGATGGTGTGCAGTATCGTTTACGCAGTTGCTCCAAATCCTGTTCCAATGATGGTGACATAGTGGCATAGGGATAAACGTAGGCTTTGAAAAAGGTTTCCACGAAAATGCGCGCATCCAATCGGTCTATTACCCTTTGAGATTGAATATCAAACAAATAGTCGCCATAGCGACTTCCGCCCCATTCTGGCACGATATAATTGATACGCACTCTCCCCTTTTCATCCTCTTCGGTTCTCATCGGTATGCGAATGGTTACGGTGTCCTGCACATCCCAACTAAATGAGCGGTATGCCACCTCAAACCAATTACCCTCCAGATACCGGCATGTCAGTGTCTGTCGGCCATGCTCCGACACATCCTGCGCACGCAATATCGGGTCAGCGCCCGTGGCATCTATCAGGCGTCCTCTTTTCTTCTGCATTTCGGGTGTCAAGAAACTGTTCAACAAATCACTCTCCTTATTGTGATTTCCTGTTTCGATACACTCCATATATCCTTCATAAAAGAGTTTGATTTGTTCGTTTTTCATTTCATATTGTGCTCGTACCATCGGTGCGAACAAGAAAAAGAACAACAGAACGACTAAATATTTTCGCTTTTTGCATGTCTTATCTCCTGAATGGCGTATCATTGATTTTTTGCTTACCAATATTGATAAAACCGTTTTAAAGTCTGTCATTAAGGTAATCCTTATTTTTCAGAAACTTTAAAACGGTTTGTTTTTAAACTGATTGCAGAAAGATTATATCAAATGCATTTTGTTTTTGTAATAACTTTCCTTAATCATAGAGAAGGGCATTCAAAACTACCTTTTTACTGCTCGTACATTTCTACCCCACCAACGGTAGTCCTGTGAAACTCCTAAAAATGAGTTACCATATGGTACATCGTTGAAAACAGGTCCATTTGAGTTGAAATCAATAAAGCATGCCCAATCAAAGTCGTTGTGACGATTGAGTTCTCCTACCCAGATATTTCCAGAACTAACCCAAGCCAGTTTGGGTCCCATCATCAGACCGCCAGCAGGCATAAAAATTTGATTACCGTTAGGTCCAGTAACAATACACCCTGATACATGAGAATTCTTGTAGTCGCTGACCCATGTCCAAGTGCATTCATAGTAAAGTTCTAATGCCTGTTCACGTGATGGCATAACCCAATCCTCACCCCATAATTGTGTTGCAGTATCATAGGATGTACCAATCAAACTTTTGTTGTTTATTCCGTTGAAATATAGGTTGTCAGAATCAAAGTAGGTGTTTGCGGAGTAATCGTCTTTTGTATGAGTTTCACCCCATGCGAAGTAATCACCTATTTCTACTTCGGATTCGGCACCAATATTGTATTTTGCCCATAGTGTGCCACTTGGAAGTCCTAAGTCAACATATTTTTCCGTACTTGCGTTTTCTGAATATGCTTTAGTTATCTTTTCAACTTGTTCTACAGGAATATAGACGTTCGGACCTGCATTGTACATTATATATAGTAATTGGTACCACCAAGAGTCGTTTTTAATACATCCGCAACCAATGAAATCTTCAAATATAAGGAATCTTGAGATACCATTGTATGATACGTTTAGTTTCATAGTACCAGAGATTACTGGATTGCTGGAATCATCGATGCCTGCAAGGACAATATGAACATTTTGATCGTTACCGCCAACCAAAGTCTGACCCAAGGGAACATTGTATGCTTTATCGATTTCATCATATATAGCATAGACAGGTGAGATTTCTGATTCGGAAAGTCCTGCAAATTTAAAGACAGGTGATATCCATATTTTATTAGGGTCTGTAGGATCCTGAGTTATCTTTGCCTCCCAGTTTTCGTCTGTTCTTCCAATCAAACCGCTTATGCCCATAGCGTTATATGTGTTGCTTATTTCTTCTGAAACCGCAGGTGCATCTGCAACATATGCAACTTCATCCACAATAGGGAAATACACGTTATTGCTTTCAATGGTAATAGGTTCTTCTTCTCCGGTAACGTAGACGTAAACGGGGTCATGTTTCATAGAGAAACTTATGGAGTTAAAGGCTTGATACCACCATTCATTGGCATTGATGTTTCCTACACCTAACAATCCAGTAGTAGTAAATCTAATTTCTTTATTGTTTTGAACAACATCCATATACATATTACCAGAGGTAACAGGATTTCCGTTATAATAAGCGGCAATTACCATATTATATGTTTGTGTTACTCCCCCATACAGATTCTGACCTAATGGTAATTGTAAACGTGATGTAGCCTGGTCAAAAATTGCATAAATAGGCTTAATGTTTGAAGCATCAAGACCAGCAAATAAACATATTGGGTGTATCCAAAGTTTGTTGGGGTTATCACTGTCTTGTGTTACTGTAACCTGCCATTCTTCGTCTTCACCGTCTTGAAATGCGCTTATTCCATAAGCGTTGTAGGTACCCACAAGTTTTTTTGCTGTTATGCTGGACGATGCCTTTGCGGGACTTTTGAATGTAGCAATATCAATGCGGGGTTTGCTTTTAATGACTGATTTTGCCACGAATTGTGCTTGTACAGGTGTAGTAAATCCTATTATGAACAATAGGATAGTATATATGTATTTCATGAGATTTAATTTTTAATGAATTTTAGGGTTGTGTTATTTACTTTCAGTATGTATATTCCGGAATTTAGATGAGAAACGTTTATTTCAGCATCACCAGAACCAAGTTTTTGGTTCATAATCAACATACCATTGCTTGAGAATATTCGAGCAATTGAATTGCTCTGTAAGCCCTTGAGAGTTATGTGAGACGTTACCGGGTTGAATAAGGCAGAGGGTTCTGAAAGTTCGTTTTCTACATCTGCTATCCCTGATTGTGTTGTTGAAAATGTAACCTCGTTTACTCCTTCAATCAG
This sequence comes from Bacteroidaceae bacterium, assembly GCA_045606445.1. Lineage (GTDB taxonomy): Bacteria > Bacteroidota > Bacteroidia > Bacteroidales > Bacteroidaceae > Physcousia. Next base: position 89,188 of record JAZURY010000031.1, read on the forward strand.
TCCGCCATCTTTTTTTAGGATTGAGAAAACCTCATTTCCATCAACGAACAACATGCATTCAATGTCTGTCAGTGGAATGTAGGTCTGCTTATCTGTTACCAGATACCATTTAGTACTATTTCCCTGCGCATGCAAATAGGAAAATCCCATCATAATGATGGAAAACAAAAGAAGTAATTTTTTGTTCATAATTAAACAATTATAGTTAGTGCAATATTGCCGTTTCTTTGTGCCTGACACTAATCTATAAAAGAAAAGCGTGGGCTGCTCTTATAAGAACCAAGGGTACTGCCATACCTACACAACATATAAGCACAACCCACGCTATTGCGCAGGTGTTTTGAGTGCCTATTGTACTTGTTGTGTTAGAAATTGGCAGTTTCTTAGTTCAAGTGACAATAGCAAAACGCTATTTTTCCGATAAGATACAAATAGGGGAGTGCCCTATTGCATTGCAAATGTAGTAAAAATATAAGATATAGCAAACATTTCCTTCTACAAATCATTAAGGGTATTCCGTAAAAGGATGGCATTGCTTTATCCGTAATTTCCATTATCTTGCTAATACCTCAACAGTATATTTACTCTTCTTTCTAATGTATGAGGTTAGAGAGCATTGTTACTATTCGTTCAATTTGGCCTAACGGAAAATAGTATTGTCTGTATTTATTTGTCAATTTGGCATGACCATGAAAAGAAGTGTTCCTGCTACATCCTATAATTGGTAGGTTTCTATAGGTGATTGGTAGGCAGAGTAGGGGAGACGGGGCAAAATTGTCACTTCCTTACTACATGTGCCTCTTTTTGCCCCTGTTCGTTCTACTTCATCCATTATCCCCAACATAGTAAAAAGCCCTTAACAGACTAAGAATCATCTGTTAAGGGTATTTCTTTGCCTCGTGAGAATCGTTTTCTTTCACATTTTCGGCCACAGGGGCGTGAATTTTGGATTGTCAAGAGGGAAAAGGGGAACGGAAAACTGCTCTCTAACGGATGAGAGGTGAGTGGTGAGCGGTTTATCCACCCCCTCCGTCGCTTTGCTCCTCGTCCCCCTGTCTCAGAGGGACAGTCTGCTGGCGCGGTGATAGGGAATAGTTTTCCGTTCTCCGTTTTCACTTTTCCGTTTTAAAAGAACTTCACCTCCTCGCCTTGTACTTCGCTAAGGAGCAGGTTGGCCAAGCGGCTGGTGCCGAGGCGCAGGTACTGGTTGGTGAGCCACTCTGTGCCCAGTACCTCTTTTACTATGGTGTAGTACACAAGGGCATCGTGAACGGTGTTAAGTCCACCTGCAGGCTTGAAGCCGATGCGAATGCCAGTTTTATCGTAATATTCCTTTATTGCCTGACACATCACGTAGGCAGCCTCGGGGGTGGCGGCAGGCTGTTCCTTGCCGGTACTTGTCTTGATGTAGTCGGCACCGGCATACATGGCCAGAAGGCTGGCGGTCTTTATATCTGCACAAGAGGGCAGGAGGCCTGTTTCCAGGATTACCTTCAACTTCTTTTCGCCACAAACGGCTTTCAATTCGCTGATTTCATCACATACTGTCTCGTAATCTCCGCTCAGGAACTTGCCCACGCTCATCACCATGTCTATTTCCGTGGCGCCATCCTTTATGGCCAGGGCTGTCTCGGCAACCTTTACCTCTATCAGTGCCTGGGAACTGGGGAAAGAACCGCTTACACAAGCCACTTCCACGCCTTCAACCTCAAGGCTCTGGCTGACAATCTGTGCGAAGCAGGGGTACACGCAGATGGTAGCCACGTGTGGCAGGTCGGGATATGCGTCCTCAAACTCGTTCACTCGTTCAGTGAATTTCAGCACGCTTTCATCGCTGTCTGTGGTCTTCAGTGTGGTCAGTTCCACGCTGCCCATCAGGAACTTCTTGACCTCCAAGGTGTCGTTCTCGGCAACCTTGTCCTCAATGATACGTGCCACGGCACGCTTTACTTCCTCGTCCTTGATGTTGGTGTTGTACTCAGCCAACATGCGTTCATACTTGTTTTCTTCCATAATGTTTTAAGGGACCCACCCCCAACCCCTCCGCAAGGGAGGGGAGTAGTATGGCAGGTTTGATTTAATATTTAATATTTAATTGTTTTATCAATATATATCAGCAAATTCCATCCGTCGTTTGCCCTTTCTAACTTTCCTCCATTGAGGTGTTGGGAATGGGCTTTAGTTTCTCATATAGTTCCTTTCCTTTACTTTCTCCTATACATTCTATCAGGTCCTGCAAGGTGCTTTTGCGTATTCTTGCCATGCTCTTGAAACGCTTCAAAAGTACTTCCTTGGTCTTTGGCCCTATGCCCGGGATGTTGTCCAACTCGCTGGCAATCTGCCGTTTACTCCTTTTATCTCTGTGGAATGTTATGGCAAAGCGGTGTACCTCGTCCTGTATCTGTGTGAGGAAGCGGAACAAGGCGCTGTCCAGACGCAAGCCTATGGTCTTCTGGGGGAAGCCGAAGAGCAGTTCGTTTGTCCTGTGCCTGTCGTCCTTGGCCAATCCTGCTATGGGGATACTGAGGTTCAGTTCGTCCTCTATAACCTCCCTGACGACCTCCATTTGCCCCTTTCCACCGTCGGTTATGATAAGGTCGGGTAGGGGAGTGCCTTCCTCCATCATGCGTGAGTATCGGCGGCGTACAACCTCCTTCATGGAGGCATAATCGTCGGGACCCTGTACCGTCTTGATGTTGTATTTGCGATAGTCGCTCTTGCTTGGTTTTGCCTTCTTGAACACCACGCATCCGGCCACGGCATCCTCTCCGCTGATGTTGCTGTTGTCGAAACATTCTATGTGCATCGGCAGGGTGTCCATACCAAGAGCATCCTGCAATTCCTTCAGGCAACGAACCTGTTTCTGCTCGGGATTCAACTTGTCCGCCTGGTTTAATCGGTCCTTCTTGTATTGCAGGGCATTGAGTTTCGAGAGTTCCAGCAACTTCTTCTTGTCGCCCCTTTGCGGTATGGTGAACTCCACTCCATCCAGTGATAGTTCCACGTGGAACGGAACGATGATTTCACGACTTTTACTACCGTATCTTGCACGCATTTCGCCTATGCCGGCGATGAGAAGTTCCTCTGCGCTCTCGTTCAACTTCTTTGAATATTCGAAGGTGAAGGCTTGGTTTATGCAACCGTTCACAACGTGCAGATAGTTGATATAGGCGTTTTTTTCGTCGTTTTCTAAGTTGAAAACATCAATATTGTGCAAAGTGTTGCTTACAACCTCGCTCTTGCTTCGGTAGTTCTCCAGAAGGATGTATTTGCGCTTTATTGCCTCTGCCTCTTCAAACCTCATCTCTTCTGCGAGGGATTGCATTTGTGCAAGCATTTGCCGTTCGATTTCACCGGTGTTTCCTTTCAGGATTTCACGTGCCTCGTTTATGTACGAAAGGTATTCATCTCTGCCCTGAAGACCGCAGCACGGACCTTTACAGTTCTTTATATGGTACTCCAGACATAGTTTGTGCTTGCCGTTCTGTATGGTTTCTGCGGTGATTTTTTCGCGGCACCGACGTAATGGGTACAGATTTTTGATGAGTTCCAGCAAGGCCTGCAACGTTGGAACGTGGCTATAAGGGCCGAAGTATGTTCCAAGTCTCTTGTCTATCTTTCTCGTGTAGACAATGCGTGGGAGATATTCGTTGGTTATGCAGATGCTCGGGTAGGTTTTACCGTCCTTCAGCAGGATGTTATAGCGGGGATTCCATTGCTTGATAAGGTTGTTTTCAAGCAGGAGGGCATCCTCTTCCGTGTTCACGACGATGTATTTTATATCGTGAATCTTGGAAACAAGTACGCTCGTCTTGAAGTTATCGTGCTCACGGTTGAAGTAGCTGCTCACCCTACGCTTCAGGTTTTTTGCCTTGCCGACGTAGATGATAGTGTCGTTTTCGTCAAGGTACTGATAGCAGCCAGGCAGTTCGGGTAAACTGCCCACGATGGATTTCAGACGTTGATGGGGTACTTGTTTCATGTGCAGAATCGGACCCCTCCCCAACCCTCCCACAAGAGGAGGGAGTATTTACAACCGACAAGTGTATTCATAAGCATTACATTATACTCCCCTCCCTTGTGGAGGGGCTGGGGGAGGGTCTGTTAGTTTTTTTATTAAATCACCATCAACGTTGTTATCTCCGTATTTGCATCGAAGACATCCCTGCCGTGCAGGCCCTCGATGGTAAGTTCAATGATGAAGCTGATGTAGATTTTCTTGGGATTGAACTTGCGGACGAGGTCGTAAACGGCTTTCATGCTGCCGCCGGTGGCGAGTAGGTCGTCGTGGAGAAGTACTACATCTTCGGAATCTATTGCGTCCGAACTCATGCAAATCTTGTCCTGTCCGTACTCCTTCTCATATACCTGCTCTATCACCTCCCCGGGGAGTTTTCCCGGCTTGCGGGCCATAACAAAGCCGGCGTTCAGTTCTGCCGCCAGTATGCCACCGAGTGGGAAACCGCGGCTTTCCACGCCCACCACCTTGGTTATGCCCTTGTCTTTGTACATGGCAAGTGTCTCGTCGCGCATAATCTTCAGGCACTCGGGATTCTTGAATAGGGTGGTGACGTCCTGGAACTGGATGCCCGGGATGGGGAAGTCGGGTACTACCCTCAGGTTCTCTAATAAGGTTTTGTTGTTCATATTTAATATAATGCTATTGTGGTCTTGGTGTAATTGTTTCACGTGAAACATTAGGTCTGTTGGGGGCTTCTGAGTAATCTGAATACTCTGAGTAATCTGAGTAATCCGAGAACCCCAAGTTCTTTGAATTATCCGCCCTCTTATGCCACATACTCGGGCGTATATATTCCCCTCCCTTGTGGCGAACAAGGTCTTTGGGGAAGCACTGAATGTGCTTTCTGTACCTTGTGAGGGGAGAACTTCCCAGTTCGACGCGCGGACTGGGTTAGGGGTGGGTCCTATCTTCCCATCAGCACCAGCAGCACGTTGATGTCCGAGGGAGACACCCCGGGGATGCGTGAAGCCTGAGCCAATGTTTCTGGGTCAATCTTTATGAGTTTCTGGCGTGCCTCGGTGGAGAGCGATTTGAGGCTTTCGTAGTCGAACTTGCCACGAATCTTGATGTTCTCCAGGCGAAGCATCTTGTCGGCAATCTCACGTTCGCGACGGATGTAGCCGTTGTACTTGATGCGAATCTCTGCCGCCTCCACTATCTCCTCGCGTCTGTCGGGGATGGAGTCGAGCAGTTGGCGCAGGGCATTGATATGCTTTGCCAGTGCGTTGATGCCAACCTGCGGTCGGGTGATGAGGTCCATCAACTTGCATCCCTTTTGCAAGGGCATGGTGCCCATCTGCTCGAGGGCGTCGTTGATGTATGCCGCCTTCACGGAGAAGGTGCGGCAGAAGTCGCTGATCTTCTCTATCCACTCCTTCTTCTCCATCCACCTCTGGTAGCGCTCCTCTGTGGCAAGGCCTATGTTGTAACTGCGCTCTGTGAGGCGTGCATCGGCATCGTCCTGACGAAGCAGTATGCGGTACTCGGCACGCGAGGTGAACATGCGGTAGGGCTCGTCCACACCCTTCGTGACAAGGTCGTCAATGAGCACGCCTATGTAGGCCTCGTCGCGATGCAGGATGAACTCCTCCTTGCCCTGAAGTTTCAGCGCAGCATTGATGCCGGCAATAAGTCCCTGTCCTGCCGCCTCCTCGTAGCCGGTGGTGCCGTTGACCTGTCCGGCAAAGTAGAGGTTCTCCACCACCTTTGACTCCAAGGTGTGGTACAGTTGTGTGGGGTCGAAGAAATCGTATTCTATGGCATAGCCAGGGCGGTACACCTGCACGTCGCGGAAGCATGGAATCTTGCGCAAGGCATCCAGCTGCACCTCTATGGGCAGAGAGGAAGAGAAGCCGTTCAGGTAGTACTCCTGCGTGTCCACGCCCTCCGGTTCGAGGAAGAGTTGGTGCTGGTCCTTGTCAGCAAAAGTTACCAGTTTTGTCTCTATGCTGGGACAGTATCTGGGACCTATGCTCTGTATCTGTCCGTTGTACAGGGGAGACTCGGGAAGCCCCTCCCTTAAACGCTCGTGAACTGCTGTATTTGTGTAAGTTATCCAGCATGGCAGTTGGGGTAGGGGACGCGCCTCGCCCATGAAGGAAAAGTTCTGCGTCACGGCATCGCCAGGTTGCATCTCCATGTCATCAAAATGTACCGAGCGCCCGTCTATGCGCACCGGAGTGCCCGTCTTCATGCGTCCGCACCTTATGCCATGTCGTATGATGCTCTCTGTCAGTTCCTTGGATGCAGGTTCGGCACAACGTCCGCCCTCCAGTTTCGTTCGGCCGATGTGCATGAGGCCGTTCAAGAAGGTGCCGGCGGTCAGTATTACGGCCTTGGCGCGGAGCGTAACGTCCATGTAGGTCTTCACGCCCGTCACCTGCCTTGTCTCCTCGTCCACGAGCAGTTCCCTCACCTGGTCCTGCCAGATGCTCAGGTTCTCCGTGTTCTCCAGAATCTTTCTCCATTCCCAGATGAACTTAGCCCTGTCGCATTGTGCCCGGGGGCTCCACATGGCAGGCCCCTTGCTGCGGTTCAGCATCCTGAACTGAATGGCGGTGCGGTCGGTAACCTCGCCGGTATGGCCTCCCAAGGCGTCGATCTCGCGAACTATCTGCCCTTTGGCAATGCCGCCGATGGCAGGGTTGCACGACATCTGCGCAATCTTGTTCATGTCCATGGTAACAAGGCACGTCCTGGCACCCAGCCTTGCGCTGGCCGCCGCCGCCTCGCAACCGGCATGCCCGGCGCCTATTACAACAACGTCGTAATTGAATTCCATCTTCTCTGCTTATTGTTTCATTCGCAAAAGTACGGAAATTCTTTCTACTTTTTCTTAAAAGCGTTGCACAAATAAATAAAAAACCTTAAATTTGTGGCGTCTATCGTACCTAAATCTCGGTATGCGTGTGCGTGGATGCACTCTTCTTCGATGCCACGGCGAGGGTTCGATGCGTCAGACAGAGAAAAGCAATCAAACAATAAACACTTAAAACTTTAATCAAAATCCTATGTGGTTAATCAATTCATCAATCGGTAGGAAGGTGGTTATGTCGGTAACCGGCATTGCCCTCATTCTCTTCCTCCTGTTCCATGCGTCAATGAACGTAGTGGCTCTTATCAGTGCCGAGGGTTACAACATGATTTGTGGTTTCCTTGGTGCTAATTGGTATGCGGTTGCCGCAACCATCGGTTTGGCAGGTCTGGTGCTTCTGCACTTCCTGTATGCTCTCTGGCTGACAATCCAGAACCGTCGTGCCCGTGGCAACAGCCGTTATGAGGTGACAGACACTCCCAAGAAGGTGGAGTGGAGCAGCCAGAACATGCTCGTTCTGGGTATCATTGTTATCCTGGGTATGGGTTTGCACCTGTACAACTTCTGGGCAAAGATGATGCTCGTTGAGTTGGTTCCCTGTGCCGGCGACCATCACCTGGCCACCAATGGCGTGTACTGGATTGCAGAGACATTCTCTTGCCCCGTCTACACCGTCATCTACCTCGTTTGGCTTGCTGCCCTGTGGATGCACCTGAACCACGGTTTGTGGAGTTCAATGCAGACCTTGGGTTGGAGCGGTAAGATCTGGTTCAACCGCTGGCGTTGCATCAGCTGCATTGTGTCTACCGTCATCATCCTGATGTTCGTTGCCGTTGCCGTTGCCTTCTGCTTCGGTTATCGTCCCTGCGACTACAACGAGGTTGTTGGCGTTGCCTCTGACGCTTGCCATGCAATCGGTTGCTAATCTTTATCTATTAAACTAAATCCATTAATCTATAATCTACCAAAATCATGGCAAAGACTTTAGATTCAAGAATCCCCGAGGGACCTATTGCTGAAAAATGGACCAACTATAAGGCTCACCAGCGTCTGGTTAACCCCAAGAATAAGCTCAAGCTCGACGTTATCGTTGTAGGTACAGGTCTGGCAGGTGCCAGCGCCGCCGCTTCTCTGGCCGAGATGGGTTTCAACGTATATAACTTCTGCATCCAGGACTCTCCCCGTCGTGCTCACTCTATCGCCGCACAGGGTGGTATCAATGCAGCCAAGAACTATCAGAACGACGGCGACTCTGTTTACCGTTTGTTCTACGACACCGTAAAGGGTGGTGACTACCGTGCTCGCGAGGCCAACGTATATCGTCTGGCAGAGGTGAGCAACGCCATCATCGACCAGTGCGTGGCACAGGGTGTTCCTTTCGCTCGCGAATACGGCGGCATGCTGGCCAACCGTTCTTTCGGTGGTGCACAGGTAAGCCGTACCTTCTATGCCAAGGGTCAGACTGGCCAGCAGCTCCTCTTGGGTGCCTACTCTTCACTGAGCCGCATGGTAAACACCGGCAAGGTAAAGCTCTTCACCCGTTACGAGATGGAGGACGTTGTTATCGTCGACGGCCGTGCCCGCGGTATCATCGCCAAGGATCTGGTAAGCGGCAAGCTCGTTCGCTTCAGCGCCAATGCCGTGGTTATCGCCACCGGTGGTTATGGCAATGCATACTTCCTCAGCACCAACGCTATGGGCTGTAACTGCACCGCCGCTATCCAGTGCTACCGCAAGGGTGCTGTGATGGCAAACCCCTCATACGTACAGATTCACCCCACCTGTATCCCCGTACACGGCGACAAGCAGTCAAAGCTCACCCTCATGTCAGAGTCTCTGCGTAACGACGGCCGTATCTGGGTTCCCAAGAAGTTGGAGGATGCCAAGGCACTTCAGGCTGGCACAAAGCAGGGCTATGAGATTCCCGAGGAGGACCGCGACTACTACTTGGAGCGCCGTTATCCCGCATTCGGTAACCTAGTTCCCCGCGACGTGGCTTCACGTGCTGCCAAGGAGCGTTGCGACAAGGGCTTCGGCGTGAACAACACTGGTTTGGCCGTATTCCTGGACTTCTCTGAGTCTATCCAGCGTCTGGGCATCAAGGAGATTCTCCAGCGCTATGGCAACCTCTTCGAGATGTACGAGGAGATTACCGACGTTAACCCCGGCAAGCTCGCCAAGACCGTAAACGGTGTAGAGTACTATCACCCCATGATGATCTTCCCCGCTATCCACTACACTATGGGTGGTGTTTGGGTTGACTACGAGTTGCAGACAACCATCCCCGGCCTGTTCGCTATCGGTGAGTGTAACTTCTCCGACCACGGTGCCAACCGTCTGGGTGCTTCTGCCCTCATGCAGGGTCTGGCCGACGGTTACTTCGTTCTTCCTTATACTATACAGAACTACCTGGCCGACCAGAACCTCTGGGGCCGTCTCTCTACCGACCTGCCCGAGTTCGATGCTGCCGAGAAGGCCGTTAACGCCGAGATCGACCGTCTGATGAACATCAAGGGTAAGCGCTCCGTTGACTCTATCCACAAGGAACTGGGTCATATCATGTGGGAACACGTGGGCATGGGCCGTACCAAGGAAGGTCTGCAGGAAGGCTTGAAGCTCCTGAAGGCTATCCGCAAGGAGTTCAACGAGAACCTCTTCATCCCCGGTACCAAGGAAGGTCTGAACGTAGAGCTGGACAAGGCTATCCACCTGCGCGACTTCATCCTCATGGGCGAACTCGTTGCATACGACGCACTCCATCGTGAGGAGAGCTGCGGCGGTCACTTCCGCGAGGAGCACCAGACAGAGGAAGGCGAGGCAAAGCGCGACGACGAGAACTTCTTCTACGTTGGTTGCTGGGAGTACCAGAAGAACGACGACTCTGCCCCCGAACTCATCAAGGAGCCTCTCCACTACGAGAACATCAAGGTTCAGCAGCGTAACTATAAGAACTAATCCCTTTAATCCGAAAGATTATTATGGCAAAGAATATATCAGTAACTGTAAAGTTTTGGAAGCAGAATGGTCCCAAGGATAAGGGTCATTTTGAGAAGCACGAAATGAAGAACGTCCCCGACGATACTTCATTCCTGGAGATGCTCGACATGATGAACGAGGAACTCATTGCCGCCGGCAACGAACCCTTCGTATTCGATCATGACTGCCGTGAGGGTATCTGCGGCATGTGCTCACTCTATATCAACGGCACACCCCACGGCAAGACCGAGCGTGGTGCTACAACATGTCAGCTCTACATGCGCAAGTTCAACGATGGCGACACCATCACCGTAGAGCCCTGGCGCTCTGCCGGCTTCCCTGTCATCAAGGACTGTATGGTTGACCGTATGGCATTCGAGAAGATCATGCAGGCAGGTGGCTACACCAGCATCCGCACAGGTCAGGCTCAGGACGCCAACGCCATCCTCATCCCCAAGGACGATGCCGACGAGGCAATGGATTGCGCCAGCTGCATCGGTTGCGGTGCCTGCGTAGCAGCATGTAAGAACGGTTCTGCCATGCTCTTCGTTTCATCCAAGGTAAGCCAGTTCGCTCTCCTGCCTCAGGGCAAGGTAGAGGCTGCACGCCGTGCCAAGGCAATGGTTGCCAAGATGGACGAACTGGGCTTCGGTAACTGTACCAATACCCGTGCCTGCGAGGCCGTTTGCCCCAAGTGCGAAACCATCGCCAACATCGCTCGCCTCAACCGCGAGTTCATCAAGGCAAAGCTCGCCGACTAAACCGACAGTGCATCCTTATATAATATATAATATGTAAGGACCTCAAGGATAATCCCGATGGTGCTCCCACGTGCCATCGGGATTTTTTACTCATACATTGTGCCTCTATAAATAAATTATGTGTATCTTTGTTGACGAAAGTTAGCACGATGAGTAGTTGGACGTAGACGAAAAACGTCTTTCATTTTATATGGATACGAAATACCAGGAGTTCATGCGTTTCTGCGTTGTGGGTGCTGTGTGTACAGCACTTGACATGGCGCTGTTCTATTTGCTGCGCATTATAATGCCTTATCAGGCAGCCTTGGTTGGTGGATATGTCATCAGCCTTGTGGTGAACTATATGCTTACAATACGATGGACATTCCGTACTCGTTCCACTATGGGAAATGCCATAGGCATCGTTTCTGCCCATCTTTTCAATTTGTTTGTCGTTCGCATGGGTTTGATGCATGTGTTTACCTCTGTTTTCCAGTTGAGTGACGATGTTGCATTCATACCAACACTTATTATAAGCGTGATTACCAATTTTGTCATAATCAGGGTTGTTGTAAATAAATTCAGGAAATAAACCAGATTCAGCATAGCAATGAAAAAAGTCACTATTCTTATTCCTTGTTATAACGAGGCAAAATCCCTGCACTTTCTGTATGCAGAACTGAAAGCGTTGATGGATGAAGAAAAGGGATATAACTGGGAAGTATTGTTCGTCAATGATGGTTCGCGTGACAATACTTTGGATATTATCAGGGATTTGCAAAGCCGTGACAAAAGAATCTGTTTTGTAGATCTCTCACGCAATTTCGGTAAGGAGAACGCCATGCTTGCTGGTTTTGACTATGCTACTGGTGACTGTGTGGTTATTATGGATGCAGATTTGCAAGACCCGCCATCCTTGATACCATATATGTTGAAGGAATGGGAAGATGGATACGATGATGTATATGCCAAAAGATCCAGCCGCGGTAAAGAGAGTTGGTTAAGGAAAAGATTGTCCCTGTTGTTCTACTCCATACTTCAGCACTCTACCAAATTTGAGATTCTGAAAAACGTGGGAGATTTCAGGTTGTTGGATCGCAGGTGTATTGACACGCTTAAGGAACTGAGAGAATCGGAGAGATACACCAAGGGCATGTTCTGCTGGATAGGTTTCCGGAAAAAGGAAATTGTATTCGACAGGCACGATCGTGTGGCAGGTGAAAGCAACTGGAATTATTTCTCGCTGTTTAATTTGGCCGTGGAGGGAATAGTTTCATTTACCACGGCACCATTGCGTTTTGCAACTATATTGGGCGTTATCATTGCGTTTGCATCTTTTGTCTTGATGCTGGTATATTTGTTTAAGACAATACTCTTTGGCGATGAAGTTCAGGGCTTCCCAACGCTTATAACAACCATCCTGTTCCTTGGCGGTGTCCAGTTGCTGGCAATAGGTGTGCTTGGCGAATATGTGGCACGTATATTCAATGAATCGAAAAAGCGACCTGTGTATGTAATCAGAGAGTATGTCTGCGAACAATGACAGATACGTTCCTATAATTTATTATCCGCTGCAATTGTCTAAAAGCCAATATACAATCATTCCCGTAGGGGTGAAACAAATCAGTAAATGACAGTATGAAGAATCTAATTAACGATAAGCGTGCTTTCTTGTTTTTGCCTTTCATAGCACTCGTATTTATTTTGGTTTATTCTCCATCGACATCTCCTTTGTATGTGTATGAGGGATTTGACAGTTGTACGTTCAAGACAATAGGAATAGGTATATTGGAAGGCAAGATACCGTATACCGACCTTTTTGACCACAAAGGTCCCATACTCTTTTGGTTAAATGCTTTGGGCCTGCTTTGTGGCAGAGTAGGCCTCTTTTTCCTTGAGGTAATATTCTTCTCTGCTATGCTGGTTTGTGCGTATAGGATTGCCCGTCTCTATGCTAATGAGGCAAAGGCATTCGCTGCATCGCTATTGACCCTGATACCAACCATAGATTTCATTACGGAAGGCAACCAGTGCGAAATTTATATGCTGCCATTTATAGCGCTTTCCCTGTATATGGCACTAAGATACACAACGGGCAGGATGCCGTCTCATCCATTGATATACAGTCTTTTCTATGGAGTTGCCTTTGCCATAATATTCTTTATACGACCCAATGATGCCGTATCGCACGTAGGAGCGATTATGTTTGGCCTCTTCTTGCTCATGCTTCGTAAAAGGGAGTATAGAAATGCCATTTCCAATGCAGCGGTGTTCATCGTCGGGTCGCTTGCCGTTGCAATTCCTATATTGATATATTTTTATGCTATAGGTTCGTTGGGCGATATGCTGTACGGAATGATCGGGTACAATCTCCAGTATTCGTCCGAGTCAGGTATGAATGAAGGCAGTATAGGCATTATCCTGATTCCAGTCATAATTTATGGTGGTACCATATTCCTGAGTCGCAGAAACGACAAGGACTCTTGGTTCATTCTCATTCCCAGTTTAATCTTCACCCTAATACTGATAGGAAAGAGAGATTACTATCACTATCTGCTTCCTATACTTCCGGTATTCTGTTTATTTGCCACAAAATGTCTGAGTGCAGGATATACCAAGGTGATAGCAGGTATTACTATACTGTTTGCCATATTTTCTTTCCGCCAGCATGTTCTGCTTGTTAGATGCGCAAGTCAACATGGCGAGATTGCAGAACTCTACAGGCAATCCAAGGATCTAATCCTAATGGTACCGGAGTCAGAGAGGAGTCAGGTATGGAATCACAATTTATATAAACTCTCATGTGATAAATCTCCTCATGTCTATTCCATGACAGGAATATGGACTTATGCAGGTGTGTCGCCGGCTAACCGTGTTTTTATACCATTTCATCGACACCGCTTTGGAGATGAAACCACTCTTTCTGAAAACAGGCCCAAATGGTTGCTTGCCACGGAAGACAGTACAGACCCCAACCTTCTGGATGAACACTTCCTGCAGGAAAACTATTCCGCGGTTGCTTCGACTACGGACAACTGTATTGCCAAGGTAGTTTTATACAAATCTAAGGAGAATGACTGAGACGCAGCACTCCCCCTCCTCCTTCCTCAACCCCGAGAACATTGCCCGCTCCGTTGATGGGGTAGAGTACCATCCTCTGCACCCCTTTCTGCCAGAGAACTGCCGTGTGCTCTTCCTGGGCAGTTTCCCTCCGCAGAGAAAGCGATGGTGCATGGACTTCTACTATCCCAACTTCATCAACGACCATTGGCGCATAGAGGGCCTCATCTTCTTTGGTGACAAGGACCATTTCGTGGACACCGCGGCAAAGACCTTCCGCCTGGACCTTATCATCCCCTTCTTGATGGACAAGGGTATAGGCTTCTACGACACCTCCACTGCCGTGCGACGTCTGAAGGACAATGCCTCGGACAAGTTCCTTGAGGTTGTCCTGCCAACCGACATCCACGCCCTCCTGTCCCGTATTCCCCATTGCCGTGTAATCGTCACCACAGGCGAGAAAGCCACTGCCACC
>JAZURY010000032.1:0-11602 GCA_045606445.1 Bacteroidaceae bacterium
TCCTTTTAGCATTTTTTTCTGTGGTTGCAAGCAGCCCAAATCTATCCACATGTTTATTGAAATCGTGTGCAAAATTACGAATAAGTGAGCGAAATACAAAATAAATCTTTATTTTTATTTCCGAACGTGAGTAATTTAGGCCGAAAGCCAAAGGTACGAATAAGTGAGCGAAATACAAAGCAAAAAGGTCTTTTTGTTTTTATTTCCGAACCGACGAACGAAACAAGAGCAGAGTATGCTTGCATGCTATGCCTTGTAAGGAGGAGGAAGACCACAGGTCAACGAAAGTACCTTCGACCGACAGGTCAATGTTACGAATAAGTGAGGGATTTACCAAATTTGCGATTAAGAGAGAGCAGAAACATGGTAGGGACGTGAGCAAAATGAAGTTTTGCTTAAATTTAACGTGAGTTCGACGAATTCACGTTAATTACTCATTCTATTTGTATATTTTTTAGGACTTTTGTTATCAACATCTCTGCCGTGGCTTCGTCCACGTTTGAGTTATCATCACAATGATAGATATTACTTGTGCATTTGAAGGTCCCGTCTTTATGGAACTCCAAAATCAAACGATCCGTGTACGGGACACCTACTTTTGGTATCGCACAATCCTTGATAACGAAAAAGTACCAGATATCTTCCGTTTCAATATACCGGCATGGAATCCATCGGATGTCCCTGGGCCAAGTATTATAATCAAGCGTGTCCGGTATCAGTGACAGGCATGATTCAAAGGGCAATTCTGCCTGGTCACTTGATGGGGTGAACAATGTGTGGTCCACATAAGGCTTGTCCCATTTCTGGAAATTAGACACGAACTGATCAAAGGAAAACTGCTTCACAGAGGACATAACGTCTACGACTTCCTTATGTGGAGCAACGACCTCCCGTTCCTTAATCTTCCCATCGGATTTGAGAACATATTCTTTTACGAAGACCGTACGCACAGGATTTACATATTGGAGCAACTGACTGCAATCATCTACAATCCTCTGTTCAACAACAATCCCCAAACCATGTTTCGGTGCAGATATGCGGAGCGAATAAGCTGCGCCGGAACGCCCCACCGTCTTACAATCCAGCATTTTGCCTTCACTGGAATATGTGATGATTACGTAGTCCGTTCCCTCGTTTTCCATGAACCATCGGTGGTTCCCATCCAGGAAGTCCGAATAATATCGTTGCAGAATGACAGCAATATAGTTCTTGCACTCAATGTAGCTTCCTCTTTGCCAGCCCCAAGTTACATAAATGCTGCCCTTGTATCTGTCATCTGTCGGAGGCAGGAAATCGGAATAACGTTCCACATCTTCGATTAAGTCGAACGCCTTGCCAAAAGACACACTGTCAATGCAATTGACCTTTTCATGTTCAGAGAGGAATGTCCGAAAAGATACTTCCTGCGCACAGATGTGTGTCAGTGGCAAAACAACAAATGACAATAATGCCAATTTTATTGTTTTATAATTCAAAACTAAATAATTATATATAGTTTACTTTATTTATTCTCTCTTACGCTGGTTAGGATAAACCATAAAAGTTGGTACTCTTGCCCTTAATGCCCGGTTTGCATCTCCCGAGGTGCTCGCAGGCATTTCATCACTTGCTCATTCCCTGCTTCTGACTTCGTTGTGGAAGAGATGGAAGGCGCAGGCGGAGATGGAGGCTGTGTGGGGATGGCGGGTGAGGAGGCCGGGCTGAAGGGATTCGAAGAGTAGGTCACGGCTGTCGGCTTCTGCCGATGACCACACCATGGCCCAGAACTCCAACTGATGGCCGCTGCGCAGGCGTGCCACTTCATCTATAATCACATCTCTCAACTCGGGCAGGGCGAGCGCTTGGCGCAGATACCATTGCCAGTACCATGATGCACCTTGGCTGAAGCGGAGGCCTCAGGTGATGCGTACCACCTTCTCGGCCAGTACTTCGGCAGGTATCAGCCGGAGATTCCAGAAGGCCGAGGTGTGGCAATAGGAACTGCCGGAGAAGTCGAAAGTAGTACCGGCCGTCAGGTTGTGAGGTTCGTAGAGGAGCGTGAAGTCCTCCCCACGGTCGGGAAAGGCGTTGAAGAAACGGGCCTCCGTGAGGCTGTCGGGACAGGAAAGGAGGGCGGCGTGGGCGGCTGCAATCTCCTCGGGACGCAGGTCTTGACTTTGCGCCGATGCCTTGACAAGGCTGGCGAGGGCAAGCAGGCAGATGGCCGCCCGCTTGAAGTATGATGCTGTCGTGTACATAATCATTCGCATTCGGGAAAGTTTCGTGGCGAAGGCTCCGAAGAAAAGTTTATGCCATTGAAAAAGAGCTTGCGTGCCGAGTCGTATACGGGCACCATCTGAGGGTGCCGTCTAAGGATGTAGCTACGGTGAAAGTCGCGCCTGCTCCGTACCTCGTCGTCGAGCGTTGTTGACCACACGAAACTCCAGAAGCGCATTTGGTCACCTACCGGAAGGCTTGCTACCCGGTCGATGAGAGTCTCCGCATCCCTGCCATGCCGCGTGAGCACACTTTCCAAACGTGCCTGCCAGTAGTTCGGCGCGTCCGCATCAAGCCTCAGCCCGCACGTCACGGCTGCTACTTTGCTGTAGAATAGCGAGTCGGGAATCGCATCGTGGCACCAGAAGGCCTCCACCATGTCGGCAGCGCAGTCGTAGAGCGACGAGTCCCGCAGTTCCGGGTGGTAGCCGAAGATTAGCTCATAATCCTCTCCGTTTGTGGGGAAGGCATCGAAGAAAAGCCTCTGCCGCAATCTTCCGCCCTCGCCGACCGACGCCTCATAGGCTGCCCGCAATCTTCCTGCCGACACTCCTCCGTGCTGCGCCCGCAGTGCCGGGCACAGCACGATGAAGAGCAATGCTACAAGTCCGTAATTCCTCATTGAATAATATTTATACTGATATTGCAAAACAGTAAGAATAAATAGGATGCTTTGTTTGAACTTTTTAAGATGTACGGAGCAGGTACAAAGAAATACAAAACAATAATCGCTATGATCACCGGAGACAAAGTTATTGAATTATTCTGTATGGCAGATGATTTTTGTAAGTTTTTTGATAGAATGGTAGCAAAATATACGTTCATGTTAATGATGAACTAAAGAATATTGCGCAGGTGGAACATTTAAGACATCGGTGTTTTGACAATTTTATCGTTAACATGTTAGGAGCCATTGCTGCATATTGTTGTTTCCCAAAGAAACCATGCATCAATGTGGAAAGAACATTAGATACACAACTTACACTGTTTTGAATTCGTCGAACTCACGTTAAATTTATTTGAGGAAACGAGGCAGGGGCTTCCCCGTGTTCCTTTGCGTATATCTTACCTATTGCACTTGCTGATTGCGTTCTTGTCATTAGGATTCATCCCTCTCAAAAGTAGAAATCATGCTTATCATCATACTATTTCATGATTCATGATTTATGATACCGTTCCTTCAAGCAATTATTTTTGACAATAGAGGAAAGGGGCAAAAATAGTCTTTTGTACTAAGTACAATGTACGCATACTAAACGTATTAAGACAAGGAAATAAAGATGTGAAATACGTGTTTATAAAATCGTACCCAACATTGAGTACAATTATACTTAACGTTTAGTACAATGCTACGCAATGCTTGGTACAATACTCCACAATATTGGATTTATTTTATAGGAAGTGTTCTTTTTGCTTATGCGTATCGTTCTTGTAACTTTTGCATGGTGTAGTTCTGATAAAACCCGAATCGGCCATTAGACTGTTACGCGCTAATGGCTGATTCGGGTTTATCTTTATTACCAATGGAATGTACATCCGAATGGCGAGGCAGATTGGCTTTTCTAATTACCCCCAACTAAACAGGCAAGGTTCAATAATATCATATTAAGCCCTTAAGGAATTTATCGTTTGGTGGGCGGTAAACTTGCGGAATACGTTTGCGTGGCGGTTATTGTTTGCCGATGCTTTTCAGTTGGATGTCAAATCTCAGGCCTCCCTCCTTGCGGTTGCTGGCGGTTATGTTTCCGCCGTGGAAGAGGACGGCATGCTTTACTATGGCCAGGCCTAGGCCTGTCCCTCCCATGTTGCGGGAACGGCCCTTGTCTATGCGGTAGAAGCGCTCGAAGAGACGGGGCAGATGTTCCTCGCCCACACCCGTGCCGTCGTCCTCAAAGCGTATGGCGCAACTGTCCTCTGTCTTTTCCATGAGCGTGATGTATATGTTCCTGCCTCCCGAGTAGGCTATGGCATTCTCCGTGAGGTTCCGGAAGATGGAACCTATCAGCGAGGGGTTGCCGTTTATCGTCACGGGGATGTCGAGGTTGCTATGCAGTTGCATGCTTTCCTCCTCCGGAAGGATTTCCAGTTCCTCCGCTATCTCGCTTATGATGTCGTTCAGCACCACGGATTCGGAACCGATGAGTTGGCTTCCGTCCTCCATGCGTGTAATCAGCGCTACGTCTGCCAGCAGGCGGCGCAGACGCTCGTTGTGGGTGTAGCATCTTCCGATAAGTTCCTGGCGTTTCTCTTCCGTGAGGCTGATGCCGGAGAGCAGTGTTTCCAGGCACACCTGTATGGAGGCTATGGGGGTTTTCAGTTCGTGGTTGATGTTGTTGGTCAGTTGGCGTTTTATGCGTATCTTCTCCTGCTCCTCGCGCATAGCAGATTCATGTGCCAGATCCCTGTCCCTGATGGTCTGTTGCAAGCGTGTGTAGAGCCTGACGATATGCTTGGAGATGGAACCTAACTCGTCGTTGGGGAAGGCTTCCCCCTCGTCGAAGGCCTCGCCACGCTCCGCCTTGGCGGCAAAGCGGTTCAGGCGTTCTATGGTCTTGCCCAGAGGTCGGGTGGTGAAGTAGGCTATTATGCTCATGATGAGGCTTATGGTTATCATCACGCCAAGGAAGGTCATGTCGGCGCTGAGCATTTCCCTCAGTGTGGCGGAATATGGTATGGCCGTGCGCACGATGACTCGTTGGCCACGTGTGGCGGAGTAGAAGTACTCGCGTCCGTCGCTTGCCGACTGGCGCCCGATGTGGTAGGCGCTGCCGTGCTTGTATGCCTCCGTTATCTCGGGACGCCCGATGTGGTTGTCCAGCGAATCCAGGGGAATCATGTTGTCGTACACCACCGCCCCCGACAGGGTTATTATGGATACGCGCAGGTTGTCGAACGGTTTTTCGTGCTGGGCGATGTACTCCTCGTAGGGCAGGCCCTCCTCCACGGTTTCAAGCAGGTGGCGGTTGTACTGCTGGAGTTGAGCGCTGAGGAAGTCGGACTTGTACTGCTTCTCCCTCATGTACTGGAACCCTATGGACAGGAGGATTATCGTCCATGAAAAGGATAGCAGCATCAGGAAGAGCCGCCTATGGTAGGAAAATCTAATCGCGGAAGCCATAGCCATAACCTGATTTGGTGACGATGTATGCCCCATAGGGACCTATCTTGGAGCGCAATCTGGTGATGTTGACGTCGATGGTGCGGTCAAGCACCACCACCTCGTCGCTCCACACACGACTCAGGATCTGCTCCCTGCTACACACACGTCCGCGGTGGGAGATGAGGTAGGCAAGCAACTCGAATTCCTTTCTGGTCAGTTTCACCTCGGTGCCGTCCACCAGGCAACGCTTGAACTCCAGGTCGAGGTGCAGGCCCTCCACCACAAGGGTGTTTGTCTTCGTTTGCACCTGTGGCGTCTTGTGCCCTGACGTACGCCTGAGCACGCTTCTGATGCGTGCAATCACGTTGCGTATGGTATAGGGCTTGACAATGTAGTCATCGGCACCAAGATTAAGGCCCATTACCATGTCGTCCTCACTGTCCCTTGCCGTACAGAAGATTATGGGTATGTCTGCCGTGGAGACATCCGCCTTCATCATCTTGGCCATCCTTATCCCGCTTATTCCGCCCATCATTATATCCAGCAGGACAAGCGAATAGGACTTCAGGTTGTAGGTCATGGCCTGTTCGGCACTGAAGGCCGTGTCCACGTCATAGCCCTCGTTTTCAAGGTTCAGTTTCAGCACCTCGCATAGCGTCTCCTCGTCGTCCACTATCAGTATGCGTTTTGTTGTCATGCCCGTACCTTATTTATATATATACAATGCTATCACGGTGCAAAAATAGTGATAAAAAGCATACCTTGCGCCATCTGCCGGGAGATTTAATAAAAATGTAACATATACCATGGCCTGTGGCGCTATAAACCCAAATCGGTCATTAGCGCATAACAGTCTAATGGCCGATTTGGATTTTAACCAAAGCCTAACTTTTTTGAAACAATATTGAAACATTATACCCCTACTTTTGCGGTGTCCAAACAAAAGGACAGAACAATATGATGAAAAAAATGTTTATTGCCCTGGCATTGGCCGGCATGGGTATCGTGGCACAGGCCCAGGATACCAAAGTGAAAGAGGAGCCGAAAGGCAAAGTGATTCTGCAGGTCTTCACCAATCTGCACACGGGTTTCGGTGCTGACAATGACGACCGCGGTTTCGAGTTGGACAGAAGTTACCTTGGCTACGAGCACAATTTCGGCAAGGGACTTTCCATGAAGGGTGTGGTGGACATAGGCAAGTCCTCCAAGGTGGACGACTACCATCGCATCGTGTACATCAAGAATGCTATGGTTTCGTGGAAGAAGAACAAGTTGACACTGAACGGCGGTCTCATCTCCACCACTCAGTTCAACTTCCAGGAAAAGTTCTGGGGCTACCGCTATATCATGAAGTCCTTCCAGGACCAGTATAAGTTCGGAAGCAGTGCCGACCTCGGTTTGTCTGCATCCTACAAGTTCGCCGACTGGATTTCTGCCGACGCCATCATAGTGAACGGCGAGGGATACAAGAAGATTCAGGTGAACGATGGTTTCAACTATGGTCTTGGCGTGACGCTTACACCGGTGAAGGGTTTTCAGATTCGCCTGTACGGAGGCTTGAACGAAGCCGCCGAGGATGGCAAGAAGAACATAGTGAACATGGCAGCCTTCATGGGTTACAAGACGGAGAAGTTCACCGTGGGTGCTGAGTACAACCACATGTGGAACGCCTCCTACAAGCAGGATGCCGACCAGTACGGCTATTCGGTGTTTGCCTCTGCAAAACTGTCCAAGTACGTGGACCTCTATGCACGTTTCGACGATGTCTATTCCAAGGACAAGTGGAACGTTGCCAAGGACGAGTCGGCCGCCATCCTGGGCGCGCAGTTCAAGATATGGAAGTACATAAAGGTGGCTCCCAACTTCCGCATGAGCATGCCCAAGGCCGACGGTGCGGACAACCGCTATTCGGCATACGTAAGTTGCTATTTCGGAATCTGATGTCTAATACATAAACAATGATTAAACAAATGAAAAAGAATGTATTTTCAGTTGTAATGATGCTGCTTGCCATGGTGGTGGCATCATGCGGAGGCAATACCTCTGCCGGTGGACGTGAGGCACAGGAACTTTCCGGTGCAGGTGCCACCTTCCCCCTGCCTTTCTACAATGTGGTGTTCGAGCAGTTTACCCAGGTCAATGGCGATGCCGTGGCATACGGTGGCATAGGTTCGGGTGGCGGAGTGCGCAACCTGCGCGACAAGATCGTGGACTTTGCCGGCAGCGATGCCTTCCTGTCCGACAAGGAGATGGCTGATATGCCCGAGGTGATTCACGTGCCCACATGCATGGGTGCGGTGGTTCTTGCCTACAATCTTGATGGAGTGGGCGAACTCAACCTTTCTGGCGAGGTGATTGCCGATATTTTTGCCGGCAATATAAAGATGTGGAATGACGCCCGCCTGGTGGCACTGAACCCCGGCATAACACTGCCCGAGGAGGCAATCATCCCCGTTTTCCGCTCTGACGGTTCCGGCACCACCTTCGTGTTCACCGACTATCTCACGAAGGCCAGCCCCATGTGGAAAGAGAAGTTCGGCACGGGCAAATCCGTCAACTTCCCCTCTGGCCAGGCAGCCAAGGGCAATCCCGGCGTGGCAGGTATCATCAAGCAGACAAAGAACTCCATCGGTTATGTCGGCTCCGAGTATGCCTTTGCACAGAAGATAGCCTATGCCAAGATCCAGAACCTGCAGGGCGAGTTTGTAGAGCCTTCTGCAGAAAGCATTTCCGCCTCCGCCTCTGGAGAGATACCGGCAGACACCCGTTGCTCCATCACCAATGCCGATGCGGCAGGTGCATACCCCATCTCCACATTCACCTGGATGATTATATACAAGGAGCAGAACTATTCCGACCGTACCAAGGAGCAGGCGCTTGCCACCATGGACCTGCTGAAATACATACTCTCCGACGAGGCACAGGGCATTGCCCCCGAGGTGCACTATGCACCCCTTCCGGAAAAGGCCAGAGAGCAGAGCATGAAGAACCTGCAGACGGTTACCTATGATGGAGTGACAATACTGTAACAATCATGTAACTATGAATGACAAACTATACAGAGGATTCCTTTTTATAGCGGCATTGGTAGTACCAGTAGTGTGCGGGGGCGTGGTTTACGCCCTCGTCACTGATGCTTACGAGGCTTTCGAGTATTTCGGTTTCTTCCGTTTCCTCACCTCCTCCGAGTGGAGTTATACCGATGGTGCCGAACAGTATGGTGCACTGCCCTTCATCACGGGCACGCTGATGACAACCCTGCTGGCACTCGCCTTCTGCATCCCATTCTCCCTGCCCGTGGCGCTGTTCGTGGGAGAGTATTTCAGGGACACGCAGGTGGCAGCCGTACTGGGCACCGTTACTGACCTGCTGGCAGGCATCCCCTCCATCATCTACGGCCTTTGGGGATTCTACACCCTGCGCCCCGTCATCATGGCGCTGGACATCTCCGAGCAGGGGTCGGGCATCCTTACCGCCTCGCTGGTGCTGGCCATCATGATCATACCATACGCCTCGTCGCTCAGTGCCGAGTTCATAAAGATGGTGCCCAACGACCTGAAGGAGGGTGCATACAGCCTTGGCGCCACGCATGCCGAGGTGGTGCGCAAGGTAGTCTTCCCCGTGGCAGGTTCGGGCATATTCTCATCTTACGTGCTGGCCATAGGACGCGCTTTGGGCGAGACAATGACCGTGACCATGCTCATAGGCAACACCAACAACATCCCCGAATCCATCACCTCCACGGGAAATTCCATGGCATCCGTCATAGCCAACCAGTTCGGAGAGGCCAGCGACCTGCGCCTGTCCTCGCTCATTGCCATAGGACTTGTCTTGTTCCTTATCACCGCCCTTATAAACATGGTGGGCAAGATTATGATCAAACGAGCAAGAATATCTTAGATTATGACTACACTGAACACAAGAAACCGCCTGCTGAAGGACAGGCTTATGACGTGGGCGGTATGCCTGCTGGCCGCACTGACGGCAGTTCCCCTGCTGGCCATTCTGGGGGAGGTGCTGCTGCGCGGATATGACCAGTTGTCGTGGTCGTTCTTTACGGAACCCACCCCCACCGCCTACAGGGCCATGAAGGCCATAGAGGCAGGAGAACCTATCCCTGGAGGCATTGCCAACGGTATCATAGGAACAATGATAATGCTGGGCATGGCCGTACTGTTTGCCGTTCCCACCGGCATCCTGTGCGGTGCCTTCCTGGCAGAGAACCAGAAAAGCCGCTTTGCGCAGACGGTGAGTTACCTTACCGACCTCCTGCAGGGCACGCCGTCGGTCATCATAGGCATCATCACCTACATCTGGGTGGTGGTTCCCATGAAGGGCTACTCGGCCATAGCCGGCAGCGTGGCACTCTTCATAATGATGCTTCCGCTCATCATACGCTCCACCGAGGAGACGCTGAAGATACTCCCTGCATCACTCAAGGAGGCAGGCCTGGCCCTGGGAGGAAACAATGCACGCGTAATGCTGAGAGTGCAGTTGCCGGCAGCCTTCGGAGGCATCTTCACCGGCGTGCTGCTTGCCATCTCCCGTGTCATAGGCGAAACGGCACCCCTCATGTTCACTGCCCTCGGATGCTCGCTGATACGCTGGTCGGTGGACAAGCCCATCTCGGCCGTACCCCTGCTCATCTGGGAGTTCTTCAACGACCCCAATCTGCAGGAACTCATCTGGGGAGCCTCGCTCTTTCTCCTGCTATTCGTATTGTCACTTAACCTGTTATCAAAGTATCTTGCAAAGAAATGGAACCAATAATCCCTATCCTCGAGTTTAAAAACACTTGCGTATCCTATACCAAGCAGACGATGGCCGTGAAGTATGTGTCGGCAGCCATCGAGCGCAACACCATCACCGCCATCATGGGTCCCTCGGGCTGTGGCAAGAGCACCCTGCTGCGTGCCGCCAACCTGATGCATGAGCTCTATCCCAACATACGTGTCGATGGCGAGATCCTGCTCAACGGAGAGAATATCCTCTCGATGGAGCCCATCGACGTGCGCCGCCGCATAGGCATGGTGTTTCAGCGCCCTGCCCCGTTCCCCACGATGAGCATCTACGACAATGTACTCTCGGGCTACACGCTCAACGGCATACGCCTGGCCAAGGCCGAGAAGGACGCCACCGTGGAGCGCTGCCTGCGCAGCGTAGCCCTGTGGGACGAGGTGAAGGACGTGCTCAACAAGAAGGGTACCTTCCTCTCGGGCGGACAGCAGCAGCGCCTCTGCATCGCCCGCGCCCTGGCCATGAAGCCCGACGTGTTGCTCATGGACGAGCCTACCTCGGCTCTCGACCCCATCGCCACCGCACACATCGAGGAGCTGATGCAGGAACTGCAGCGCGAGGTCACCATCCTCATCGTCACCCACAACATGGGGCAGGCACGGCGCATCTCCTCTAAGTCGATGTTCATGTACCTGGGCGAACTGGTCGAGTATGGCGACACCACCACCATGTTCTCTAACCCCACCGACGAGCGCACCCGCGCCTACCTTACGGGCAAGATGGGGTAAGGGTTTAGGTTAAGGGTTATGGGGTGAACACGGGACGTTATTTAATCCTTATATAACCATTTTGTAACATTTATGAAACATTACGGTAGTACCTTTGCGGCTGAAAACTTTGTCAAACTTAAAAACTAATTAACTCATAAACTCAAGCATGGGTATACTACAAGTCTTTACACTGTTGGGAGCATTGGGAATGTTCCTTTATGGAATGAACCTGATGAGCTCAGGACTACAGAAGGCAGCTGGCGACAAGCTGCGCAGTTTCTTATCGGCCATGACATCGAATCCCCTCAAGGGCGTGCTGACGGGTCTGGGCATCACTACGGTGATACAGTCATCGTCGGCCACCACGGTAATGGTGGTTAGCTTTGTCAATGCCGGACTGCTGACGTTGACACAGGCCATAGGCGTCATCATGGGAGCCAACATCGGTACTACGGTGACGGCGTGGATGGTGTCGTGGCTGGGCTTCAAGGCCGACATCTCGCTGCTGGCCGTGCCGATGATGCTGCTGGGATTCCTCTTCTCGAACTCGAAGAGAGACAAGCGCCGCAACATAGGCGAACTCATCGTAGGCTTCTGTCTCCTGTTCCTCGGCCTGTCGTTCATGAAAGACTCGGTGCCCGACCTCCGTCAGACGCCCGAGGTGCTGGCCTTCGTCAGCTCGTGGTCATCACACGGGTTCGGCTCGGTATTGCTCTTCCTCGCCTTCGGCACGGTGCTC
>JAZURY010000033.1:0-115320 GCA_045606445.1 Bacteroidaceae bacterium
TTGCTTGCTTGCTTGCTTGCTTGCTTGCTTGCTTGCTTGCTTGCTTGCTTGCTTGCTTGCTAACAAAATAATCCGAACCACCAAGGATATTGGCGGTTATTTTCATGGTATTTCGGATGTTTGTCAGCATGTTTTAGTGCCTTTACATAGTTTCTGCGGTGCAAATATACGAAGATTCACATTAACTGCCAAAGAGTCAGGCTGAAAAATCACTCCATGGACAGAAAAAAGCACTCAAATCGGGTACAGACAAAGAGAACGCACACCTTCATTGCCTGCGCCAGGAGGAAAGGGAAAAGGAAGCGGTATTTCAGAGTATAATCCGTGTGGCATCCACAGAATGCCCAAGGAAAAGGGAGGCGCTCTCGTTGAACTGTTCTGCAAGTTCGGTTGTAAGCAACCTCAGCGTACCCCCACAGGATATGCGCGCCTGCATGTCGGCATGCCGGCACAAATAGTCCTGCAAACTGGCGGCAACATATTCTCCTTGTGCAATAACACTGACACCGGCAGGCATGAACCGGACTATCTTGTCCATAAGCATGGGATAATGCGTGCATCCCAGTATTACCGAGTCAATGCAAGGGTCGGCATGGAACATCTCCCGTACCTTCTGCCCGACAAAGTAGTCCGCCCCGGGCATGTGTGCTTCGTTGTTTTCCACCAAAGGAACCCACATGGGGCATGCAATGCCCGTGACCTTGATGTCGGGATGCAATTTTGCTATTTCAAGGTCGTAGGTACGCGAACGGATGGTTCCCGGAGTGGCAAAAATACCGACATGGCGTGTCTTGCTGATACCGCCCACACACTCTGCCGTGGGACGTATCACCCCAAGCACCCTGCGCGAAGCGTCGATGGCGGGCAGATCCTTCTGCTGAATGGTGCGCAATGCCTTGGCCGATGCCGTGTTGCATCCAAGAATAACCAGAGGGCATCCCTCCTGGAAAAGACGGCGGACCGCCTGGAGGGTAAAGTCATACACCAGTTCGAAACTGCGTGTGCCGTATGGAGCACGTGCATTGTCGCCCAGATATATGTAGTCGTACTGGGGCATGAGTTGGCGGATTGTCCGTAGTACGGTCAATCCGCCATATCCGCTGTCGAAAATACCTATGGGAGACATGGTCCTGCTATTCTTCTATACCCAGATAGCGGACTACGTCGGCGGTAATGTCCACCGCCATACCTGGAGCCAGGTAGGGGACGCTGCCATTGTCGAGGTCAAAGACAAGTCCCACGCCTTTCCCTTGTGCGACAAGTGCTATCGCTTCGTTCAATTCTGCCCTGACATCTTCCATAAGGCTCTTTTCTGCCTCTGCCAGAAGTTCCTGTACCTTGATGCGGAAGCGTGCGTTGCTTTCCAGCATGTTCTGCAGTTCGTTCTGCCGCTTTTCCAATATGGTCTTGGGGAATTCTGCCTTGCCCTGCATGAACTCCTCAAACTTACGCTGGAAATCCTCTTCGCTCTTTCTGGCTTCGGCCTCATACTGTTCCCTCAATGCCTTCATGTTGTCCTGCATGGCCTTGTACTGCGGCATGCGATACAAGACGGATTCCGCACGGACGCTTGCCATGACGAATGCCCTGGGACGCTGTTCTGGAGCAGGTTCACGAACAGATGTGCTATCCACGGCCAAAGAGTCCTGCACCTGGGCAGAGACCTGCTGCATACATACACAGAAGCAGAAGAGGAAGAGTGACCTTATGAACATTGGATGTTGAAACACTTTCATAGCCTTAGAGGTGTTTTGCGTATACGCAGACCTGCATAATGCAGGCCTGCCTGTTTATTTCGCCGGAGCGGCGGATGCTGCCGGTGCGGTGGCAGTAATACCCAGTTCCTTCTTGAGTTGTGCAGTGATGTCGGTGCTGAGGGCGGGGTTCACAAAGGAAATGACACCGGCGCTGATGTCCACAATGTAGACATATCCGCCTGCCTCGCCCAGTTTCTTTACCGATGCCATCACCTTCTCGCTGATGAGTGCCATCTTCTCCTGAGTGGCTTTCTGCATGGCAGCCTGGCTGTCCTGGAGGCTCTGCTGGTAACGCTGTCCCAGGTCGTTCAGTTCCTGCTCGCGGCGTGCACGGACATTTTCCAGAAGATTGGCGGCCTCCTTCTGGTAGTCCTCGTACTTCTTCTGCATTTCGTCCTGCATGAGTTTCAGGTCGTCCGAATACTGCTTCTCCATGCTCTGCAACTCCGCCTGGGCTGCCGTGTACTCTTTCATATTGGGAAGGATTTCGGCAGAATTGAAATGTGCGAACTTGGTCTGAGCCATAACGGACAGAGGTGCTGCCATCAAGATGGCCAATAGAATCTTTTTCATAGTCTTTTGTTTATTATTTTGTTATTTTGTTGTTTTCACGGATAATCAGTTGTATCCCAACTTGGAGAGAACGTCGTTGGAGATATCTGCCTTGGGTGATGCAAATATGATGCCTGCATCCGAAGCACGGTCCAGGATGAGACTGTAGCCCTTGAGTTCGGATATGTCCTTGATGGCATTGTATATCTCGTCCTGAATGGGTGCCATGAGACTCTCGCGCTTCTTGAAGAGTTCGCCCTCCGGGCCGAAGTACTTTTTCTTGAGGTCGCTGGCCTCCTTTTCCTTGGCAATGATAGCCTCTTCGCTCTTTACCTTCTGTTCGTCGGAGAGGAACACCGCCTCGGCCTGGTATTTCTTGTACATGGTCTGTGCTTCCTGCTGTAACGCATCCACCTCGGCCTGCCACTTCCGTGACACCTGGTTCAACTGTTCGCCGGCCCTTTCATAAGCAGGGATGTGGCCGAGGATATATTCCATATCTACGAGGGCAAACTTCTGTGCACTTGCCGGCAGTGCGAGCGACGCCATGGCGATGATAGCAAACAATACTCTTTTCATTGTGATACTCTTTTAAATGTTAGTAAAGAATGACGCTCCGGGCTGTTTCGGTTTTCCATTGGTTTATGAAGGCACGTCATCAGAACTCCTGACCCAGCACGAAGTGGAAATGGCTGCCTCCGGGAGTGGAGGAACCATGGACCTTGTCAAAACCGTACGCCCAGTCAATACCCAGGAGACCCACCATGGGCAGGAAGATTCGAGCACCCACACCCACGGATTTCTTCAGGTCGAACGGATTGAAACTGCCCACCTCGCTCCAGCAGTTGCCACCCTCGGCAAAGACAAGTCCAAAGATGTTGGTACTTGCTCCAAGCATGAAAGGATAACGCAGTTCCACCGAGAAGCGGGCATAGGCATAGCCCATATTGTTGCTGGGAGTAAGCGAACCGTTGTCGTATCCCCTCAAGCCTATCGTCTCGGTGGAGTAACTGGTGGAGTAACCCGACATGCCGTCACCGCCCATGTAGTAATTCTCGAAAGGAGAGGGTTTGTGCTTGTTGTACGAACCCAACAGTCCCATCTCGGCACGGGTCATCAGCACGAAACACTTGTTGTGACCGGTCAATGCAGTGAAAGTGCGTGCCTTGAACTTCCACTTGTGATACTCTATCCAAGTGTATTTCTCCTGCAGTTCCTTCATGTACGTACTGCTGGAGGGATTGTTTGCCAGATTGGCATAGTCCTTGCCATCCCACGCGGAATATGGAGGAGTGATGGATACGGAAAGTTGGATTTCAGAACCACGGCGCGGGAAAATCTGGTTGTCGGTGCTGTTGCGGGACAGAGTGAGGCGCAGTGCCAGATTATTACAGTTGCCGTTTGACATGAGCGAGAAGTAGTTCCAGTCCTTCATCATATAGCGTGTGTAGGACAATTCGGCACTGAGTTGGAAATAGTCGTCAGGCCAGCGCAGGCGCTTGCCCCACCCCACGGAAACGCCGAACAGTTGCTGGTATTTGTCGGGATCGTAGAAGTTCTCATAGTTGCCGCCATAACCGCCATAACCATAACCGTAACCATAGCCGTACAGGTTGTTATAGTAACTGTCGTAATAGGCAGAATTGTAGTAACGGTCGCTCACATCGGTCTGCTTGCTGTAGAAGGCACTGAATGAGAACATGTTGGGACGCTTTCCACCGAACCACGGATTGACATACTGTATGCTGTACTGCTGATAGTATGTGCCGTTGGTCTGTCCGCTGATACTGAAAGTCTCTCCATTGCCCTGGGGCATGATTCCACGGCGCATTCCATCCTTCTTGAAGAGATTGGCAAGACTGAAGTTGGCGAATTTCAGACCTATCTTGCCTATGACGCCGGTCTGGCCATAGCCGAGCGAGAACTCGATCTGGTCGTTGCTCTTTGGTTCCAGTCCCCATCCCAGGTCCACCGTGCCGTTGTTGGCGTCGGGCTGGATGTCGTACTGGATATTCTCGGCGTTGAAATGACCCATGCTTGCTATTTCGCGGTAGGAACGTTCCAGTGCCTCCTTTGAGAAGAGGTCGCCCGGTTTGTTGCGCAGTTCACGTCGCACAACGTTTTCGTACACTCTGTCGTTGCCCGTAATCTTCACGTGGCTGATACGCGCCTGCACACCCTCCATGATGCGCATTTCCAAGTCTACGCTGTCACCGACGATATTCACCTCCACGGGGTCCAGTCTATAGAAGACGTATCCGTTGTTGTAGTAGAGGTTGCCGATGGCATCCTCGTCGTTGGAAATGCGGTCGCCCAGCAGTTTCTGGTTGTATACATCTCCCTTCTTCATGCCCAGCACGGCGGAGAGGTAATCGGTGGAGTACACCGTATTTCCGACCCACTCCACATTGCGCAGGTAGTACTTGTTACCCTCCTCCACACGGAGATTGATGTCAACGTACTTTTCGTCCACAGGCTTTACCGTATCGGCAACGATGATGGCATCTCGGTAGCCAAGTTCGGCATAGTAGTTCTCAAGGTTCTCCTTTGCCTCCTTGTACTTGGACTCTATGAACTTGTGGCTGCGGAACCAGTAATATATGCCTTTCTTCTGATAGATGGTCTTCAGCACACCCTTGCGGAACCAATGGCCTTTCAGTTTCCTTTCGGATATGACACTATTGCCGTACAGATTGATTTCACGGATGATTATCTTGCCATTCTTCTTGACATTGACATCGACTATCACCTTGTCAGGTGCCGCAGGATCGTCATGCTGGACAATATCTATCTCGGCATTCTTGAATCCCTTGTCTTCAAAATAGCGTTGTCCTATTATCTTGGCACGATCTATCATATTGGGTGTAAGTTGGTTGTCCTGAACCAAACCCATTTTTTCCTTCAGGTCGTCCCTTTCGCTCTTCTTTACACCATTATAGTTTACCTTGGAGATACGCAGACGAGGGGCAAGCGTTATATGCAGATATGCCGAATCGTTGATTATGGAGTCTACGCTGATGGCCACATTGGAAAACAGTCCGTTCTTCCAGTACCTTTTGATGGCATTGGTAATTTCCTTGCCCGGAACGGTAATGGACTCTCCCACCTTGATGCCGGACAGGCGTATCAGCATATTGGGGTCATAATTCGGTATACCGTCCACAACAATGTTCTTGACCACAACCTCGCGGGGCGTACGGCTGTAGTCAATGGTTACCGCAGTGTCACGCTTCAGATATTGGGCATGCACGGGTATGCCTGTCAGGCATAACAGCAATATATATATAATAAGGTATATCTTAGTCTTCATCTGCAACCTGTTCTCCTGTTTTACCGAAACGGCGCTGGCGCTGCTGATAATCAGCGATAGCCTTTCTGAATGATTCCTCGTTAAAGTCCGGCCAGTATTGGTCTGTAAAATAAAATTCCGAATATGCACACTGCCACAACAGGTAGTTGCTGATACGCAACTCACCGCCGGTGCGGATGAGAAGTTCCGGGTCCGGCATGAATTCGGTGGCAAGACGGGCGCTAATGGTTTCTTCAGTAACATCTTCTGGCGCAAGGACACCGGACCTTACCTCTTCGGCAATGATGCGCGAGGCTCTGGCCAGTTCCCAACGGCTGCTGTAACTGAGTGCTATTACCATTGTCATACCTGTGTTCCCGCTGGTGCGTCCGATGCATTCCGTCAGGCGCTTCTGCACACTTTGGGGCAGGCGCTCCATCTCTCCGATCATACGGAAACGCACGTTGTTCTTCATGAATATCTCTTCCTCGAGATTAGTGAGGACAAGATTCATCAAAGCCTCAATCTCCTCTACCGGACGATTCCAGTTTTCTGTACTGAAAGTATACAGCGTAAGGTACTTTACGCCAAGTCTGGCGGCCTCTTCGGTGACTTTCTTTACCGTAGAGACACCTTCCACGTGTCCTGCGGTGCGTGGCAATCCCTTGGCCTTGGCCCATCGCCCGTTTCCATCCATGATGATGGCCACGTGTTGAGGTATGCGATTATAGTCTAATTGTTGCATAGTCTGTATTTTGGACTAATGTCGTATGTTAATGTGAACATGAAGAAGGAATAGGTATCCTTGTTCTTCAGTCCCGAACTTTCAATATAATACGGGTCGCTAAGGCGCACTCCGTCCAGTTTGTCTATCGTTGTAAACCGGTGTGTCCATTCGAAGATAAGGTTCAGCCTGGGTTTTACCTTATACTTGACACCTGCACCAACAGGGAAGTTTGCACCGAAACTGTTTGCACCTTCGTTAATTCCCACCGTGGCGCCTACTCCCAGAATGGCATAGGGTGTTATGCGGGACAGTTTCTTGTAACCGGGTCCCATCCCGTACCCCCAGAAGTTCAGTTCGAACTGTACCCCGAGGTCGACCACATTGCCGCCAAACGCCACATCCACACTCTGTTGAGTGGAACCGGACGCTTCGGGCAGATAGTATCCTTTCGAGGTCCCGCTGTAACGCCCATAGGCAAGATTGGCCTTCAGGGACATGCGAGGGTTGAAGTTGCGCCTGAGCGTAAAAGCCGTCATCACGCTGCTTCCGGAAAACGGAGTGCGGTTTACATCACCGAGATAATAGCAAAGACCAAGGCCGCCGCCAATATCCCAACGATACTCCAGTATTTCCTGTGCCACGGCACCCCGGATGCCACCAACAAGCAACATTATGATGAGCAGTCTTTTCAATTCCGTCCTCCGTTAGTATATATCGGGGCGTTCAAATCCCAAGCGGTTCAGGCGTCCTCTATACACCTTGGAACCGGCAATGATCCAAATGAAATTATCTTCGTCTGCTGCCACGGCAAGATAACCGTCTACGCCAGCGAGTTCCTTAGGGGGGAGGATATTCTGCAGTTCCCACCAGGTAAGTCCGTTGTCGCTGCTGACATAGAACCTCTCCAATGCCCGTATGCCGCCATCCCTGCTCCTGCCACCGGCAACCATCAGCTTCTTGTCATAATACATGAGGTTCATCTGCGTGAAGAGGGGCAGAGGCTTGGTATTGTCCCAACTGCTGCCATAGAACATCCAACTCTCAGTATCCTCCTGTTCGAAATCCGTCCAGCACTTGGACCACACAAAACCGCTGGTATCCGTATCCTTGCTACGGTTACCTATTATCACCATTCGTGTCAGGTTTTCATTCTGGACATACGTCAGAGCCGCCATTTCGGCATCCGGCAAGAATGAAGCATCATCGTCAAGAGGTTCTACCGCCCATGCGCCGGAACCTACATAGATACTGTTAATCACTCCATCAAACTGGGCATAGAGTTTATCGTTTGACACACCCACGAGGCGCAAACCGTCGCGCTTGTACAACATATTCCAGACCAATCCGTCCGAACTGGCATAGAGGGCTCCATCGGCAGTGCTTACAAAAAGGTTCTGCGGTCCTTTGGACAAAGTACTTAAATCTGCGGTCGGAGGCAAGTCTGTTACCTGCCGCTTCCAATCGCCTTGGTTATCCAAGGGATGCGTCCTAAGCAACACTGCATTGCCGTCATTTACAAGCACGCACATTTCGGAATTCCACGACACGGCCTTCATCGGAAATGCGCCACTGATGGCATCATCGCACTGTACCGCCGTCCATTTGAGAGAATCCCCATCAACGGTATGGACGTTCATCTTCAACGTATATATCCGCTCGGTATTGTCTGTTGCCACCAACTTTATGTGGACAGGCTGCCTGAAGTCTATACTGTCCGTCGCCTGGTACGGCAGCCAAGGATCATCCCGCCACGCATCCGAAGAACGGTAGGAAGCCATACCTGCCGTATACGACAAGTTCATCACCACACGCGAAAGGTCGGTATTGTAAGGGAGCGAGTCGCGGTTCTCTATAAACAACTTCTTGTGGTCTATAGTGAACACCCAGTTGGAAGCCGAAAAAGAAGTGTAGTAGGTACTGTCAGTCACCCCGTCCATGGCTTTTGTTACGGTCGCCCGCCTCAAGGTGCTGAATGTCACACCCGAAACGTAGCAGGTGTTGTTCTCCGCCGACGATACTTCGTCCGAATCAGACACACATGACGCCAACAATACTCCCGCAAGGATTGCCGACATGGTGACTTGAAGCAGACTTACAAAGGTTTTCTTTGTCTTCGTGTACATTATAATATGCAATTTGGGTGCAAAAGTACGGCATTTATTCCATATCTCTGCTATTTCCGCCCATCAAATATGCCTTGAATTAAGTAAAATTAGCAATTTGTTGCCGTCGGTCTCGTATTCTTCACATACTTCTGCATTGCGGAGCATCGGTGCAACGACTTTTTGCTCTTGGGCAAGATGTCGTGTTTCTCCCATATTCCTGTGGCAGATTTCCACCCGTGCATCGTCCCACAGATTGCTGTCTATGAAACTTTGCAGGAGTTTGCTTCCGCCCTCGACAAGCAGGTGCTGGACTCCGCGCTTGTGCAGGTCGAAAAGTATCTCCGAGAGGATTTCGTTGTGGTAAACCACGGTCTCCAAACCGTCGCTCAGCACCTTGGCAGAATTGTCCAGACGGCCCTTGCGGTCGATGGTTACACGAAGCGGCGACGCCCCCTTCCACAGACGGGTGGTAAGCGAGGGGTTGTCCTGAATGGCCGTGTTCGTGCCAACCATTATTGCCTGGCAACGGGCACGCAAACGGTGCACGAGCATTTCCGTGAATGGAGTGGAGATGCGGAGCCTTTGCCCCGATTCCATCCTGCAACCCATGGTGCCGTCTGCCATTTGTGCCCATTTCAACGTAATTCTCGGCCGGAGCATGCCATGACTGGTGTTGAAGCACGGGTTTATGGCACGGCATTCCTCCTCCAGCACACCCACGCAGACATCTATGCCTGCCTCCCGCATGCGGCGGATTCCCTCACCGTTCACTTTGGCGTTGGGGTCCTGCGTACCTATGACCACCCCCTTGAAACCGTGCGCCACTATCATGTCGCAACAGGGAGGTGTCTTGCCCCAATGGGAGCATGGTTCCAGGGTAACGTACATAGTGCATTGGGCAAAGTATTGTTTGACCTCACACGATACATTGTCTTGACCGTCACAAAGTATTGTGTGGCCTCCCGGAATGCGGACACTCCTCACGGCATTCACTTCGGCATGCGGACCGCCGTATTTTCTGTGGTAGCCTTCGCCCACTATACGGCCTTCGCGTACTATCACGGCACCCACCATGGGATTGGGGGCTGTGCCTGCCTCTCCGCATCTCGCCAACTGTATGGCTCTTCGCATGTACTTCTCGTCCTCTGTCATATTTCGGGGCTTTTATTATGTTCGCTTAATCGTACTCTGGGACTTGTCCCGAAGGTACTCTCGCTCGGAAAAACCAAACAAGATTTGTTTTTTCGCTCGCTTAATCGTACTTTGGGACTGATATCCCGAAGGTACTCACGCTCGGAAAAACCAAACAAGATTTGTTTTTTCGCTCGCTTAATCGTACTTTGGGACTGATATCCCGAAGGTACTCACGCTCGGAAAAACCAAACAAGATTTGTTTTTTCGCTCGCTTAATCGTACCTTTGCAACATGAATTGCCTTAAAGAACTCAAGCAACATTATGGTACAGCCGAAGGATATGCCCTCTATCGTCTTGTCATGGAGGAATGCTTCGGCTTGACGCATACGGATATATTGCTTGGCAAAGATAACCAAATTTCGGAAGAAAACCAAGCGAGTCTCCTTGAAATCACCCGCCGCCTGCTCAAAAACGAGCCGGTGCAGTATGTTATGGGTTATGCCGTCTTCTGCGGACACAAGTTCGCCGTCCGTCCTGGTGTGCTGATCCCACGCCCCGAAACGGAGTTGCTCGTGCATAAGGCCCTGGAACTTGGTCGCGGCATGGATGGCGTTGCCTGCCCCCAGGTGCTCGACATAGGCACGGGCAGCGGGTGCATTGCTATCAGCATGGCTTTGGCAGGTTGCCACGTTACGGCAATGGACATATCCGAGGAGGCTCTGGGCATTGCCATGGAGAATGCCGCCAAACTTAATGCCGAAGTGGCGTTTGTGCATGAAAATATTTTACGCCCCTCACCCACTGCCCAGCAATGGGATGTCATAGTTAGCAACCCTCCCTATATCTGCCTTCATGAGGCGGAGGAAATGGAGCGCAACGTTCTTGATTACGAACCGCACAGCGCCCTTTTCGTGCCGGACACCGACCCACTCATTTTCTATCGTGCCATAGCCTCCTATGCCATGTCGCACCTCTCGGCAGGCGGATGGCTCTGTCTGGAAATAAACCAGGCTTATCCCGATGAAATGACCGGTTTGCTTTCTTCTTTCGGTTTCAAGAATGTAACCATATTACAAGACCAGTATGGCAAAGACCGCATCGCATACGCCCACTTATGAACAGGCCCTGCAACGTGCCACGGCCCTGTGCTCCGCCTCCGAGCATTGCATCTCCGACATGAGCGAGAAACTTTATCGCTGGGGACTTACCAAACAGGATTCCGAAAAGGTAATCGACTATCTTCTTGACGAAAAATATATTGACGAACGCCGCTATGCACTTGCCTACACCAACGACAAGATCCGCTTCTCGCATTGGGGCAGGGTGAAGATACGGGCCATGCTCCGCATGCAACGCATCAGTGATTCCGACATAAACGAGGCGCTGGACAATATCGACGAGCAGCAGTATCTGGAAATCCTCGAGGGCGTCATCGACGCCAAACGCAGAAGCATCGGCGACGACGCGAGTTATGCCTCACGCACCAAAATAATCCGCTTTGCCTTGCAACGAGGCTTCGAAATGCACGAAATAGTGAAATTTGTATCGGATTATGAGGATTAACTCCACAAAAATCCTTATCTTTGCGAGGAAACAAAGTTAAACGTATAAAATATTCAAGTAATGAAAACGCTCGAATCTATTTTTGCAGACAAACTGCTCAAGGTTAAGGCTATCAAACTCCAACCCACAAACCCCTTCACATGGGCAAGCGGATGGAAGTCTCCCTTCTATTGCGACAACCGCAAGACCCTTTCTTATCCCGATCTCCGTTCCTTTGTAAAGATACAGACCGCCCGCCTCATTCTGGAGCGTTTCCCCGAGGCAGAGGCCGTTGCCGGTGTGGCTACAGGTGCCATTCCCCAGGGCGCCATGGTGGCAGATACACTGAACATGCCCTTCGTGTATGTGCGTTCAAAACCCAAGGATCACGGTCTGGAGAACCTCATCGAAGGTGAGTTGAAGCCCGGCACCAAGGTGGTAGTTGTCGAGGACCTCATCAGCACCGGTGGCAGTTCGCTGAAGGCAGTTGAGGCTATCCGCAACTACGGATGCGAGGTCGTCGGCATGGTGGCATCCTACACCTACGGTTTCGACGTGGCAGAAAAGGCATTCAAGGATGCAAACGTGGAACTGGTAACCCTCACCAATTACGAGGCCGTTGTTGCCCAGGCACTTGCCACAGGCTACATCAAGGAGGAGGACGTGGAACTGCTCAACCAGTGGCGCAAGGCTCCATCCGAGTGGCAGGGCTAATTGTCTAACGCTAATCAACCGTTGTATATGAATAAATACGAAAGTTCGGTCAAGACGGTTTTCGCTCCCGTTGAGCGTGTCTATGCCCGTCTCTCCGACCTCACATCATTGGAGGTGCTCAAGGAAAGGGTGGATGACCCCCGTTTCGAGGAACTCATCAACACCCAGGTTCCTGCCGACAAGCGCCCGACCCCCGAGCAGTTCGAGAAGTTGCGCAACAACATACGCAAGATGGAACTTACCCAGGACACCATGTCCGGCCACATCGGTCCTCTCGGCGACATCACCGTGAGAATCGTTGAACGTGCCGAACCCAAACTGGTGAAGATGGAACTGGAAGGCGCTCCCATCGGCGTGACCATGTGGATACAAATGCTTCCCTCCGACGAGAACACCAGCCGCCTGAAGGTTACCTTGGGCGCTGAACTCAACTTCTTCATCCGCAAGATGATAGAGTCCAAGTTGGAGAAGGCTCCCGAAGGCCTGGCACAGTTCCTTTCGCAAATACCCTATTAAACAACAGACATATCCGGCGCAGGGGATTCCATCGTATGGTGGGGCATTCCGTGCGCCGTTTTTTAGACTATAAAGAACAATATGGCAAAACTTTGGGACAAAGGCTTTGAGATAAATGCCGAAATAGAGAGGTACACCGTAGGCCGCGACCGCGAACTTGACCTGTATCTGGCTCAGGACGATGTGCTTGGTTCCATGGCGCACATCACCATGCTGGAGAGCATCGGCCTGCTGGAAAAGGATGAACTGGCGGCACTCCTTGCCAAACTGAAAGAGATCTACGGTCAGGCGCTTCAGGGCGACTTCGAGATAGAAGACGGCATAGAGGACGTGCACTCTCAGGTGGAACTCATGCTCACCCGCTCCCTGGGCGAGATGGGCAAGAAGATACATTCCGGCCGTTCGCGCAACGACCAGGTTCTTGTGGACCTGCGCCTCTTCACGCGCCGTCAGTTGCGCCTTATCGTGGAGGACGTCTGCTCCCTGTTCCGCGAACTCCAGGCACAGAGCGAGCGCTACAAGAACGTGCTAATGCCCGGCTATACCCACCTGCAGGTGGCCATGCCGTCGAGTTTCGGCCTTTGGTTCGGTGCCTATGCCGAATCCCTCGTGGACGACATGATGATGCTTCAGGCGGTATATCGCCAGACAAACCGCAACCCCCTCGGTTCTGCGGCAGGCTATGGCAGCAGTTTCCCCCTGAACCGCAGCATGACCACAAGCCTGCTGGGCTTCGACTCCATGGATTACAATGTGGTGTACGCCCAGATGGGACGCGGCAAGACGGAACGCAACGTGGCCTTTGCCATGGCTTCCGTGGCAAGTACCGTCAGCAAGATGGCCTTCGATGCCTGCCTGTTCAACTCGCAGAACTTCTCCTTCGTGCGTCTGCCCAAGGAATGTACCACCGGCAGCAGCATCATGCCGCACAAGAAGAACCCCGATGTCTTCGAACTGACACGCGCCAAGTGCAACAAACTCCAGGCCCTGCCCCAGCAGATCATGATGATAATGAACAATCTGCCATCGGGATACTTCCGCGACCTGCAGATTATCAAGGAGGTCTTCCTCCCTGCCTTCCAGGAGTTGCGCGACTGTCTGCAGATGTCGGCCTACATCATCCGCAAGATGGAGGTGAACGAGGAAATCCTCTCCGACCCACGCTACGACCTGATGTTCTCCGTGGAGGAAGTGAACCGCCTCGCCACCGAAGGAATGCCCTTCCGCGATGCATACAAGAAGGTGGGCCTGGACATAGAGGCAGGCAACTTCACTCCCAACAAGGACATCCGCCATACCCACGAGGGCAGCATAGGCAACCTGTGCAACGAGGAGATTGCCCTGCTTATGGATTCCCTCGTAGGCGAGTTCCATTTCGAACGCATAGACAAGGCTGTGGAGGCCCTATTGGCATGAAGTTGCACAGATACATATATATATATATGGTAATGCCTGTTGTCTTGGCGGCAACAGCCGCTGTCTCTTCCTGCGAAAAAGCAGAGAGCATGTTCAGCGGTTATAGGGCATATTTCAGATTCACCCCCGTCAGCGCCAAACCCAACCTGCACCGTGCCTGCACCTCCCTGGGAGAATTCTGCTCCATAACATTTCCCATAGGCGACAAATATCTGATAAAGAGCCCAAGCACCCCTTCCGTCACAGACGAAATCCTGCCTACTGCCATTCAAGGATATAACGGAGGATATATACTTGGCATAGGCAACGGACTTATAGTGGGCATGCCCATGATACCGGAAATGCTGGAACAGGAAAGCCAGGTTACCTGCTACGACATATGCTGCCCCAACTGCTATCAGGAGCACGGCATCCAAAAGCACACGGAACTGCACGTCGGCGGTATCTCTACCTGTGCATCATGCCAACGGAGTTATGACCTCAACAACCTTGGCATCGTGTCGAAAGGCGAACCAGGGCGTTCACTGTTCCGATATTACGCATACTATTACCAGCCCACACAGACCCTGACAATAGACAATAAATAGGCACGCCACAACAGTTTTCCCGCCTTTTCCTTGGCGGTATCATTTTTTTGTCATACCTTTGCACCCGCTAATGGATAAATGATTAGCATTTCAGGTTGACTCGCTAGCTCAGTCGGTAGAGCACTTCACTTTTAATGAAGGGGTCTCGGGTTCGAACCCCGAGCGGGTTACACTGGCACAGGCACAACGAAAAGGGGAGTCCGACTCCCCTTTTCGTTGCCTTTTGTTTTCAGACAGGCACTATACCGGGCGAGAAAGGCTTTGCAGAAGTGTTCTGACGCCGGCGCATAACAGGACTACCTGGTTTCCAGCATCATGTCAGCACATTCCTGGGCAGAGGCACCCAGTTCCACTGCTTTACGGAAGTCATCGGCGGCAAGTTCATTCTTACGGAAGTCCTTGTAAAGCAAAGCACGCGAAATATAGAAGTCAGCATTCTCCGGTTCCAGTTCTATGGCACGATTCAAGTCGTCAAGAGCCAATTCATACTGACGACGTTTCTGATACATGCCGCCACGTACAGCATATACTGTGGCATCATCAGGCCAGTGCCTCACAAGCACATCCATGTGTTCCATCGCTTCCTTTGGCCTTTTGTCCTTGTCGCAAAGCAGCGCCAAGCCCAACCTTGCCTCACGGTTGCGAGGCTGCAGCGTGACAAGATGTTCGTAATCTATACGTGCCTTGCCGTTAAGATGCCGTTTGGCATATATATAAGCGCGGAAGAAAAGCGCCTCGGCATGGTCGGGATTCAAGACAAGCAGCGTGTTAAGATCGCTCAAGGCACGCCCCTCATTCTCAAGTTGGATATCCAGGGAAATCCTGTCCATAAGCAATGCTTCCGACTTTGGCGCCAGTTTCAGCCCCGAATTGAACGCATCCATCGCTTCGGAATGACGGTTCTGCCTCATTCTCAACTGCCCCAGATACTGATAAAGAACAGCATTGGCCTTGTCTGCCGGTTTCATATCTATAACCTTAAGCAGCAAAGACTCCGCCTTTGCCAACGAGTCCTGCTCCAATGCCGCCATACTCTGCCGCACCAGCACCGCATAGTCATCGGTCTGGCACAGCACCTGCACTGCCACAAAGAAAGGCAGCAAGAATACTACGGACAGTTTTCTCATTTACTCATTATTTCACAGACCCCCATGGGGTCGTCGGCTCCATACACGGCAGAACCTGCCACCAGCACATCGGCACCTGCTTCGCGCAACTGTTTCCAGTTGTCCAGCCCCACGCCGCCATCCACCTGGATGAGGGCTTTCGCTCCCTTGCGGTCTATCATTTCACGCAGGGCACGCACCTTCTCGAAGGTATGTGGAATGAACTTCTGTCCTCCGAAACCGGGGTTGACACTCATCAGCAGGACGAGGTCCACATCGCAGATAATGTCCTCCAGCACACAGATGGGGGTGGCCGGGTTCAGCGTCACACCGGCCTTCATGCCGGCATCGTGGATCTGGCCCACCACACGGTGCAGATGGGGGCATGCCTCATAATGCACATTCATCAGATATGCGCCCAAGGCCTTCACCTCGGGGATGAACTTCTGCGGTTCCACTATCATAAGATGTACGTCAAGCGGTTTCTGCGTCAGTTTCGCCACATACTTGAGAACGGGAAAACCGAAGGAGATGTTTGGGACGAAGACTCCGTCCATGATGTCCAGGTGCAGCCACTGCGCTGCGCTGCGGTTGAACCACTCCATGTCTTTCTGGAGATTGCCGAAATCGGCGCTGAGTAATGAGGGGGAGAGCATATTAGTCCTTGCGTTCGTTTAAGGGTTCAGGCACTCAATCCGTTTTTGGATTCTTATATGGCACAAAGGTACGCTATTTACTCTTTCCACACAAACAAATGCCTGTTTTTTAGCAAAAAGTAAGGGAAAGTGCTTGTTAATTAACAGAAAAGTAGTACCTTTGCACGCCGATTATTATCAACGGAGCCTTAGTCGGGCCCCGTGGTATGTGTGGATAGGACGCTGATTGGCCTCGGTTCCGGTCCGTGAATCATACCGAAAATGTAAGTAATCATTAAGCAACAAACAAGAAAAGAAGAACAATGGACACATTGAGTTACAAGACCATCTCTGCCAACAAGGCAACCGTAAAGAAGGAGTGGGTTGTAGTGGACGCTACAGACCAGGTCCTGGGTCGTCTGGCCAGCAAGGTGGCAAAGATCCTGAGAGGTAAGTACAAGCCCGAGTTCACTCCCAACGTGGACTGTGGCGACAACGTGATTATCGTAAATGCCGAGAAGATCATCATCACCGGCAACAAGATGACCGAGAAGGAGTATCTCCGCTATACGGGTTATCCCGGCGGTCAGCGCAGCGAGACTCCTGCCGACATCCTGGCCAAGCCCAACGGTGCCGAGAAGTTGATCCGCCGCACTGTAAAGGGTATGCTCCCCAAGAACAAGTTGGCTCGTCAGATTATCAAGAATCTGTACATTTACGAGGGTACAGAGCACAAGCATGCTGCCCAGACCCCCAAGAACATTGACATTAACCTCTACAAGTAATACAAGAAGATGGCAGTAGTAAATGCATTGGGCCGCCGCAAAAGCGCCGTAGCCCGCGTATATGTTGAGGAGGGTAGCGGTAAGATTACCATCAACAAGCGTGACCTGACCGAGTACTTCCCCAGCCCCATTCTGCAGTTCGTAGTAAAGCAGCCCCTGAACCTGCTGGACGTAGCAGAGAAGTATGATATCAAGGTTAACCTGCAGGGTGGCGGTTACACCGGCCAGAGCCAGGCTCTGCGTCTGGCTATCGCCCGCGCACTGGTTAAGATCAACGCCGAGGACAAGAAGGCACTCCGTGCCGAAGGCTTCATGACCCGCGACAGCCGTGAGGTAGAACGTAAGAAGCCCGGTCGTCCCAAGGCACGTCGTCGCTTCCAGTTCAGCAAGCGTTAATACATTATATATATATATTATATTGTATTCACGTCTTCGCCCGACGTTCAACGTTCAACATCAAACGTTCATCGTTCAACGTCAACTGAAGCACGCCGAGTTTAGTATCTAAACCGTCGGGACTCCCCACAGATGAGACTACCCGATGGTTGGTCTCCACCGAAAGAAGGAGACAACAAAAAGAAAGTAAACACAAAACAAAAAAGACAAATGGCAAGAACATCATTTGAAACCCTGTTGGAGGCTGGCTGTCACTTCGGCCACCTCAAGAGAAAGTGGAACCCCGCTATGGCTCCTTACATCTTCAAGGAGATGAACGGCATCCACATCATCGACCTTCACAAGACCGTAGGCATGGTGAACAACGCAGCCGAGGCTCTGAAGAACATCGCCAAGAGCGG
This sequence comes from Bacteroidaceae bacterium, assembly GCA_045606445.1. Lineage (GTDB taxonomy): Bacteria > Bacteroidota > Bacteroidia > Bacteroidales > Bacteroidaceae > Physcousia. The sequence continues at coordinate 17,664 of JAZURY010000033.1, forward strand.
CAAGAAGGTTCTGTTTGTTGCAACCAAAAAGCAGGCCAAGGACATCGTAGCCGAGAAGGCTCAATCCATCAACATGCCCTACGTTATCGAGCGTTGGCCCGGCGGTATGCTCACCAACTTCCCCACAATCCGCAAGGCTGTGAAGAAGATGAGCACCATCGACAAACTGATAGCCGACGGCACATACAGCAATCTGTCTAAGCGCGAGTTGCTGCAGGTTACCCGCCAGCGTGCAAAACTGGAGAAGAACCTCGGCTCTATCTCTGACCTGACACGTCTGCCCAGCGCACTGTTCGTTGTGGACGTAATGAAGGAGCACATCGCAGTGGCAGAGGCTAACCGTCTGGGTATTCCCGTGTTCGGTATCGTTGATACCAACTCTAACCCCGACAACATCGACTTCGTAATCCCCGCCAACGACGATGCAAGCAGCAGCGTGGAGGCTATCCTGAACGCAGTTTGCGGTGCCATCAGCGAGGGTCTGGAGGAGCGCAAGGCCGAGAAGGCCGACGAGGCTCCTGCAAAGAAGGAGGAAGTAAAGGCTGAGGCTTAATCAGAAAGTCCCGCTTTGAATCATAAGGGTTAGAGGACGCACACTATCCGCATTCTCTAACCCTTTTTCTTCAAGACACAGAATCAATCACTAACACATAAAAGACATACGACTATGGAAGTTACAATGAGTGACATCAAGAAGCTCCGCGAGATGACCGGTGCCGGTCTGGCCGACTGCAAGAAGGCCCTGGCTGAGAGCGAGGATATGGACGGTGCTGTAGCATACCTGCGCAAGAAGGGTGCTGCCGTTGCTGCAAAGCGTAGCGACCGCGAGGCTGCCGAGGGTTGCGTACTGGTGAAGGCCGAGAATGGCTTCGCTGCCATCATCGCCCTGAAGTGCGAAACCGACTTCGTGGCTACAAACGCTGACTTCGTGGCTCTGACCCGCGAGATCCTGGACGCTGCAGTTGCTGCAAAGTGCAAGACTCTGGACGAGGTTAAGGCCCTGCCCATGGGCGACGGCACCATCCAGGACGCCGTTATCGCACGCAGCGGTATCACCGGCGAGAAGATGGAGTTGGACGGCTACTGCGTTATCGAGAGCGAGAACGTGGCCACCTACAACCACATGAACCGCAACGGCCTGTGCGCAATGCTGGCTTTCAACAAGCCCGTTTCTGACCCCGACTGCGGCAAGAACATTGCCATGCAGATCGCTTCTGCCGCTCCCGTTGCCATCGATGAGAGCGGTGTCAGCCAGGAGGTTAAGGACAACGAGGTTGCCGTGGCTATCGAGAAGACCAAGGCAGAGCAGGTGCAGAAGGCCGTTGAGGCTGCCCTGAAGAAGGCCGGCATCAACCCCGCACACGTTGACAGCGAGGACCACATGGAGAGCAACATGGCCAAGGGCTGGATCACAGCCGAGGACGTTGCCCGTGCCAAGGAGATTATCGCCAAGACCGCTGAGGAGAAGGCTGCCAACCTGAACGAGGCTATGATACAGAACATCGCCAAGGGCCGCCTGAACAAGTTCCTGAAGGAGTCTTGCCTGCTCTCTCAGGAGTACATCTGGGACAAGAACATGACCGTTGCCCAGTACCTGCAGAGCGTTGACAAGGAACTGACCATCGTGGACATGAAGCGCTTCACTCTGAAGGCAGAATAACCGCATTGCATATAAAACCGTGATGTGCGGAACCTGATGCACGTGCAAGGTATCCGCTTCCGGACTAACCACCAAGGGTGTCATGCCAAGGCATGGCACCTTTTTTTGTCCTCCCGAGGACGCATCCCCGCTCTCCCGAGGGCACGTCCCCGCTCTCCCGAGGGCACGCCCCTGTCCTCGGGAGGGCATTTCCTGTCCTACAAAGACCCATGGGGCTTTCAACCCCAACAGGTCATTAACGGCATGATGACAACAGCCTTTATCTTGAACAGATGTTTTGTCGCCTTGAAGGCGCAATGTGGTTCGCGTGTAACCGGAAAGCGGCGAAACGGATGAGAAAAGAGGGTTTCGCCAGCGAGCAACAGTCTGCCGGACGATTTGGGGTTTAAAGGGGCGAGGCTGCAAATATAATTCCCGAAATTTGATAATACAACATTGTTTTCGTATCTTTGTGCGGCAATTATGAAGATATTCGGCATAGGAATGAACTACCGCGACCATGCGGAGGAAATGAAACGGAAGGCTCCCGGCGGCATCGGCTACCAAGGGCCGGAGTACACCGAACCTGTTGTTTTCACCAAGTGCGACAGTGCTTTAGTCACCCGTGGCCGTCCGTTCTTCATACCCGACTATACCGACGAGTGCGAATACGAAGCGGAACTGGTGGTGAGGATATGCCGTATGGGGCGCAGCATCAGCGAACGCTTTGCGCACCGTTACTATGACGCTGTCACCGTGGGCGTGGACTTTACCGCACGCGACCTCCAGCGCCGTCTCCGGGCAGAGGGACTGCCGTGGGATCTGGCAAAGGGTTTCGACGGCAGTGCCGTAATTGGCGACTTCCGCGATTTCTCAGGGACCGTCCCCCCAGTACTTACCGGCAGCACCAACCGTTACGAGGACCACAAGGTGGCTCAGCATCTGGCACACGGACTGCATTTCCGTCTGGACATCAACGGAAAAACAGTGCAGGGCGGAGTCAGCACCGACATGATACATTCCGTGGACCATCTGGTCAGTTACATAAGCCGTTTCTTCACCCTGAAGACAGGCGACCTCATCTTCACGGGCACACCGGCAGGGGTTGGTCCGGTACACATCGACGACCATATCGAAGGCTGGCTCGAGGGAGAGAAGGTCTTGGAGTTTAATGTGAAATAGAGGACATAACGATGAATACAAGACATATCCTTACCATACTGTTGGCACTGGTTTATGCCACAGCCCTGCCCGCCAGGGACAGGCTTACCTTCCTGGACTGGAGCGTAATGGGCCAAGACACGCTGTGTCCCGTATACAGCGAGGCCGTCCCGCTGGAAACCGATCACAGGAACCATACCTATCAGGTCTGTATAGAATATCCCACCTGGGCTCCCCTCAGCAAGTCGGAGACCGCGCTGGCAAAGCGATATTCTGCCGAAATACAAGACACACTGTCCATCAGCCACTACATAAGCGTAAACCGCGGCAAGGGCTGCCTGAACCTCAGTTTCGTGCCCATCATACGGCAGCACGGAGAATTCATGAAACTGGTCAGCGCCAAGATACTGATAATACCCACTCCGCTACCCCACCATTCACGCATGGCCGCCACACGCAATCCGGCTGCCAGATATACCTCCACCTCGGTTCTTGCCACAGGCACCTGGAAGAAGATACATATCACCAAAGACGGCATCTACAGCCTTTCACCCCAGTTTCTGGCTTCCATGGGTTTCAACGATCCCTCCAGGGTGCACGTCTACGGCTATGGAGGTCACCAACAATCCGAAGCCCTGGATGCCGACCGCGATTTTGACGACCTCGAGGAAGTTCCCCTCTATCCCGCACCGAACGGCAACCTGCTCTTCTGGGGCAACGGTCTGCTGCACTGGGACGGGACCAACCGCATATTCAATGCCTATGCCAACCGTGCCACCTACTTCCTCACAGAGGGTGCACCCAGGGAGAACATCCATACGGAAGGGTCATACACGGGCAATGTAGCACAGACAGTAACCACCGCCCTTGGGCATGCGCTACACGAAGTGGACAACTATGCTTGGTTCCGCTCAGGACGCAACCTCGTGGAAGAATGGCTCTTTGCCGGAGCCAAGGAGAGGACATACACGCTGGAGGGAGTCTACAGTGCCGGCAACGAGAAACTTACCGTAGTGTTTACGGGCAACGACGTTTCCACTCCGTTAAAGGCCTGGGCCAATGGGGGGGAAGTCTTCACAAGGACCATTCCGTCGCCAGGCAACTACATGTACTACTCCGAGGGGAAGTACTCCAATATGGATGTCTCCGACTACAATACAGGCAGCACATGGAAGATAACACTGGCAACGAAAGGCCCCCTTTCTACGGACGAGCGTGTGCAGGGACGTCTTGACTACATAGCACTGAACTATACCGCACCGCTGCACCTGCATAACGGTTTCGTACGTTTCGGCGGAGGATACAGCGGCACAGGGACAGGGACAGGAACATCGCCCGACGTGGTCAGGAAGTTCAGCGGTCCCACCAGATTCTCCGCCATCGGTGGCGGAGACGCATCAGGCATCAAAGTCATGCGTCTGGGCACCAGAAAGAACCCGGCATGCCTCATCGCCACAGAAACAAGACCCGACGGACTTACCTTTGCCACGGCAGAAGGCCAGCAGGACTACGTCGCCTTCAACCCCTCGCACCAGTTCCCGGAACCCGAAAAAGGAGAAAACGTGCCAAACCAGAACCTGCACTCCATCAATGGTGCGGACATGGTGATCATTGTACCTGCCAGCGGAAAACTCTCGGCACAGGCGCAGCGCCTGGCCGATGCACACCGGCAATATGAAGGATTGAACTGCATCGTAGTCAATGCCGCACACATCTACAACGAGTTTTCATCAGGAACACCCGATGCCACCGCCTACCGCCGCTTCATGAAGATGCTATACGACCGCGGGCAGGAATCCGGCACGGCACCACGATATCTCCTGCTCATGGGCGACTGCGCATGGGACAACAGGATGAAGTCGGAAGCATGGAGGCAATCTTCGCCCGACGACTATCTGCTCTGCAACCAGAGCGAAAACAGTTACAGCGACACGCAGGCCTACTGCTGGGAAGACTATTTCGGACTGATGGACGACGGAGAGGGCACACGCCCCACACGCGACATCTCGGATCTGGGCATCGGACGCTTTCCCGTAACTACCGAAGAACAGGCACGCATCATGGTGGACAAGACCATTGCGCACCTTAGGGGCGACAATGCCGCCGAATGGCGCAACAACGTGGTGGTGATGGGCGACGACGGAGACAACAATGTACACATGCGCGACGCCAACAGAGTTGCCGACATTATCTCCAACGAGGTTCCGGACGTGAATCTGAAGAAGATAATGTGGGACAAATACCTGCGTGTCAACCAAGGGCTGTACTACTCATACCCCGAAATACGTTCCATAATAGACAAACTGATGCAGAACGGTGTCATGTTCATGAACTATACAGGCCATGGCGCCACATATCTCATGAGTCATGAGCGCGTCATCACACTGGACGACATACGCACATGGAAATCCCCCCGCCTGCCGCTCTGGTTCGTGGCGGCCTGCGACATCACCCCCTTCGACAGCAAGGAGGAAAACCTCGGAGAGGCTGCAGTACTCAACGAGGGAGGCGCCGCAGTAGCCTTCATAGGCACGGTACACACCGTATACAGCACCCAGAACTATTCCATCAACTCCTTCTTCACACGCCACCTGTTCAGTCACGACGAGTCCGGCCGGCGCAACTCCGTGGGCGATGCCCTCCGCCTGGCCAAGGCTTCCATAGTAAGTTCCGGCAACGACGGCAGCCAACCGCAGAACAAACTGCAGTATGCGCTTTTGGGCGATCCTGCACTGGTCTTCGGCAACCCCAAGGCCAAAGTGGTCCTGGACAGCATCAACGGAGAAGCCGTAAACGGCAGCCAAAGCCTGAAAGGCGGCAGCCGCGTGCGCCTGAGCGGACACGTGGAACAGCAGGCCGGGAAAACCGACGAGTCATTCTCGGGACAGGTATATTGCCGCCTGTTCGACAGCAAGAGCGAAATAACCACCAGAGGCAATGCCGGCAAGGCATTCACCTACAGCGACTGGGACAAGGAACTGGGCAACGGAACGGCAAACGTGACTAACGGACGTTTCTCCGTGACCTACATAATCCCGCGGGACATAAAGTACAGCGACGAGAACGGCAGAATCGTATTCTATGCAGCAAACAACGACTGCACCATAGAGGCAAACGGCCATAGCGAAGACTTCATAGTGGGAGGATACAGCAACGAACTGGAAGGAGACACCCTGGGACCGGAAATCTTCATGTACCTCGACGACGAGAACTTTGCCGAAGGCGATGCCGTGGGTCCGAAACCCGTATTCGTGGCCGAACTGTACGACGAATCGGGCATACAGTACTATGGAAACGGCATAGGCCACGACCTGCAACTGTGCATAGACGGACGCACGGACATGACCTACAACCTCAATGAATACTACATGCAGGCAATAGGCGACTATTCCAGAGGCAGCGTCTGCTTCTCAGACATGAAGGAACTCGCCCCCGGAGCGCACCACCTTGAATTCAGGGCATGGGACATGCTCAACAACACCTCCGTCAAGACCATGAAGTTCACCGTTGGGGAAAATCTCAACCCGGAAGTCATGTCCCTCATACTCGAGCAGGACGTTGTCTCCGGCCAAACCAATTTCCATATAGGATACAACTACCCCGGACTGGAGTGCACCTTCACCCTGGAGATATTCTCCCTGACAGGCGCCGTCCAGTGGCGCAGCCACGTAACCACATCGTCGGACAACGGCATCATCACCATCCCATGGGCAGGCCGCAACGGCAACGGGGCTTCGGTCAACGACGGCATATACATCTGCCGTGTCACAGCATCCTACGATGGTGGCAAAAAGAGCCATAAGGAGAAGAAATTCATCATGCGGGGCAATAAATAGCCGCTGTTTTCAGTTATAATATCACGTATGAAAAGAATATTTGTCTGTTTGATTGCCGCCACCCTGTCCGCCATGGCCATGGCACAGGGCAGCGAGATGTCCGAAAGGTTCAACCCCGAGATATATGGTGTAACCTCTCTGGCCATAGCACCCGATGCACGTGCCGGTTCCATGGGAGACATGGGCGTGGCCACCGATGCCGATGCCAACAGCCAGTACTGGAACTGTGCCAAATACCCCTGGAACATAGCACGTGCCGGAGTAAGCGCCTCCTACACCCCATGGCTGCGCAAGATAGTCACGGGCATAAACCTCGCCAACGTGTCGGGGTTCTACCGCATAGGCGACTACTCGGCCGTCAGTGCCTCCTTCCGCTACTTCGGCATGGGCGAGGTGACCACGACGGCAGGAGACTATAGTTTCAACCCCTACGAAATGGCCATCGACGTGGCATACAGCCGCTTGCTCACGCGTACGTTCTCCATGGGCGTGGCACTGCGCTTCATATTGTCCAACATGAACTACGACCCTGCACAGGAGGCAGCCTCAGGCAAAGCCTTCGCGGCCGACATAACCATGTACCGGCAGGGATACTTCATGGTGGGCAACCGGGAATGCAGCATGTCGTGGGGCATAGCGCTGAACAACATCGGCTCAAAGATAAACATGGGCAACAGCACCCATGCGGAATTCCTGCCGGCCACCCTGCGCCTGGGCGTAAACATGACCGTACCCATCAACGAATACAACAAGATTGCCTTCGGTGCCGAGGTCTACAAACTATGTATCCCCACCAAACCCGTACAGGGAGACGAAGAGGCGGCGGAAGACTATGAAAAGCGGCTTGAAGAGGAATACTACTCCGTCAGTTCCATTGCCGGCATATTCAAGAGTTTCGGCGACGCTCCTGGCGGTTTCAAAGAGGAGTTCCAGGAACTCAGATGGAGTTTCGGCGCCGAATACACCTACAACGACCGCTTCATGCTCCGTGCCGGCTATCACTACGAGAACCCGCACAAGGGCAACCGCCAGTATTTCACCGTGGGTGCAGGTCTGCATCTCAGCGTATTCACCGTAGATGCCGCCTACTGCATATCCACGGCTCAGGGCAACCCCTTGGACCAGACCATGCGCTTCTCCCTGGGCTTTGACCTGGACGGCATGAAAGACCTCTTCAGCGGCCGCCGCAGATAGTACAGGTTCTCCTGTGTTCCTCACGTAATCCCACATCCATGAAACTACCGCACCTCATATTCGCCCTCCTTTGCGCTTCATGCGCCACCTCCCCCACACCCGAGGAGCAGGCCCTGGCCATGTTGCAGAAATCACGCCAACATCTTGCCGACGAAAGGTACGATGCCGCACGCGACAGCATCCTGAGCATGCGGCGCCTTTATCCCACCGCAGTACAGGCACGTGCACAGGGCATCCTGCTGCTGGACAGCATAGAGATGCTTGCCGCACGCGACAGCATGGGCAGCGCCACCGGCGAGGAGTGGAAACGTCTTTCTGTAAAGGCGCAGTTCTTCGAACGCAAGTTGCAGGAGGACAGGAAGAAGCAACAGAAATAACATCCACATGCGCCTACTATCACACGACGACTTATGCCGGCTGCTGGACAAACCCATGTTCCGACGGATATCCGAAACGGCCGACGAACTGGGGCTTGAATGCCATGTGGTGGGCGGCTATGTCCGCGACCTGTTCCTGGAACGCCCTTCCAAGGACATAGACTGCGTGGTGGTGGACCCTGCCATAGCCAACGGCAGCATAGAGGGCAAACCCGAACATGCCCCGGGCATACGTCTGGCAAAGGCGCTCGGACGCAGGCTCGGACGCAGTGCCAATGTGTCCGTGTTCCGCAATTTCGGCACGGCACAGGTCAAGTGGCATGGACAGGAGGTGGAGTTCGTAGGTGCCAGACGCGAGAGTTATTCCCGCGACAGCCGCAAACCCATTGTGGAGGACGGCACGCTGGAGGACGACCTGGACCGCCGCGACTTCACCATCAATGCATTGGCCGTCTGCCTGAACAGCGGCCGCTTCGGCGAACTGACAGACCGCTTCGACGGACTGTGGGACATGGAGGACGGTCTGATAGCCACGCCGTTGGACCCTGACATAACCTTCAGCGACGACCCGTTGCGCATGATGCGCTGCGTACGTTTCGCCACACAACTCAACTTCCGCATCGAGGACGGGACACAGGAGGCCCTGTGCCGCAATGCGGAGCGTATTTCCATAATCTCCTCAGAACGCATAATCGACGAACTGAACAAGGTCATGCTTTCCACGGCGCCCAGCATAGGGTTCATAGAACTGGAACGCTGCGGACTGCTGGAACTGATACTGCCCGAAGTGGCGGCACTGCGCGGAACGGAAAACCGCAACGGCAGGGCACACAAGGACAACTTCTACCACACGCTGGAGGTGCTGGACAACGTGGCACGGGCCACGGCCGCAAATCCTGCCGGCAGCCTTTTCCTGCGCTGGGCGGCACTGCTGCACGACATAGGCAAACCACGCACCAAGCGTTGGGACAACACGCAGGGATGGACCTTCCACAACCACAATTTCGTGGGACAGAAGATGGTGGCGCCCCTCTTCCGCAGGATGAAACTGCCTCTGGACGAACGCATGCACTATGTGGAGAAACTCGTGGGCATGCACATGCGGCCACAGGTCATTGCCGATGAGGAGGTTACGGATTCTGCCGTAAGGCGCATGCTTTTCGAGGCAGGAGAGGACATTGACGACCTCATGACCCTGTGCGAGGCCGACATCACCTCCAAGAACCAGGTACGCAAGCAGCGCTTCCTGGACAACTTCCGTCTCGTCCGCGAAAAGATGGCCGACCTTCAGGAGCGCGACAACTACCGCACCTGGACAAACCCCATAACCGGAGAGGAAATAATGCAGGTCCTCGGCCTGCCGCCCTGCCGCGAGGTGGGCCTGCTGAAACAGGCCGTGAAGGATGCCATCTGGGAGTCGCGGATACCATCTGACCACGACTCCGCCTTTGCCTACATGATGCAGGAAGCCGGGCGAATGGGATTGGCAAATACGCCCTCCCGTTAGCAATATGAAGTTTTTTTTGCTCTATGCCACGTTTTTCCTTTGTAGTTTGCTTCCTTTGCCGTAACTTTGAAACCGCAAAAAGAAACGAACATCATACACAGTAATACTATATCAAAGATATGGGCGGCTTTTTTGGCACAGTGTCGCAGCAACCATGCGTTGCCGACCTCTTCTACGGAACAGACTATCAGTCACATCTTGGCACACGCCGGGGCGGAATGGCATCGTTCAGCAAGGACAGCGGATTCTACCGAAGCATACACAATCTGGAAAACACCTATTTCCGCACACGCTTTGAGCCGGAACTGGACCGGTTCAAAGGAAACAGCGGCATAGGGGTAATATCCGACACCGACGCACAGCCGATGCTGGTAAACTGCCACCTGGGGCGTTTTGCCATTGTCACAGTGGCACGCATCAACAACATAGAGGAACTGGCACAGCAGATGCTGGACGAGGGAATGCACCTGAGCGAATTCTCCAGCGGACGCATAAACCCCACAGAACTAATAGGCCTGCTCATCGTGCGCGGCAAGACCTTCGTGGAGGGCATAGAGAACGTCTTCCGCATGGTAAAGGGTTCGTGTTCCCTGCTGCTGCTCACCGAGGACGGTGTCATAGCGGCACGCGACGCATGGGGACGCACCCCCATAGTAGTGGGAAAAAGAGATGACGCCATGGCAGTGACCTCGGAAAGCACGGCCTTCCCCAATCTCGGATTCGAAACCCTGCACTATCTGGGCCCAGGCGAGATTGTGCGCATACAGGCCGACGGCATGCAACGTTTGCGCCGACCCAACAAAGGCATGCAGATTTGTTCCTTCCTGTGGGTCTACTACGGATTCCCCACCAGTTGCTACGAGGGACGCAATGCAGAAGCCATGCGGGCAGAATGCGGACGAGAAATGGGAGCCGAAGACACCGTGGAGGTGGACTGCGCCTGCGGCATCCCTGACTCAGGCATAGGCATGGCAGTGGGATATGCCGAGGGACATAAGGTTCCATACGCCAGAGCGATAGCGAAGTACACCCCCACATGGCCACGCAGTTTTACACCAGCCAGACAGGACATGCGCACTCTGGTGGCCAAGATGAAACTCATTGCCAACCGCGACATCCTGCAGGACAAGCGCGTCCTGTTCTGCGACGACTCCATAGTACGCGGAACACAATTGCGCGACCACACCAAGGCCCTGCACGAACTCGGAGCCAAGGAAGTGCACATGCGCATAGCATGTCCTCCGCTCATCTACGGATGCCCCTTCGTGAACTTCAGCGCCAGCAAGAACGAACTGGAACTCATCACGCGCCGGATAATCGCCGACTTCGAGGGCGACATGAATACCAACGTAAAGGCATACAGCCACACGGACTCTCCCGAATACACCCGCATGGTCAACGAGATTGCACACCGCCTGCATCTGGACTCCCTGAAGTTCGCAAAATTGGAAACGCTGGTCCGTGCCATCGGCCTGCCAAAGGAAAGAATCTGCACGCACTGTTTCGACGGCAGCAGTTTCTACACCCAGGAACAGGGAAACCCCATTTCTGAGGAATAGGCACAAGCAGGAACAGTACTTATCCACACAGAACATTATACCGGCTTACCATATAACATTTCCATATATATCAGACAAACCAATACAATCGACAGAAATACCTAAAAACAAGAACAGGAACATACAGCAAGACATGAAGCAAAAGTTGATTTTCTTTCTGTACCTTATAGTACTAATTCTACCCAATCTCATCCTATGCATCACTGAGGCCATGCCATTAGCAGGCAAGTCAGCCCTTGTCCTGCTGCCGTTAGGAGTCTATTGGACGGTATTGCCCATGTTTTTCCGTCTTTCAAGGACTTTCTGGTGCATGCTTCCCATTCTCTTCCTGGGGGCTTTCAACATAGTACTGAGTTACCTTTTCGGCAAAGGAGTCATTGCCGTGGACATGTGGTTGAACCTCACCACCAGCAGTCCGGCAGAAATGGGAGAGATGCTTTCACAGATTTATCCCGCCGTAGTGGCCGTAGTGTTGATATATATCCCCACACTTGCCTATGCGGCCTATGACATCAGCAGGAAAACAAGGCTTACGGTAAGATTCATGAAGCACCAGATGTGTGCCGGACTGGCCGTATTGCTGCTGTCCCTCCCCATTACCTTCATGGCCGCACGCAGTGGCAGATGGACGGTGCTGGACGACCTGTTCCCGGTAAACGTATGCTATAATTTATATCTGGCATCAGAGCGTCAGTCTCTCAGCGAAGAATATCCCGAGCGTAGCCGAGACTTTGTGTTCGACGCCGTACTGACAGACACTGACACCATACCCAAAGTGGTAATGCTGGTAATCGGCGAGACAAGCCGCGCATGCAACTGGCAACTGTACGGATACAAGCGGGAGACAACGCCATTGCTGGCAAAAACGCCCAATCTGACCGTGTTCTACGACTGCATGTCACAGAGCAATACCACCCACAAGAGTATTCCTATTTTCCTCTCGCCGGCAACTGCCGACAACTACGACGTGCTCTATCACTCCAAAGGCATTCTGGCGGCATTCAATGAAGCAGGTTTCCATACGGCATTCATCAGCAACGAACCGCGCAACAATTCCTTCAACGACCGTTTGGGCGAACAGGCCAAGGAAGTCCTCTTCCTGCGCGACAAGATAAAGAGTGAGACTCCCATGGACTCCCTGCTGCTGCCGGAAATACAGAATGTACTGGACAGCCACAAGGGCAACCTGTTCATAGTAGTGCACACCTACGGCAGCCATAGCACATACTCCGACAGATACAAACGCTATCAGGCACACTTCACGCCGGATATAGTACTGAAAGCCACCAAGGATAACCGTGACATACTGATAAATGCCTATGACAACACCATACGCTACACGGACAGCATGTTGCATAGGATAATACAACAACTGCAGGCACAGAACCGTCCGGCCGCAATGCTCTTTGCCAGTGACCACGGCGAGGACATCTACGACGACGGACGAAACCTGTATCTACACGCCTCGCCCTGGCCCAGTTACTATCAGTTGCACATCCCCTTACTGGCATGGACCAGCAATATGTATCGCGAAATGTATGCCCGGCGTACAGAACGCCTTGAATCCCGCACACAAGAACCGCTACAGACGGATTGCATTTTCCCGACCATCCTCGGGTTGGGAGGCATAAGCACTCCATACAGCCAGGATTCCCTGGCACTGACGTCCGACAAATACATCACAAAGGAAAAACGGACCTACCTCAACGACCACAATAAACCCATGACGTTTGACAAGTGCCTGGAACCAGAGGACTTCAAGGCAATGGAGACAATGGGGGTACGTCCCTATTGATAAAGAAAAACTACCAAACATGAACATACAAGACAGAATAGTCAAGACCATAATCGTAATTCAGGAAGCGGGTCAGGGACTGACACGCGAACAGTTGCAAAACATCCTCACCGGAAAGGATACTGAGGAACTGCAGGCACTGGAGTTGGACCAGTTGGAAGCATTCGGTATTGCCGACGGAACTGACGAAGAAGACTGGAACGCCATCTTTGACCGGGCCATAGAAGAGGGCCTCCTGAAAACAAAGAACCAGAAACTACATACCATCACATACACGCCTGAGGGCAAAAAATACAGGAAAAAACCCTATGCAATAAATCTGGGAGATGGCAGCGACGAAGATGAATACGCATCCGTCCCCGACGAAGAACTGGACATCGTAATGCGAGTGGCCATGAACGACAGACACGATGAGGTCTCCAAACATGCCACCAGCGAACGAAGCAAAAGACAGATCAAACTCATACAAGCAATTGACCGCAAGATTGCATTGGACGACTTTGCTGAAAACGAGAACATAGACCTGGACGAGGTTCTTGACGACCTGGAAACCCTGCTTCAACATGGCAAACGTCTCGACATCTCATACTTCATAAAAGAGATAATCAGTACGGAAGATATAAAGGAGGTCAAGGAGAGCATGGGAGGAAATACAAGCATGGAGTCGCTTCGCAAGGAATGGGGCGATGTTTACAACGAAGAGGAACTTCGCCTGCTTCGCTATGTCCTGTCATAAACATGCCCAACCCCACTACCCTGCTTAGAGACAGGGGAACAACGCAGAGGATTGCACTTTACCCAAACAAATCCGATATATCTCCCGCTTAACAGCATCCTTGGCTACGGTCTTAGATACCCACACTCGGATTTAATCAAATAATTTGTTAAATCTTCGTTGTCACGACAACACAGTTCTGTTGTACGCCAACACCTTCTTGACACTTGAGATATGCCCTGGAAAAGTCAGTAGTACTTATTTGGGCAAGTTGAGGCCTTTACTTTGACGAGTTGAGGTTTTTACTTTGTCCAGTTAATGCCTTTGCTTGAAACATGCCGTCTTTTGCCCAGTATTTGTGATTATTGAAAAAGGTAAACTTTGTTTTGGAAAAATGCCAGCTTTTCCGTACCTTTGTGTGTCAAAATGTAAAGAATGCCATGGAAAAGATTGATTCTCTCGACAAAAAGATTCTGGAGATTATCTCCAACAATGCCCGCATACCGTTCAAGGACGTTGCCGCCAAGTGCGGCGTAAGCCGTGCCGCCATTCATCAGCGCGTGCAGAGACTCATAGACATGAATGTGATAGTGGGTAGCGGATATCACGTTAATCCTGCAAGTCTGGGATACAACACGTGCACATACATCGGCATCAGTCTGGAGAAGGGAAGCATGTACAACAGTGTGGTCAAGGAATTTACCAAGATACCCGAGATAGTGGAATGCCACTATACCACAGGTCCATACACAATGCTCATCAAACTTTATGCCAAAGACAATGCCCATCTGATGGAACTGCTCAACGGCAAACTCCAGCAGATAAACGGAGTGGTACGCACAGAAACCCTCATATCGCTGACTCAGAGCATAAAGAAGGAACTGCCTATAGGCGGACCGCAAAAGGAGGCAAAACCCCAGATGGAGGAGGATTGGAAGAAGATAACCGATTAAAGAACTGAAAGGGGATAGCATAACAAACACCCAACAGTAGGGACGCTGCACGCAGCGTCCGGAGAACTCCACAAAACGCAAGAAAAACACTCAACCAACCATTGGCGGACGCTGCACGCAGCGTCCCTACCCCAACACCATCCGTTTTCCGTTTTCACCTTTCCTTTTTAAACAAGCAATATGAAACCTCTTATTGGCATAACCAGCAATTTCGGCGACAAGGGTTGCGAACTGGCCAAGGGATACTACCAGAGTGTCCTTGAGGCAGGGGGCAGTCCTGTTGTGATACCTCCTTACACGGACGATGCCGCAATGTCGGCTCTTCTGGACGAACTGGACGGCATTGTGCTCAGTGGCGGTTCGGACATGAACCCTCTGCTTGTGGGTGAAGAGCCTATACCCCAACTGCATGGTATCAACCCCGAGCGTGATGTACCAGAACTGAACCTCATACGCATGGCATACGACCGCCAGATTCCCATGCTGGGTATATGCCGTGGCATACAGATGCTGGCGGCGGCCTTGGGTGGCAGCATATACCAGGACCTGGGCGTACAGTACAAGGATGCTCCGCTCATAAAGCACAGTCAGGACCTTGTGCGCGAGCAGGCATCTCACACTGTCTTCATTGATAAGGACAGCCTGCTTGGGGGACTGTTCAGGGCTTCAAGCCTTGCCGAAAGCGAGAAGGGCGAATTGAAGTTGCCCGTCAACTCCTTCCACCATCAGGCGGTACGATGCAAGGGCAAGTTGTTCAAGGTGTCGGCACGTTCCTCGGATGGAGTGATAGAGGCCGTGGAGAGCAGCGAGCACAAGAGCATCCTGGGTGTGCAATGGCACCCGGAATGCTTCATCCTGGCCGGCGACAAGAGCCAGATGCCCATCTTCCAGTGGCTGGTAAAGGAGTCATGCAACTATGCCCAGGCAAAGAAGGTGCATGGCCGCATACTCTCTCTGGACTCCCATTGCGACACGCCCATGAAGTTCGGCACGGACGAGGAAAGGCTCGTCACCCTGCCACGTATGAGGGACGGACACCTGGATGCCTCCATAATGGTGGCGTACCTGCCGCAGGGCGAGCGTACCGGCGAGGCACACCTGGCAGCAACGGCCAAGGCCAACCGCATCATCACCCAGATAGAGGAGACGGTATCGTCGCATTGTACCGAGGTGGGGTTGGCATACACCCCCGACGACCTCTACCGCTTGAAGGACGAAGGCAAGAAGGCCATCATGCTGGGCATAGAGAACGGTTATGCCATAGGTCATGACCTTGCACAGATAGAACACTTCCGCAAGCGCGGAGTGGTGTACATGACCCTGTGCCACAATGGTGACAACGACATCTGCGACTCTGCCCGAAAGAGCAACGACGAGCACGGCGGAGTAAGTCAGTTCGGTGCCGACGTGATACGAGAGATGAACCGCCTGGGCATGATGGTGGATCTCAGCCATGCTTCGGAAAAGAGTTTCTACGATGCCATGGACATCTCCCATGTTCCCATAGTGTGCAGCCATTCCAGTTGCAGAAGCCTTTGCGACCATCCCCGCAACCTCACCGACGGGCAGATGAAAAGCCTTGCCGGCAAGGGTGGTGTGATGCAGGTGACCTTCTACGAGGGATTTATGCGCCAGGACTCCAAGGCCTCCGTGCTTGATGCCATAGAGCACATAAACCATGCCGTGAACATCATGGGCATAGAGCATGTGGGCATAGGCACCGACTTCGATGGCGACGGAGGAGTGCCGGGACTGGCACATGCAGGCGAACTGATAAACCTGACACGTGCCCTGCTGCGCGAACGTTATTCCGAAGCCGACCTGCGCCTGCTTTGGGGAGAGAATTTCCTCAGGGTGATGCGC
This sequence comes from Bacteroidaceae bacterium, assembly GCA_045606445.1. Lineage (GTDB taxonomy): Bacteria > Bacteroidota > Bacteroidia > Bacteroidales > Bacteroidaceae > Physcousia. The sequence goes on from JAZURY010000033.1 coordinate 34,263, forward strand.
GAGGCACAGAGTTTCAGGGCCTGAAGAATACACGTCATTGCCAATTAAGAAACATTATGAAGGAATGAAACATACATTATATATATTACTGATTATCGTAGCATCTGTGATTGCCATTTCCTGCACAGGCACTAAGAAGGAGAAGAAGAGCAGTGAACCTGCCAACAAGGAGTGTCCGGAGTTCATGGCCGACAGTGCCTTCCGCTATATCGAGGAGCAATGTGCCTTCGGCCCGCGCCTGCTCGGTACCAAGGAGGCCGACCTGTGTGCCGAATGGATAAAGGCCCAGTTCCAGAGCAAGGGCTGTGTGGTAAGTGAACAGAAGACCCAGGTGACCGTGTGGGACGGAACCTCCATGCCATGCCGTAACATCATAGCCAGCACCAACACCCAGGCACAATACAGGATCCTGCTTTGTGCCCACTGGGACACTCGTCCCTGGGCTGACAACGACCCCGATGAGGCCAACCACAAGAAGCCGGTCCTTGGTGCCAACGACGGTGCCAGCGGTGTGGCGGTGATGATAGAAATAGCACGTCTCATCCAGCAACAACCCATGAAGGACCTGGGCATAGACTTCGTATGCTTCGATGCCGAGGATATGGGCACACCTGAATGGGCTGAGGCTCAGCCAAGCGACGACCAGGACACATGGTGTCTGGGCAGTAAGGTGTGGGCAGAGCAGATGCGCCGGATAGGCTACAATCCGCGCTATGGTATCCTTCTGGACATGGTGGGAGGCCGTGGCGCCACCTTTGCCAAGGAACAGGTTAGCGTGTACTTTGCCAACCACGTTGTCAACAAGGTATGGAAACTGGCATCCGACCTCGGTTACGGGCAGTTCTTCCCCAACACGGACGGCGGAAGCCTGGTGGACGACCATGTGAACGTAAATGCCATAGCAGGTATTCCCTGCATAGACATAGTGCCGTACTTCAACTATGGCCCAAGCAGTTTCGGCCCCACATGGCACACCGTGAACGACACCCCCGAGAACATAGACAAGAACGTACTGAAGGCGGTGGGACAAACCGTGCTCCAACTTCTGTATAACGAACAGTAATTCATACCCTCCCTAAAGTGGGATGAATGTTTGCGGAGAAAGAGTAGGGACACGGCATGCCGTGTCCGCCCAAATTAGTACAAGGCCGAGTAGGGACACGGCTGCCGTGTCCGCCAAAGCATCAATAAGAAACAGTATAAACACATATTCATGAGTATAAACGAGATACAGGACGAAATCATAGAGGAATTCCAGGACTTTGACGACTGGATGGACCGTTACCAGTTGCTCATAGACATGGGCAGCGACCAGCCTGAACTGCCCGTGCAGTACAAGACGGAGCAGAACCTGATAGACGGGTGCCAGAGCCGTGTATGGCTTCAGGCAGACATGGTGGACGGCAAAGTGCAGTTCCAGGCAGAGAGTGATGCGCTGATAGTGAAGGGTATCGTTGCCCTGCTGGTGCGCGTGCTCAACAACCAGACACCGCAGGATATACTGGATGCCGACCTCTACTTCATAGAGCAGATAGGTCTGAGGGAGCACCTCTCGCCCACGCGTTCCAACGGCTTGCTGGCCATGTTGAAGCAGATGAAGATGTATGCCTTGGTGTTCAGCCAGAAAGCAGGAGCATAGGATGAAGATAGGAAACATCGACCTTGGGCACGAACCTATATTCCTGGCTCCCATGGAGGACGTCACGGACATTGGTTTCCGTCTGCTGTGCAAGCAGATGGGGGCAGCCATGGTGTATTCCGAGTTTGTCAGTTCGGATGCCCTCATCCGCATGGTCAACAAGAGTCTTGCCAAACTGCAGGTGTGCGAGGACGAACGCCCCGTGGCAATACAGATTTACGGCAAGGACGTGGATGCCATGCGCGAGGCGGCCAGGATAGTGGTTGACCAGGCACATCCCGATGTACTGGACCTCAACTTCGGTTGCCCAGTCAGAAAGGTTGCCGGCAAGGGGGCAGGTAGCGGCATGCTCCAGAACGTGCCCCTGCTTCTTGAGATAACCAAGGCCGTGGTGGAGGCTGTCCCCGACACCCCTGTCACGGTAAAGACACGTCTTGGATGGGACACCCCGGGCCTTTACCTCCCAGACGGCACGCCGTTCATCGTTGACCTGGCAGAGCGTCTTCAGGACGTGGGCATACAGGCGCTTACCATCCACGGCCGTACCCGTGCGCAGATGTATCAGGGCGAGGCCGACTGGACACTGATAGGTGAGGTGAAGAACAATCCGCGCATGCATATACCCATCATAGGAAACGGCGACATCAGCACCAAGGAACGTGTGCGCGAGTGTTTCGACCGCTATGGTGTGGATGCCGTAATGGTGGGACGTGCCACATTCGGCCGCCCGTGGATATTCCGCGAGTTGCAGGGCGGCACTCTCTCACTGGACGAAAAGATGGACATACTGAAGCAGCAGGTAATCACCTCGGTGGAGAGGATAGACGAATACCGCGGCATCCTGCATGTGAGAAGGCATCTTGCCGCCTCGCCCATCTTCAAGGGCATCCCCAATTTCCGCGAGACACGCATAAAGATGCTGCGTGCCGAGACGGTGGAGGAACTCTTCCAGATAATAGAAGAAATACGGACAATGTTACAAACGGAAAACGGACGGACCCCAGCGGACCCCTCCCCATCCCTCCCACAAGGGGAGGGAGTATAATGTACTGCTGATGTGAGCATAAGTCGGTTGTAATCACTCCCCTCCCTTGTGGAGGGGCAAGGGGGAGGGTCTTTCTCTTTTTTTTAAAAAATGACACGTAAAGATTTTGAAATAATGGCTCCCGTAGGCTCAAGAGAGTCTTTTGCCGCAGCATTGCGTGCAGGGGCAGACAGTATATATTTTGGTATAGAGAACCTGAACATGAGGGCCCATTCCGCCTCGGCATTCACCATAGACGACCTGAAGGAGATTGCCCACGAGTGCAGGATATGCGGAGTAAAGAGTTATCTGACCGTAAACACAATCATCTATGGCGAGGACCTTCCTCTCATGCGCACCATCCTGGATGCCGCCAAGGAGGCTGGCATCAGTGCCGTCATAGCCAGCGACATTGCCGTCATGTCCTATTGCAACAGGATAGGTCAGGAGGTGCATCTGTCCACCCAACTGAACATATCCAACATAGAGGCCCTGCGCTTCTATGCCCAGTTCGCCGATGTGGTGGTTCTGGCACGCGAACTCAACATGGAGCAGGTGGCAGAGATATACCGCCAGATCATAGAGGAGAATATCTGCGGTCCCAAGGGCGAACTAATCCGCATAGAGATGTTCTGCCACGGTGCCCTGTGCATGGCGGTGAGCGGAAAGTGCTACCTGTCCCTTAACAACGTGGGGAAGTCGGCCAACCGTGGCGAGTGCATGCAGATATGCCGGCGTTCATACACCGTGCGCGATCGTGAAACTGGCACCGAACTGGACATTGACAACAAGTACATCATGTCGCCAAAGGACCTGAAGACTCTCCGTTTCATGGACGTGATGATGAACTCCGGTGTGCGCGTCTTCAAGATTGAGGGACGTGCCAGAGGTCCTGAGTACGTGAGCACCGTGGTGTCGTGCTACAACGAGGCTATCAATGCTGTGCTCGGGGGGTCGTTCACAGAGGAACTGAAGGACAGGCTGGACGAGCGCCTTGCCACCGTATTCAACCGTGGCTTCTGGGACGGATACTACCAGGGCAAGAGCCTTGGCGAGTGGAGCGAGGTACACGGCAGTGCCGCCACCGAGAAGAAGGTATATTGCGGCAAGGTGGTGCGCTATTTCTCCAAACTTGGTGTAGCCGAATTCAAGATAGAGGCATGCGAACTGCCTCGCGGAGCCAAGATTCTCGTCACCGGTCCCACCACCGGTGCCCTATATACCACGGCCGATGAAATACGCTACGACCTAAAACCAGTAGAGGTGGCAAAGAAAGGCCAGCACATCAGCATAGCCATGCCACAGAAAGTCCGCCGCAACGACAAACTCTTCTTGGTGGTGGAGAATACGTAGTCCCGTTTAGAGGGAAATCCCGCTTAATCGTACCCTTGACCTTCGGTCTTAGGCACTCACCCTCGGAAAAATCAAATTTCCTTTGCTTTTTCGCTCGCATAATCGTAACATTGAACTTCGTTCTAAGGTACTCACGTTCGGAAAAACAAAAAGGATAATTTTGTTTTTCGCTCACTTATTCGTAACTTTGAGGCAAGCCTCCAAATTACTCACGCTCGGAAATACAAAATAAATCGGCGTTTTATTTTGTATTTCGCTCGCTTAATCGTAATTTTGTACCCGAAATAAAGGAAAAGACTATGCAACCATTTCTTATTTACAATACTTTGACCCGCCAGAAGGAACTGTTCCGTCCCCTGGTGGAGGGTCGTGTGGGCATGTACGTTTGCGGACCCACGGTGTATGGCGATGCACATTTGGGACATGCTCGCCCGGCCATTACTTTCGACCTGCTGTTCCGCTACCTGAAGCATCAGGGCTACAAGGTGCGCTATGTGCGCAACATTACCGACGTGGGCCACTTGGAGCACGATGCCGACGAGGGTGAGGACAAGATTGCCAAGAAGGCACGTCTGGAGCAACTTGAGCCCATGGAGGTGGCACAGTACTATACCAACCGCTTCCACGAGGCCATGGCGGCACTGAACTGTCTGCCTCCCAGCATAGAGCCTCATGCCACCGGTCATATCATAGAGCAGCAGCAACTGGTGCAGAAGATTATGGACAACGGCTATGCCTATGAGAGCAACGGTTCCATCTACTTCGACATAGAGCGCTACAACCAGGACCACAAGTATGGCATACTGAGCGGCCGCTCGCTGGAAAACATCAAGGATGCCAGCCGCGACACACTGGCTGGTGTGGGCGAGAAGCGCAACCAGGCCGACTTTGCCCTGTGGAAGAAGGCAAACCCCGAGCACATCATGCACTGGCCAAGCCCCTGGAGCGAAGGTTTCCCCGGCTGGCACTGCGAGTGCACGGCTATGGGCAAGAAGTACCTGGGCGAGCGTTTCGACATACACGGAGGCGGACTTGACCTCGTCTTCCCCCACCACGAGTGCGAAATAGCACAGGCACAGGCCAGCCAGGGACATCCCATGGTGACCTATTGGATGCACAACAACATGATTACCATCGACGGCAAGAAGATGGGCAAGTCATATAACAACTTCATCACCCTGCCCCAGTTCTTTGCCGGAGAGCACGAGCGTCTGGAGCGCGGATACTCGCCCATGACCATCCGCTTCTTCATCCTGCAGGCCCACTACCGCAGTACTGTGGACTTCAGCAACGAGGCCCTGCAGAGTGCCGAGAAGGGTCTGGCACGTCTGATGGACGGTTGGAAGGCCTTGAAGCGCCTGAAGGAAGGACAGAAGGTGAAGGGACAGCCCTGTGTGGAGATGCAGTATGTGGACACCCTGCGCCAGAACTGCTACGACGCCATGAACGACGATATGGCTTCGCCCATGGTAATAAGCCACCTGTTCGACGCATGCCGAGTGCTGAACACCGTCATAGACAAGAAGGCCAGCATCAAGGAAGATGTTGTGGCAGCCCTCACTGAGGTATTCCATACCTTTGCCTTCGACATCCTTGGCCTTTCCGAAGAGAAGGACGGTAGCAACAAGGCACGCGAAGAAGCCTTCGGCAAGGTGGTGGACATAGTCCTGGAGCAGCGCCAGCAGGCCAAGGCCGAAAAGAACTGGGCACTGTCCGACCAGATACGCGACAACCTCTCTGCCCTCGGCTTTGAGGTGAAGGATACCAAGGACGGCTTCACCTGGTCGCTGAACAAGTAGAGGACCCCTCCCCGAACCAGTCCTCGCGTCGCAATGGGGATTTGTCCTCGCGTCGCACTGGATAGTGCTCCCCTCAAAGGGCACGAAAGTATATTCAAGACTTTCTCTAAAGGCCCTTTTCGCCCCTCACGAGGCACAGATTGACATTTAGTCAATCCTCTAAAGGACCTCGTTCGCCCCTTTATGGGAGGGAGTATGATGTACTGAAAATTGTTTCACGCAATTCGAAATATTAGTATAGTTACTTCCTCCTTGTGGGCAAGCGAACCCTTCTCACAAAAATCTATTAATCAGGACCCACCAAACCCTCGTCAGCAAGTCTATATACTCCCCTCCCTTGTGGAGGGGCAAGGGGGAGGGTCTGCTTCACATTTCCGTTTACAATATGCCTGCAACACTTAGATTCAAGGTAGTGGAAGAAGCCTTCGGCAAGAAGGCCATAGAAGTGCCCACACCCAAGGAACGCCCCAGCGAGTTCTTTGCCAAGTACGTGTTCAACAAGCAGAAGATGTTCAAGTATCTTTCTGCCGATGTGTACGAAAAGATGTGCGATGTCATCGACCGTGGCACCACACTGGACCTGAAGACCGCCGATGCCGTTGCCGAGGGCATGAAGCGCTGGGCCATGGAACTGGGCGTAACACACACCACACACTGGTTCCAACCCCTCACCGAAGGTACTGCCGAGAAGCACGACGGCATGGTAGAACACGACGGCAAGGGCGGCATGCTGGAGGATTTCTGCGGCAAGCAACTTGTACAGCAGGAACCCGATGCCAGCAGTTTCCCCAGTGGTGGCATACGCTCCACCTTCGAGGCACGCGGCTATAGCGCATGGGACCCTGCCAGCCCTGTCTTCGTGATGGGCGACACGCTGATGATTCCCACCGTGTTCATCTCCTACACCGGCGAGGCACTCGACTACAAGGCTCCTCTGAAGAAGTCCATCAAGGCCGTAGGCAAGGCCGCCCTGGATGTTGCACGCATGTTCTATCCCGAGATAAGCAGTGTGAAGAGCAACCTTGGCTGGGAACAGGAATATTTCCTGGTGGACGAAAGTTTCTATTCGGCACGTCCCGACCTGGCCATGACCGGACGAACGCTCATGGGACACGACTCCGCCAAGAACCAGCAGATGGACGACCACTATTTCGGTTCCATACCCTCGCGTGTGGTTTCCTTCATGAAGGACCTGGAAATCCAGGCACTGGAACTGGGCATACCCTGCAAGACCCGCCACAACGAGGTGGCGCCAAACCAGTTCGAACTGGCACCAATATTCGAGGAGACAAACCTGGCCATCGACCACAACATGCTCATCATGGCGCTGATGAAGAAGGTGGCACGCAAGCACGGCTTCCGTTGCCTCTTGCACGAAAAGCCTTTCAAGGGCATAAACGGTAGCGGCAAGCACAACAACTGGAGTCTCTCCACCAACACCGGCATACTCCTGCATGCCCCCGGCAAGACACCGGTGGACAACCTCCGCTTCATCACCTTCATAGTGGAGACGCTGATGGCCGTGTACCGCCACAACGGCTTGCTCAAGGCATCCATCGTAAGTGCCACCAATGCACACCGTCTTGGTGCGCACGAGGCACCGCCTGCCATCATCAGTTCCTTCCTCGGCAGCCAGTTGGCAGACATACTGGATAAACTGGAGAAGAGCGAGGACAACGACGTCTTCAACCTGGCCACAAGACAGAGCGTGATGCTGGACATACCGCAGATACCCGAACTCCTCGTGGACAATACCGACCGCAACCGCACCTCTCCCTTTGCCTTCACCGGCAACCGTTTCGAGTTCCGTGCCGTAGGAGCGCAAGCCAACAGTGCCGCCTCCATGATAGTGCTGAACACCGCCGTAGCCGAGCAACTGACGGACTTCAAACTCCGTGTGGACAAACTCATCTCATCCGGCATGGACATGATGAAGGCCATACTGCATGTCATCCGCGAGGACATAAAGACATGCAAGCCCATCCACTTCGACGGCAACGGATACAGCGAGCAGTGGAAGCAGGAGGCCGCCCGACGCGGTTTGGATGTGGAGACAAGCGTTCCCGTCATCCTCGACCAGTACCTAAGCGAAGAAACCGTGGAAATGTTCACCCGCATGAAGGTGCTCACCCGTGCCGAACTGGAAGCGCGCAACGAGATAAAACTGGAGACCTACACCAAGAAGATACAGATAGAGGCACGCATCTTTGGCGACCTCTGCCTCAACCACATAGTTCCCGTGGCCACACGCTACCAGACACAACTTCTGGACAATGTCCTCAAGATTTCGCAGGCTTTCCCTGCCGAGCAGGCAAAGGCCATGAACGCCACAAACCTTGCCCTCATAGAGAAGATAGCGGAAAACACCGCCTTCATCACCGAACACGTATATTCGCTCATCGGTGCCCGCAAGGTGGCCAACCGCCTGGAGTCCGAGCGTGAAAAGGCCATTGCCTACCACGACAACGTGGCACCCCTCATAGAGGAAATCCGCACCCACGTGGACAAACTGGAAATGATAGTTGACGACGAACTCTGGCCCCTGCCCAAGTATCGCGAAATGCTGTTCATACGTTGACAACCTACACCCTTTCCGGTCCTCCCGAGGACGGAGCCCTGCCCTCCCGAAGACAGACGCCCGTCGTCGGGAGGACCGGTCTTTATCCTCGGGAGGATATAAATGGGCATATTCTGACACATAACGCCCCCTACCCTACACATGGGCGCAAAAACAACGGAGGGACATACTGCCATCAGCAGGAATTAGCATTCCCTTCAACCCAAATCATTAGAGTGTTACGCGCTAATGACCGATTTGGGGTTAAATGACAAGACTTTCGCAGACAAACAAAAACATTCGCCCGCCTTTCCTTTCCTGTCCAAAGAGAAAAGAGAAAAACACTGCCGGAAAGCACATTTTATACTTCCGGTATACATGAATAACGAAAAATAATCTTACCTTTGCCATTGCCTATGCATCTGCTGAAAGCCCCGGTGGTGGGAAGCGGGCAAGGCACATACATATAAAAGGCGTAACTGAACGCTTTGGTTTTGACATTCTGGAATCTCGCAAATTCAAACGATTAGTCAAGAACAAAGCAACGGTGACGCCCCAAGTGATGTATTATATACGTCTCTGTCTTCATTGTAGGCATGCATTATGCATTCCTGCATGTGGCATAGACATTATTATATTTACATCGGCGTGGGGCTTTCAGCGTTGCTCGTTTCGACTAATCGGGCAATGCGAGAGCCTCAGAATGTGGAACGGGCAACAGGACTGGCTCCACGTTTTTTGTATGTTATGGATTCATATAATAAGAACAAATGCCTTTAGGGAGCCATGGGGCACATAATTCTCTTAAAACATTATGAGAAGAATTTTACTTTTAGTATGGCTCTCCATGGCAACATTCATGGGAGCACAAGCACAGGAGATCGTTGCAAGTGGTTCAGGCGAGAACACCTCATGGGAATTAAATGACAATGGGGTTCTTACTATCAGCGGCAGTGGCGAGATGGACGAAGAACAAGCCTATGAATGGGTGGAGTATCGTGATTATGTCAAAAAGGTAATTATTAATGAGGGTATTACTACTATCTGCTATGGAGCTTTTGAAAACATGAGTAATTTGTCATCAGTATCCCTCCCTCAGTCATTGGAAGTTGGTGAAGAAGCAGCTTTTTCTGGTTGTACTTCCTTGCCAATTATAGACAATGCGAGATATGCCGACACTTACCTGGTTGAGGTGATTGACAAGTCTGTAACTTCATTCCGGTTTAAGGAGGGGACAAAATACATTGGTGCACATTCATTCTTAGGTTGTTCCTCGCTGACAGAAATATCAATCCCAGAAAGTGTGGAGGCAATTTGTGCTGCTGCGTTTGTAGGTTGCACTTCTTTGAGTTCTGTATCTTTACATAAGAATATAGAGCATATTGAAGAGAGCGCTTTTAATCGTGCAGAGGTTCATGTTGTGATACCAGGAAACTTCTATCCTATTTATGTAGATTACGAGAATCCAAGACTAAAAACAGTCATTTCATACGCTGAATATGCACCAACAATGTATGAATGTGATTGGGAAATAGATGATGAAGAGATCTTTCATCCTTATACTTATGTACACGCACCTTTGTATGTTCCTGAAGGAGCATATTGGAACTATGCTTATTGTAGAGGTTGGGGGGAGTTCACCCAAATAAAGGAAATGGCAATGGACGAAAGTGCCTTGCAGTCACGCCAGGCATACATGATAGCCGATGCCAAGGGTTGCAACTACACCGTATATGATGCCGACAAGGGTGAACTAGTGAATGTGGAGTACACCCACTCCTTGGATGAGGAGAGCGAGGGCAGTTGTTGGACAGTGCTGAAGGAGGGTGGCAAATCATACCTCTATAACATCGGTGCCAAGAAGTTTGCTTCTATGGACAAGGACGGCAAACTGGCTTTGTCCGACAGTCCTGTTAATATGGAGATTACAACCACAGAAAATGGCCTCAGCATCAATGGCAACGCATGCATGTTCGTGCTGAACAAGAACATAGAAATAGATGCCACAGGCATTGAGGACATTATTGGCAACACAGACTCTGCCAAGAAGAGCGAAGTATATGCCATCGACGGCCGCCGCATGGACAAGGCAGTCCGTGGCATCAACATCGTAAACGGCAATAAGGTGCTGGTAAAGTAAACAATTGGTGTCCGGTAAAACTTTTTTACGTCCCTAAAATTAAGGTCGGCTTCCTCGCTTGGAATACGACCTTTTTTCGTTACCTTTGTTTTTGTCACAAAACCTAAATAAGGTAGTGTTCCGTTTAGTGTGTCTGCGGCTATAAGTACCAAGCCTGTAAACTTTGGATATCGGATGCTTACGTTGTATAGATAGGTATACTACCTGTAGTTTATCGGATGCTTACAAAGGTACAACAATACTAAAACTGCTACAATATGTAGTTTATCGGATGCTTGCCTTACTTTTTGAAAAATGAATCCGCAATACCTGTTTATGGGCACTGCGGACACATTATTGGAGACTTTTCGGTTTTTAGCGGACAGCAATAATATTTTTATTTTATCATTGTTTTCTTTCCATTAACAATGTAAATACTTCCTTTCTGAGGATTGCTAACCTTACGTCCAGATAGGTCGTAGTAAGTTGTTTCTGAAGGGGTAGCATTATATTCGTCAATGTCTGTAGTATCACCGTCATCAAACATTAATTTTATAGTTCTGGCTTCTGATTCTGATTCTGATAGTAACCATACTATAGGGATCTGCAGATAAGCCTTTCCTGAGCTCAAAGAATATCCATCATTTACTCTATAGAATAATGGTGTGCTTTCGCCCTCCTTGATGGTATATCTGTAATTGTAATATAGTCCGTCGCTGCTGGTACGATTTATAGTTGTCTTTTCCAATGTTCCAACAAGCATATTTAATGAGTTGTCATCAGTGTTATCTAAAACTGGAACAGAATATTCACCAGGTTCACCCTTGATAAATAATCCCATACCAGCCTTGGATGTCATTACACGAGTAAGAGTTACCACACCAGTAGACGAATTGTATCCAGAAGCAGCATATGCCTTCAAACCTTGTACTTCGCTGAAGTCAAGAGTGTATTGTGAACAATACGTAGCGCTACCATATTGGTTAACTGTTACAAGTATCTCCTTTACCTTATCAACATAGACAGCAGTTACAGTAATATCATTGGCAGGCATTGTTTCTGGCAGATTTGCCCAATGACTAAACGTATAGTCATACTTTGCTGGAGCTGCAATAGGTACAATTTCTGCATCACAAGCAATGGATTCAGTATCATAAACCTCGCCATCTACAACATATGAAATAGTGTAGACATTGGGACTGAATGACCCATATAATGTGATGTTGTCAGCAGGCATTGTTTCAGGAACATCTTTCCATCCTTGGAATGTATATCCATTTTTGGTTGGTGTCGGAAGTTCTATCTTAGCACCATACTTCACCATTATTTCATCATAACATTCTTCACCAATCATAAATGTTACCTTATATTCGGCTCCGTCTATGAAGAAGAAATCCCACCATTGTTCGGCATTATAATATGCATCAATATAGTCATTGGGAACATAAAGTGTACAATTCCAAACATCAATATCTGCCAAAGCCTGATCACCACATACTGGTGGAACATTGCAGCTGCTTACAAGTTTTACCATACTTGTACAGTCACTGAATGCTTCAGCACCTATTGTTTCGACGCTATTTCCAAATGAAAAATTCAAAAGAGAAGAACAGCCGCTAAATGCCCAATTTCCAATTTTGGTTACACCATCGCCAATAACAACATCAGTAAGGTTGCTGCATCCATAGAATTCATTGTCGTAAACTTCCGTTTCTGCGTCTGTCACCACAACGGTTCTCAGCGAGGTATTGCGGAAAAAGGGAGAGAAACCATATTTTGCATCAGTATTGTATTTAATCTTACCACCTATGTAGACAGAATCAAGTGGACAATAATAAAACAAAGGTTGTGTGCTTGATGTTGCGCTACTGCTTGGTGAATATCCATTTGAACCTAAGGTCAAAGTTTCTGTTCTATCCTCAATAATTACATCTTTTAACGAGGTGCAATTGTAAAACACTGAATCACTGATAGTCATAGTAGCCTGTGGAATATTGATGCGTGGCAGTGAAGTACAACCACGGAACACGCTTTTTGCTATTGTTCCAACATTAGAGCCAATTTCCATGTCTGTCAATAAGGAGCAACCTTCAAATGTAGCCCATTCCAGGGTATTTATCCCCGTACCTATCTTTGCAGATTGCAATGCGGTGCAATTATAGAAACTTCTCCTACCCAAAGATTTTACTTCATTAGGAATTTCAATGGAAGACAAGCTGCTGCAGTTTGCAAAGGCAGTATTGCCAATTGACGCTATACCTTTTCCGAATACTATGTTTTGCAGGTTGATGCAATTAGCAAACTCACTATTGTAGATAGCAACCTCGGTGTCATTAAACACTACACTTTTTAAATAATCATTGCCATAAAATGGAGAATACCCCTTTTGAGATGTTTTGTCAAAAAGCAATTTGCCACCAACATATAATGATTCTAATTTGCAGTCAGTAAATAATGGATGGTATTTTTTGTCATTGCTAGTATATTTATTGCCTAATATGATTGAGTCAGTTCTATTTGCAATAATCACTTCTCCCAAATTTGTACAGCCGGTAAATACATTATCATTAATCTTTTTAGTGGCTTGAGGAATGGTCATGGATGACAATAAACTACATCCAGAGAAAACTTCGGTGTCTATTAAGGCTACGTTCTCTCCTATAGTTACTTCTGCCAATGATTTACAGCCAGAGAATGTCAAGGGATTAAGAACCTTAACGCCTGTTCCAACAATCGCTTTATCAAGAGAAGTACAGGCAGAAAAGCATGATGCTCCAAGGTATGGAACATTATTTGGAACCGTTATTTCTTCCAGTTTTGTACAACCATTAAAAGCATAAGTAAAAATAGAATCAACACTATTGCCTAATGTCGTATTTTCTAAGTTATCACATCCGTAAAAAGCATAGTCACCAATGTAGCCATTATTTTTGATTACTGCACTTCTTATTAAATCATTTTCATAGAAAGCATAGTCATTGATGTTTTTAACTTTTAATTTTATGTTTCTATAGGTAACAAGGCTGTCTATAACAATATTCTCTGCGTTTGAGTTGTATGCACAATCAATAATGTCACAGGTACGATCTCTTGGAGAAACAAGAACATACTTTACTCCGCCTACTTCAAATAGAGAACTAAGATTAGCATATTCTATTCCAAATCCATAGTTGGTTTTAGAGGAGACATAGCATATACGACCATTATTAATACTGTTAGTGATACCAGAAGGCTTTGTGTTTCCAAGAAATATAATTTTTTTTGCGCTTGGGAAAGAATTGTCATATAATTCCAATACACTTGCTGGTATTGTGACAGATTTGATATCGCAACCTGAGAAAGCATCACCACCTATGATTGTAATTTTATTGGGTAGATTAATGCTTGTAAGTGAGCAAACAGCGAAAGCAGAGCTGTATATGTATTCAAGACTATTAGGCAATTCAATGTTTGTAAGTGCGTCGCAACTGCAGAAAGCCATAGACCCAATACTTATAAGCCCTTCTGGTAGTTCTACGTTTGTAAGTGCATCGCAAGAATAGAAGGCATCACGTCCAATCTCCTGTAGTCCTTCTGGCAATTTGACACTTGTTATTTTATCATCACTAAAGGCATCAGTTCCAATTCTTATAACTTGATACTGTGTATTATTATAATTAACAAACTGAGGGATAACTATATCACCAGAGTATTCGGAATAATTATTTTGATAAGTTACTTCTACAGTTTTGTCAGTATCACTTATAATATTATAATAAATACCTTTAGTTACAAAGTCATAGGAATAACCTTTTACAATTCCTATGGAAAGGAAGAAGATTGTGATTAAAAAATGTTTCAATTTAGTCATAATAATTATGTTTTTAGTTAGATTTGCTTGCAATGATCAATCAAAGTATGCATGGCGCTTGGATAGGTGTATATACCTTGAAGAATAGCAACAGAGGTCATAGAGTTGCATTGTTTCGCAACTTCCTTGTCAAATAAATTACTTTTTAAATTGAGTCCAGTAAGTTGTAAATTGTTTATAAAGGTGATGTATTCACTTTTTGTAAATAATAGAGAAAAATTGCCACTTTTGACTTTCCCTACTCTCCAAAGGTATGCGTCCAAGGCATCAAATTGTTGCATGTCATGAAGTCTGGTTGTTTTATTGCCAAACAGAGCTTCTCTCAATATGTTGAGGTCTTTGATGTACTCCTCAATGCTATATTTGTTGATATCTGTTTTGTGTATTCTTTTACCTGTAGTTTGCTTAATAATTATTGGATAAATTTCTTTAGCCATACTATCGTATATAGGGAATCCTAACGGATTTTGTGTGCAATTCAGCAATAAATAATATGCATATTTTGATAATAGCGACATGGCTGAATTTCCTGGCAATGTGTTTTTGCGTATGCCATAACTTGCGCTGAAAATATCAAGAGTATCTTTGTCTCCATTTGCTATTCTCTCAAAATAATCAATTGCATCTTGTTCATTCGGCCCTATGCTGTATATAGCAGCAGCCATTTCCTCAATTGAGAAATAGTTAAAGTTTGCATTAGTCGAATACAAAGAGTCAATAACTATCAACCTACGAATAATACATGATTCAGAATAAGATACACCATTGGCAAATGTGCTTTTTATAATCTCTCTTTGCTGTATGTACGGGCAACAAAAAGAAGTTCCTTGATTCTGAATGTGCAGAGCTATATCGCTCATAGTGTCGTACACATTTCTAATTTCTATTGCCATAAGGTATATTTATAATATTAGTTCTATCTATGTATCATGATACATTATGTATAGATGAAATACTTATAGGTGTACTTTCATTATAATTTATTACCACTCGTTTTCCCATATATTATTATTATTATAACTCCAATGTTTGCGTGACAGGTCTTCTCCTGATCCATCATCGTCGCCACCAGTGCCGGTACCACCAGTTTCACCTGATACAACTAGCATTATGGCATCTTGTTCATTTATTACTACAACTTCAACACTAGGACGTAAATAAATCTTTTTCATTGATATAGTATTTAGTATATTTTATTCATTTGTTATATCGTTTTGTTAAGCTTTAGTGGTGTCCCTTATTTTTCTGCCATTCTAAACACACTAAGGCCATCAGCCTTGTTCGGGCTGATGACCTTAGAAATATCAAATGCCAATGCACCCTTGCGGATGCATGTGCATGCAGTATACGGATAGCAATATATGCGCACCATTACCTGCTGTTCATGAGCAGGTACAATGCAGACATCAAGCCTATTCCCTTACCAAATGAATTTCCTAGGTTCACCAGCGAGAATGTAGCTTTTAGAGCTTAAATTGTCTTAACGACATTGCAAATATAGCAAAAAATAGTTTAACTCCAAGCAAGGAAGGAGGAAATTAACACTTGTCTTTTGTTGTCTTTTCCTGCGGGGTGACGGGATATGTTAGGAAAAAAGAAAAAGAAAAGTGTGGAACTACCGCTATTCTTAGCTGGTAGGCCCTAGGAATGCCTTGGCAATAGAATAAGCAATAGTCCACACTGATGATTTGTCAGTGGAGGATATAGCATATTCGCCTTGCCGTTTGAGTTTCCTAGGTTCACCAGCGGTGAATTGCTTTCGTCCGAAAAGTTTCTGTTGCAAATGTAAGCAATTTTTATGAAACAATCGGCATATCCTTGTGGAACTATTGCTTAAAATGTCTATTCACATTGCAAAGATAGTAAATATACCGATATGAAGGTCTTGCTTGTGGATGTCTTTCGTTGTCTTTTGGCTATCGTGGCGGAGGCAGGATGGTGTGCTTCCATTGTTCGGCATGCTTGACCAACAGGTTGTGGTATGTTAGGGAGACCTGGTTGCAATAGCCGCCCAACTGTGTCTGCATTGCCTTGTCGGAGGCGGAGGACACTGCCTCCTGCTGAATCTCTTCCGTGTGCCTGTAGAAGTGTGCTATCATCAGCATGGCATCGGCATAGGGCTGTGTGGAGGTTGCGGCATTGATGTTGCTGATGGAGTCGCGCGTCAGGGTGTACTGCGCCTCGTAGTTGCGGTCAATGACCTGATAGAGAGAGTCGCACAGCCTTTGCCGGCTCTCCGTGCGATGGACGTATTGCCTGTGCTCCGCGCGCACGTGTATATATAATATGGTGGGAAGGAGCACCATGGCGGCTATCAGCATTGCCTCCACGATGAGGTATGGCATGTTGCGGCGGTTCCATGCCTGAGCGAGGGCCTCCACATTGGGGTATCGCCTTGTCCTGTCGGCGGAGGTACATCTGCCTATGATGTGGCGATAACGGTCAGGAAACATCTGCCGCATAATCTGGCCAAGGGCATAGATGTCGCTACGGGTATCTATGCCGTCATTGTGGCGGACAAGTTCGGGCGAGGCATAGCCCTGGGTGCTTCCGAGCATGCGTTCCTGATAGTGGCTGTCGTCGTCGGCAAAGCCAAAGTCTATGAGGCGCACATCGTGATTGGTGCGGGTTATGAGGATGTTCTCTGGTTTCAGGTCGTTGTGCAGAACACCGGCCTTGTGCAGATATTCGGTGGCAGAGAGCAGTTGGCGGAAGATGCGGCGAAGCGAAGCCTTGTCGGGACTTTCGGCAAGGTATTCTGCCAGGGAGCATCCGTCGACATACTCCATGATGATGGCTGCACCCACCGGGGTGTCGGCCTCGTAGGTGTAGACATGCACTATGTTGGGGTGCGAAAGACCGAGGGTGAGTTCGTACTCGCGTTTCAGCAGGTCAAGGCTTCGTGCATCCTTGCCCTGTGCGGTTTTGGCAACGAACAGGCGCCCCATCCTGCGCATGCGGTAAAGGTGTGCATGCGATGTGGAGCGTATGAGTTCTACGTCGGTATAGCGACCGCTATAGTCGGTGGATGGCTCTATGGGGCGGAAGCTCTCGCTTTCTATCATTCAGGCAGTATTATATACGGAATCGTCGTATTTTCTTTAGCGAAGTTACGCTATTTTCACGAAAAAACAATTACTTTTGCAAGCAATATGAGTATACAGGCAAATATTCCGCAAATAGCGGCACTGCGCAAGGAGGTGGAAGGCAAGTTGGGGCGCCAGTTGCTGACCCATGTGCACTTTGTTGCATTGTCCGATGCTATAGAAACCGTTTTGAGCGAACACGTCTCCCCCACCACATTGGAGCGTGTGTGGGGCTATTCCACCCGTCACTACGACACCGTGTCGCACCGCACCCTTGATGTGCTTGCCCGCTATGCCGGGAAGGGCAGTTGGGAAGACTTCTGCCAATGGCTCGGGCAGAAGGATGGAGGGGAGTCGGACTTCTTTACGGAGGGGATAATAGCGGTGTCGTCGCTGAGCGAGGGTACACGCTTGCGCCTTGGGTGGCAACCCGACCGTGTGTGCGAAGTACGCTACTTGGGCGGCAACAGGTTTGTTGTAGAGAGTGTGACGAATGGTTCGTTGCGTGCGGGCGACACCTTCTCGTGCCTGCAATTCCAGGCAGGAAAGCCGTTGTATATGGATTGTTTCCAGCGAGAGGGCGAGGCATCCGGGGAAAACCAGCGCTATGCTGTGGGACGCGAGAATGGCCTTACATTGCTGGAGATAGACCCCTCCCCATCCCTCCCACAAGGGGAGGGAGTATAATGTAATGCTGATTGGGCATAAGTCGGTTGTAATCACTCCCCTCCCTTGTGGAGGGGCAAGGGGGAGGGTCTATTTGTCCCCTTGTGGGACAGGATGGGGAGGGGTCTGTCTGCCTTCAGGTTCTTGTGCCAGTACTCTCGTGTAAGGACTCCAGTCCTCTCGTGTAAGGACTGGAGTTTTCTCGTGGGAAAACTGGGATGACAACGTGTTGATAGCGGCAGGTTACTTGACCACCTCCAGAAGTTCTACGGTGAAGATGAGGCAGGAGAAGGCAGGTATCTCGTTCTGCTCGCGGGCACCGTAGGCAAGTTCCTGGGGGATGTAGAGTTCCCACTTAGAGCCGGCAGGCATCATGGTCAGTGCTTCTGTCCATCCCTTGATAACCTGGTTCACACCGAAGGTGGCTGGCTGGTTGCGCTTGTAGGAACTGTCGAAGACCTTGCCGTCGATGAGTCGGCCTTCGTAGTGCACCTTCACCTTTTGGGTGGTGGTGGGGATGGGACCTTCGCCCTTGGTGATGACCTTGTACTGCAGGCCGCTGGCGGTTTGCTTCACTTCCTTGTTCTTCAGGTTTGCCACGAGGAACTCCTCGCCAGCCTTGCGGTTGGCGCCGTACTTGCGTTCCATCATGCTTTCCTGGTAGTACTTCATCTGCTTCTCTACGATCTTCATGGCAGAGTCGTTGCTGATGGCGGATTGAGTGCCCATAAGGCCCTCCATGAAACCACGGATGAACTCGTCGTGGTTGAGCATGTCCACCGAGTCGTTCATCTGCTTGGACACGTTGGGCATCACACGCTTGCTCACGTCCTCGCGGATCTCGGTACCAGCGATGCGTGCCTTTGCCTGATGGTCGGCTTCGGTGAGTTCCGTCTTGCCAAAGCCCTCGATGAACTGAGGCATGTACTTGGCATCCACGCCCTTCTGACGGGTGAGGTACTCCACAAGGCCCTGGGTATTGAGACGGCCTATGAGGTAGGAGAAGGTCTTTACGTCCACGGTGTCCACCTTTTCCACCTGAGCCTTCTTGTTCTTCTTGTCTTTCTTCTTCTTAGGTGCTGCCTGTATGCCAAGGCAAAGGGCAGATACCAGTGCAAGGAGGAAAATCTTTTTCATGATAAATGGAATGCTATTATAATGTAAAAAGGACAACCTGCTGATGTCGCAAGAATACGGGCATACGGCAGATTGTCCTTGTATGGTTAATTGTTGTCTGTTTGTTTACTTGCCTACAGAAACCAGGTCGATAACGAAGACCAGTGTGCTGAAGGGCTTGATCTTGTCTCCGGCCTCACGCTCGCCGTATGCCATTTCCTGGGGGATGTAAACCTTCCACTTAGAACCAGCGGGCATGTGTGTCAGAGCCATTGTCCAACCGGGGATAACCTGGTTGCAGCGGAATGTCATGGGCTTCTCCTGATCCATGTTGCCGTCGAATACGGTGCCGTCGATGAGGGTACCCTCGTACTTAACCTTCACGAAACTGGTGTCGGCAGGAATCTGGCCGTCGCCCTCGGTGATTACCTCGTAGTAAACTCCGCTCTCCTCAATCTGCTTGATGCCTTCCTTCTTGGCAATCTCTGCCATGAACTCCTCGCCGGCCTTCTTGTTGTCACCATACATGGCCTGCATCTGGCGAGCCTTGATGGTCTTCATGTTGGTCTGTGC
The DNA here is from genome assembly GCA_045606445.1 of Bacteroidaceae bacterium. Lineage (GTDB taxonomy): Bacteria > Bacteroidota > Bacteroidia > Bacteroidales > Bacteroidaceae > Physcousia. The sequence continues at coordinate 54,045 of JAZURY010000033.1, forward strand.
ATACTCGTTGGCAGCCTCTACGTTCATGATGGTGGTGTCCTCCAGAGTACCGGCAACGAAACCTGCCATGAAGTTGTTCTGGCTTACGTACTGGGCGCTGTCCTCGCCGAAGAGTTCGTGGTTCAGGCCGGCAATCATCTGTGTGGATACCTGCTGACCGATCTGAAGACCAGCAATGTAAGCCTGCTGCTTCTTGTCGTCGCCGGCGTTGGCACCCTCGTTCAGACCCTTGATGAACTCGTTCATGTATGTGGTGTCCACACCCATGCGCATTACCAGATAATCCTTCAGACCCTGGCTCTGTGCCATACCGATGGCGTAGCAGAGAGAGTCAACGTCGCTCTTCATGTTGGCCTTGGGAGTACCATTGCCACAACTTGTCATGATAGCAGCCAGAACTACGGCTGCGATGATAGAAATCTTTTTCATCTTGATATTATTTTGTTGTATTTGTTAGTCGTTTTGTGGGGTTTGCTTAGAGCACCTTTATCAGTTCCACGTCGAACACCAGTGTGGCATAGGGGGGGATGGATGCACCGGCACCACGCTCGCCATAACCCAGCAGATAGGGGATGTGGAAGCGGTACTTGGCACCTTCCTTCATCAGCTGCACGCCCTCTGTCCAACCGGCAATAACCTGGTTAAGGCCGAAGTCGGCAGGCTCGCCGCGCTGGTATGAACTATCGAATACGCTACCGTCGGTCAGGCGGCCCTCATAGTGGCAACGCACCTTGTCGGTAGCCTTGGGGCTCTTGCCAGTACCCTCGGTGAGCACCTCGTACTGAAGACCGCTCTTGGTGGTGATGACGCCCTCGCGCTTGCCGTTCTCCTCCAGGTAGGCCTTGCCCTTGGCAATGTTCTCCTCTGCCTGCTCCTTCTCCTTCTTCTGGAAATACTCGCTCAGCATAACCTGTGCCTCGCGTGCGGTCATGTCGGTATCGCGACCTGCCATCACATCCTCGATGCTACGGCTGAATTCCTTTATGTCAAAGTTCTCGATGTTCATGCTCTTCAGTTGCTGGCCTATGCCAAGACCCAGAGCGTAACTTATTTTCTCCATATATTATATAAGGTGTATTAATTTATGCAAAATCGGGGACAAAGGTACGAAATTAAATGAACATTGGGCAATGAAAGGCTAATAGATTAAGTTTTTTTTGTATTTTTGTATGCAAAACATTATAGACCTATGCCACAGACTCTGAGAATACGATGCCGCAATAACGGGCAGATAATCAAAGTGCCGTTCGGGACAAGTTTGAAGGAACTGTATGAAGTGAGCGGTTTGGACATGAAGCACGGACCCATGTGTGCCCTTGTGAACAACAAGGTGCAGGGCATGAACTACCGCTTCTACAATGCCAAGGACGTGGAGTTCAAGGACATCACGTCCTCGCACGGCATGAGAACCTACACGCTGACCCTGTTCCTGGTTCTGGCCAAGGCCGTGGAGGACCTCTACCCCGGAGGGCAACTGATAATAGGTGCGCCGGTGAGCCGCGGTTACTTCTGCGAACTGCGCATAGGCAGGGAGGTGACGGAGCAGGATGCCATGGCCATACAGCAGCGCATGCAGGAGATTGTGGACATGGACGAGAAGATACATCGTGTGCAGTGCCCCATAGAGGAGGCCATTGCCCTGTTCCGCTCCAGGGGAATGGAGAGCAAGGCAAAACTCCTGGAAAGCCAAAGCAACCTTTACACCTACTACTACCGCCTGTGCGACACGGTCAACTACTTCTATTCCTGCCTGCTGACGAGGACCGGCCTGCTGAGCCTCTTCAAGGTGGAGAAGTTCTACGAGGGCCTGCTCCTTCGCATCCCTTCGCGCAAGAATCCCACCGAACTGGAGGAGATGGTGCCTCAGCAGAAGATGCACAACGTCATTCAGGAGTTCCACCGCTGGCAGGATATCCTGGGAGTGCGCACGGCAGGGGAGTTCAACGAGGCCGTCAAGGACGGGCATGCTTCGCAACTGATAAACGTGAGCGAGGCCCTTCAGGAGAAGAAACTGAACGAGATAGTGGACAACATTGTGGAGAAGGGTGCCAAACTGGTACTGCTGGCAGGTCCCTCGTCCAGCGGAAAGACAACCACCAGCAAACGCCTTGCCATCCTCCTGATGGCCTCCGGCATGCGTCCGCACACCATCAGCACGGACGACTACTTCGTGAACCGTGTGGACACGCCCAAGGATGCCAACGGCAACTACGACTTCGAGTGCATAGGTGCCGTGGATACGGCGTTGTTCAACAAGCAGATGAACCAACTGCTGGCAGGCGAGGAGGTGGATCTGCCGCGCTACGACTTCAAGTTGGGTGAGCGTGTCTACGAGAACCGTCGCATCCGCATCGGCGAGGGCGACATCATCATACTGGAGGGCAACCATGCTCTGAACCCCATCCTGTCCGAGCAGGTGCCCGAGGACAAGAAGTACCGCATCTTCATCAGTCCCCTCACCACCATAGCCCTGGACGACCACAACAATATCCCCACCACGGACATACGCCTGCTGCGCCGCCTTATCCGCGACTTCCAGTACCGTGGCTATTCGGCTCTGGAGACAATACGCCGCATGCCCAGCGTGAGTGCCGGCGAGGAGAAGTGGATATTCCCCTTCCAGGAACTGGCGGACTCCATCTTCAACAGTGCCCTGCTCTATGAACTGGCGGTCATCAAGGATCAGGTGAAACCCATCCTCGACCAGGTGGGCGAATGTGAGCCTGAATATGCCGAGGCAAGCCGTTTGCGCAAGTTCCTGCGCTACTTCCGCAGCGTGCCTGCCGACCAGGTTCCGCCCACGTCACTGCTCCGCGAGTTTGCCGGCGGAAGTTCGTTCAAGTACTAAAGACCCTCCCCCTTACCATGTCCGCTATAACCGACATACCCTTCCTGCAAAGCATCCTTCGCCCCCGACCTGTGGAGGGGCACAAGGGCACCTTCGGGCATGCCCTGCTCGTGGCGGGCAGTTATGGCATGGCAGGTGCAGGTATATTGGCAGGCAGAAGTTGCATGCGCTCGGGTGTGGGCAAACTTACCGTACACATCCCTTGGCGCAACAACGACATAATGCAGGTGGCGCTTCCCGAGGCAATACTGCATCACGACAAGGACGACAAGCGGTGGACAGCCATGCCCTTGGATGCATCAGTGCCCATTCCCTATAATGCCATAGGCATAGGTCCTGGCATAGGCACAGGGCAGGAGACTTCGGAGGCATTGCACCGCATGCTTGAAGCGATGGCGGGCACCTCCATACCCATGGTGCTCGATGCCGATGCACTGAATATCCTGGCACAGAACCCTGGATGGTTTTCCTTATTGTCAACAGGCACCATCATCACGCCACACCCGTTGGAGTACAGGAGACTGGTGGAGTCGGGGGTATGCCTGGACAACGTCATCCTCGTGCTCAAGGGTCATCCCACCACCATCACCATATCCGGCAATCCTTCCGCCCAGTACCAGTGCCCCTATGGCAACAACGGCATGGGCACGGCAGGAAGCGGCGATGTGCTCACGGGCATCATCCTTGGCCTTCTGGCACAGGGTTATCCCCCACGGGATGCCGCCCTGCTGGGCGTAGGGCTGCATGCCCTGAGCGGCGACCTGGCGGCAAGCGAGTTGGGGCAGCACAGCCTCATAGCCTCTGACCTGACAAAGTATTTGCACAAAGCATTCAATATAATAACAACATAAAAAACTATACATTATTATGATCAGCATCATTATGGGCAGCACCAGCGATCTTCCCGTTATGGAGAAGGCTGCCAAGTTCCTGGACGAAATGGAGATTCCCTTTGAGATGAACGCACTCTCGGCTCACCGCACCCCCGACGAGGTGGAGCAGTTCGCACGCGAGGCAGAGGGTCGTGGCGTTCGCGTAATAATTGCCGGTGCCGGTATGGCGGCAGCCCTGCCCGGTGTCATTGCGGCAAGCACCACACTGCCCGTCATCGGTGTGCCCATCAAGGGCATGCTGGACGGTTTGGATGCCATGCTCTCCATCATACAGATGCCTCCCGGCATACCAGTGGCCACCGTTGGCGTTAACGGTGCCTTGAATGCCGCCATCCTTGCGGCAGAGATGATGGCTCTTTCCGACGAGGCACTTGCCACCAAACTCAAGGCCTACAAGCAGGGTCTGAAGGAGAAGATTGTAAAGGCCAACGAGGAACTCTCACAGGTTAAGTACAAGTTCAAGGTCAACTAAACATCAACTATGGCATACGCACGTCGCAAGTCCCACGAAATCACCGTGGGCAACATCCGTCTGGGTGGCGAAAACCCCATCAGGGTTCAGTCGATGACCAACACCAGCACCATGGACACCGAAGCCAGCGTGGCACAGATTCTGCGCATTGCCGAGGCAGGTGGCGAATTGGTGCGCCTTACCACTCAGGGTACACGCGAGGCAGAGAACATGGAACTTATCAGCAGGGCGGTGCGCCAGGCAGGATGCTCCGTTCCCTTGGTCGCTGACGTTCACTTCAACCCCAATGTGGCCGACGTGGCTGCCCGCTATTGCGAGAAGGTTCGCATCAATCCAGGCAACTATGTGGATGCCGCCCGTCAGTTCAAGCAACTGGAGTACACCGACGAGCAGTATGCCCAGGAACTGCAGAAGATAGAGGCACGCCTGCTTCCCTTCCTCCAGATTTGCCGCGAGAACGGCACGGTGGTGCGCATAGGTGTGAACCATGGTTCGCTCTCCGACCGCATCATGTCGCGCTATGGCGACACCCCGGCGGGAATTGTGGAGAGTTGCATGGAGTTCCTCCGTATCTGCGTGCGCCACAACTTCATGAACGTGGTCATCTCCATCAAGGCCAGCAACACCGTGGTGATGGTGCAGAGCATGCGCCTGCTCGTTCAGGAGATGGACAAGGAGGGCATGACCTTCCCCCTGCACCTTGGTGTCACCGAGGCTGGCGAGGGCGAGGACGGACGCATCAAGAGCGCCGTGGGCATTGGCGCCCTGCTCACCGAGGGCATCGGCGATACCATCCGCGTGAGCCTGTCCGAAGCGCCCGAGAAGGAAATCCCCGTGGCTCGTCAACTTGTGGACATGATTCCCGAATGCCACCGTCTCCGCCAGGAAGCAGAGGCAGGCATCAAGGACGATACCGTAACTCTGCGCCTGGGGGCCTCCTCGCTGGAAGAACTCCAACTGAAGGCTGCCATGGCCGTGGGTGCCATCTTCATAGACAAGAAGGCGCACCTGCTCGATATAGAGGCAGAGGGGTTCGACGAGGCCACCTTGCGCGACCTTTCCGACTCCATCCTGCAGGCGGCACGCATAAAGTTCGTCAAGACGGAGTACATCTCCTGCCCCGGTTGCGGCCGCACGCTCTACGACCTTGAAGGCACCATCCACAAGATCAAGGCCGCCACGGCTCACCTCAAGGGACTGAAGATTGCCATCATGGGATGCATCGTCAACGGCCCCGGCGAAATGGCAGATGCCGACTATGGCTACGTTGGTGCCGCCCGTGGCAAGGTTTCCCTCTACAAGGCCAAGGAGTGCATCGAAAAGAACATCCCCGAGGAAGAGGCCGTAGAGCGCCTGCTCAAGTTTATAGAGGAGGATTTGAAAGGGAGATAGAGGACCCTCCCCCTTACCCCTCCGCAAGGGAGGGGAGTATAATGTAACGAATTTCAAGTTTGCGTCCCGTAATCACTCCCTCCCCTTGCGGAAGGCTTGGGGAGGGGCCCTACTCCAATATGACAATACGCAAAGCAACCATATCCGATTCTCCCTTCATTGCCCTGGTGGTAGTGGAGGCTTTGGGCGATGACATCATGGAGAGGAGCGAAGGCACTCTCAGCGAGCAGGACAACCATAGGTTGGCCCTGCTTGCCGATGTGATATGCCGTGACGATACGCTATACAGTTGGCGCCACACCCTCATTGCCGAGGACACTGACGGTACACCACTTGGTGCCATTGTGGCATATCCGGGAGACAACTACATGGAGATGCGCACCAACACCTTCTCCCTGCTCCGCGAACTCATCTCCTTTGACGTGGAAAGCATGGATGCCGAGGCACGACCAGGAGAGTATTATCTCGATAGCCTTGCCGTCACTCCCCATGCTCGTGGCAGGGGCATAGCACGCCAACTCCTGTTGTCCGCCATAGATGAGGCTAAGGGACAAAGTCGCCCTGCCATCCTGGCATGCGAACCCAATAACCTTGGTGCCAAGGCACTCTATGAATCGCTTGGCTTCCGCCACGATGGCGACCTCTTTATTTTCGGCCATCATTATTTGCGTATGGAACGAACGGAAATGTGAAAACGGAAAACTGCGAGTAAGCGAATTTTGCGTGTAAGCGAGAGCAGAGTCAAACTCGTTTGAATTATGCCGAGCATGAGCAAAATCGACGAACCAAAGGTCGACGTTAAGTCAAGTCAAAAGCAGAAGCATGGTAGGGACGCTGCGTGCAGCGTCCGAGAACGACAAACAAAACGGACGCTGCACGCAACGTCCCTGCATTGCCGAGCGACAAGAAGCAAACCTGTTTGAATTGCCATCCGTGTTAAAATTATTACATCCTTATAAATCTTGTGTCCCATTCTCTACATCCATCCGCTCATCCCCTAACTTCTTCCCCCTATAGTGGGATTGAGGGGGTCCTCACTCGTCTCTTCAACAAAGCCTGTACCGGTTACGCCCTTCTTGCCGATGGCGACAGGATACTCCTCGCCCTCTCCGGAGGCAAGGACTCCCTGGTCATGGCTCAGTTGATGGCAGAGCGTGCCCGCATATTCAAGCCTTCAATACACGTAGAGGCCGTGCATGTGGTCATGGACAATGTGCCCTACCAGACGGACATCCCGCACATGCAGACGTTCTGCAATGCCCTTGGCATCCCCTTGCACATCCTCCACACCTCTTTTGACGAAAGCACCGACAAGCGCCGCACGCGTTGCTTCCTCTGTGCCCGCTATCGTCGCAAGGCCATGTTCCGCTTTGCCGTAAAGCACGGCTTCAACAAGGTAGCCCTGGGGCATCATCAGGACGACTTCCTTGCCACCATGCTCATGAACCTCCTCTACGAAGGTTCTTTCCACTCCATGCGTCCCTCCATGCCCATGGAGCACTATCCCCTCACCATGATACGTCCCCTCTGCCTTGTCCCCGAAAAGGACATCGCATCCCATGCCGCCGAAGCCCAACTGGTGCGTCACATGGCCCCCTGTCCCTATGAAGACAGAACCCGCCGCTCGGAAATGGAGCGCCTCTCCCAATCCCTCTGCACCCTGCACCCCGAGGCACGCCAAAGCATGTGGCACGCATTGGAAAAAGGGTGGGGGTAGAAGACCATGCATTAATAGTCAGCACGGGTACGCAGAATCTCGGTTATAACCGCAAAAATGGGTATCTCTTTTGTTTTTTGCTGTATAACCGAAATTATCACAGGTGATTGGAGGCTTATTTTTGAAAATCGCCATAGTGATAATGCGTGGATATAGTATTTCCCTGCTTCTGTCCTATAGGTCCCCTCGCCGAGCCGTCGGTGGCGGTAAAATGAGCAGCCACTGGCGGTGAACTTTACCGCCGAGGGCGATTCATTTTACCGCCACCGAGGACGGGAATGGGAGGTCCGGAGACGTCGATCCGGTAGACCTTAAAAATGTATTGCAGAACTGGGAAGGATTTTCTGGTATAGTATTTCGTTTGTTGGAATATCACATCACACCCAAAATAGTTCTTCATGGATTTGCCCCTGTGCCCCCCCTCTATTGTCTAAAATATATTTGTAACATTTTCTTGCCAGTTCAAATATTATTCGTATTTTTGCAACATCCGAGGGGAGAAATCCTCGGGTCAAGAATGCGTTTCTTGCTTTATCCTGAATAAGAAAATCGCCAAAATTCAGTAAGAGGATAGAGACAGAGATACATCCATTCTGTATGTATATGATTGTGCGCGTACAGCCCACGCTGTGCTTTGCAAAGTGTATACAACAGCGTGGGGTATTTGTTTCTGTTTATTCTTACATGGTGTTTGGCGATACCACTTATTCAATAAACAAGACAAATCCTTACGCTTTTCTTGTATCTATTAATGAAATCCGATTAACGTTGAACACAGAATAATAAATATCTATAACTATGAAGAGATTTTCAATTTTAATACTTTATTTAGTAGCGTTCGTTTGTTTGCTAAATGCAAAGGTTATTAAGGGTGAATGTGGTGCAGGAATGACATGGTCATTTGATTCCGATAAAGGCATTCTTGCTTTTTCCGGTTCTGGTCCCATGTATGACTATTCCAATGGAACTCCATGGGACTTTTACAAGAATGATGTTAAGACTGTGGCTTTGGCAAAGGATGTAGAGGATATACCATATTATACCTTAAAGGGTTGCCTTTCTATAGAAACCATCAAGATAGAGGATGGTGGAGCCTTTTTTGTAGAGGGGAACTGTCTGCTAACAAAGAACGATAGTACGCTTATTTTTGCCGCCAAGAACTTCACCATTCCATCTTCAACAAGGATTATCGGCACAAAGTCCTTTTATGAAAATCCATCATTGCAGACACTGACTATTCCTGAAGGAGTAGTGACTATAGCAGACCATGCCTTTGCCAAATGTACTGCGCTTAAGACAGTTTCCATACCATCTACAGCAAAAAAGATATCTACCTGTGCCTTTGCCAATTGTGTGTCATTGGCTACCGTAAACATACCAAAGGAAGGTCTTGTACATATAGGCAAACAGGCCTTTGCCGAGTGCGTATCATTAATGGATATAAAAATTCCTGATGGAGTAGCGAATATAGCAGACCAGGCCTTTGCCAAATGTACTGCGCTTAAGACTGTTTCCATACCATCTACAGTAAAAAAGATATCTACCGGTGCCTTTGCTGAGTGCGTATCATTAATGGATATAAAAATCCCTGATGGAGTAGTGACTATAGCAGACCAGGTCTTTGCCAAATGTACTGCGCTTAAGACAGTTTCCATACCATCTACAGTAAGAAAGATATCTACTGGTGCCTTTTTCAATTGTGTGGCATTGACTACCGTAGACATACCAAAGGAAGGCCTTGTAAACATCGGCAAGCAGGCTTTTGCCAAGTGCGTATCATTGAAGAACATAAACATTCCCTCAACTGTAACAATTATTGGTTTGGGGGCTTTTGCCAAGTGTTCATCTATCGAATCGGTGACAATTCCAGCATCCACCGAGTTGATAAATAAGGGGGCTTTTCAAACGTGTACAGGTTTGAAAAGTCTGACATTTGAAGAAGGTGTTAAGGTAATTGAAGAATATGCTTTTCAAACATGTAGTTCGCTAACGTCTGTTTTAATTCCTGCTTCCGTAGCAAGCCTATCTACGAATTCTTTTGATGATTGTACAGAACTTCATGATTTGCAAATATCGGAATCTAATCCATATTACTATACAATATCAAATAAGATATTTTCATCCTTTCTCGAATATAAAAATAATCAAGGAGTATTCAAGTGGGCATTTGACGAAAGCACGGGCAAATTGACTATTGCTGGAATAAATATACATAAATTGACAGCAGTACAACCATGGAAGATATATCATGATAAGGTAACATCTGTAGAAATCGCACAAGGAATAACACATATTGACTGTAATGCGTTTAAAAACTTCACTCTTTTAAGTTCAGTAACTTTTCCGAAATCTCTCGTTGATATTGCATATAATGCTTTTAATGGTTGTAGCAATTTGTCTCAAATAAATATTGATAGTGAAAACAAGTCATATTTTTCCGAGGGGAATTGCCTCATTTCGGCAATTGATAGTACCTTAGTACTTGGTTGCAGTACATCAGTTATACCAAACTATGTCAAAGCTATTGGTTCTGGAGCTTTTTTAAACAACTCATTACTGAAATCCATAGTATTACCTGATGGACTTATAAAAATTGGTAAAAGTGCATTTGAGGGTTGTACTTCTCTTTCGTTCATAGATATTCCTGAGAGTGTCTCCAAAATAGACGCTACAGCATTTAGTGGTTGCAATGCTCTGCCTGTCGAAAATACAATTCATTATGCAGATAATTGGGCAGTTGGCGTTGCGGACGATAAATGCAAAACATATATTATTCGTGAAAATACTTTAGGTTTGGCTGGAACTTTTTCAAACTGTTCTAATCTTAAGTCAATATGTTTGCCTAAAGGTTTGAAATATATAGGTGACGGGGCATTTGAAGGTTGTACCTCTCTTTCTAATATTTCCATTGCAGAGAGTGTTACTGATATAAGCAGTACAGCATTTAAGGGGTGTAAAAAACTTCCGAATAAAAATAATATATTGTATGCAGATAGATGGGCTGTTGATGTAGCAAACAATACACTTGATACATACACACTGCAAGAAAATACAGTAGGATTAGTTGGTACTTTTTCAACATGTATGAGTCTTAAAACTATTAATATCCCCCCAAGCGTTAAATTTATCGGAGAAAGGACATTTTATGGCTGTTCTTCATTGATAGAAATAAATATTCCCAATTCGGTAAGGCATATAGGAGATAGAGTATTTGAAGATTGTTCTTCATTGCGTAGAGTGAAAGTTCCTGACTCTTTGAAATATGTCGGTCTGGATGTGTTTTTAGGATGTTCGCAACTTGGCAGAAAGATTGTAGATGGTTTAATTTGCTATGAAACACAGTCAACGGATATTTTGTTCTATGTAACAACCTACGCTTCTTTCCCCGGCGGTGACGCAGAATGTTTGAAGTGGTTGCAGCAGAACATCAAGAATTCTGCAATATATCAGGAGCAGGGTGTTTTAGATTTAATATTTACTATTGACAAAGATGGTTCTGTCGTGGGCGTGATGGTTTACCCTTTTGAATTTTCCGAAGATTTTTCCGAAGAAGCACTTCATATTGCAAATATTATGCCGAAATGGGAACCTGCAGTTACAAAAGGCGAACCAGTTAGAAGTAACTATCCTCTTCGTATTTTTAGACAGATACCTCGTGACTGGTATTAACCTAATCTCTCCTATGCGTTCTGAAATATTGCTCTCTCCTTAGCAATGAAGTGAAACCCAGCATGCACGGCATTTGTAATCTCAATACTATGGTAGACTTTTGTTGTCATAATAAAAGTCTACTATCCGTGACAAAAGGTTTGATTTTTGCTATTGGAAGTCAAGCTGGTCCCAAGCAGTCCTTATATACAAATCTGGGTAGTTATTTTATTATTACTCTTTTTGTGTGAAGATTAGCCTCTACCACACCATTATCCCTACAACTCCGCACAAAATGCCGATGGCGGTGCCGGAGAGGACCTGCCCCAGGGTGTGGCCTTTCAAGTAAATGCGGCTGCTCATGACGGCTCCGGAGAGGAGGATGGAAATGCAGAGCCACCACGTGGGGTTGAATGCAAAGATGTGACTGTAGGCCAGGAGGGCGCCGATGATTACCCCGGTACCTGCCGAGTGCATGCTGACCCTGTACCACATGTTGGTTATCACGCATGCGCACTGGACAAGAAGGCTCACCACCAGTATGGCTCCCATGAAGGAGGGCAGGTAAAGCCTGTAGCACACGTACATGCAACTGAGGTACGAGATGATATTTATAAAATAGACGATATAGCGGCGGTTCTGCTGGTGCAGGTCGTGTCTGCTCCATCCGTTGGTCTTGCGGATGAAGAAGGTCATTACATAAGGTATGGCTATGCTGAACACATACACCGATACCAGCACCCACAACTTGAACTCCCATGGCATCATGCTCAGGTAGGTGAGGGTGAACAGTATGATGAAGCCCACCAGCGGGTAGAACGCAGGTTGGAACACCACGGAGAGTGCCTGGGCTATGAGTCTTGCCGGTGTCATTCTCTTCTCATTCTGCTTGTGGGGATGCCCAGTTGTTCGCGGTACTTGGCCACGGTGCGCCGTGCCACGTTGAATCCTTTCTGCTGCAGCATTTCGGCAAGTTCTTCGTCCTGGAGCGGGCGTCTCTTGTCCTCCTGTTCTATGATTTCCTTCAGAGCCTGGTGCATCTTCTTGATGGAAACGTCTTCCGTAGTGGCCTTGGCCTGTGTGGTGAAGAACCACCGCAGGGGGAAGGTGCCGTATGGTGTTTCCACGTACTTGCTGTTGCACACGCGCGATACGGTACTGAGGTCCTGTTCCGTAATCTTGGCGATGTCCTCCAAGCGCATGGGGCGGAGCAAAGTCTCGTCGCCCGTGACCAGATATTTGCGCTGCAACTTTATGATAGCCTGCATGGTGCGCATGATGGTGTGGCGGCGTTGCATGATGGCACCGATAAAGAGTTTGCCACGGTTCACATAGTCGCGCACGAAGTCCACGTCGATCATCTCCATGGCATCCTCGCTGACGGAGAGGGTGGGCAGGTCACCGTCGTTCAGGGTAAGGTCTATGTTGCCCTCCTGGTCAACGTCTACAATGACATCTGGTGTGATGTGCGTCTCTGCAGAACTTGCCTTCTCGCCCATGGAACTGCCCGGACGCGGGTTCAGCCGCCTTATCTCATGGCGAAGCATCTGCACCTGCTGGTCGGAGAGTTTGTACCTCTGCCTTATCAGGTCCCAACGGTTGTGGCTGATGTCGTCCCAGTTGCGCTCCAGCACCTTCAGCAACAAGGGTGTATGCCCGGGAACGCTACGGTACCCCTTGCGCTTGCATTGGATGATGAGGCACTCCTGCAGGTTCCTTGCCCCCACTCCGGGAGGGTCGAAGCGCCATAGGATTTGGAGGATTCGTTCCACCTCCTCCGGCGTGGTGTCCAGATAGTGGTAGATGCTCAGTTCGTCGGCAATCTGGAAGAGAGGCTTGCCAAGTAGGCCATCGTCTCCCAGGTTGCCTATAAGGTATTCCAGTATCTGTCTGTCGTGCTCCGAGAGGTCGCAGCCTCCTGCCTGTTCCATCAGTTGGTCGTAGAAGGACTGTGTGTCCGCGCTGTCCATGCCGTTGCCCTCATCCTCTGCCTCGTTTCCATAGGACTGGCGCAGGAGATAGTCGGGGATGTCGTCTTCGGTGGAGTAGTCCTGCTTGGCATCGTATTCTGTATCCTGCCCCTCGCCAGTGCCGCCGTCTGTCTGGATGTATCCGTCCCCGCTCTCGCTGCTGCTTGCCTCCAGATAGGGGTTCTCTGCCAGTTCCGTGGCCACACGCTCGCGCAATCCCTCCAGAGGGAGTTCCACCAACTTGGACGCCAGCACCTGCATGGCGGTCTGAAGTTGTATCTGTTCCTGCGTGAGTTTCTGTTGTTGGATTAGGGACTGAGGCATATTGAACGGAAATGTGAAAACGGAAAACGGAAAACTGGATTTAACGGTGAGCGGATGAGCGGTGAACGGTGAGCGGTGAACGGTGAGCGGTGAACGGGTGAGCGGTGAACGGGTGAGCGGTGCGGGTAGGGACGCTGCGTGCAGCGTCCGCCACACAGGTTGGTTGAGTGTTTTTTCTTGCGTTTTGTAGGGTTCTTCGGACGCTGCACGCAGCGTCCCTACTGTTGGGTGTTGGTTATGCTGTTAGTTATCTGTTCTTGAAACCAGTTTATAGTCGAGTTGCTTTTTATAGAGGTCGGCACGTGCCACCTGTACGTGCACCTGGTCGCCCAGGTTGTAGGAGCGGTTGCGCCGGCGGCCTCGCAGGCAGAAGTTCTTTTCGTCGAACTCGTAGTAGTCGTCGTCCAGGTCACGCAGAGGCACGAAGCCTTCGCACTTGTTCTCGTTCACCTCCACGTAGAGGCCGAACTCCGTAACGCCGGAGATGGTGCCCTCGAAGGTCTCGCCCAGATGCTCCTTCATGTACTCCACCTGCTTGTACTTGATGCTGGCGCGCTCTGCCTGTGCTGCCGTCTGCTCGGCATCGGAGCACTGTTCGCAGAGTTCCTCGTACTTCACAGGACTTACACTACGTCCGCCCGTGGCATACTTGGTAAGGAGGCGGTGAAGCATAAGGTCGGGGTAACGGCGTATGGGCGAGGTGAAGTGCGTATAGTGCTGGAAGGCCAACCCGTAGTGACCGATGTTGTGCACGCTGTAGCGGGCCTTCATCATGGCACGCAGGGTCACCATCTCTATGACGTTCTGCTCCGCCTTGCCGTGCACGTCGGCCAGCATCTTGTTGAGGTTCTTGGAGATTTCCCCCTTGGTTCCCTGAGTCTTCAGACGATAGCCGAACTTGCTCACGAAGTCGCCCAGGCGCATCAGTTTGGTTGGGTCGGGTACGTCGTGTATGCGGTAGGGTATCACCTTTGCCTTCTGGTTCTTGGGCACCTTGCCTATGCTTTCCGCCACGGTACGGTTGGCCAGGAGCATAAATTCCTCGATGAGTTTGTTGGCATCCTTGGCCACCTTGAAGTAGACGCTGGTGGGCTTGCCCTTCTCGTCAATATTGAAGCGCACCTCGCATCGGTCGAAATCCACGGCGCCGCTTTGGAAACGGCGTCGGCGCAGTTCCTTGGCCATGCGGTTAAGCACAAGCAGCAGTTTGCGCTCCTCGGTGCCGGGAGCGAAGGTTGTGGATGGGACGTGGTCTTCTATGGGCACAAGCACATCGCCGGGAGCATTGTAGTCCTGTTCGCTTGCCTCGTGCTCCTCCTCCAGAATCTGCTGGACCTGTCCGTAACTGAAACGGCGGTTGCTCCGTGTCACCGTGTGCAGAATCTCATAGTCCTTCACCTCGGCCTTCTCGTTCATCTTGAAGATGACGCTGAAGGTAAGTTTGTCTTCGTCGGGACGCAGGGAGCAGAGGTTGTTGCACAGGCTTTCCGGCAGCATGGGTATGGTGCGGTCCACCAGGTAGACGCTGGTGCCACGTTTCAGGGCCTCCTTATCTATGGCCGAACCCTCGGTGACATAGTGGCTCACGTCCGCTATGTGTACTCCCACTTCGTATAGCGTCTTGCCCGTGTCTCCACCGTCCTTCAGCACCTGTATGCTGATGGCATCGTCAAAGTCCTTGGCATCGTGCGGGTCTATGGTGAAGGTGAGCACGTCGCGCATGTCGCGGCGGCGGTCGATTTCCTGTTGGGTAATCTCCTTGGGGATACGGTCGGCTATGGCCTCCACGTTCTTGGGGTAGGTGTAAGGCAGGCCGAACTCCGCCAGGATGGCATGCATCTCGGCATTGTTCTCGCCAGTGCGTCCCAGAATGTCCACCACCTTGCCGATGGGGTTCTTGGTGCCTTCCGGCCACTCCACCACACGGACAACAGCCTTGTCGCCGTTCTTGCCCTTCTTCAGGAAGTGCTTGGGGATGAATATGTCGGTAGCCAGGGTGCGGTCCTCGGTGAGCAGGTATGCATAGTCCTTGCTTACCTTCAATGTGCCCACGAACTGCTTTTCCGAACGCTTCACTATCTCTATGACCTGTGCTTCGCGGACATGGTTGCGGCGGCGTGCCAGCATGGAGGCCTTCACCTGGTCTCCGTCCATGGCGTGCATGGAGTTGCGCTCGGCCACCAGGATGGGTTCTCCGCCATCATTGGGGTGGAACGTGTTCTTGCCGTTGGACTTGCGGTGGAAGACTCCCTCCATTACCTGCGACGGTGCATTCAGCGTATAGCAATAGCGGGCGGTTTCCTTGATATAGTCGTCCAGAAGCATGTCTTCCAGACAATCCACACAAAGCATCTTGGCAGGGTGGGTGGTCAGTTTCAAGTCTTTGAACAGACGTTTCAGGTCATACACCTCTCCTGCATTCTGCTGGAACAACTCTATGAGGGACTGCATCAGATCCTTTTTCCTGATGTACTTGCCTCCGCTTTTCTTGTTTCCCATGGTGATGTCTTTTTGTTCAGGTTGCCCCGATGGTTTGTTAAGGCAAAGATACGCTTTTTTTCTATCATATAAACAAAGTTGATTTATTTTCTTTATAATTGACTGCATCTTAGTTACTCGCATTCGGAAATATCAAAATTCTTTTGCTTTTTAGCCCGCCTAATCGTAACTTTGACCTTCGGTCTTAGTTACTCACACTCGGAAATATCAAAATTCTTTTGCTTTTTCGCTCGCTTAATCGTAACTTTGCCGACAAAATGACACTGCACGCATGGAGAAACTTCTCCACTATGTATGGATGCACAGACTTCTGCCGTCAAGAACACTGAAGACTACCGACGGCACCGAAGTGGAGGTTATGGACCCTGGACAGCACAACGGCAACCAAGGTCCGGACTTTCTCAATGCCCGCATCAAGGCGGACGGAATAGTGTGGGCTGGCAACGTGGAGATACACACCTGCTCCAGCGATTGGAACAGGCACAAGCATCATACAGACCCCGTCTACAACACGACCATCCTGCACGTTGTGGAACATGCAGATGCTGAAATACGGACACAAAGCGGACAGACGGTGCCGCAGGTGACAATAGCCATACCGCAGGAGGTGAAGGACAACTATGAAGAACTGCTCCGCACCACCGACTATCCGCGTTGCCACAAGTTTGTGCGCGGAATAGAGCCATTAAAGGCACACGCCTGGTTCGATGCCCTGCTGGCAGAGAGGATGGAGGCACGTGCCAAGAGGATACTGGACATCCTGAAGGAGTGCCGCGGTGACTGGGAGCAGACCACCTTCATAACCCTGGCACGCAACTTCGGCTTCGGACTGAACGGCGACATCTTCGAGATGTGGGCAAAGCGTGTTCCGCTTGCGGCGGCAGGGAAGCATCGCGACAACCTGTTTCAGGTGGAGTGCATGTTTCTGGGTCTTGCCGGACTGATAGACAAGGTGACGGACGAGGAACAGAGAAACAGGATGCATGCGGAGTACAGATTCCTGAACCACAAGTTCACATTGCCCGAACCTATGGAACCCTCCCACTGGCACTATCTGCGCACCAGGCCCCAGAACTTCCCCGATGTGCGCATCAGGCAGATGGCAAGGCTTTTCCACGAGGGGCACTGCACCATGAGCTGTATTCTGGACGCCACTTCGCTGGAAGAAACGGACAACAGACTGGCTGTGGCAGGAATAAGCAAGGGAAGCCGCACACTCATAATCATAAACACGGTGGCAAACCTGCTCTATGCCTACGACATGCACCACGGGACCTACGGCCACCGCACACGGGCCGTGGAGATGCTGGAGCAACTGCCAGGTGAGAAGAACTACATACTGAGACAATGGCAGGCCTGCGGAATGAATGTGGGCACGGCCTACGACAGCCAGGCTCTGATACAACTGAAAAAGGAATACTGCGACCACGCCAAATGTCTGGAATGCCGCTTCGGCTTCGAGTACATTTCACACCTGATGAAGCAGAATGGATAAGGAGACACTGTACATGATGGCACTGACGAGAGTTCCGAAACTGAACTACTCGCAACAAAGGATGCTGGTGGAGACACTGGGCAGCGCCACGGCCGTGTTCGAGAACAGGCGCGACATCATGGATGCCGTTCCCGATGCCACCCCGGCACTGAGGGAGAATCTTGCCTACATGGACTCCTGCCTGCCACGTTGCGAGGAGGAGATGGAATGGGCAAAGACAGTCAGGGTGGAGTGCATAGGTTTCCAGGACAAACGCTACCCCGAACGTCTGAAAGAGTGCGACGATGCTCCCATGATGCTGTACTATCGCGGCACGGCCGACCTGAACAAGAAACGAATCATCAGCATGGTGGGCACGCGCAAGATTACCGACTACGGACGGCAGATGTGCGAGGTGTTCATCAGGGAACTGGCCGACCTCTGTCCGGACATACTCATAATGAGCGGCCTGGCCTACGGAGTGGACGTGCAGTGCCACCGGCAGGCCCTGCAGAACGGGATGGAGACTATCGGAGTGCTGGCACACGGTCTGGACCAGATATACCCCACCCTGCACCGCAATACCGCCAAGGAAATGCTGGAGCACGGAGGACTGCTGACAGAGTTCATGTCGCGGACCACCATAGAGAAGCGATACTTCGTGCAGCGCAACCGCATAGTGGCCGGCTGCTCGGATGCCACGATAGTGGTGGAGAGCGCCTCACGCGGTGGCAGCCTCATCACGGCAGAGATAGCACAGAGTTATGGCAAGGAGGTCTTTGCCTTCCCCGGCCGCATGACAGACACTCAGTCGGACGGCTGCAACAGGATAATAGCCAACAACACGGCCGGACTGCTTACCGGTGCCGAAGACTTCGTCAGAGCCATGGGATGGCAGGACGACAAGGCCAGAAAGAAACAACTGGCCGACGGCATACAGCAGGACCTGTTTCCCGAACTCTCCGACGAAGAGCAACTTATCGTAAAAGCCCTGCGCAACAAAGACCGCCTGCAACTGAACATCATCTCCGTCAGCACGGGAATACCGGCAGGCAAACTGAGCGGCCTGCTTTTCACCATGGAGATGAAGGGGATTGTGAGAATGATTCCTGGCGGTATGTACCGTCTTAACTGAATACTAACGACACAAACATACAACACAATATGAGCAAGCAAAAGCGTTTCTTCCTAAGCGAAGAGGAAATACCCACACAGTGGTACAACATCCAGGCGGACATGCCCAACAAACCCATGCCCATGCTGGACCCCAAGACCAAGAAACCCATGACCCCGGAAGACATGTTCCCGCTCTTCTCCATGGAGGCCAGCCGACAGGAGATGGACCAGGAACATTCATGGATAGACATCCCCGAGGCCGTGCGCGAGCAGTACAAGTATTATCGCAGCACCCCCCTGGTACGTGCCTATGGTCTGGAAAAGGCCCTTGGCACACCTGCACACATATACTTCAAGAACGAGAGCGTAAGTCCCATAGGCAGTCACAAGTTGAACAGCGCCTTGGCACAGGCCTACTACTGCAAACAGGAGGGAGTCACGAACATCACCACAGAAACGGGCGCCGGCCAGTGGGGATGCGCCCTGAGTTATGCCGCCAAGGTGTTCGGCCTGGAGGCTGCGGTGTATCAGGTAAAAATCAGTTATGAGCAGAAGCCTTACCGCCGTGCCATAATGCAGAGTTACGGCGCACAGGTTACGCCCTCTCCCTCCATGTCCACACGTGCCGGCAAGGATGTGCTCACCGTTGACCCCAACAACAACGGTTCCTTGGGCACGGCAATATCCGAGGCCGTGGAACTGGCCATGACCACACCGAACTGCAAGTACGTGCTTGGTTCGGTCATGAACCACGTGTCCCTGCATCAGACAATCATAGGTCTGGAGGCGGAGAAGCAGATGCAGATGGCCGGAGAATACCCCGACATAGTGATAGGCTGCTTCGGTGGCGGTTCCAACTTTGCAGGTATCTCGTTCCCCTTCATGCGCCATGTCTTCAGCGGCGAGCGCAAGACCCGCTTCATTGCCGCCGAACCAGCCAGTTGCCCCAAACTGACACGGGGTCAGTTCCAATACGACTTCGGCGACCTTAGCGGACTGACCCCCCTGATGCCCATGTACACACTGGGCCACAACTTCATGCCGGCCAACATCCATGCCGGCGGTCTGCGCTATCATGGTGCAGGTGTGATAATCTCACAACTGCTGAAGGACGGCTACATGGAGGCCGTGGACCTGAAGCAGTCCGAGACCTTCAAGGCAGGCCTGCTGTTTGCCAAGGAAGAGGGTATCATCCCTGCCCCCGAATCGTGCCACGCCATTGCCGCCGCCATTGCCGAGGCAGAGAAATGCAAGGAAACCGGCGAGGAGAAGGTTATCCTGTTCAACCTTTCTGGACACGGTCTCATCGACATGGCAGCCTACACCCAATACCTTGCCGGCAACCTGTTCGACCACGAGGTTTCTGACGAGGAAGTGACACGCAACGTCAAGGAACTGGAACAGATAATAAGATAGACATAAGGTCTATAGAATACCCCCGGAAGAGGCACGCATCCATTTCCGGGGGTGTTTTGTAACGGTTAATTCACCAGTCCATCACTATGCAAAGGACGGTACTGAAGTGGGCGGCAGCACCAAGCAGGACAAAGATGTGCCAGATGGCATGGAAGTTGTCCCGGTCATCGTGAGCGAAGAAATACGTTCCTGCCGTATAGAACAAACCTTCGGCAAGCAGGAAAATGAGGGCAAGAGTTGACAAACGGGAGTACACCGTGGGTGCTATAAGCAATCCGCTCCATCCCATGAACAGATACAGGCCGAGAGAAAGGCGCGGATATTTGCCCAAGGCAATGAGTTTGTACACCACACCTGCCACTACAAATGCCCATTGCAGACCGAACACGAGCCAACCGATCCAACCTCCTACCACACCTACGGCGATGGGTGTGTAGGAGCAGGCTATCATCACGTAGATGCTGATATGGTCGCACTTGCGCAGGGCACGCTTCAGTTTGCCGGGAGGCACCATGTGGTACACCGTACTGGCCAGGAACATTAGGAACATGCCCACGATGAAGAAGATGACGCCAAAGGACATCTGCCACCCCTGGTCCGTTGCCGGCCAGATAAGCCAGATGCAACTTAAAGCAAACACGACACCAGCCAGATGCGTCCAACTGTTGCCGTGCTCAAAGCGAACCTCCTTCATCAGAATTCCAGTTTCTCAATCTTCAGCAGACCGCAGTCGTTGAGGATGCCCGCATATTCCACGAACTCAGGTGTCTGTGCGTGCAGGTCGAGGGATTCCTGGTCCTGCCAGGTCTCGCAAATCATAAAAACGTCGGGGCGTGTGGCACTCTCGAATACATCGTATGCCTTGCATCCTTGGTGTGACTGACTCTTGGCAGTGAGGGCCATAGCAGCCTGCAGTGCCTCATCATAACGACCTTCATTGGCCTGGAAGAAACAATTAAGACGTAACATAAACTTATATTTATTGGTTATTATTGTTGATTCTTTATTTCTCTCACACAGAATTCGCAGAATTCACGGACAATTTCCTTATATCAACAAGCTACTTGCTGTTGGAATCCGCAGATTATGTCGCTTTGGACTTGTAGTCCTGCGACGGGCTGCGCGGTGAGGGGCGAACGGATTTGTTTTAAGTTTGAATTAGTTTTCACTTTTCACCTTTCCGTTATTTACGCGCCAGCCGTCGTGACGCAGTCGGCGACAAATTCTGTGTATTCAAGCCCTTCCATATCAGAATATATTTTGGACTTCAAGTAAAATCTCTGAGCATTCCGTGAATTCTGTGCGAGAACCTCATCTATGTGAGATTTACTCCGTGTGAAGACTTTAGAACTTAGACATGAACTTCTCCTTATTTATAATATAGCGTACATGCTCGCCCTCTCCTATCAGTCCCTGCTCGTCATGAGCCTCAACATGGAAGGTCAACTTGCGCCCTTCGCGTGAAAGCAGGGTGGCCGTGGCAGAAACCGTCTTGCCGAGGGCAGTGGGTTTGACGTGGGAGACGGAAATGTGGCTGCCTACCGTGGATTCGCCCTCGGCAAGTTCTCCCTGCACGCAAAGCATGGCGGCATTCTCCATCAGCGCAACCATCATGGGGGTGGCAAGAACTGGCAGGTCGCCACTGCCTACGGTGCAGGCCAGGTGCTTCTCTTCTACGGTTATTGTACTTGTATATTTCATCGCATTATAATTGCTTTTCTTCTTCTAATATCTGCATGACATCCTTGCGGAAGTCATACCTGACCGGTGTCTTGTAAACCTTGTACCCCAGTGCCTGGGCAGCATCCACATTGGCCTGAGCGTCGTCCAGAAACAGACACTGCGAGGCTTCCGCCCCCAACTGCTCCAGAACAGACAGGAATATGTCCGCATTGGGTTTGGACATGTGCATCTCCTGAGAGAGGAAGAGGCGGTCGAAATACTCTTCGGCACGCCCTCCGAAGTGCTCCTTGGCGATAAGTTGCCAGTGCGCATCGTTGGTATTGGAGAGCAGGTGCGTACAGTATCCCTCTGCCCTCAGGGCCTTGATGAACTCCAGTTTATATGCCGGTATGGTCAGCAGGCAGGCGTTCCATGCCTCCAGAACCTGCTCTTCGGTGGTACCGGGAGTGCAGAACCGCTGTATGCCGGCAACAAAGTCGTCTGTAGACACGTCTCCCGTCTGGTACAGGTCCATGGCGCCATTTGCCACCAATCCGTCGCACAAGGTAGCCTTGGCCTTGCCACTCCCAGCATCGGCGGGTTCGGGTCGGCGCAACAATACCTCGGGGTCAGCGCCCAAGGCACGGAATTCCTCCAGGCAACGTGGCATGTCAAGGTCTATCAGCACACCGCCCAGGTCGAAAATAACATGCTTAATCATAGAGTTCCAGGTATTCGTAAGTATTTCCCACGATAGACAGATAACGTTCAAAGTCGGCCTTGGCAATTACCACCGTGCCACGGCAATCGTTGGGGTGGAAACTCAGCGTCTCCGCTTCCTGCAGGGTGGCATCCAGAAACAGATGCACATGGTGCTCCTCATCGTTTATGAGGCCGAAGGGCGACACACTGCCCGGTTCCAGTCCCAGATAGCGCATCATGCGCTCTGCCGAGGCAAAGGAAAGTTTACCCGGAGCCGCCAGGCCACGGCTCTGCAAAGCCGCCTTCAGACGCTGTTCCAGGCTATGGATATCCAGGTTGTGGTCGCAATGATAGCACACCAGATAGTGCTTGTTGCCCTTATGGTTGCGCAGGAATATGTTTTTGCAATGCACGCTCCCGTCGTCCTTCCACCAACGTTTTGCCTCCTCTATGGTCTTGCCCTCGGGATGGTTGTAATTGGTAAACGGTATATCGTGCTCGCGAAGGAAGTTCAGTACAGTCTCTTCTCGTGTCATATTTGTCGTTTTATGCCTCAAAGATACTGACTTTTGGCCGTTCCTCCTAACGGCATCAATCTTTTTTGCGTAAATTTCTTCAAAAAGAAACGGAGAGCCGTCTTGTCATAGGCACCAACAAGCAAGCGAGCGAGCAAGTATCTTGTCTTTTACGAGCATAAGTTCCTTGTTTGAATGGCATTTACCCATTGAATAACCGAAGGGGAACATAAAGGTGCGAGTCTCGGTTACCAAAGCATTTATACAAGAAAACAAACTGTTGAAATATACTTATATAAAATTGTACTCAATATTAAGTACAAATATACTTCGCATTTGGTATAATGCTACCAAACACTAAGTACAATACTCCCAAATACTGGATTTATTTAATGGATGCCGTTCTTTCTGCTTATTTTACTCCGCCCTATTACTTTTGCATGGCATTTCCCTACCCAAATCGTCCATTAGCGTTATATGGTAATAAGTATTATTTTTGATCAGGTGTTTTACCGCCTTGAGGGTGCAAGGGTGGCAATTATAACCGAGAAGTGACAAAACAGAGAAAGACGAATTCATTAGCGTATAACAATCTGTAGGTCAATTTGAGTTTAATTATTGCTGTCCGCTAAAACTGGAAAAAGAGGATGTGCCTTGAAGCGAACACTTCAAGGCACATCCTCGTCGTCTTTACAGGCCGTTACCTGCGTACAAAAGCCTTTTCCAGTTCCTGCGAGATGTTGATGATGAAGTCGCCCATGCGCTCCAACTGGTTGACGATGTCTATGTAGTAGACGCTCGTCTGGTAGTTCTTCCTGCCGTTCTCTATTTCCTCAATCTCTGCGTCGCGCAGGTCATTGCGGAGATAGTTGATGCGGTCCTCGGCATTGTAGGCGTTGGAAATCTCCTCCAGGGTTCCCTTATGGACACCTGACAGGTTGGTTATCATGGCATCGTAGGCATTGTCCACGGCATCCACCATGCCTTCCAGTTTCTTGATGGTGTCGTCGTCGAAGGACTTGTTGTGCACGTTCCTTCTGGACAGGATGCGGCTTATTGCCTCGCCAGAGTCGCCCAGTGATTCCAGTTCCTTGATGATCTTGTACATTGCCTTTATCTGCTTGGAGGTGTCCTCGCTGATGCCATCGGAAGAGACTCCATTCAGGAAGGTGGCTATCTCGTATTCTATACGGTCGGAGATTTCCTCGTACTTGATGAGTTTCTTGCTCAGTTCATCGAACTTGTCCTCCTTCTTCTCGCCGATGGCAGCCTTGGCATAGGAAAGGCCCTTCCTGGAAATCTGTGCAAAGTGTATGATTTCGTTGAAGGCCTGTTCCATGCAGAGTTCGGGTGTGGCCAAAGGACCTGCGGAGATGTACTTCAGGCGGAACACCTCGGCTTCCTGATCCTTGGGAGCCTTGATGATGAGCACCACGGCCTTCTCGATGTACTTGATGAACCAGATGAGGATGAAGGTGTTGATGGTGTTGAACAGGGTGTGGAGCATGGACAGGCCATATAGGGCTGCCACACCTTCGTCGGTATTGGGACCGCTCACGGCAAAGCCTTCGGCCGAGGGATCGGGCAAACCGAATACCGTAGAGGTGACGAAGCCAACCAAACTAAGGAAGGGCTTGTAGAGAGCCAGTGCCCAGAGCACACCGAACACGTTGAAGATGGTGTGCGACATGGCGGCACGCTTTGCCTGGGTGTTACCCACCGAGGCGGCAATGTTGGCGGTGATGGTTGTACCGATGTTCTCGCCCAGTACCATGGCACATGCCATCTCGAAGGGTATCCATCCCATGCTGAGCATGATGAGGGTGATGGCCATGGTGGCAGAGGAGGACTGGAGCACGAGGGTCAGTATCGTGCCGAAGACGAGGAACAGGAGCACGGAACCGAAGCCGTGGCTTGACCAGGTCTTGACGAAATCAAGCACCTCAGGGGTCTCGTTAAGGTCGGGTACGGATTCCTTCATGAAAGAAAGGCCGAGGAACAGAAGGCAGAAGCCCACAATGAGTTCGCCGATGTTCTGGCGCTGGTTCTTCTTGGAGTTGGAGAAGAGGAAGCCGAATATCATCAGAGGCACGGCAAGGATGGAGATGTCGGCCTTGAAACCGAGCCATGATACGAGCCATGCCGTTACCGTGGTACCGATGTTGGCACCCATGATTACGCCTATGGCCTGATACAGGGTAAGAAGTCCGGCATTGACGAAACTAACCACCATTACGGTAGTGGCCGAAGAGGACTGGATTATGGATGTGATGCCAAGTCCGGTGAGCACTCCCTTGAAGGGGTTTGAAGTCATGGCAGAGAGCAGGCTCCTCAGTTTGTCGCCCGACGCTTTCTGCAGACCTGAACTCATCAGGTTCATGCCATAAAGGAACATACCCAATGCTCCTAAGAGGGTAAAGATTTGTAGAATTCCCATAATTGTTTATTTGTTTGTAAATGAATGCTATGAAAGTAGGGTATAATGCCATGTATTGCGAGTGCCCATGCAATACGTTGCTATGGGACTCGGAACACGGGGCGATATGCCCTACAGCACGAGGCGATGAGGCTCGTGGCGGGTTGCCACAGCCCTCGGAAAAAGACATTCACTAAATAATAAGTCTGCCAAAACTGACGAGCATGTCCGTAGGCTTGGCAAACGAAAATGGGGATGCAGTTGGGGGATTGCAGATAAAATGCCGCACCTTTAGGCTTGTCACCCTGTCGGCAGGCAGAAAATAAAAGCGGTTGTTGAGTGTGGTACTTTTCTTCTTTGCAGATTTCTGCGGACGTATCCCGTTGGCAGACGGCATCTGCCTCAGAACGTACAGTTCCGGGGCAATGTCTTGTGTGTCCGTACTGAAATATGCTGTTTCGGCGTATGCATCATAGCCCTGATTCTCCTGCCCGGTGGAATCAGAACCGCTTGCACCATTGATAAAAGCAACTGCCATTACAATGGTAAATAGAAACCTCAGTATGTGTTTCACGCTTTTCGGTGCAATGTGCTTCGCCTGTACAAAGGTAAGAATATTTTTCAATATACCAAGCATCGCCGGCAATAATATAGACGGAAATGCGCCGTTGTGCCACGCCCGGAAGGCAACCGTGGCGTATATGGATTAAAAATGAGGACAGCGATAGGGGAATTTAAAATAAATTTATTAACTTTGCGTAGCAAAGCAACGTGTGCGCACATGATAGGCGCATGCGATAACTATGGATAACAACAAACACAGATAATAAAACGAAACTATTATGGCAAAGAAAGCACTTTTGATGATTCTCGATGGTTGGGGAGTCGGTAACAAGGGTAAGGGCGACGTTATTTTCAACACTCCCACCCCCTATATGGACAGCCTGTGGAAGGACTATCCCTGCAGCCAGTTGCTGGCAAGCGGTGAGAACGTTGGTTTGCCCGACGGACAGATGGGCAACTCCGAGGTGGGTCACCTCAACATCGGTGCAGGCCGCATCGTATATCAGGACCTGGTGAAGATAAACCGCGCCTGTGCCGACGGTTCCATCCTGAAGAACAAGGAAATAGTAAGCGCATACGAATATGCGGTGAAGAACGGCAAGAACGTCCACCTCATGGGCCTCACCTCCAACGGCGGCGTGCACTCCAGCCTTGACCACCTGTTCAAGTTGGTGGAAATCGGCAAGGAGTACGGCATCGGCCACACCTATGTGCACTGCTTCATGGACGGCCGCGACACCGACCCTCAGAGCGGTAAGGGCTTCATCGAGCAGTTGGCCGCCAAGTGCGCCGAGACAGGCAATGCCGACATTGCCAGCATCGTGGGCCGCTTCTATGCAATGGACCGCGACAAGCGTTGGGAGCGCGTTAAGGTTGCCTACGACCTCATCGTAGCCGGCGAGGGCAAGCAGGCCACCGACATGGTTGCCGCCATGCAGGAGAGTTACGACGACGGCGTTACCGACGAGTTCGTTAAGCCCATCCACAACAGCACCGTGGACGGCACCATCAAGGAGGGCGACGTGGTTATCTTCTTCAACTATCGCAACGACCGCGCCAAGGAACTGACCATCGTGCTGACACAGCAGGACATGGAAGACCAGGGCATGACCACCATTCCCGGCCTCCAGTTCTATTGCATGACTCCGTACGACGCTTCCTTCCAGGGCGTGCACATCCTCTTCCCCAAGGAGAACGTTACCAACACTCTGGGCGAGTATCTGGCCAGCAAGGGCCTGACACAGTTGCACACCGCAGAGACAGAGAAGTATGCACACGTTACATTCTTCTTCAACGGCGGTCGCGAAACTCCCTACGAGGGCGAGGAGCGTATCCTGGTGGCAAGTCCCAAGGTGCAGACCTACGACCTGAAGCCCGAGATGAGTGCCTTCGAGGTCAAGGACAAGTTGGTAGAGGCCATCAAGGAGGACAAGTACGACTTCATCGTGGTTAACTTCGCCAACGGCGACATGGTGGGCCACACCGGCATCTACGAGGCTATAGAGAAGGCCGTGAAGGCCGTTGACCAGTGCGTCAGCGAGGTTGTAGAGGCCGCCAAGGCTACCGACTACGAGGTAATCATCATTGCCGACCACGGCAATGCCGACAATGCCATGAACCCCGACGGCAGCGTCAACACCGCACACTCTCTGAACCCCGTGCCCTTCATCTACGTTACCGCCAACAAGGATGCCAAGGTGGAAGACGGCGTACTGGCCGACGTGGCTCCCAGCATCCTCCACATCATGGGTCTGGAACAGCCCGAGGAGATGACTGGCAAGTGCCTGATAAAGGATTAATGTAGAGGACCCTCCCCCAGCCCCTCCACAAGGGAGCGGAGTGGTTACTGCAAACAATTAAAGATAGATTCTAATACTAATATATACCCTCCACTATTCAATACTATATACTCCCCTCCCTTGTGGAGGGGTAAGGGGGAGGGTCTGTTATCGAGTATTATGCAGAACATCCGCATGGAGGAGAGTTGGAAATCCCGGCTCTCCTCCGAGTTTCAAAAGCCATACTTCCGGCAACTGACCGACTTCGTCCGCCAGGAGTATAGCACCGTGCAATGCTTTCCGCCTGCACGGCTCATCTTCAATGCCTTCGACCAGACACCGTTCAACGACGTTAAGGTGGTCATCCTGGGGCAGGACCCCTACCATGGCGACGGGCAGGCACACGGACTTTGCTTCTCCGTTCAGGACGGCATACCATTTCCTCCATCTCTCAGGAATATCTTTCAGGAAATACAGGCGGAAACGGGTGCTCCCATACCACAAAGTGGCGACCTCACCCGATGGGCACGTCAGGGCGTGTTCCTGCTCAACACCTGCCTCAGCGTCCGTGCACACCAGGCATTCAGCCATTCGGGCAGAGGGTGGGAAACCTTCACCGATGCCGTTATAGAAACCCTGTCGAGGGAGAGGGAAGGGCTTGTATTCCTGCTTTGGGGAGCACCTGCCGGGCGCAAGGCCAAACTGATAGACGCCTCGCGCCACCATATCCTCCAGTGTGCCCACCCAAGCCCCCTGTCGGCATACCGCGGATTCTTCGGATGCGGACATTTCAACGAGGCAAACAAGTATCTCATCAGTAAAGGCAAAACACCCATACAATGGTAGAGAAGAACGAACTGCCCCCGATGCTCATGGTGGGCGATGTGATAGTACACACGGACATTGTTACGGAGCGCTTCTGTTGCGACATCTCCAAGTGCCACGGCCTCTGTTGCGAGGAGGGCGATGCCGGTGCTCCTGTCACCATGGACGAGATTGCCGGCATAGAAAACGAACTGGACACCCTTTGGCCCTACCTCAGTGCCGGAGCCCAGGCAATGATAGACAAGCAGGGTGTGGCGTATGCCGACCCCGACGGCGATATGGTCACCACCATCGTTGGCGGCCGCGATTGTGCTTTCCGTGGATGCCGTGGATGCCTCTTGTCGTCAAAGCCCATCAGTTGCGACCTCTATCCCATCCGCGTGAAGGAGTTCGGCGGAGGTCTTGTGGGCATCAACTATCACCGCTGGGACATCTGCAAGGATGCCGTCATCAAGGGCAAGGAAATGGACATGCCCCTGTACGTCTTCCTACGCTCTCCCCTCGTCCGCCGCTTCGGCCAGGAATGGTACGACGAACTCTGCCAGATGGTGGAGGAACTCAAGGGACAGGGACTTTTGTAGCAAGATACCTATACCTTATATATAATATACCAATATGAAGAAGACACTCCTTTCTGCCCTCATGCTCGTGGGCATGCTCCTTGGTGTAGATGCACAGGTACCACAAACTTTGGACGACGGTTATAAATTAGTGTGGCACGACGAGTTCGACACTCCCGGACGCCCCAACCCTGCCAACTGGACGTACGAGCATGGTTTTGTGCGCAACCGCGAATGGCAATGGTATCAGGGCGAGAATGCCACGGTAACGGAGGATGGCATACTCCTCATCACCGCCCGCAGGGAGGACCGCCCCTGCCCTTGGTATCAGGAGGGTAGCAAGGACTGGAAGCACAACCGCAAGCGCATAGAGTGTACCTCGGCCAGCGTCATATCCCGAGGACTGCATGAGTTTCTCTACGGCCGTTTCATAGTCCGTGCCCGTATCCCCGCCAGCCGTGGGTCATGGCCGGCAATATGGATGCTCGGCCGCAAGGACAAGTACGGATGGCCCTCGTGCGGAGAGGTGGACATCATGGAGTTCTACCCCAAGCGTGGCGTGCCCAGCATCCTGGCAAATGCCTGTTGGGGCAACGACAATGGCGGCAGCGTCTGGGACGAAAGCGTAAAGCCCTTCACCCATTTCACCGAGAAGGACCCCCTTTGGGCAACACAGTTCCATGTGTGGTGCATGGATTGGGACAAGGACTTCATCCGCATCTACCTGGACGACGAACTGCTCAACGAGATAGACCTCAGCAAGACCATCAACGGCAAGCACGGCCATGGCGACAACCCCTTCCACGCCCCCATGTACTTGCTCCTGAACCTTGCCATGGGCAGCACCGGAGGCAAGGTGGACCTCTCCGCCATGCCCATGCGCTATGAGATTGATTATGTGAGGGTGTATCAGAGGTAGGGGTAAAAGCAGTTGAAAACCAAACCTTGCTTATTGCCGGCAAATAAAATCCCGTTTATTTGCCGGCAATAATTGTATTTGTGCTTTTATGAAGTCTTTACTGGCACTCAATAATATAACAAGCAAAAATGCATAATATACCATCAGCGATAAGTATAATAGTCTTACACCTGTAAGTATAGTACTCTTACGCCCCTAAGTATAATAGTCTTACGCCTGTAAGTATAATATAGCATTTAGGGGTGCTATGTAGGGCATGAGTAATAGGTGTTCGAGGCAGCGTCTGTTTGAGAAAATTGATGATACCGTGCCCCATGCTACTATAAGGCATTTAAAACAAATTTGTTGCACAATCCTAATTCTTACCGATTTTTTTATATCTTTGCGATTAGTATTAAGATATTTGCAATGAAAATCTGAATAGAATTAAAGGAGCATTGGCTGATGCTGGTAAAACAGGCATCTGGCTTGCCGGTCAATTAGGGAAGGAACCTGTAACGGTTTCCAAGTGGTGCACAAACACCACACAACCTGATTTGCAGACATTGGCAAAGATTTCGGATTTGCTAAAAGTCAATATAAAAGATTTGTTGGTCAATCGTAACATATATTAATTGCCAATCAAAATTAAAATAGAAGAGCATGAGTAATATAAATTTCAACAAAATATCTTCGTTAATCGAAATGTGGATTCAGAATACCTCTATTGAATCCCTGCAACTTACAGATGGCAAACTAGTAGAAAAAGCGATTGGTATTGTACTTTATCACCACCAAGATAACGATGAATCTTTATTTTTGCAACTTTGTGCTTTGAACTTTTTGAATGCTGTTATAAAAACAGAAGCATTCAAAAATAGATTGTCATATGACTTGATTAAATCAAACGCAGCTAAACTGATTAAGACAATTGATACGTTAAAAAACGAGGAAATCTCGTACTATTATAATAAAGAGGAATATTGCTTATATATCAAGCTTGGAAGTATTGTATTTAGTTTTCATCATGTACCATTAATTACTGAAGTCTTAAAAGCAAGTTTAGCGACTCCAATTAAATGGCCAGGCATTCGACTTCAAAGAATAGCGAAACAATTGTTAAACTACGCTCTCTCAATAAATAGCGAAATAGAAATTACGCCCGTGGAACTAAATGATGTTAAAATTGA
This sequence comes from Bacteroidaceae bacterium, assembly GCA_045606445.1. Classification (GTDB taxonomy): domain Bacteria; phylum Bacteroidota; class Bacteroidia; order Bacteroidales; family Bacteroidaceae; genus Physcousia. Next base: position 84,924 of record JAZURY010000033.1, read on the forward strand.
AGAAGTTGTTGATTCTTCTTCAATAAATGGTTTTAATTCCGGTGAAATATCTAATAACGAGAATAATGCTACGGATGATAATGGTATTGTTTCGGTAAGCACTCAACAGAAGAATGTTCTTACGGCAATCGAAAAAGACGCGATAAAACAGTGCGTACTTTCTACTATTGATTTATATTGTTCTGCAGATTCAGAAGGATGGTATGATTTGGTTGAAATTGCTCCAAAGCTCAAGAATAATGGTGTTGATTACACAGAATATGGCTTTAAGAAGTTGACTTTGTTTTTAGAAACTGTATTTGGTGCTTCTATGCAAAGAAGAAATGAAGGAACTATGGTATATTTAAAATTCCCTTTGAATAACAGTCAAATTCACCTTGACTCACAAAGTGCATTAGTAAAAGCAGATAATCATCAGGATTGTTTTGACATTCTGAGTGGAGTCCAAGTGGGTGATAACATTGAAATTAATAGTTTTGGAAACATAAAAGCTGGTAAAATAAGTGTTCTTAACAAACAATTTGTTCAACTTGAATTAAAGGGTGGACGTTCTATAAGAATCAAGTGTGATTCAATAGCAAGTATAGAATCAGCATCTTTCTTAAATAACCTTATTGACCTTTCTTTTGCCAATGATATTATTAAAGATGTTTTGTTGTCTGAGGGATTATATACGTCATCATTAATCAAGACAAATGCTACCATTACAATGGCAGAAAGTCGAAGAATATGGTTAATAACCGATGATGGAAAGAATGCTTCTTGTTCAAAAGTAAGTCTTATAGGAATTAATAAAGAGAATCTTATAAAAGGTCAGCGAGTATTTGCATTTCCATTTAAAGGCGAAAAAGCATATTGTGTACTAATGGAGATGACATATTATGAACTCTTTGAATGCTTTAAAAAGTTAATTTTACAAAAGAAAGATAATACTAAGGACATACATAGAGCCCAGATATTTAGTCTTTTAAGATTCATCTTGGAGAACACTAATGCTTTAGAGACCCAATCAAAGATTAAACAGCTAAAAAAACAACTAAAAGCAATTATTTCGTCACCATCTTCAATCTTGGATGGTTGTACTGACGAGGATTCATCTGATAATAAAGTCTCTGTAATAGCTTCCTCTAATATCAAGGAAGATGATGGAACAGAGGTTCCAACTGCTAATAACAACATTGAAGAACTGTCAGATGAAGCTAGAGACAATAAACAATCAGAAACTTCGACTGTAGAAATATATAAACCAGAATCTACATCACTAGAAGGTCCCAAAGTTGTAGGATATATAAACCTTGATGAAATTTGGGATCCCAAAAAGCAAAGTAAAAATATATCCGAAGGAGGAGAATCTGCAAAGGATACTATTCTAGTCAATCCTAAGAGTGAATTGCTACCATCCATGGGTAAAATCCTAAGAATGGGACCTATGTATGGATGGATAAGTCAAAATAATCAAGAAGAAAACTTGTATTTCAATACAACGGAATTAATATCTTATGCAGGAATTATTGATGCTCCTCGTGTAGGCGATGAGGTCATTTTTACACTGGGGCAAAATGCTCGAGGTGCAATGGCTGTATGTATTCATAAACAATGTTCTCGTGAAACTATTGAAGAACTTATAGAAAGGACACAACGATATGATGCCAAAACATGTGTTCGTCTAAAAAAATATATCGAAGATTTTGACAACATTTCAGCAGATTCAGTAAAAACCAACGAGGACCTATTTTATTATTTAAATAAAGTAGGATTAAATACTAAATCACAGTTTTCTCCAAATGATGTAGAGAAATTATTTGCCGAAAACCTTTCTTCTGAAGAATACGTAAAAGGTGTAAACTTATTAATAGATGAAGTTATAAAGACTGATGCTTCAAAAAGCTATAATCTTTTTTTAAAATCCTTTAGTTATGCAAAATCACACAAAATGTACGATGTGTCAGAATCGCTTATAAGAAAGGCTCTTGTAGTATTTAAAAAGCAGGAAGGTAAAACAAGATATTTTAAGGGATTGCTTAAAACTGTCAATACTTTGTCAAATAGAATTGAGATAACTGAGAAAATGATAGATAACATCATCAACTCTGTTGTTCAATTACCCCAACAATTACCTTTGTATGTAAAGAATGCAATTTTGAATCATAAAGATTTTAACGGGATTACACCAGATCAGGAAACTATAAGAACAGGATTGTATAAAGAAGAGTATATTGAAGAGGTAAAGGGTTATATAAAACAAAACAATGCAGATGATTTAGCATATCTTACTTTAATAAAACTTCAATTAGCTTTCCACACTCTTGAATATAATCCAATAGATGATGTTCTTAATTTCTTGTTAAGTCGTGCAAAGAATATTCTTGCTATTGGTGATGAGAAGTTATATAGTGAAGTAAGATATCTCCTTCGATTATATTATCGTAATAGAAACTTTGATGCTAACTTGGACTATACAGTTGGTCTGTACCTTATGACATTAGGTGATTATACACCATCAGATATAGAAATGTATATGAACATGAGAAACCTATGGGAAGTTCGCAAAGGTTATAGACTTGACTATTTGTTTAAAAAAGTTGTTGAAAGCGAGGATGACAATACTCTGGATTTAGCTATGCTTTCTTTTTCAAATTCTGCCATCAAGGAACGTATTATAAAAGAATATGAAAAATTAGGTAGGAATTTTGAGAGTATTGAAGAGTATCCTTCTTTACTAAAGGAAGTAAAAAACAGATATATTCTTTATTCTTCTGATCCTAGAATTAATTTCATGTCTTTTGTTACATATCTTCAGACAAGCACTATCTTATTAAATAGTGAAAAAAATATTATTGAAAATGATTTTGATAAAATAGCTTCTTTAGTTACAGATTTTAATATTGGTCAAAAATACACATCAATACTTAATGCTTATAGAAATATTGATCAAAAGATTGCAAATATCATATCAAAACTCTCTTCTAATCCTACAGAAATAGGATACGAAACCCTTTTGCTATCTTTGAAGCTTTTGAAAAATAATATTTACTCAAAGTTTGTTGAAATAGAGCAGAGGGTAAATCCTACAATAACTATTTCGATTTTAGAATCAGTGGGGTTGGAAGATTCTCAAACATCGGAATTAAAGGTGGAAATTAGGAACTCTAGTGATAGTGCTCGTGATGTACATATAAATAGTCTTAAAGCCTTTGGAGGCGATTTGACAGAGGACAATACTGTAAACATTGATGTAAGACTTTCTGCGGACGAAGAAAAAACTATAAGCATAGAATTGCACATGTGTGATAAAGTTTTCATTGAAAAAGCTGCAGAGGTCGAGTTTGAAATAGATTACGATGATATTTTCATTGCTACAGATCAGCGTGTTCACGAAACCAAGGTCGAAGGTCGAACAATAAGATTCAATAAAGAAACATTTACAGAAATTGATAATAAGTTCCGTCATGCATCTGGTGGTGAAGAACTAGAGGCTGGAGATTCTATGTTCTATGGTAGAGAAACACTTATTGTTAATATTCAAAATGCCATATTAAATGGTTCTAAAAATCAGATTGCAATATATGGACAAAAACGCTCTGGAAAAAGTTCTTTGCTTAATCAAATTATTGGTAGGCTTGAATCTAACAAGAACAGTTCTGTAATATGTGGTAAGTTTAGTTTGCAAGGGCTCCCTGACGAAGAGTCTAATCCTGTGAATTGGATACTGAGAACTATTGCAAATTCATTGTTACGTGGTATAAGAAAATACGGTGTCAAAAATATCGATAGGTCTATTTTAGAATTATTTAAAACTGAGCCTGATGCGTTTACTGCATTAAGAGAATTTATCGAATACATAAACACAATTGTTGAATTGCAAAATAGTCATTTTGTAATTTTAATTGACGAATTCACTTACCTCTATCAGCTAATAAAGGACGGGAAGGTCAGTGAAGATTTTATGAGAAGGTGGATTGCTCTCATTGAAACTCCAGATGTCAATCTACAGACAATTGTTGCAGCACAAGATACCCTACCACATTTCATGAATGAAAGTTATGCTTCAAATTATTTTAATAAGTTCAGCAAAGAACCTCTGTCATATCTGTATAGAGAGGAGGCTATTCTGCTTATTAAAGACCCAATCAAGAATGTTGTATTCCTCAATCATGCAGAAGAACTAATTTATGAATACACATCAGGAAGTGCATTCTTTACACAGATTTTCTGCACTAGGTTAGTGGATTATCTTAATTTCAAGAAATCTCGTACTATAGGTAAAGAAGAAATTGAAACTGTGGCAGATCGCCTATGTACAGGAACAGATAGACTTGAACCATCTACATTTGAGTGTTTAACAAAAGAAGCCGATGGGTCGGAATTTTATGAGAATGATAATAGAAAGGTTCTTAAAGCAATAGCTGAGCAAACTCGAGCAGGCGGGCATGTTAACATGGAAGATCTTGATGTTGATATGACACAGGAGCATCTAAAAGAAGTGTTAAACAATTTGTATTCACGTAGAGTCATTTCAAAACAAGGTGAAGATTATTCTATAAACGTTAAATTATTTGTAAAATGGATACTCAACAATTAAATGATTGTAAAAGAATAAATCTTAATAGAAATCCTTTTGCCTCTCCAACAGAGGAAGTAATAGGAGTTGATTTTATTGGTAGGAAATCGGCATTGGAAAATATGCATAAATATATTATTAATGCAGATAAAATTTCTAATTACCATATTGTGGGTTTGCCTAGAATTGGGAAATCATCTCTTTTGAAAGCTTTCAAGGACATGGTTCAGAAGAATCATTATTCACATGAATTAATAGTTTTCTATATATCTTTAGACATATGTACAGATTCTGATGATATGTGGGAAATCATTGGAAAAGGCGTTCGTAAAGAACTTAGAAAACAATTTCATTTAAGCGATAAATACACCATATTTACTGAAGAATTAGAATTTGAGGATGTTGACGAGAATAAGATAGATTATGAATATGTTTGTTCGGTTGCTAGATGTATGAAGACTGCAGGTTTCTCGGGACTGATTTTGATAGATGAGTTCGATAAATTCTCAACGTTAGCAACAAAAGGTACTGTAGGTCAGGTAAGAACTCTATTTAGTGGATCGGAATATGGACTTAGAGCTGTCGTTGCCTCAAGACGAATGGTGGAAAGGATTGAAAAGGAGGTTGAAGGTGCATTAAATTCTAATGTATCTATTCTAGCAACAACTTTTGTAAATGGCTACAAACTAAAGGCCTTTGATGAAGATGACATGAAAGAGTATTGGACTTCAATCGAAAAGAAAATAGGTAACGTAGTCTCAAATAAATATAAGGAAGAAGTGGGTTATTATGTTGGTAATCATCCTTGTTTATTAAACTTGTTAAATGGAAGCTATTGGGCAGAAGAAGAGTTAAAGGAGTATATTTGCGATGATAATGTAAACCTAAAGTTAAGTGAAGAATTAATAAACAATTTACATGATTCTTTTAATTGGTCGGTATGGAGAGATATGGAAAAATGGCAATTATTGCGTTCGCTTATCTTATCTACATGGGGACCAGATGATGAAATTCCTAGTAATGAATTGTCCGAATTAGAACGTTATGGCATTATAGACAAATCACAATCTCTTTCCGAACCAAACGGACCAATACGAATAGCCATTTCTCGTTATTTCACAGATTGGATGAATCTCAAACGATATGTTTTGCCTTTTGGAGATGAATGGTCAAAGGCTGAAGGAAATATGAGAAAGATTGTTAAGTGTTTCTGTGATGACATATATCAAGGATATGAATCCAAGATGATTAGTCACTTAGAAACAAAGAATGTAAATACACTTGAAAATAATGTTGATCCAAGATTCACAGCAAAAGGTCGTTTTAATGCTATGAAGAATAAAATGAGCAAGGCAATTAACAAGTATCCTGACATGTCAGCTTCTATTATTGACTATAGTGACCCATCTGATTTGCCTGAAATATTTTTCAAACGTGAGTGGGCGTGGTTTCAACAAATATTCTCAAAAACTTGGGATGAGTGGCGAGAAAAATTTGCAACCATGAACGAAATCCGTAATATAAAATTGCATAATAATCAAGGGGTGCCTCAAGTCCGCATTGAGCTTGCAAAGAAATACTGTCACGAAGTAAATGAAAGAATAGAGTCATTTTTATCTAAACGTGGGATTATTAGTTAAGCATGCAACGCAAGAATCTCTTTGATGGCGAGAGCTATAAGGCAGAATTTGCTATAATAACCTATCGGTGGCTGATGAGTCGCCGATGGGTTACTAATGCTGATATTATGGCAGATAGGTTGGGGTGCACTATAGAGGAACTACCTGCGAACTTATCCAATTGTGATGGTTATGGCGAACTGAAGAAGATGGTTTGTATTGTTAAGGAAGCCATCCGCGACAAACTGGGTGTTTGCAATAAGGATGTTGATGATTGTTTTGAAGAAGACGGCAACAATAAGAATAGACGTTTCCGTTATATCGGCAAGGACAATGATCCTCTCGCAGACATGCGAAATGCTAAGGCTATCAATAACCTTCGTCAATACTGGAAGTTCTGCCAGGATTCTGCCGGTTTCTTCCCCAAGTCATGGTTGGAGTACTTCTTTAAGGATTGTCAGGACTTGTTGGACATTAAAGCCAAACGCCAAAAGGGTGAACAAGTGATAAGCGCAAGTCTTGATCGCATTCTTACTAATATAGAGTACCTGCCATCGCTATATGAAGCCATCACGAATAAAATGGTGCTTGAAATTGATTACAAGCCCTTTGATGAGGAAGAGGTCACGCTGATGTTTCATCCGCACTACTTGAAAGAATATAATGGCAGGTGGCATCTGTTTGGTCATGCAGAAGAAAGAGAACCAGAATACGGTTATAACATAGCTCTTGATAGGATACAATCAAAACCTCGTGAAAGGTCAATGGTAGAGTATGTGCCAGCACCGAAACATTTCTATGACGATTTTTTCAAGGACATAGTTGGAGTAAGTCATGTAAAGGATGCCAAGAAAGAGCATATCGTAATACGCGCGCATTCATTATATGTTTATAAACTGATAGACACGAAGCCCCTTCATCGTAGCTATGCCATGGTTAAACCATATGCGCAATATGACGATGGAGAGTATGCTGAATTCTCTGTTGATATAGAACCGAACAACGAGTTCTATGGCCGAATACTTCAAATGGGAGCCGGATTGGAGATTATTTCTCCTAATTACATTCGTGATACAATAGCTCAGCGAGTACACGATTTAGCCTGCTTGTACCCTCAAAAAGAATAGCGGAATGGTTCCAAAACGAGAGGAACCATTATACTTGCATTTCCATTATTTTATCACCCCAAAACGTACTATCTTTGCAGCGTCAAACTTCGACACCACCTCGGAGTTGACGCTGCAAATCGTTGGTGGGGTGCAACAAAATCTATATGCTATGAAACAGACAACAAGCAACAGCATGAACACATTGGATAGGAAAGCAAACCAAAAGCAGGATGTCAAGAGCAAGAAGGCGGAAGCAAAAGCTCGCAGTAGAGTTAACAGGAATTGGGAGAAGGTACAAAACTCCCAGCGATACCGTTCTGCATCAGCAAAAGTGGTGTGTGACACAATCACCAAGAAGATAGAGGTGGAAGTGTTGGATGGAATACTCCTCAAACTCAACATCAAGAGTCAGCTAAAGCCGACGAGTGTCCAGAACCGGATACTGAGGCGCATCGTTGAGAAGCGTCAGGCACAGGCAAACCACAAGAAACATGGAAGAACAGAAGACCTTGCATCAATACATGTTTCCATAACGAGTACAAGCCGATGTATGGAAACCATCCGTAAGAAGAGGTTTGCTGCATAGCCTAATATAGAACAACGTATTGGTTCCAAATAAAGAGGAACCGATACAATTAAAAAAGCATAGGCATGACTATAAAAAGTCTGCAACTTTGCATCGCAATTCCGAGAGAGTTGGTTTTGCTTATACATTATTTATTTATCAAAACAGAGGTGGCGGCCTATTCCGCTAAGCAAACAAACAAAATCGAACGACTATGAGCACAACACTCGCACTCGTTGCCGCAAAGGCACTCCCAGCCCTCTCGGGTAGTTCTCTCACCTACAATCCAGAGAAGAACGTGTTCCTCACCCTTGGTTACACCAGTGCAGCTGGCAACACATACTACAAGGCAATACGTCTCTCTGACCGATTGGCCGTGTTCTATCACATTGGTGAAGGGTACCTTCATACCTTCCTGAACGGCATAACGCTCTTCGCATGGAACGGCCAGAAGGCAAACATCATTGCCCAGAAGTTCTGGGGCGGTTGCAACTGGAGATGCTTCAACGAGCGAGTTGCCAAAGAGGAGAGCATCATCATGCTGAAGGACTTCCTTGCAGGGCAGGCAAAGGCTATGGGAAGCGTCATCGCTGATAGTCAACTGCTCGCCTTCTCCAGAAGCATGATCGAAGAAACACAGCAGAAATTGCTTCGATAACCTGAGAAGCAGAGAGAAACAACAACCAAAGTCAGAAACCAAGAAAAACAGACAAGAATGGCATCACTTACAAAAGCGATCAACAAAGACTTGTTCGACAAGATCCTACCCACGTTTGGCAACCCAAGAGTTCAAGTTCCTGTGTGGGACGAAAGTCAGAAGATGTTCCTTTGCCACCAGTATGAAAGTGCAAGTGGACATCTATACTACAAGGGTGTACGATTCTGCGACCGCATTGTCATCATGGAAAAAGTAGGACAATACTACAACTGCACCTACATCGATGGTATCGAAGTCTATGCCTTCAACGGCACAAGGTTGGAACTCGTACAAAAGCGTGACTACGACAATACGTTCCGCAACGAGGAGTTCGTCCGCCAGGAGTCAGAAACTATGGTACGCAACTACCTTAAAGGTGTTCTAAAGGCACAACGGTCGGCCATGCCAAAGGAACAGCTTGAAGCACATGCCAAAAGCATCATTGAAGGTTGCTACAAGAGCTTCCTTGACAGCGACTTCAACACACGTCTCACCCAAATCCTCCCACAAATCGAACAGAAGTAGGACATGCAGAACACACAGATAGACCCACAGAACCATGAGCAGCAGCTCGCTTACGAGTTGATAGCCAATACCAACTCAAGTTTCTTCCTGACAGGACGAGCAGGTACCGGTAAGACAACCTTCCTACACAATGTGCAGAAGTTGGTAGGGAAACAGTTCATCACACTTGCTCCAACAGGTGTGGCTGCCATTCTTGCCGGTGGTGATACCATCCACTCATTCTTTGGTCTGCCTAAGGAGGTTTGTACTCCTGGAACCTGCGGAAAGATGAACGAGGCAAGAATCCTCACCCTTCTCCATGCAGATACCATCATCATTGATGAGGTGTCGATGGTAAGATGTGACGTGATGGATGCCATTGACTACACCATGCGCAAGGCATTGAGAAACAATATGCCATTCGGAGGCAAGCAGATGATCTTCGTTGGCGACATGTTCCAGTTGCCTCCTGTGGTAAAACAAGGTCCGGAGAAAGACCTACTGAAAGACTTGTACCATACTGACGACTTTTTCTTCTACAAATCGGATGCCATCAAACGCATACGACTCGTGAAGATTGAGTTCCAGAAGGTATACCGTCAGGATGACGAGCAGTTCCTTCATATTCTGGAAAACGTGCGCATGAACAAAGTGACACCAGAGAACATCATGCACCTCAACAGCCGTGTACACACGCCAAGCGAAGAAGATGGCGCAGTCATCACCCTGGCATCCATCAACAAGACTGCCGACAAGATCAACCTTCAGCGGTTGGAGGAGATAGAAGCAGAGGAGTTTGTGTACGAAGGTACGGTTGACGGCACCTTTGAAGAGAAACGTTTTCCCGTGGAATTGAATCTTCGTTTAAAGGTTGGCGCTCAGGTGATGTTCACTCGCAACGACCAGCAGAAACGTTGGGCAAACGGAACGCTCGGAAAGATAACAAGGCTCACCAAGGACGAGATAAGCGTCACACTCAACAATGGCGAGACGTACGTTGTACCTTGCTGTTCCTGGGAATCGTACAGCTACGACTACAATAAGGAGGAGCGCAAGATGAAGAAAGAACTGACTGGTACCTTCACACAATACCCTCTGAAACTGGCATGGGCGATAACGGTACACAAGAGTCAGGGCATGACCTTCGACAAGCTTTCGCTCGACCTTAGCCGAGGCATGTTTGCTGCTGGACAACTCTACGTAGCGCTAAGTCGTGTGCGTACTCTGGATGGGCTTTACCTCTCCAAGAACGTCATCCCTCAATATGCACACACCAGTCGCGAAGTACTTACTTATGCAAGCGAGTACAACAACGAACAGCAGATAGGCAACGAGATTGAGAGTGGTAAGGCTGTCTATGGTCCTCTTCTGCAAAACGACTATGATGAGGCGGCCAGGCAATACCTGATGCTCGTGGCAAAGAAGGCTGAGAGTGGTGACTTCAAGGAGGCAATGCAGCAAGCAAAACGTTTTCTGGACATACTGGTGTGCGACGAGCACTTGTACGGAGCGGTAGAGAACGTACCTGAAAACCTTCTTCGCACAGGTCATTGGGCTCCGAAGTTCATTGCTGCCTTGCTGAGTCTTTACGCTCAGAGATATGAGGATGCCTTGAGTCTCATTGATGAGGTTCTGGAAGGACACCAATGCGCAGAGGCACTGTACATCAAATCTCGTGCCTTGGCAAAACTTGAACGCTATGCAGAAGCAGACGAGACCAACTGCCAGCTGGCGAACGTTTTCGAGCTGGCGACACCTGACGCAAAGGTTCTCTTCATGATAGCCATGCTCAATGAGATGCATATAGGTGATCCGGGACTTGACCTCATGCGAAAGCTGGTGGAGGCACGTCCAAAGTATGACCTCGGCATTTTGGCGTTGCGCACATTGATGCAGAGCCATGGACTGCAACTTGACAAGTTGTCAAACAACAACTGCGAGTTGGTAGATCTCTTCAACTCTGATGCTACAGAGGAGGAGTTCCTTGCGCAACTGAAGTTGTGTCGCGAAAAAGCACCAAAAGCAATCGCCTATCTGATTCTCCGAATCAAGAAACAGGAGTTCAACGAAGAGCAACCCATCGATGAATGACGGGAAGCTCTTCTCATACACGCAAAAGAAAGCTGTTTTTCTTGTAATTTGGAGTAAACAGTTTGGTGGCTCTCTGGCGCCAGTTGTAACACTTCCGTTCGGCTGCGCTCAAATCTTCCCCAATGCACTTGGACGTATTGGGGATTTATTGTATATTTGAATGGTGAAACGAATAAAAACGTGGCAGGTATGAAGTATCCTATAGGTATACAGCATTTCTCAGAGTTGAGGACCAATGGGTGGGTGTATGTAGACAAGACGGCGGTCATCTACCGTTTGTTGTCAAGCGGCAAGTACTACTTTCTGAGTCGTCCCCGCCGTTTCGGCAAGAGTTTGCTGACACTCCCGGTATGTATAACCCCTTCAGTGTCCTGTGGACTTTGAGTGAGCAACAGTATGGCAGTTACTGGTTCAGCACGGGCACACCAACCTACCTTGTGCAGTTGATGAAGGAATTTAACCTTAATCCCAAGGAACTGTCGGGCCATGCCCCTATTCCACCTTGCGCAGGAAGAGCATGCCAGTGGTGTTGTTGCCTTGGGGGGCATAGCCTTCGAGTTCGATATGGAAGGGGGTGCCGGCTTCAAACTGGTCAAGGGTGAAGCGGTAGGTGACGGGCTGCTGGCCGGCCTTTACGGTCTTGTCGGCCTTCACTTCGGCCATCAGTTCCTTGCGCTTCCAGAGTTTCATGGCGCCCAGGCGGACGGGGTTGTCGCCACGGGTGGGGATGACGGTGAGTTCGTAGGTACCGTTGCCGGAAACCTTGCCCGTTACCTCAAAGCGCCAGTTGGCAGGCTTGGGTTGTACACGCAGAGGTTCCCAACCGAATACGTGCTGCCCATAGGCCTTGTAGGCAGAATAGTCAGGTGCGAAGCAGAGGGGGAGTGAATAGCGTGTGCCGGAAACGACAGTTATGGCACACAGGTCCTCACGGTTGGCAAGGGTGACGGGAGCGGTGTACTTGGGAGAATGTACGGTGGGGTATCTGCCGTTGGTGGTATAGCGGATGTCGGCTCCGGGCACATCACATGCCAGGGTAAATGTAACGCTGCCGTCGGCATTCTTCTCCTCCTTGACTATGCGTGGTTGAGGCAGACGATAATGGCAACCCTTGTTGTCCAGACGTGCGAGATGAGAGCCCACACGGGTGCGGAAGTCCTCCCAGTTGCGCTGGCTCTGCTTCATCCATGCCACTTCGCTGACAGCCATCAGACGGGGGAAGAGCAAGTATTCGGCATAGTTCTCGGAACGGTTTTCGTTGAGGGGCACGAACTCCTGCAGGGCATTGCCATGGATGAACTGGTCACTCCAATAGCAAGCCTGCACACCTATGGTAGTAGAGGTTTCCGAGTAGTCATTGACAGGCATTGAATAGCATTTCTCCAAGGAGATGGGAGGACACCATCTGGCTGCCTGAACCTCACCTGGAATGTTCATCTCCGGAAAGTCGAGGTACATGTGGGATGCCGGTGTGAGGATGGCCTTGTGACCGGTCTTTGTGGCTACGAGGGTGTCATTAGGGGTGTGCCATGAGAGGACCACCACCTGCTCGTTAACCTTGCCGCGCTGAATGATTTCGTCCCAACCGATGAGGGTACGGCCCTTCTTCTTCATCATTTCCGCAACCACGTTGGTCAGGTAACCCTGCAGATCGGACGTCTTCTTCAGACCCAGGCGCTTCATCAGTGCCTGACAGTCGGGACACTTCTCCCAACGGGTATACACGGCCTCGTCACCACCTATGTTGATGTAGGCAGAGGGGAAGAGGGCGCAGGTCTCCTCCAACACGTTGCGCAGGAACTCGATGCTGGTCTCCTTGCCGGCACAGAGCAGGTCGCGGCTGATGAAGTGCTGGGTGGGCACCTCGTGCTGGACACCGGTGCAACTGAGCCAAGGATATGCCACCACGGCAGAAAGGATGTGGGCAGGGAACTCTATCTCGGGAATCAACTCCACGCCACGTACCTTGGCATAGGCTATCATCTCGCGGATGTCATCCTGGGTGTAGTAGCCGCCCAAGCGTCGTGCATCCGGACCTGACCATGCACCCACCTCGGTGAGCCGGGGATATTTCTTTATCTCCAGGCGCCAGCCGGAGTCGTCAATCAGATGGAACTGCAACTTGTTCAACTTGTACATGCCCATCATGTCGATGGTCTTCTTGATGAACTCCTTGTCGTAGAAGTAGCGTGCCACGTCCATCATCAGGCCTCGCCAGGGGCGCTCGGGGGCATCGTAAATCTCCACGCAGGGAACCTTCCACTCGGTGCTGCGCTGCCAACTGGCGCTGTATATTTCGGCAGGGAAGAGTTGCAACAGGCTCTGGATGCCATAGAAGGCACCATTGGCATCAGAGGCAACGATTCTTGCACACTTGGGAGTGACGGAAAGCGTGTAGGCCTCGGCCACGGGCACGGCCACTGTGTCCTTCTGCAGGACAATGCCGCCCTTGGTCTTGCCTTCCTTCAGGAGAGCCACACGGCCTGTGGAGCGTGCAAGAAGTTCCTGCAGGTACTCGGCCTGGGCCTTGAACGAAGCGTCATAACCGATTACCACCTTCTCGGGCAGCGTGAATACTCCGGCCTTTGCCTCCATCTTCAGGGGCTGGGGGATGATGCTGACGGGATTAGTGTCCTGTGCATACACTGTGGACATACACAAGAATGCCACGACAAGCGACAGCACTCTGAACAGATTTTTCTTCATAGTATATATATGGTTATATTGTTTGTTTTCCCTGATAGAATGGGGTCGGAGTAATCGGAGTAATCGGACCGTTTTCCGTTTTCCGCTTTCTTTGTCCCCCTAAGATAGGGGGACGAGGAACGAAGTTCCGGAGGGGGTATGTTATTTTCCGTTTTCCACCTTTTATCATACCCCCTCCGCTTCGCTCGTCCCCCTGTCTCAGGGGGACAAAGAGGGGCTTCAGAAGAATGACTGAATGTCATTCTGTACCCTCTGAGGGGAGCATTACCCAGTGCGACGTTGAACAGAGAAGCAACGCTTCGGAGGGGGGTATGTCTATTTCCCAGTTTTCCGTTTTCCGTTTTAATCCCGCCTTGCGGTCTTTTCCTCCTTGTTGCTCGGCATAATCAAAATAAATTTTGCTTCTGCTCTCGCTTCCTGCGTCGGTTCCGTTTTGACTTCAGCCCCTCCGGGTGTCGACCTTCGGTTCCGTTCTCAAGGCTTTACCAGCCTCTTTATGTCATTGAGTTTGTTCAGGGCCTCGAGGGGTGTGAGGCTGTTTATGTCGAGGTTCAGGAGTTGCTGGCGTATGTCCTCCAGGATGGGGTCGTCCAGTTGGAAGAAGTTCAGTTGCGTACCCGTGTCGCTGTCCTTCCTGCTTCCTGCCGCCATGCCGGTGCCTACATCGTCGTGGTTCTTCTCGGCCTCCAGTTGGGCCAGTATCACCTCGGCGCGTGCCACTATGCTCTGCGGCATGCCTGCCAGACGGGCCACATGTATGCCGAAGGAGTGTGCCGAACCGCCGGGTTCCAGTTTGCGCAGGAAGATGATGCCTCCGTCCTTCTCCAGCACGCTGACGTTGTAGTTGTGTATGCGCGGGAAGGACTTCTCCATCTCGTTCAGTTCGTGGTAGTGTGTGGCAAACAGAGTGCGTGCACGGCCACGCTGACATTCGTGTATGTACTCCACTATGCTCCACGCTATGCTTATGCCGTCGTAGGTGCTTGTACCTCGTCCCAGTTCGTCGAACAGGACAAGGGAGCGTGCCGAGAGGTTGTTCAGTATGGATGCCGCCTCGTTCATCTCCACCATGAATGTGGATTCACCCAGGGATATGTTGTCACTGGCACCCACACGGGTGAAAATCTTATCCACGAAACCTATGCGTGCGCTCTCGGCAGGCACGAAACTTCCCATCTGTGCCATCAGCGTGATGAGGGCCGTCTGGCGGAGCAGGGCGCTCTTACCTGCCATATTGGGACCGGTGATGATTACTATCTGCTGCTCCTCGGTGTCCAGGCGCACATCGTTGGGCACATAGTGTTCGCCGGCCTGCATCTGCGTCTCTATGACGGGATGTCGGCCCTGGCGTATGTCCAGTTCCGTGGAATCGTCCACCACGGGACGTATGTACCTGTTCTCCCTGGCCAGTATGGCAAAACTCATCAGGCAATCCAGTCTTGCCACCAGCATGGCATCCGCCTGGATAGCCGGAATGAAGCGCGCGCACCACACCACCAGTTCGGAAAAGAGCCTTGTCTCCAGTGCCAGGATGCGCTCCTCGGCACTGACTATCTTCTCCTCGTATTCCTTCAGTTCCTGTGTTATGTATCGCTCGGCATTGACCAGCGTCTGCTTCCTTATCCACTCCTCGGGCACCTGGTCCTTGTAGGTGTTGCGCACCTCCAGGTAGTAGCCGAAGACGTTGTTGTAACCTATCTTCAGACTCTGTATGCCTGTCTTCTCGGCCTCGCGCTGCTGTAGTTTCAGCAGGTAGTCCTTGCCACCTGTGGCCAGAGAGCGCAGTTCGTCCAGTTCCTCGTTCACGCCGTTGCTGATGACGCCACCCTTGGCCACCAGTAGCGGAGCGTTGGGCGAAACGGTGCGGTGCAGGCGATCGCGCATCTCCTCGCACAGGTCCATCTTCATGCCTATCTCCTGTAGCACGGGAGAGTCTGTGCCTATCAGGGCATCGTGTATTGGTTTCAGGGCCTGCAGGGCGGTGGTGAGGGTCAGCAGGTCGCGCGGCGACACACGTCCTGTGCTGATGCGCGAGATGATGCGCTCCATGTCGCCTATGTACTGGAGTTGCTCGCACACCACATCGCGCGTCTCCAGGTCGCGGAAGAAGTACTCCACCACATCCAGACGGTTGTTTATGGCCTTCGTGTCCTTCAAGGGGAACACCATCCATCTGCTCAGCAGTCGTGCTCCCATGGGGGTTACGGTACGGCTCATCACGTCCAGAAGCGACTTTCCGTCGTGGTTCATGGGGCGGAGGAGTTCCAGGGAGCGCATGGTAAAGTTGTCCATGTGCACATAGCGGTCCTCCTCTATCCTGGCCACACTGCGTATGTGTCCCAGTTGCGTGTGCTGGGTGTTCTCCAGATACTGCATCACGGCACCGCAGGCTATGGTTCCTGCCTTGAGGTGCTCTATGCCGTAGCCCTTCAGGTTCTTCACCCCGAAATGCTTCAGCAACTTGCCCCTGGCCGTCTGCTCGCTGAACACCCAGTCCTCCATCTCGAAGGTAACGTACTTTTCCTGGAATGACGAGCGGAACAGTTCTCCCTTTCCTCGCTCGTAGAGCACCTCCTTGGGAGAGAAGTTGGACAAGAGGCTTCCCACGTGCTGTATGCTTCCCTCGCTGGTCATGAACTCTCCGGTGGAGATGTCCAGGAAAGAGACACCGCACATACCCTTGCCGAAGTGTACGGCGGCCAGGAAGTTGTTCTCCTTGCACGAAAGCACGTTGTCCTGCATGGCCACACCGGGTGTGACAAGTTCCGTTATACCTCGCTTCACCAGTTTCTTCGCCAGTTTCGGGTCCTCCAACTGGTCGCAGACGGCCACCCTCTGCCCTGCCCTCACCAATCGGGGCAGATATGTGTCCAGGGCATGGAAGGGGAATCCTGCCATCTCCAGTTGTCCGCTTCCGCCTGCACCATTGTTTCTGCGTGTCAGCGTTATGCCCAATATGCCCGAAGCCACCACGGCATCCTCGCCGTATGTCTCGTAGAAGTCACCGCATCTGAACAGCAGCACGCACTCCGGGTGCTTTGCCTTCAGGTCGTAGAACTGCTTCATCATCGGTGTCAGCGCTTCCTTTGCCATATCTGTCTGTACTTTCTGTTAACGTATACTTATATAATGGCAACAAATATACTGAAATTTATCCGCTTAAACGCCATTACCCGACAAAAATCTTTCGCAAAGACCTCCTTTGCCCGCATTGATAAAAAAATAAGGTTGGCATTACCAACCTTATTCTATGTACCCAGAGCCGGGATCGAACCGGCACACCTTGCGGTATTGGTGTTTGAGACCAACGCGTCTACCTATTCCGCCATCTGGGCTTAAATTGCGAGTGCAAAGGTATGGCATTTTTTCGGAAACTCCAAACAAATCTTTAAAAAATAGCGCTGTTTCCTCTATTTTGCCCTGCAAAGACATGGCGGAGTTTTCCACAGGAAGTTGCGGAAACGCCGCATGGGAAAAGGCTTGCGGGCACATCCCCCGCCCAACGGAAGGGATGTGCCCGCAATGGGGATATCTGAGTGCTACAGGCACGCACATGCGGGACCTGCAGGCATCAGTCTTGCTTATTACTTCTCTGCCTCGGCCTTCTCGTCCTTCTTCTTTGCGAGATACTCGGGCAGAGCCATACCGGCCTGGTCGAAGAGGTCGTTCAGAGGAGGAACGGACTTCATGAGACCTGACAGGAAGTTGGCGGTAGAGGTCTGGCCGTTGGCATTGCCTGCACCACCGTCCCAAACAGTAACCTTGTCGATATTGATACCCTTGATGGCGTCCACCTGAGTCTTGACAAGTTCTGGCAACTTCTCCAGCAGAAGCAGGGTGTATGCCTTGGTGGCATCGCCTCCGGCAGCCTTGATCATGCGGTCGTAACCGTCGGCCTGCTTGGTAAGAATCTCGTACAGACCCTTAGCCTCAGCCTCCATCTTTGCGAAAATGGCATCAGCCTCACCCTTGGCGTTAACGCGCTTCTGCTCGGCCTCGGCCTCGGCAGCGATGACAAGACGGCGCTTTTCAATCTCCTGGGCCACGATGACGTTGGCGTTCTGGCTGGCACGGTCACGGTCGGCACGTGCATCCTCGGCCTTCTGCTCGGCAGCATAAGCCTCCTCCAGAGCCTGGGCCTGGGCAACCTTCTCGGCAGCAATGGCCTTGCGCTGTGCCTCGGCCTCGCGCTCACGGCGGTTTGCATCAGAGTTGGCAATGGTAATCTTTGCCTCGTTCTCGCCCTGTACGGCCTGAGCATTGGCTTCGGCAGTACGGATACGGGTCTCGCGGACAGCCTCGGCACGACCGATTTCACCGACCTTCTCCTGCTCTGCAACGCGAACCTTGGCCTCGTTGATAGCCTTGGCGGCAGCCTCCTGACCGAGAGCCTCGATGTAGCCGCTCTCGTCCTTGATGTCGGTTACGTTAACGTTGATAAGGCGAAGACCTATCTTCTTCAATTCCACCTCCACGTTGGCGGTGATGGCCTCCAGGAACTTGTCGCGGTCGGAGTTCAGTTCCTCAATGCTCATGGTGGCGATAACCAGACGCAACTGACCGAACAGGATATCACGAGCCATTTCCTGAATCTGTGAAGACTGGAGACCAAGCAGACGCTCGGCAGCAGCCAGCATAGAGTCGGGCTCGGTGCTGATACCTACGGTGAAACGGCAGGGAACGTCCACACGGATGTTCTGGCGTGACAGGGCATTGGTAAGGTTGGCATCGATGCCGATGGGGGTCAGCGACAGGTAGGCGTAGTCCTGGATTACAGGCCACACGAATGTACCGCCACCATGTACACACTTGGCAGAGCCACGGTCACCGGTGGTACCATAGACTACAAGGATCTTGTCCGAGGGACAACGACGGTAGCGGTTCAGTATAGCCATGAAAAGCATAACGCCCACAACTACACCTACAACAATCAAATAAATAGGATCAATCATAATGGATATGTTTTTAGGTTAGAGAATTAACGTTGAAGATTAGGCCCCCCTCAATCCCCCTGTAGGGGGAGGGGCGATTAACGTTTAACGGGTGAGCGGTGAGCGGTGAAAGTTTTCCGTTTTAATCCCGCTTCGCGGTCTTTTCCTCCTTGTTGCTCGGCATAATCAAAATAAATTTTGCTTCTGCTCTCGCTTCCTGCGTCGGTTCCGTTTTGACTTTGTCGAACCTGCTTCCGCTCGGCTATGTAGGGACGCTGCGTGCAGCGTCCGCATGGTTATCTTCTCGGACGCTGCACGCAGCGTCCCTACCATGTTTCTGTACTCTGTTAATCCCGCTCTGCGGTCTTGACTTTGCTCACGCTCGGCATAATTCAAACAAGTTTGATTCTGCTCTCGCTTACTCGCAAAGTCCTCTGTACTCTGTACTCCGTTTTCCTACAGTTTTTCCACGAGCACTGTTGTGCCGTCGATTACCTCAGTAACACGCACCTTTGAACCGGAGCGCAGAGGTGTGTCGGAATCTGTCAGGGCAGCCAGTTCCTGCACGGAACCTGAGAAACTGATCTGCACCTTGCCCATTGCGGCACGATTGGCAGGAATGGTGAGGTAGACATCAACGGTCTGTCCCACGCAGTCTTCTATGTGATATGCTCCGTTCCTCTCCAGTTTGAACAACTGCTTATATATAATAAGGAAAATATACACAAAGAGCACGCCCACCAGTATGGCAGCAATAGCCAGCATTATGGGGTTGGGTATAACCGAATAGAGGCACACACCACCCCACCCCAAACCAAGTAGGAAATTGATGAAGTTGCGGATGGTGAACAACTGCATGGCACCACCGGTGTCCAACGTGTCGCCATCGGAGAAATCGGCATCACCGCCGAAGTCAGCATCACCGCCGAAGTCCATATCCGTGTCGGCATCGCCTATACCGATAAATGTGAGCACCATCTGTACAAGGAAAACCAAAGAGGTTATCAATGCAATAACCCAATATACCTGCAGGGTGGAGGGCAGGGCATTGTACCATTCATAAAAAGTATCTATCATAGTGAAAAATGTGATAAGGGTTAGTTTTTTCCTTTTTTTCTTTTGTCATAGACAAAGGTACATAAATGGGGGAAACTACGCAAGCATTTGCCATTTTTTTTGAATAATAAATAAGGTATAATGGGAAAAATGACTTATCTTTGCGCTCGGCATACATAAAAACAGACGAGACGATGAATAAGAATCTGGTTATCGTGGAGAGTCCTGCCAAGGCAAAGACAATAGAAAAGTTCCTTGGCGAAGACTACAAGGTCCAGTCTTCCTACGGACACATCCGTGACCTGAAAAAGAAGAATTTCAGCATAAACACAGACACCTTCGCACCCCAGTACGAAATCCCGGCCGACAAGCAGAAGATAGTACAGACACTGAAAAAGATGTCGGCCGAGTCGGAGACCGTATGGCTGGCTTCCGATGAAGACCGCGAAGGAGAAGCCATATCATGGCACCTTCAGCAGGTACTGGAGTTGGATCCCACACGCACAAAGCGTATCGTCTTCCACGAGATCACCAAGAACGCCATTCTGGAGGCTATCGCCAACCCAAGGCAGATAGACAGCAACCTGGTAAATGCACAGCAGGCCCGCCGTCTGCTGGACCGCATAGTCGGTTTCAAGTTAAGCCCCGTCCTTTGGCGCAAGGTGAAGCCTGCCCTGTCTGCAGGCCGTGTGCAGAGTGTGGCAGTGCGCCTCATCGTTGAAAAGGAAAGGGAAGTCCTTGCCTTCAAGAGCGAGGAGACTTATCGCGTGACAGGCGTGTTCCTTACGGAGAAAGGCGAGGAGGTCAAGGCCGAGTTGTCAAGACGATTCACATCCAAAGAAGAGGCAGAAGCCTTTCTGGAAACCTGCAAGGATGCAACATTCACCATACAGGAAGTGAGCAAGAAACCCGCGAAGAGAAGTCCGGCCCCTCCATTCACCACCTCCACCCTGCAACAAGAAGCCGCCCACAAACTGGGACTGAGCGTGGCACAGACCATGATGATAGCCCAGCGCCTGTACGAAGGCGGTATGATAACATACATGCGTACCGACAGTGTGAACCTGTCCAAACTGTGCCTCGGCGCCAGCAAGAAGTACATTGCCGAAAACATGGGAGCAGACTATGTTTCCATACGCCAGTACCATACCAGCAGCAAGGGCGCACAAGAGGCACACGAGGCCATCCGTCCCACATACATGGACAAGACCGAGATACAAGGTTCCCTGCAGGAAAAAAGGCTTTACGAACTGATTTGGAAACGTACCATAGCCAGCCAGATGGCAGATGCGCAGATAGAGCGCACGCAGGCCATCATCGGCATCAGCGGAGATAGCGACAACCAGTTCATAGCCACCGGCGAGGTAATAACCTTTGACGGTTTCCTGAAGGTTTACCAGGCACACAACATCACTTCTGAGGACGAGGAGAACGAAGGCGGGGAAAACCTCCTGCCTGCACTGGCAAACGGTCAGGCACTGGACAGTCAGGAAATCCAGGCCACACAACGCTTCAGCCAGCGTCCTGCAAGATTCAACGAGGCATCACTGGTAAAGAAACTGGAAGAACTGGGTATAGGCCGCCCCTCCACTTACGCCACCACCATTACCACCATACAGGACCGCGAGTATGTGCAGAAGGGAGACAAGGCCGGTGAAACCGTTCCATATACCGTAATCGTACTAAGGGACGGCAAGACAGAAACCATCGGGCGTGAGATAACCATAGGTGCAGAAAGAGGCAAACTCCTGCCCACGGACACGGGCATCGTTGTGAACGACTTCCTGATGGACAGTTTCCCCGAGATAATGGACTATAACTTCACCGCCGAGGTGGAGAAGGAGTTTGACGACATCGCCGAGGGAAAGGCCGACTGGATACAGATGATACGCAAGTTCTATGAGGACTTCGACCCCAAGGTGGAGCAGAGCCTGAACAGCCGTAGCGAGCATCGTGTGGGAGAGCGCTTGCTGGGCAAGGACCCCAAGAGCGGCGAACCCGTAATGGTGAAGATCGGACGCTTTGGCCCTGTGGCACAGATAGGCAGTACGGAGAGCACACAGAAGCCAAGGTTTGCACAACTCAAGAAGGAGCAGAGCCTGGAGACCATAACCCTGGAAGAAGCCCTGGACCTGTTCAAACTGCCAAGGGAGTTGGGCGATTTCGACGGTGAAATGGTGAAGATTGGCGCAGGCAAGTTCGGTCCGTATATAAATATAGGTAAGACATACATATCCATACCGAAGGAGACCGACCCTCTTGCCATCAGTTTGGAACAGGCCGTGCAGATGATCCTGCAACATCGGTTGGACGAGGCCAGAAAACACCTGAAGACCTTCGAGGAAGATACCGAACTGGAGGTGATGAACGGCAGATACGGCCCATATCTGGTCTACAAGAAGCAGAACTACAAACTGCCCAAGAACCTGCACGACAAGGCAGAGTCGCTGACATACGAGGAGTGCATGGACATAATCAACAATGCTCCGGCACCTGCGGCAAAGACTGTAAGAAGAAAGAAGTAGGGGACAGACGTATGAAGAGCATAGTCCTCATAGGATACATGGGAGCCGGCAAGACGACCATCGGTCATGCCATGGCAAAGGAAATGGGCCTCCAGTTCTACGACCTGGACTGGTACATAGAGATGCGCTTTCACAGAACAGTGGCGCAAATTTTTGAGGAACGCGGCGAAGAAGGTTTCCGCGAGATAGAGCGCAACATGCTTCACGAGGTGGCTGAATTTGAGAACGTCATAATCTCATGCGGCGGAGGCACGCCATGCTTCTATGACAACATGGACTATATGAATTCGCTCTGCGATACCGTATATCTGAAAGCCTCGGCAGAAGTCCTGGCTGCCCACCTGAAGATGGGCAAGGTGGTACGCCCGCTGATAGTCGGCAAGACACCGGAGGAACTGACCGCCTACATACAGGACATGCTCGACCAGCGCGAACCATTCTACATGAAGGCCAAGCACATATTCAACGTGGACCTGCTCAATTCCAGGGAGAAGGTGGCGGAAAGCGTAAGACTGCTCAGGGAGGCAACCGGAATATAGACCGTACATATTATTATATATCACACTGACAACACATTACTACAAACAGCCTTTGGCAATAATCCTGTCATATAAATGAAAAAGTGGCGCATTGAGGACTCGGAAGAGTTGTACAACATCAAGGGATGGGGCGTGAATTTCTTTGGTATCAACGAGAAGGGACACGTTTATGTGGAGCCTAAGAAGAATGGCACACGCATAGATTTGAAGGAAGTCGTGGACCGTCTTGCCACAAGACACGTTGCAGCACCCATGCTACTTCGTTTCCCCGACATTCTGGACAGTAGAATCCAGAAGACGGATGCCTGCTTCCGCACTGCCGGCAAGGAGTACAACTATCAGGGCGAGCATTTCATCATATATCCCATCAAGGTGAACCAGATGAGGCCTGTGGTAGAGGAGATCATCAGTCACGGCAAGAGATACAACCTCGGACTGGAGGCCGGCAGCAAGCCCGAACTGCATGCCGTGCTGGCAACACACATGGATTCGGACTCCCTCATCATCTGCAACGGCCACAAGGACCAGAACTTCATTGAACTGGCACTGCTGGCACAGAAGATGGGCAAGCGCGTCTTCCTGGTGGTGGAGAAACTGCCCGAACTGAAAATCATAGCAGAAACCGCGAAGAAACTGGGTGTACGCCCCAATCTGGGCATACGTATCAAGTTGGCTTCCAGCGGTAGCGGCAAGTGGCAGGAGAGCGGTGGCGACGCCAGCAAGTTCGGTCTGAACAGTTCCGAACTCCTCACTGCCCTGCACACACTGGAGGAGATGGAACTGAAGGACTGCCTGACGTTCATACACTTCCACATAGGCAGCCAGATAACAAAGATTCGCCGTATCTCCACAGCCCTGAAGGAGGCTGCGCAGTTCTATGTGCAACTGCATGCCATGGGATATAACATCAAGTTCGTGGACTGTGGCGGCGGTCTGGGCGTAGATTACGACGGCACACGCAGCAGCAACTCGGAAAGTTCCGTGAACTACAGCATACAGGAGTATGTGAACGACTGTGTCTATACCTTCGTGGAGGAATCAAACAAGAACAACATACCGCATCCCAACCTCATCACCGAGGGCGGACGCAGCCTTACCGCACACCATTCGGTGCTGATTCTGGATGTCATGGAGAGCGTTACCGCACCCCAGATGCCAGAGGACTTCCAACCCACGGCAGAGGACCACAAACTGGTACACGACCTGACCGAGATATGGGACAAACTGTCCAGCCGTTCCATGCTGGAGGACTGGCACGATGCCGAGGACATTCGCGAGGAGGCTCTGGACCTGTTCCGCCACGGCATTATCGACCTGAAGACCCGTGCACAGATAGAGAGCCTGTACTGGGCCATAAGCCATGAGGTGGCAGAACTGGCTCACCACCAGAAGCATGTCCCCGACGAACTCCGCACGCTGGACAAGCAGATGGCCGACAAGTACTTCTGCAACTTCTCCCTGTTCCAGAGCATGCCCGACTCTTGGGGCATAGACCAACTGTTCCCCATCATGCCCATCGAGCGCCTGGAGGAGAAACCCACACGTTCTGCCACCCTGCAGGACATTACCTGCGACTCGGACGGCAAGATTTCGGCCTATGTGAACGGAACCCAGCAGACCAGTTACCTGCCCCTGCACACCATCAAGCAGGGAGAGCACTACTACATCGGCGTGTTCCTCGTCGGTGCATATCAGGAAATCATGGGCAACATGCACAATCTCTTCGGCGATACCAACGCCGTGCACATTTCCATAGACGGGGATGGCGGTTACGAGATAGAGCAGATAATCGACGGTGAAACCGTGGCAGATGTGCTGGAATACGTACAATACGAACCTAAGAAACTGGTCCGCCGCCTGGAGATATGGGTCAGCAAGGCAGTAAAGGACGGCAAGATAACGGAAAGCGAGGGCAAGGAGTTCATCAGCAACTACCGTGCCGGCCTGTATGGTTACACCTACCTGGAATAAACGAAGACAATGGACAAGATTAACGTCATAAAGGTTGGCGGTGCCGTAGTGGAGAACGAGGCCTCGCTGAAGGAACTCATCAACCAGTTCGCCACCATGCCGGGTTATAAGGTGCTGGTGCATGGCGGAGGACGTTCGGCCACCAGGATAGCATCGCAGTTGGGCATAGAAAGCCGTATGGTGGGTGGCCGCCGCATTACCGACGAGGACATGCTCCAGGTAGTGACCATGGTGTACGGCGGTCTGGTGAACAAGCGCATCGTTGCCGCCCTGCAGACCAGAGGAGTGAATGCCATTGGCCTGACCGGTGCCGACATGGACATTATCCGAAGCCACAGGCGTGAGCCGAAGATGGTTACCCTGGACGACGGCACACAGGAAATGGTGGACTTCGGTTTCGTGGGCGACGTGGACCATGCCAACGGGCATCGCCTGGCCTCACTTGTCAAGGCCAAGGACGGCATACAGGCTGCAGTGCCTGTGGTGGCACCGCTCACACACGATGGAATGGGCAATATTCTCAACACCAATGCCGACACGATGGCAGCCACGGTGGCAAAAGCCCTGACGGAGGAGTTCGACGTTACCCTGACCTATTGCTTCGAGAAACCCGGCGTGATGGCCGATGCGGAGGACGACGACAGTGTCATCCCTTCCATCAATACAGAATCCTATGCCCGCCTGAAGGCCGACGGCATAGTCAGAGGTGGCATGATTCCCAAACTGGACAATGCCTTTGACAGCATTTCATCGGGAGTGAAGCGCGTAGTTATCACCCATTTCATGGACATACAGGCCAGCATGGGTACCGTGATAGAGAAGTGACACCGGTCTTATGTGAACCAATCCGAAGCCCCGACTACCCAAGGTCGGGGCTTCGTGTTGTCAGGTCCCGTACATAGTGGCGGTAAATTTTTGTTGTACTATCAACAGAGCAGTGTTGATGCGACAACACAGCAGTGTTGATACAACAACACAATAGTGTTGATGCAACAACAAAGACGAGAGATACCGTTGTCACGCTTGTCACAATCTTGTCACACCTTTTTCACGCCCCGAGGAAAGGTTATTTGCTCCTTTTTGCCTATCTTTGCATGCAAACAACCATGACACCATGAAAACTTGTACCTATCTCTTATTGTCCCTCGGGCTTCTCGTGTCCATTGTATGTTGTAGGAACGCGCGTACGCCCGAGCAGGAGCAACACATGGCTCACGACTATCTGTGGCAGGCCAACAAGACAAGTCTGGAGAAGAACGACGAGCGTATGGCCCTGTACGACAAGGCGGCTCTGCATTTTGCCAATATTGTCGTGCGCGAAGACGCCAACGATACGGTGCGTGCCGATGCCTTGTTTACCCTGCGCTGGATTTCCGCCTACATACGGCACGACTATGAAATGGCGCTGCAGTACCTTAACCAGTACCTTGAAATAGTAGGACCGGAGCATGAGAGTTATCCTACGTGTATGGCCTACAAGGCCGATGACTTGTGGCATTTCGGAGCGCACGACTCTGCCATGCACTATGCCTACAAGGCTCTGGAGGCGCCGCATACGCCGCACGACCGAATAGAGTACATCTGCCATCATATATTGTGGAATATATACGATAGCCGCGAGGTACCCGACTCGGCACACAAGCACAAGGTCCTGCATACGCAGATACGTGACAGCCGTGCTTTCGAACCGATGAGCATGGAGGAACTGAAGAACCAGATTGAAACCGACATTATCGCCTCATCCAAAGACAAGTACAATGCCGTGTACATTTGGATTACAGGTGCGGCAGGGCTTGCCTTGATATGTATATTGTGCGCATTTGTCCGGTATCGCAGACGCAGAAACACAACCATTGCCCGTGAGGATGCACAAACTGCTGGCAAAGCATTAACAAGCGGTACGCCTGCCACTGATGCCGAAAGCCTGCGCCTTGCTTTGGCGAAGGGCAATGAACTGTTTGGGCAAACCTCTGTATGCCACGACATCAATGCCATGAAGGTGAACGAGAGGGAACTGCCTGCCATCAATTCCGAGGGCAGGCGGTATATAGAGCGGACGCTGCTGGAATGTTTTGCCGAGGCGTGCGGAATACTGCTCGAGGGCAGCGACCTCAACGAACAGGAACTTGTCTGCATCCTGTGCATGTACCTCGGTTATTCCAATACCCTTGCCGCGCATCTCGGACACACGACCAATGCCACCATACGCAAGCGCAAGGAACGCATACGCAAGAAGGTTTCTGCCGCCCGATACGAGGTCGTGACGGGGGAAAAGCAATAGACTCAGGCAGGAAATCCCGCATTTTTGCCGACGAAAGCCCGAAGAGGCGCTAAAGACTTGGCGAAATACTATGGAATTCAAAATATTATTGCTATCTTTGCAACGAAACGCATATAACCTAAATAACAAATTAACATGATGAAAAAGTTTCTGACAGTGTGCACCATGTTGGCCGGTATAGCCGGTATGGCATGTGCCGACAATCTGGAGGGCTTCAAGTACGGTAACGAAACCGCGCCGACAGGCAAGGAATGGGAATCCGTTGAAGAACTCGCCCTCAACAAGGAGCAGCCCCATGCTTGGTTCTTCTCTTTCGAGAACGTGGAGAAGGCACGTAAGGTCCTGCCCGAGAACAGCAAGTACTGGCAATCCCTGAACGGCACATGGAAGTTCCACTGGGCTCCCAATCCCGACGAGCGTCCTGCCAACTTCCACGAGGTAGGCTTCGATGCCTCTGCATGGGACAACATCCCCGTTCCCTCTTCATGGAACATCGTAGGTATCCAGAAGGACGGCACACAGAAGTATGGCACTCCCATCTATGTGAACCAGCCCGTAATCTTCCAGCACCGTGTGGCCGTGGGCGACTGGAAGGGTGGCGTAATGCGCACTCCTCCCACACACTGGACCACCTACAAGCACCGCAACGAGGTGGGTTCATACCTGCGCACATTCACCGTACCTGCCGACTGGAAGGGCCGCGAGGTGTTCATCTCATTCGACGGTGTGGACTCTTTCTTCTACCTTTGGATAAACGGCAAGTATGTGGGATTCTCCAAGAACTCACGTAACACTGCCGAGTTCAATATCACTCCCTACCTGAACGAGGAGGGCGAGAACACCGTAGCCGTAGAGGTTTACCGTTCAAGCGACGGTTCTTTCCTGGAGGCTCAGGACATGTTCCGTCTGCCCGGTATCTTCCGCACAGTGGCTATCCAGAGCCGTCCCGCTGTTTGCGTGCGTGACCTCGTGGTTAAGCCCGACCTGGACGAGAACTACCAGAACGGTGTGCTGAACATCAGCGCCGACCTGCTGAACACCTCCAAAAAGAACGTCAAGGACCTGAAGATGCGCTACACTCTGTACCAGCATGAGTTGTACGATGACAACAACAAACCCACTGACGTTATCGCATACAGCGCTCCCTTCACTCTGAACAAACTCACCGGCAAGGCTACCGTAAAGGCAACCCTGAACATGATTTCTCCCAACAAGTGGACAGCCGAGGCTCCCTACCGCTACACTCTCGTAGGTGAGTTGCTGGACAAGAAGGGCCGTGTTCTGGAGACCGTTTCCACCATCGTTGGTTTCCGTGAGGTGGAGATCAAGGACACTCCTGCCGACAAGGACGAGTTCGGTTTGGCTGGCCGCTACTACTACATCAACGGCAAGACCGTGAAACTGAAGGGTGTAAACCGCCACGAGAGCCATCCTGCCGTTGGTCACGCCATCACACGCGAGATGCAGAAGGAAGAGGTTATGCTGATGAAGCGCGCCAACATCAACCACGTGCGCAACTCTCACTATCCCTGCGACCCCTACTGGTACTTCCTCTGCGACAAGTACGGTATCTATCTGGAGGATGAGGCAAACATAGAGAGCCACGAGTACTACTATGGCGAAGCCTCTATCTCTCATCCCGTGGAGTGGAAGAAGGCCCACGTTGCCCGTGTAATGGAAATGGCTCATGCCAACGTGAACAACGCTTGTATCGTTATCTGGTCTTTGGGTAACGAGGCAGGTCCCGGCAAGAACTTCGTGGCAGCCTACGATGCCCTGAAGGCATTTGACACCACACGTCCCGTTCAGTACGAGCGCAACAACGACATCGTGGACATGGGTTCCAACCAGTATCCCTCTATCGGCTGGACACGCGGTGCTGTTACCGGCAAGTACAACATCAAGTACCCCTTCCATATCTCCGAGTATGCACACTCCATGGGTAATGCCGTGGGCAACCTCATCGACTACTGGGATGCTATGGAGAGCACCAATTTCTTCTGCGGTGGTGCCATCTGGGACTGGGTAGACCAGTCTATGTACAACTACGAGAAGGACGGCACACGCTATCTGGCATACGGTGGCAACTTCGGCGACACTCCCAACGACGGCCAGTTCGTGATGAACGGTATCATCTTCGGCGACCGCGAGCCCAAGCCCCAGTACTACGAGGTGAAGAAGGTTTACCAGTATGTAGGCGTGAAGATGCTCGATGCCAAGCAGGGCAAGGTGGAGATCTTCAACAAGAACTACTACACTCCCCTCAACGACTACGTAATCGTATGGTCACTCTGGGTTAACGGCAAGTGCGTACAGCAGAACCAGCCCGTACAGGGTCCCCGCATGGCACTCCAGCCACGCCAGAAGGCCGTTTACACTCTACCCTACAAGTACGACTCATTTAATCCCAAGGACGAGGTATTCGTGAAGGTACAGTTCCTCCTTGGCCACGACATGCCTTGGGCAAAGCAGGGCTATCCCCAGTTCGAGGAGCAGTTGCTCGTGGCAAGTCCCTCTGTAGCCGCACCTGCTATCAGCCAGGTGGCAGAGAATGCCGGCAAACTTGAGGTTTCTGCAGATGCCGACAAGGCTTTCCAGACCATCAAGGGCGAGGGCTTCGAGGTTCAGTTCGACATGAAGCAGGGTACTATCAATAAGTTGGTTTATGGTGGCGAGAGCGTTATCGTTCCCGGTTACGGTCCACGTCTGAATGCATTCCGTGCCTTCGTGAGCAACGACAACTGGTGCTACCAGCCCTGGTTTGCCAACGGTTTGCACAACCTGAAGCACCATGCCGAGAACGCACAGGTTATCAAGGAGAAGAACGGTAACGTGAAGATTACCTGCACCGTTGTTTCCCAGGCTCCCAACGCAGCACGCCTGCAGAGCAAGAACGGACGCTACGACAGCGGTATCCACACTCTGGAGGAGAATACCGACCGTCCCTTCGGTGCCGACGACTTCAAGTTCACCACCAACCAGATCTGGACCATCTATCCCGACGGTTCTATCGAACTGCAGGCTGCCATAACATCCAACAACCCCGGCATAGTATTGGCACGACTGGGTTATGAGATGGGCGTTCCCGCACAGTACGACCGCTTCGCATACTATGGCCGCGGTCCTGTCGACAACTACAACGACCGCAAGACCGGCCAGTTCATAGAGCAGTTCTCTTCTACCGTGGCCGAGCAGTTCACCAACTGGCCCAAGCCCATGCAGATGGGCAACCACGAGGAGAC
>JAZURY010000034.1:0-34381 GCA_045606445.1 Bacteroidaceae bacterium
CATCTGAGCGAAAGTGTCAACAACCACAGCATGGAATCAAGGATACCGTAAACATCAACAGTATGGATAGAGAAAAGGTGTAAATCTTTTCAGCTAATGAAGCAAAAAAACGTCTACTGAAATCAGGAAAAGACATGGGGCAAGTTTTTTCAGGCAAAAGCATCATGGGGACAGAATGAAGGTCTGAAACCGGGGGCAGAATGTCCCCTGGGAACCCGAAAAACGTCCTCCCGGACGATGCGCCATTGTCACCGAGGGAGACACGTCCTTGTCACCGAGGGAGACACGCCCTTGTCACCGAGGAGGACGCATCCTTGTCACCGAGGAGGACACGCCCTTGTCACCGAGGAGGACAAAAAGTGCTCTTCGGCAAGACCGGCAGCAAGGTACAAGAAAAGGAGTCCATGCCACCAGAAAGATAGGCATGGACTCCTTGATAAGATAGTGTTCTTACGAACTAAAAGGTGAAAACGGAAAACGGAAAACGGAAAACAAAAACGCTAACCGCTAACCGTTCACCGTTCACTTAGTTGTTCTCGGGACGCAACTGGCGAACGGTCTCGGCGGTGCGCCACATCTCGCTTTCGCGCAGGGCAGCGAGTTCCTTCTCCAGACCTACACGGTAGTCGGGCTTGGAGTTGGCATCGATAGAGATCTGTGCCTCGTTACCGCACTTTACAGAAGCGTACAACTTCTCAACCACGGGCTTGCAAGCATCGTGGAAGGGGCCCATCCAGTCGAGAGCACCACGCTGCGCGGTGGTAGAGCAGTTGGCATACATCCAGTCCATACCTTTCTGTGCGAAGAGAGGCATGAGTGACTGGGTCAACTCCTCGACGGTCTCGTTGAAAGCCTCAGAGGGAGAGTGTCCGTTCTCGCGCAATACCTCGTACTGGGCCAGCAGAAGACCCTGGATAGCACCCATCAAAGAACCGCGCTCGCCGGTGAGGTCGGAAGTTGCCTCGCGCTGGAAGGTGGTCTCGAACATGTAGCCGGAACCGATACCGATACCCAGAGCCAGAGTGCGCTCAAGGGCACGGCCTGTAGCGTCCTGATATACGGCATAAGAACTGTTCAGACCACGGCCTTCAAGGAACATGGTGCGGAGAGAGGTGCCGGAACCCTTGGGGGCAACCATGATAACGTCGATATCCTCCTGAGGAACGCAACCGGTGCGGTCGCTCCATGTGATGGCGAAACCGTGAGAGAAGTACAGGGCCTTGCCTGCGCTCAGGTACTGCTTCAGGGTGGGCCATACGCTCATTACGGCCGCATCGGAGAGCAGGCACATAACGATGCTTGCCTTGTCGGCAGCCTCCTCGATGGAGAACAGGGTTTCACCGGGAACCCAACCGTCGGCGATAGCCTTCTCATAGGTCTTGCCCTGACGCTGGCCAACGATAACGTTGAAACCGTTGTCGCGGAGGTTGCAAGCCTGACCAGGACCCTGTACGCCATAACCGATAACGGCGATGGTCTCGTCCTTCAGGATTTCACGTGCTTTCTCAAGAGGAAATTCCTCGCGGGTTACCACTTCTTCGATAACGCCGCCAAAATTCATTTTTGCCATTGTTTGTGTATACTTAAAATTGTTATTGTTTGTTTCTTTATGGGTAGTTTTATAGGATTTATAGGAAGGCCTAGGATAACCTAGGAAAGCCTAGGAGGGCCTAGGAGAACCAAGTTTTCTGCTCATCCGCTCACCCTCTCCTCCCCCTACAGGGGGATTGAGGGGGTCCGTCCGTCCTTAATTAAACCTCACCTTTGCCTGGCACACCACCTCGCCGGGGGTGTCGGGGGTGGAGTTCTTGCGCACTTCCACATCCGCTTCCGTGTCGCTGACGGGCTGGAGGTAGAAACTGAGCGTGTCGCCCATGTAGGACTCTGCCTTGTAGGCTATCTCGAAACGACGGATGCCACGTTCCATCTGCTCGCGTGTGAAGAGGTCCAGAATGTGCTCTATGTACTTGATGCTGTTGATATGTCCGTTGATGTCCACATCGCTATAATATGTGCCGATGGTGCGAACCAGTTGTGCATCGCGGAAGCGGAAGCGTCCGTGCCCCTCGATGGGGCAGACGTTCTCCTCCTCGGACACCACATAGTTGAGGATGTCTCCGTCGTAGAGGGTGAGCAGGTCGCAGGGGCGGCGAGTCTCCATGTCTATCATGGCCCACACGCTTCGTGCATAGCCAAGGGGACGTCCGTCGGCGTCCTCGACGGCGAAGTTACGGTTGGTAAAGAGTTTCATGACACTCTCCACCCATGTGCGTATCTGGCAATGCTGATAGTTGCGCGGCATCTCCATCATCTCTATGGACAGGCGGGAGAGCACCCAGGTGTGGCGCGTCTCGTTCAGCGCACCTATGCCCCACCCTCGCTTCTGCGAATGGTTGCCGGCGGCATTGAGAAGATGGTTGCCCAGCACACCGAGGAACACCCTGCCGGTGAAGTCCACGTGGAAGGGTTCTATGTATATGGGATGTGTGTCTATCTTGTTCATCTTTCCATCTCGCGTTGTGTCAGATACTGGTCAAGTCGCTCCACACGGCTCTTGGTTACGGCAATGCGGCCGGAGCGTACGAACTGAAGCACGCAACCCATACCGTCCAGTTGCATGAAGAGGTCCATGACATCCTCCGTGATGCCGGTCTTCTCAACGATGGAGTATGTGGAGTTTACCTCCACGAAACGGGCATCGTGGCGACGCACAATGCGGGAAATCTCCTTGTTGGCCAGCACCTTTGGAGTGGAGAGTTTCAGTAGGGAGGTCTCCATCATGAATATCTCGTCGTCCACGAAGCAGTTGGCCTGGAGCACGTCTATGCGCTTCTCTATCTGCTTGACGAGCATCTCTGCCATCTCCTTCTTGCAATAGCATGTGATGGTGTACTTGTGCACGCCGGGGGTGCTGGATGCACACACGTTGAGCGTCTCGATGTTTACCTGACGGCGTGTGAACACTGCAGTTATCTGGTTCAGTATGCCGGCATAGTTCTCGGAGAAGATGATAAGCGTGTAGAGGGTAAGGCCATGATGGCTGCTGAGCAGTGCGCCCTCGTGCCCGGGCACGGTAGGACGTACCACGGCATTGCGGCTGAAGGTCTCCACCTGCTGACCCTGTGCATTGTCCTGCTCGAAGGTGGCCTTGCGCAGGCGTGCCAGGTTCTTTTCATAGGAATTGCGGTCTATGGCCGCGGCAGCCGCCACGGCATCGTCAAAGCCCTTCAGTTCGGGCACGCTCTCTTCATAGAGTGCATCGCACTTGCCGCATGTATTGCAATCGCCGCACTCGGCGGCACCGTATTTCTTTTCCATATTCTTTTTTATATCGGACCCCTCCCCATGCCCTCCCACAAGGGGAGGGAGTATATACTATTGTCAGGGGTATTGTCCGTTTTCCTATCGTTACTACTCCCCTCCCTTGTGGAGGGGTAAGGGGGAGGGTCTTTTATTTAACTTCCAGCAACATATCGTCCACACTGCCTCCGGGAGGTGTCATGGGCAGGACGTTATCCTCCTCCTTGACGGCAACCTGCAGGAGATAGGGACCGTCCGTGTCCAGCATCTCGCGGATAGCCTCGTCCAGGTCGGCACGCTCCACCACGGTGCGGCATGGTATGCCATAGCCGTCGGCTATCTTCTCGTAGTCGGGATTGAGCATGGGGGTGAAGGAGTAGCGCTTGTTGAAGAACATGTACTGCCACTGGCGCACGTTGCCCAGATAGTTGTTGTTCAGCAGAATCATCTTCACGGGGCACTGCTGTTCCATGATGGTACCCAGTTCCTGGATAGTCATCTGGAAACCGCCGTCGCCGCAGAACATGCATACGGTCCTCTCGGGTGCACCGAAGGTGGCGCCTATGGCCGCCGGTATGCCGAAGCCCATTGTGCCGCATCCGCCGCTGGTGACGATACTGCGGGGATGGGTGTACTTGAAGTAGCGGCATCCGAAGAGTTGGTTCTGACCCACGTCGGTAACCATGATGGCCTCGTTGTTGGCAGCCTCGCTGACACGGCGTACCACCTCGCCCATGAGCAGGGGACCGTCCTTGGGATTCAGCGCGGCATCTATCACCTTATTGTACTCCTTCTCGGCATAAGGCTTGAAACCGTCTATCCATGCCTGATGTCTGGCAGGTTCCACAAGTTCGGTTACCTGTGCCAGAGTCTGCTTGCAGTTGCCCAATACCGCCACGGTAGGTTTCACTATCTTGCCCACCTCTGAGGGGTCTATCTCGAAGTGTATCACCTTGGCCTGCTTGGCGTAGGTGTGCAGGTCGCCCGTAACACGGTCGTCGAAGCGCATGCCCACGGCAATGAGCAGGTCGCACTGGTTGGTCATCACGTTGGGAGCCAGATTGCCATGCATGCCCAGCATACCCATGTTCAAGGGATGGCCGGTGGGAGCGGCAGAAAGGCCGAGCATGGTCTGTCCGAAGGGTATCTGTGCCTTCTCGCAAAGGGCAAGGAGTTCCTGGCGTGCACCGGCAAGTTCCACACCCTGGCCAACGAGCATCAGGGGCTTCACGCTCTGGTTGATGAGTTCGGCCGCCATTTCTATACTTCCCGGCTGTGTCTCGGGTACGGGATTGTAACTGCGGATGAAGTCCACCGTCTGCGGAGCATACTCTATCATTGCCGTCTGTGCGTTCTTGGCAAAGTCCAAGACCACAGGACCGGGACGGCCGCTGCGTGCTATGTAGAAGGCACGTGCCACCGCCCAAGGGATGTCCTCGGCACGGCGTATCTGATAGTTCCACTTGCTGATAGGTTGGGTAACGCCCACTACGTCCACCTCCTGAAAGGCATCCGTGCCAAGCATGGCGGCACCAACCTGTCCGCAGATTACCACCATGGGGGTGGAGTCTATCATGGCATCTGCCACACCGGTGATGGTGTTCATGGCACCGGGACCAGAGGTAACGATGGCGCATCCCACCTTACCGCTCACACGGGCATAGCCCTGGGCTGCATGTACAGCCGCCTGTTCGTGGCGTACGAGTATGTGGTGCAGGGTGTCCTTGTGGTCGTAAAGGGCATCATAGGTGGGCATGATGGCACCACCGGGATATCCGAACAACACATCCACTCCCTCGTGTTCAAGGGAGCGCATAAGGGCTTCGGCACCTGTTATCTTTGTTGTTTCCATAATATTAAGACCCTTCCCCGTACCCCTCCACAAGGGAGGGGAGTATGATGTATTGGAGGGTATTTATTCTATTATTGGTGTTTGTAAGTTGAACGCACTCTGCTTTTGGAATAATGAGGCAAGAGGTGAACGATTGGTTTTCCGTTTTGACTTGACTTAACGTCGACCTTTGGTTCGTCGAATCTGCTTCCGCTCGGCTTTTCGGACACGGCATGCCGTGTCCCTACCAGGCTATCGCTTACTCGCAGTTTTCCGATTTCCGATTTGACTTTGTCGAATCTGCTTCCGCTCGGCATAATCAAAGTGGACTTTGCTTCTGCTCTCGCTTACTCGCAGATTTCCGTTTTCCGTTTTCACTTTTCCGTTAGTCCTTTATCACCCTCACGCCTCCCTTGTCGGCACTGGTAACGCTCTGTGCGTAGGCACGGAGGGCTTTGCTTACTACGCGGTTGCGGCGCAGGGGCTGCTGGGGACGTGCCGCCAGTTCCTCGTCGGAGAGGCGCACGTTGATGCTTCTTGCAGGAATGTCTATCTCTATGATGTCGCCATCCACTATCTTGCCGATGTTGCCGCCTGCGGCTGCCTCGGGACTGATGTGTCCGATGGAGAGTCCGGATGTGCCTCCGCTGAAGCGTCCGTCGGTGATGAGGGCACATTCCTTGCCCATGTGCATGGACTTGATGTAACTGGTGGGATAGAGCATCTCCTGCATGCCGGGACCACCCTTGGGACCCTCATGGGTGATGACCACCACGTCGCCCTTCTTCACCTTGCCTCCGAGGATGCCTTCACAGGCGTCTTCCTGAGAGTCGAACACCACGGCAGGACCGGAGAAGCGCCAGATGCTTTCGTCCACACCGGCGGTCTTCACCACGCAGCCGTCCTGGGCGATGTTGCCGAAGAGCACTGCCAGGCCGCCATCCTTGGTGTAGGCATGCTCGATGGAACGGATGCAACCGTTCTCGCGGTCGGTGTCCAGAGTCTCGTAGGTGGTGCTCTGTGCACCCATCTTGTTGCAGAACACACCGGCAGGTGCGCTGCTGTATATTCTCTTTGCCTCGGGGTCAATGTTGTCCTTGAGGATGGAGTATTTCTCAATGTCCTCGGCCAGTGTGGCACCGTTCACGCGCTTCACGCTGGTGTCTATCAGACCGCCCTTGGCAAGTTCGCCAAGGAGGTTGAGCATACCGCCGGCACGTCCGCACTCCTGCACGCTGTACTTCTGGCTGTTGGGGGCCAGTTTGCAGAGGAAGGGAGTCTTGCGCGAGAGTTCATCCATATCCTTCATGGTGAAGTCCACCTCGGCCTCCTGCGCTATGGCCAGCAGATGCAGCACGGTGTTGGTGCTGGCTCCCATGGCTATGTCCAGGGTCATGGCATTGAGGAAAGCCTGGCGTGTGGCTATGCTGCGGGGCAGAACGCTCTCGTCGCCATCCTCGTAGTAGGCAAAGGCGTTCTTTACTATCTGTCGGGCGGCATCCTTGAAGAGTTGCACACGGTTGGTGTGTGTGGCCAGGATGGTTCCGTTGCCGGGCAGGGACAGGCCTATGCCCTCGGTGAGGTTGTTCATGGAGTTGGCGGTGAACATGCCGCTGCAGCATCCGCATCCGGGACAGGCGCGGTTTTCCACCTCGGCCAGTTCCTCGTCGCTAACGGTCTTGTCGGCTCCCTTCACCATGGCACCAACAAGGTCGAGGTTCTCGCCCTTGTACTTGCCGGCCTCCATGGGGCCGCCGCTCACGAACACTGCGGGGATATTCAGGCGCATGGCTGCCATGAGCATGCCCGGGGTTATCTTGTCGCAGTTGGAAATGCATATCATGGCGTCTGCCTTGTGTGCGTTGCACATGTATTCCACGCTGTCGGCAATGATGTCGCGGCTGGGCAGCGAGTAAAGCATGCCGTCGTGGCCCATGGCAATACCGTCGTCTATGGCGATGGTGTTGAATTCGGCGGCATAGCATCCCATGCTCTCTATCTCGGCCTTCACTATCTGGCCTATCTCATGCAGATGGGTGTGACCGGGGACAAACTGGGTGAATGAGTTCACCACGGCAATGATGGGTTTGCCAAACATTTCCCTCTTCATACCATTGGCCACCCACAGGGCGCGGGCACCTGCCATACGGCGTCCTTCGGTACATACGGCACTTCTCAACTGGTTTTTCATATCGTCGGGTTTCGTTGCTTTTGTTCTTCCTTTTGGGGTTTAATGCGGGCAAAGTTATGACTTTCTTTCGTGTTCCGCAAGAAAAAGTCACAATATCTGCACTTATACTGTCATTTTGTAACCGAGGCGATAAAGTTCCACACTGGCTCCAATGACGTACAGGGCGTGGATACTGCGGACGTAGACACGGAATGCCATAGGGCTTTGCGGCTCTATTTGCTCGCGCCGTATCTGTGTCAAACAGACGGTGGAGAGCATGCGCACGAGTTCCTCCGTGCCGTCGTACCCGTTCATGGGCTGACCCTCCGCAGGCTTGGCATCGGGACGGAACCCGAGTACCGTTTCGCGGACATACTCGTCCATCTCGTCAAAGCCGCGCTTGTCGCGGATGTACTCGTAGAGGTTCTCTATCTTGCCGTAAACCTCCCAATCCACATCCCAGTAGTGTGCCACGGCCATGCCCACATACATCATCCATCCCAGCGCCACGGTGGGATACTTGGCAATCTCCTTTATGGCATCGCCCATGTAAGGCTGTGCCACCTCCTCCCACTTGTCGTCCAGGTCGGGGCTTGGCAACAACTGTCCTGCCAACTTGCCCTGTTGTGTGCAAACGCGAAGCAGTTCGGCCGTCAGCCTCTGCTCGTAATTATCAAGATATTCCTTCTCTTCCATGCTCGTTTACTATTACGCGTACATTATATATAATATTAATGGGGCGACAAAGGTACGAATAAATGAGAGAAATGTCAAATATATTTGAACATTTCCGAATGAGAGTACCTTCGAGGCGAAGCCTCAATGGTACGAATAAGTGAGTAAAATACCAAACTTGTTTGAGTATTTTCGAACGTGAGTACCTTCGAGGCGAAGCCTCAATGATACGAATAAGTGAGTAAAATCCCTAAGAAATGATTAAGCACTGTAGGGACACGGCATGCCGTGTCCGAAGACACCAACAAACGGATACCGCCTCCGCCCCACCCTTTGCCATTTTCGGACATTACATTACCCTTTACGGAAACCTTTGTTGCGTTTCTGCGCATTTGTACTTAACTTTGCACGCATAAAATAATAAGGTATTGTAAAAGATTGAAAATATGACTGACAAAAGACTTCTTACCATTCAGGACATTTCCTGTGTAGGACAGTGTTCGCTCACCGTGGCCCTGCCCATCATTTCGGCATGCGGTGTGGAGTGCGCCATACTGCCCAGTTCCGTCCTGTCCAACCACACTGCAGGTTTCAGCGGATGGACCTTCCGCGACCTCACCGACGAGATGCCCAACATCCTGGCTCAGTGGAAGAAGGAGAAGGTAGACTTTGACGCCTTCTATACAGGTTATGTATCAAAGACTCAGATACCCCACATCCTGGACATCATGCAGGAGACCGCCCGTCCCGGTGCTCTGCGCATCGTGGACCCCGTGATGGGCGACGGCGGCAAACTCTATCCCGGTTTCGACGACGACTTCCCACAGGAGATGTGCCGCTTGTGCAACGGTGCCGACGTAATCATGCCCAACCTCACCGAGGCTG
Source organism: Bacteroidaceae bacterium (assembly GCA_045606445.1). GTDB lineage: Bacteria > Bacteroidota > Bacteroidia > Bacteroidales > Bacteroidaceae > Physcousia. Next base: position 8,862 of record JAZURY010000034.1, read on the forward strand.
CCCTCCTGCTTGGCGAGGAGTACCGCACCGAGTACGACCAGGCATATATCGAGCAGATTATCAAGCGTCTGCATGCCCTCGGAGCCAAGAACGTAGTACTGACGGGCGTCAGCCTTGAGCCCAACAAGTTGGGCGTGGCATGCTACGACGGCAATGAAATCCTTTACTACTTCACCGACCGTCTGGACGTTTCCATGCACGGCACCGGCGACTGCTACGCCTCCTCCTTTGCCGGCGCACTGATGCGCGGACACAGCATCCTGGAATCCGCCTCCATTGCCGCCGACTTCGTGGTGGAGACCATCCGCCAGAGCATGGGCGACCCCTCACACTGGTATGGCGTGAAGTTCGAGAAGGCCCTGCCCTACCTCATCAGCAGGATGTAGAAAACGGAAAAAGTTTTTTTCTCCGAGCATCATACCCCCTCCCCCTACGGGTACTCCCCCTGTCTCAGGGGGAGATAGTGGCAACAGCGTTCCTTGCCGCTTTGTCCCCCTAAATAGGGGGACGAGGAGCAAAGCGACGGAGGGGGTATGACAGTTCTCCGTTTTCTGTTTTCCGATTTCCGTTCGTTTGCTCTCCCAAGTCGTATTTTCTACCCACGGTCTCAGTAGCGGTAAGTTTTTGTTGCACCATCAACAGCACAGTGTTGCCGTATCAACAGCACAGTGTTGATACGGCAACAAAAGTTTACGGATAGTAGCGACAAACCTGCATGTCCATTGCAACACACCGCACTCTATACGGCTACACGACCTCTTACTCACTACAACAGCATTATTCCTCACTTTACCACAAAAAGGCAATCCGCAGACACTCGTCATTGGGTGTCTGCGGATTGTTTGTATGTATCAGTTTGGACTTGGCAAATGCTTACCTAACCATCACCTTGCCATTCTGGATAAAGATACCCTTCTGTACCTTCTGCACACGGCGACCGGAGAGGTCGTAGACGGCAGTCTTCACCATCCTGTTTTTCAGTTCGTCTATGCCTGTCTCTCCTTCGGTGAGAGCAACTATCTTGCCAAAACCGTTCCAAGGGGAAGTTACCTGGTAACTCTCTACAGAAGTTGCAGGAACATGAAGTGTAGCATCTGCTATGGACGATGATTGAAATGCATCGCTATCAGTAGAAGGCACATTCTCGGCATAGCAATAGACATCAAGGATTTCGGAGCAACCCTCAAAAGCATACCGACCCATGCTCGTTACACCATTGCCTATAATAACCGAAGTCAAACCAGAGCAACCAGAAAAAGCAAATCTCTCTATGCCTGTTACACTATTGGGGATAGTTACTGAGGTCAGAGCAGAGCAACCAGAGAAAGCACTCCTACTTATGCTCGTCACACTATTGCCGATAGTAACCGAGAGCAAACCAGAGCAACCAGAGAATGTATTCTGCCCCATGCTCGTCACACTATTGGGAATAGTTACCGAGATCAAGCCAGAGCAGCCGGAGAAAGCCCTTTCACCTATACCCGTAACACCATTGGGGATTACTGTTGTTTTGCAACCAGCAATTAAGATATTTGTCGCTGTTTCAATTACAGCATTACTGTTGTTTCGAGAATCATAAACAGGATTTCCATCCTCCACAACAATAGAAAACAAATCTGGGCAATCAGAAAAAACGGAAGATCCGATGTTCTTCACACTATTGGGGATAGTAACCGAAGTCAAACCAGAGCAACCAGAAAAAGCGCTTTTACCTATGCTCTCCACACCATGGGGGATAGTAACCAAGGTCAAACCAGAGCAATCTTGGAATACCTCCTCCCCTATGCTCTTTACACTATTGCCGATAGCAACCGAAGTCAAAGCAGAGCAACTCCAGAAAGCGTAATCCCCTATGCTGACCACTCCATCACCGATAGTAACCGAAGTTAAACCAGAGCAACGATCAAAAGCACTTTTCCCTATACTTGCCACACTATTGGGAATAGTAACCGAGGTTAAACCAGAGCAACCATAGAAAGTTTGCTCCTTTATGCTTGTCACACTATTGGGTAATACCAAATCCTTCACCTCTTCTCCATTCACATACAAGTGATGAGCAAAACATAAAGGATTAGCCTGACTATCTACAAAATCAATATTGCACCACACTGCAATATCAGAGATATGAACCGAGGTCAAACCAGAGCAATCTTGGAAAGCACCACTCCCTATGCTTTTCACACTATTGGGGATAGTAACCGAAGTCAAACCAGAGCAACCAGTGAAAGTCTGATTCCCTATGCTCTCTACACTATTGCCAATAGTAACTGAGAGCAAAGCAAAGCAACCATAAAAAGCCCCATCCCCTATGCTCGTCACGCTATTGGGAATAGTTACCGAGGTCAAAACCCTGCAACCATAGAAAGCATAAGCCCCTATGCTCTTCACGCTATTGGGGATAGTAACCGAGGTCAAACCAGAGCAATCAGAGAATGCCCTTTCCCATATGCCCGTAACACTATAGATTGTAGTCTCATATTCAATGATCTCTGGGATGACTATGGCACGAGAATACCTGCCACTACGCTTTTTGATAACAGTAGCCAGTTTTGTCTCTGCATCAAGTTCATAGTTTATCCCATCAATCATTACCTCAACCGCCAACATTGGCAAAGACAATAGCACTGCTAGGGACAGGAACAGTGCCCGCAAGGAATTGTGTAGATGTTTTTTCATCTTTGTGATTTTTCGCCTCCCTGCTCCCTCCGTTCGGCATTAAGGGTATAAAATAAAGGTGTGGGAACTATATCTGCTTTATCCTTAGATTAGGCTTCTCGCATTGCCTTTAGAGTGGATAAAGCAATAGCCCACACCATAGGTTATGTAGGAGCCAATAACGGCTGTACACACCATTGATGTGGTGCTACTGCTATCATCTTCACTCTAAACGGAATTTTGCGAGAATTCAATCTAAGAAGATAATTTCAATAACACCTTTTCGATAAGATACTTCCTCACACCACCGCTGTGGTGACGGAATTCAAGGCAAAGATAATACAAATTCCCGAGACAACAAACATAAACATGAAAATCTGTGACTAAGCGGTGAGCGGATGAGCGGATTTTCCTTAAAGTCCTTAAGGTCCTTAAAGTCCTTAAGGTCCTTAAAGACACTCATCCGCTCACCGCTCACCGTTAAACCTCCCCCTACAGGGGGACCGAGGGGGGCTACCCTTCACCTCTTCACTATCCTTATTCTCTTCAGCACGACCTCCTTCAACGGGTGCTCCTGGGCATCGACGGGCACCTTGTTGATGGACTCCACCACGCCCATGCCGTCCACCACTTCGCCGAAGATGGTGTAGTCGCCATCGAGCAGAGGGTATCCGCCCCTGGTGGTGTAGACCTTCTTCTGGTATGCCGAGAGCGAGGGCAACTTGAAACCGGGTTCCGTGTCGCGACGGCCTTGCCAGAGTTCGGCAAGGCTTCCCTGGTCGTACTTCCTGCCCGAAACGATGTAGAAATGCGTACCGCTGCTCACTCTGTCGGGATTGACATCGTCGGCCTGACGGCACATTGCCAGGGCACCTGCCTTGTGGAAGTGGCGTGGGAACTTTATCTCGGCAGGCAAGGTGTGGCGGTATTTGGAAGCGTCCACCGTGGGAGCGGCACCACCCGCCTTCTGGGTGGGTTCGCCCGTCTGTATGGTGGCGCCAGGCACTATGCGGTTCCAGATAAGGTCCTCGTAGACACCGGCCTCTATCATGCGGATGAAGTTGTCGCGATGGATGGGAGTGTCGTCATACAGGCGTGCGGTGATATTGCCACGCGAGGTCTCGATGATGACCTCCGTACGGCCGATGGCATCACGTTTGGAGTCGGAACAGGAACTTGCAAGGAATGCCACAAGGGCGAGGGCAAGGGAGAGGATTTGCTTTTTCATATCGGGAAGCGGAAAAGAGAATATTACAACAGGAACTTCAACAGGAAGAAGGCCGCCAGGATGTAGGCCATGGTCAGGAAAGTGGTGATGCCGGCGATAATCTCCGTGCGAACATTGTGTCGCTTAGGGTCGAACCCAAATAGTTTTTCTAACATAGTATTAAAATATTTTACGAACGGAAAGGTGAAAACGGAAAACTATGCGGACGCTGCACACAGCGTCCCTACTTCCCTGTCATCGTTAAACGCTAATCGCTCATCCGTTCAGCGTTAACTCCTCCCCCTAGAGGGGGACCGAGGGGGTCTTTTACTCACTATAATACACCCTCTTCACACGCGAGGACACGGAGGTGAGTATCTCATAAGGGATGGTGTCCACCTTGGCGGCAAGGATGCTGGGCGAGAGTTCCGCACCGAAAAGGATTACCTGGTCACCCTCCTGCGCCTCGGGGATGTCCGTTACGTCTATCATGCAGACGTCCATGCAGATGTTGCCCACGTAGGGGGCCTTCTGCCCGTGCACCAGGCAATAGGCACGGCCACGGCCGAAGAGGCGGTCCCATCCGTCGGCATACCCTATGGGAATGGCGGCTATGCGCGAATCCCTTGCCAGTTCCCCACGACGGCTGTAGCCCACGGTTTCGCTGGCGGGAACGTCGTGAATCTGCAGGATGGTGGTCTTCAGCGTGGAGACATTGGAGAGGAGGTCATTGTCGCGAGGGTTTATGCCATAAAGTCCGAGTCCCAGGCGCACCATGTCCATCTGCCTTTCGGGGAAATGCTCTATGCCGGCACTGTTGCACATGTGCCTGAGGATATGATGCGGAAAGGCGGCCTGCAGGGCATCGGCACCGAGGAGATAACGGCGGTACTGCTCGGCGGAGAAGGAATCGAAGCCGTCGTCGTCGCTTCCCACAAAGTGGGAGAAGACAGAACGCGATATGAGTGCCGTCTGCGAGTGCAGGCGGCGGATAAGAGCGGGCATGTCCTTCTCGGGGTCGAAACCCAGGCGGTGCATGCCTGTGTCCAGTTTTATGTGTATGGGCATGGCGGTTATTCCGGCACGCTCGGCAGCATGGATGAGAGCGTCCAGCAGGCGGAAACTATACACCTCAGGTTCCAGGTTGTACTCGAAGAGGGCGTTGAAACTGGTCATCTCTGGATTCATCACCATGATGTTCTTCGTTATGCCGTTGGCACGGAGCAAGGCACCCTCGTCGGCAACGGCAACGGCCAGATAACCCACCTGTTCCTGACTCTGCAAGGTCTTTGCCACCTCCACGGCACCTGCACCGTAGGCATCGGCCTTGACCATGCAGATGATGCGCGTCTGGGGATTGAGGAAGGAGCGGTAATAGTTGAGGTTCTCCACCACGGCCCCGAGGTTTACCTCCAGGATGGTTTCGTGCACCTTCTGTTCGAGGGCTTCGGTGATGGCATCGAAGTGGAAGGAGCGTGCCCCCTTGATGAGCACCAGGCTGTCGCGCAGGTTCCGGAACTCCTGGCTCTGCATGAACTCCTCAGTGGTGGAGAAGAAGGAGCATCGTGCATCCAGACGGGCGAAGCACGAAGCACATGCCTGGATCTCCGCACCTATGGCCATGAGGCGTTCAAGTCCACGCTTCTCCACCATACGGGCAACGTGCGAATAGAGTTCGTGCGAAGGCGTACCGCTCTGCAATATGTCGCTGAGTATGAGCACACGCTGGCGCTCTGCCCTGTCGGGACGGCGGTTCATGAAGTCCAGGGCAATGTCCAGGCTGCTGAGGTCGCTGTTGTAGGTGTCGTTGATGAGCGTGCATCCGTGCCTGCCTTGCTTTACCTCCAGACGCATGGCCACGGGTTCAAGCCTTTGCAGGCGTTCCTGAATGACCTCCTCGCCCATGCCCAGATGACGGCATACACGGGCACAGAGATTGCGGTCGCGCTCCTGTGCGTCGGCCTCGTCCCCGGCCTCGAACACCACGGGGCAGTCCTTGAACAGAAGCATCTTTTCCTGCCGTTTCTGCTCCATGCTCTGAAAGTTCTCCTGATGGGCAGGTCCCAAACCTGTGAACACGCCTATGGTGGGCTGGATGATGCGCTGCAACGCCGCCATCTCGCCGGGGCGGCTGATGCCTGCCTCGAAGATGCCTATCTGCGAGTTGGAGTTGAGTCCCCACACGCTCAGGGGCACGCCTATCTGAGAATTGTAACTGCGTGGCGAACGGGTCACGGCCATATCGGGCGAGAGCATCTGGTATAGCCACTCCTTAATCACGGTCTTTCCGTTGCTGCCCGTAATGCCTATGACAGGGATATCGTAGGACTCGCGGTGCCTCTCGGCCAGACGCTGGAGTGCGGTAAGGGTGTCCTGCACAAGCAGTTGCACCGCACCAGGCAGGGCCTCCTGAACGGAGTTTACCACGAAGGCACGCACACCGCGTTCGTAGAGGTCGCGGACATAACGGTGTCCGTCGCCACGGTCGGTGCGGATGGCAAAGAACAGGGTACTCTCCGGAAAACAAAGGCTGCGGCTGTCCGTCAGGAGCCATTCCACATCCACGCAGGCTTCTCCGCAAACCTGTGCGCCTATCATTGAGGCAATGGTATCTATTCGCATAATCTGTTCCAAATAATGTCCACGGCCTCCGGCGAGGGGTGAAGTCCGTCGGGGGCATAGTATCTGTAGTCTCTCAGTTCGTCCATCATTATCTCGTAGGACGGGAAATAGTCCACCCTTCCGGGATACCTGCGCACCATCTCGTCGATGGCAAGGAGCAGTGTGGCCTTGCTCAACTGGGAGCGGTGCCAACCGTACTTGCGGTAGCGGTAGGGGCTCAGGGTGAAGGTTACCCTGATGTCGGGGTTCTTCGTAAAAAGGGCCTGCAAGGTCTCTTCCAGCACCTCGCACGTCTGCTGCAACGACAGACTATCCTCACGGAAAAGTCGGTCTGCCTGGCGCTGGCAGTTGCTCACCGCCATGCCGTTCTCCACCAGCCTGTAGCACACGTTGGTGCCGAGGGTCAGAAACAGGCGGCCGGCATGGCACAGGGCTTCGCCCAAGGCACGAAACGGCTCCTGCACCAAGGTACGGGCCTCATCCTCCGAGTCGGCACGGAAACGGGTATTCGCCCACCAGCAACGCCATTCCTGCATGGCCCGGTCATGAAACATGGGCAAGGACTCCGCACCTCCGCAAAGGGCATGGCACACCGTGTTGCGTATGCTCTCGGGATTGAACAGAGTGCCCACAGGGTTGCAAAGGGCATGGTATCCCTCCGACTCCATACGCTCTCCCATGTACTGGGAGAAGCACGACCCTAATAGTACATATTTCTGTGTTTTGTCAAGCATGCACCAGCACCTCCTTTAATGCGGTTTACGATACAAAGGTACAAAAATAAGGATAACTATGTCCACGGATTGCGTATTTTTTTATATCTTTGCTCTGCAATAGTACATTCGCCAATTATGGACATAAACGAGCAGAGCCTGCTTTCTAAGATAAACTTTCCCTCGGACCTGAGGAAACTGCCTTTGGAGGAGTTGCCCCGCCTGTGCCAGGAACTGCGTGAATTTCTCATTAACGAACTGAGCCGCAACCCCGGACACTTTGCCAGCAGCCTGGGAGTGGTGGAACTGACCGTTGCCCTGCACTATGTGTTCGACACACCCGAGGACCGCATCGTCTGGGACGTGGGACACCAGGCCTACGGACACAAGATACTGACCGGGCGCAAGGACGCCTTCCACACCAACCGCCACCTTGGAGGCATCAAACCCTTCCCCTCACCTCAGGAGAGCGAATACGACACCACCACCTGCGGACATGCCTCGGTGAGCATATCGGCAGCCCTGGGTATGGCCGTAGCGGCCAAGAAGCAGGGGTCCGACCGTCATGTCATTGCCGTCATAGGCGATGGCGCCATGAGCGGAGGCCTGGCCTTTGAGGGACTGAACAATGCCGGCACCACGCCCAACAACATGCTCATAATCCTGAACGACAACAACATGAGCATAGACCGTGCCGTGGGAGGCATGAACTCCTACCTGCACCACCTGCACACAAGCGGCACATACAACCGCTTCCGCAACCGTGCGGCACACAAACTGGCCGACTGGGGATGGCTTACGGAAAAGGGCAAGAAACGCATCATCCGACTGAACAACTCCATAAAGTCCTTCATACACAACCAGCACAACATGTTCGAGGGCATAGACATCCGCTACTTCGGCCCTCAGGACGGACACGACGTCATATCCCTGGTGCAGACCTTGCGCAGCATAAAGGAAATGAGCGGCCCCCGACTCCTGCACATACACACGGAGAAAGGGCACGGCTACCAGCCTGCCGTAGAGGACCCCACCACCTTCCATGCACCCGGCAAGTTCGACCCCGAAACGGGAGAGCGCATCTGCAACAATGCCACACCCAACATGCCTCCACGCTATCAGGACGTGTTCGGAGAAACCCTGCTGGAGATGGCACGCCGGAACGACCGCATCGTAGGCGTAACTCCTGCCATGCCTACGGGTTGCTCCATGAACATAATGATGAAGGAGATGCCCGACCGCTGCTTCGACGTGGGCATTGCCGAGGGGCATGCCGTAACCTTCTCTGCCGGCATGGCAAAGGACGGACTAATTCCCGTGTGCAACATATACTCCAGTTTCGCCCAGCGTGCCTACGACAACATCATCCACGACGTGGCCATCAGCCGTCTGCACGTTGTCCTCTGCCTGGACCGTGCGGGCATAGTCGGCGAGGACGGTCCCACCCACCATGGTGTCTTTGACTTGCCAAGCCTGCGCACCGTACCCAACCTGACCATAGCATCACCCATGAACGAACCGGAATTGCGCCGGCTCATGTACACGGCCGTCGAGTGTCAGGACGGTCCCTTTGTAATAAGGTATCCGCGTGGCAACGGAGTAACTCCGCAATGGCATTGCCCATTGGAGGCCGTGGAGATTGGCAAGGGACGCCTGATAAGCGAAGGAAAGGCATCTGCCAATGCCAGGCCGGACACAGCCGTGCTGAGTCTCGGTCCCATCGGAAACACTGTGCAGGAGGCCATAGCCCTGATTTCAGACAGCGGAAAGGACACTCCCCTGCCTGCACATTACGACATGCGCTTCCTCAAACCCCTGGACACAGGCATCATGGAGGCGGTTGCCAGAAAGTACGACCACATAATCACCGTGGAGGACGGGGCGCTGAACGGCGGTTTCGGTTCTGCCGTGCTGGAATGGCTGGCAGACAACGGCTACGCCAAACGTGTCACACGTCTGGGCATACCCGACAGATTCATCGAGCATGGCAAACCTGCCGAACTCTACAATATAGTGGGACTGGACGCAGAGGGCATTGCCAAGACAATACAGGAACGGAAAACGGAAAACGGAAAACTCGCTCACCGCTAACCGTTAACCGCTCACCGCTCAACGTTCACCACTCACCCCTCACCGTTAAAACCAACCACACATGAAGATAATCATAGCAGGTGCAGGTGCCGTGGGTACACACCTTGCGGAACTTCTCTCGCAGGAGAACCACGACATAATCCTCATGGACGAGGATTCAAGCAAAACGGAAGATCTGGCCGCAGGAAACTACGACCTTCTCATCATGAACGCATCGCCCACAAGCATCAGCGGACTGAAAGAGGCCGGAGTGGCACACACCGACCTGTTCATTGCCGTAACGCCCGAGGAGACCAAAAACATAACCTGTTGCATGCTGGCCCACACTCTGGGTGCCAAGAAGACCGTGGCGCGCGTGGACAACAGCGAATACACCACAGAGCATTACCGCGAAGTCTTCAAGCAAATGGGCATAGACTCGCTCGTCTATCCCGAGGAACTTGCAGCCACGGAAATCATTGACGGTCTGAAACGCTCTTGGGTGCGCCAGTATTGGGAGGTTCATGGCGGCGCCCTGTGCCTCATGGGCATAAAACTGAGGCAGGAGGCCAATGAACTCTTCAACAAGCCCCTGAAGGACCTGTGCGGTCCCACTTCGCCCTTCCACATTGTAGCCATAAAGCGCGATGAGGCCACCATCATCCCCAACGGCAACACGGAGATGTACCAGGGGGACATTGCCTACTTCATGACCACACGCAAGCACATCCCGCTAATCCGCAAGATTGTGGGAAAGGAAAACTATGCCGACGTGCGCAAGGCCATGATTATGGGCGGCGGCGACATCACCGTCCACGTGGCACATGCCAAGCCCGACAACATCAGTCTGAAGATCATCGAACAGGACGAGGACCGTTGCCAGCAACTTCTGGAGCAACTGGACGACAGCGACACGATGATAATCCACGGCGATGCCAGAGACACCGACCTGCTCATAGACGAGGGCATACGCGACGTACAGGGTTTTGCCGCCCTTACCAGAAATACGGAAAACAATATCCTTGCCTGTCTGGCCGCCAAACGACTCGGGGTAAGGAAAACCGTTGCTCAGGTGGAAAACATGGACTACGTTGCAATGGCAGGCAAACTGGACATAGGCACCATCGTCAACAAGAAAACCATAGCGGCAAGCCACATCTACCGTATGATGCTGGATACCGACGTGGCCAACATACGCCGACTGACCATCGCCGATGCCGACATTGCCGAGTTCATCGCTGCAGAAGGAAGTCCCATAACCAAGAAGCCCATACGCGAGTTCCGTTTCCCTGCAGGCATCACCCTTGGCGGTCTGGTGCGGGACAATGTTGGCATGAGCATCGGCGGCAACACACAAATACAACCAGGCGACTGCGTGGTGGTATTCAGCAAATCCGGTCTGATACGCCAAATAGACAATTACTTCGCACCTCCATCCTCAACAATAGAACGGATTGTTTCTGCATTGAAAGGGTAAAGGGAAGAAGGAAAGAAAACTGCGAGTAAGCGAGAGCAGAAGCAAAGTTCACTTTGATTATGCCGAGCGTGAGCAGGTTCAAGACGATGCAGTCGGCTTAAAACTGCGAGTAAGCGATAGCATGGTAGGGACACGGCAGCCGTGTACGAAAAGTCGTGCGTGAGCAGATTTGACGAACCAAAGGTCGGCGTTAAGTCAAGCCAAAACGAAAACGGAAATCTGTGAGATGAAAAGTGAGAAATGAGCGTCTTTAAGGTCTTTAAGGACTTTAAGGACCCTAAGGACCCTAAGGGAATTCTGCTTTCTGTTCCCCGTTTTCCGTTCCTGCTTTCACCTCCACCAACAACTGTCCTATGTCCCGGCGGAGCCATTGGTAGGGCAGAGACTGGCGGTAGGACATGCTCTTCTTCAAGGCATCTTCTATGGAAAGGCTGCTGTTGCGGTAGCCGGAGAGTTCGTTCTGGCGCTGGATTTCGTGCATGGCAAGGGCGTTGATGTCCCTTTCCCTCTCACGCCGCAACATGTGGCAGATGGGATTGAGCAAGGGCAATACCACACCATCCTTCAGGCCGTGGCCCTGTATATATAAATAGGTCTGTTCGGGAAGAAGGCCCATGCCAAGGAGTTCGTCCTTTAAGGGGGCATAGGTTTTCTTGCCCTCGGGGAAATGCTGGTGCAGCCAGTTTATCTTCTTGTTAACACGTCGGCGCACATATTCCAGGGTGTCCTCGGGATTGCGGATGTTGGCCTCGTGGTAAGTGACGGTGTCCATGAAGTGCATGATGCCGAACTCGTTGTCACGGCCTCTGCGGTACACCCAGATGTTCCAGACGAACAGAGGCCACACTATCTTGCTGTACTCTTCCATGTATGCTTCCAGATTGAGCACCTCGCGGTCGTTCAACGTGGCTCGGGTGCATGCACGGTGCAGTCCCTCGGCATAGCACTGGTAGTTCTCAATGGCATAGACATAGGTATGGAGCACGTACTTGTTGTTGCACAATTCCTTGCTCAACGGGGTTTTGCCCTGCAGGAGCCAGTCGTAGTCGGCGTCAACACAGGCAATCATATACGGACCGAGATTGTTCATCAGCGCCGTCTTCTTGCCTTTGCCCAGGGTGGTACGAGAAGGCAGCATAACCTCGAAACGAACCTTCTCCGTCTCGTATTCGTCCAGCACATCGCGCCAGAAAGTTATGTCGTCATAACTTTCCACATAGGCTACAATGCGAACTTGGGACTTGTTTGGCTTAAGTCTGTTTGCCGCAGCAATGTATTCCGACGTTATGTTGCATACTAACCTTCTACCCATCCTTGCAAATAAAATAGAGAAACGGTGCTGGCGTTGGTCTTCAGTCCTGCAATAAACTATTCTACTCCTCTGGCTTGACGTCAGCGTTCACTATGTCCTCCACGTCCGTAACGCAATCAATCCATCCGTCCATTATCACGGCCGGCGAGTGTGTGGTGAGGATTATCTGCGCATTGGGGTTGAGGTCGCGTATCAGTCCTATCAGCCTCTGCTGCCACTCCACATGCAGGGATATCTCAGGTTCGTCCATGAATAGGGTGTAGGGTTGCTTGTCCTGCACCAATACGGTGAGCAGGATTATCAGCATCTGCTTCTCGCCACTGCTCAACTGGTACGGAGTCAGATGCTCGCCGTGCTGCACGAGGATTATCTCGTTGCTGGTGCGCAGGGCCGTCTTGCCGGTGTCGGCAAAGAGGGAGTCCACCAGGTCGTAGAAATGTTCTTTTTCTCCGGCTATCTCCTGCGCCATCCGTTGTGCATCGGGTACCTGTTCGGTGAAAAGGCGTACCATGCGGTTGGACATGTTCACCTGATAGTCCAAGAAACGGCGTTGCAACTGGTAGAGTTGGAAGTCCAGTTCGCTATGCAGGCTTATGTCCGCCACCTTGGACAGGATGTCCTGAGAAATGAGCGGACGGTCGAAGGAACGAATCACGTCGAACCTCACCTGTTCTGCATCTTCGGGTTCATAGGTCAACGTCACTCCCTCTGTGGCCTTGGCCAGACGGTCAATGTTCAGCAGGTACTTCACCACCCTGTTCAGGATGGTGCTCTTTCCCACTCCGTTCACGCCGCTGAGTATGTTTACGTCAGGGCGCAGGTCCCACACCACATGATGCAGTCCCGACCAGAGAGAATCTATTTCTATGCGACTGATGTATGCCATAAGCTATTAATTAAGGTGAAAACGGAAAACGGAAAACGGAAAACGGAAAACGGAAAACGGAAAACTGATTTGCTCTGATGTTTGGACTTCGTTTTCCGTTTTCCGTTTTCACCTTTCCGTTTTAATATATCGTGGTGCTGTCGCAAGGATAGGTCTGCGAGTGCACGCTGAAGTATCCCAAAGCCTTCTCCACCTTTGTCTCGGTCAAGGGGATATAGCACATGCGTGCGCTGTTGCGTCCTATGTACTTGCGTATCTTCTGTGGGATGTGGTCCCAATACTCCTTCAGAGTGTTGTCGGTAACCACACTCTCGCCTTTGAAGGCAACGATTACGGGCAGGTGGTAGCGGTTCACGGCACGGCTAATCTGCCAGTTCAGCCACACATTGTCGGCATCGGTGTCCTTGGTGACCACCAGCATCAGGTTGTCGGCTTTCTCCATCAGTGCGAAGAAATCGCTCTTCACCGTGGTTTCCACTAGATCGTCGTGAGTGGCGATGAAGTTGATGTAGTCTGTATTCAGGAAACTAAAGCGGTTGGGGAAACGTCTCTGCCAGTCTCCCAGCAGGTTCAGCGTGTGAAGGTTCTCCTTCTTGCTGTCGCGCACGGCATCCACATTGAATGCCAGATATGTCTTGTGGTTGTTCATACGTCTTGATTTTTAAGGTTTCTCGCATACAAATATACACTTTTTCCCACTCAATCCCTACGCATCCATCTTTTTTTTGATAAATTTGCATCGTGATACAGGATTTGACAAGGCAAAAGGACCTGCTGCTACAGGAATACGAGTTCGAGAAAGAGCAATTCCAGCGGCAGACACAGAACATGGGCGTGCAGAAGAAAGTGCGCCGTGGCATGTGCTGGTTTCCCCTGTCTGTAGGGCGCTCCTACTACAACAGCCTCGACCAGTTGGTGGTGGAAGTCAGCCGTAGCACCGACACCGACGTGGAACATCAGTTCGAACCCGGCAAACCGGTGTGCTTCTTCCGCGAGGATGCCAGCGGTATGCTCACCTACATGAAGTTCACGGCACAGGTCAGTTTCGTGGAGGAAAACAGGATGGTCGTTTCCTTGCCTTCCCCGCAAGCCCTGGCGCAGATTGCCGATGCCGACAGGTTGGGCATCCAACTCTATCTCGACGAATACACATACCGCCTGATGTTCCAGGCTTTGGACACCGTCATCTCAGCAAAAGGCAACCGCCTGGCACAGTTGCGCGACATCTGCCACACCACTGCCCCGGCATCGGAATTCTCCTTTGCCCCCGTGCGCTTCCCGTGGCTCAACCCCTCTCAGGAAAAGGCTGCCGACATGGTGCTCCGTGCCAAGGACGTGGCCGTGGTACACGGTCCGCCGGGAACAGGAAAAACCACCACACTCGTGGAGGCCATCTACGAAACCTTGCACCGCGAAGTGCAGGTGCTCGTTTGTGCACAGAGCAATATGGCGGTGGACTGGATAAGCGAGAAACTCGCCGAACGTGGCGTGAATGTCCTGCGCATTGGCAACCCCACACGCGTCACCGACCGCATGCTCCAGGACACCTACGAGCGGCGTTTCGAGCGCCATCCCCTCTACGACCAACTTTGGGGCATACGTCGCAACATACGCCAACTCTACGATAGCCGCGAGGGCAACCGCGAGAACCGCCACCAGAAGATAGCCCGACTGAAAGAACGTTCCACGGAACTGGAATACACCATCAACGAGAGCCTCTTCGCCGATGCACGCGTCATAGCATGCACCCTTACGGGAAGTGCGCACCATCTCCTTACGGGACGTCGTTTCGGCACACTCTTCATAGACGAGGCGGCACAGGCCCTGGAGGCATCATGCTGGATAGCCATACAGAAGTCCGACCGTGTCATTCTGGCCGGCGACCATCGCCAACTGCCACCTACAGTCAAGTCTCCTGCCGCCCTGTCTGGAGGTCTGGACAAGACACTGATGCAGACCATCTGCGAGAACAAGCCCCGTTGCGTGTCCATGCTCACCGTACAATACCGCATGGCGGACGACATCATGCAGTTCCCCAACCAAGAGTTCTACGACGGGCTCCTGCAAAGCGATCCCGGCGTAAAGTATCGTGGCATACTGGATTGGGACACTGCTGTAGAGTGGGTGGAGGCTGGTGGAGAAGAAAGACCCTCCCCCAACCCCTCCACAAGGGAGGGGAGCAGTGACTTCCAGCAAATGAATACACAAAACACCTCACTCCCCTCCCTTGTGGCGAATGGAGTCTTTGGAGGATTGACTGAATGTCAATCTGTGCTCCATGAGGGGAGCAATCTCCATTGCGACGCGAGGACTAGGCCGGGGGAGGGTCCCCCTTTCAGCCTTCCGTTCGAAGAAGGTGAGGCCCTCGCCTCCGACGGTCTCAGCCGCATAAACCCTGTTGAAGCAGAACTTGCCCTGCAAACCCTGCACGACTACATAGAGCGCATCGGCAAGGACCGCATCCTGTACGAGCGTCTGGACATCGGCATCACCTCCCCCTACAAGGGCCAGGTGCATCTGCTTCGCAAGATGCTCCGCAAGGACTCCTACTGGAAACCCCTCCGCCACCTTATCTCCATAAACACCGTGGACGGGTTCCAGGGACAGGAGCGAGACATCATACTCATCTCCATGGTGCGACAGAACGAGCAAGGACAGGTGGGGTTCCTCGCCGACCTACGCCGCATGAACGTTGCCATAACCCGTGCACGAATGAAACTTATCATAATAGGCCACTCCCCCACCCTGTGCCGCCACCCCTTCTACCGAAGGCTGAAGCAATACATCGACAACCTTTGGGAGTAATGAGAAAACAGGAAGACCCCTCCCCATACCCTCCCACAAGGGGCGAACAAGGTCTATAGAAGATGGACTGAATGTCCATCTGTGCCTTGTGAGGGGAGCACTCCCCAGTGCGACGCGAGGAGGGAGTGATTACAACCGACTAATGCCCAATCAGCAGTACATTATACTCCCCTCCCTTGTGGAGGGGCAAGGGGGAGGGTCCTCACCATTACCTCCCCCTACAGGGGGGATTGAGGGGGGGGCTAAACTACTAACCAATAACCATATAACACTATGAACTTCAAAGACCTATGCCAGGCACGCTACAGTTGCCGCAAGTACCAGAACCGTCCCATCGAACAGGAAAAGATGGACTACATCCGCGAGTGTGTGCGCCTTGCACCCTCTGCCGTCAACCGCCAGCCATGGCGCTTCATCCTCGTGGACGAAAGCCAGCCCGAACTCTTTGCCCGAGTGAAGGAGACATACCATCGCGACTGGATAAACGACGTCCCAGCCATCATCCTCTGCATGAAGGTTGAAAGCGAATGTTGGACACGCCGCTACGACAACAAACCTCATGCCGACATCGACCTTGCCATTGCCATAGAGCACCTCTGCCTCGCCGCCACCGAGCAGGGACTGGCCACTTGTTGGGTGTGCAACTTCGACATAAACCAGTTCCACGACATCGTGCCCATGCCCGAAGGCCTGGAGCCCGTAGCCCTCATACCCATAGGCTATGCTGCCGACGAGCAGGCGCCAAAGGTACGCAAGGCCATGGAAGAGGTGTGGCAGTAGGAGCACACAACCCTGATAAGATTACACTTATATATAACATACAGGAGAGAACCGACAATGGATTCGGTTCTCTCCTGTATGCCTTTCAAGCCAATGCTGTCACTATAGTTATAAGTAATGGCCTTTATATTTGAACAGACGTTTTGACGCCTTGAGAGCACAATTGAGAGTGGACCATCTATACCATCACCTGCAGAAAAGCATCGTAGTTCTGTTCTATGCGTGCCAACTGGTAGGGTTCGAGGGAGAGGGAAAAGGTGCCGCGGACTTCCTCCAAACCGAAGGAGAGACGCAGAATGCTGGCCATGTTGAAACTTTGTCCGTCGCCCCGCTTCATGAGGAAATGACAGGTGCGGATGAGCAGAGGTTTGTCGTGCTCTACATAACGGAGGGCCTTCAACAGAAGAAAGTAGCATGGTTTGCTCTGCACCTGCAGGAGGAATGGTATCCATAAGGAACTTTCCTTCAAACCGCATTGGAGCAGCAGGCGTTCTGCATCCGAGGGGGAAGCGAATAGTGGCAACAATGCCAGAAGGATCTTCTTGCGGTCGGTGTCGGTAAGTTCTTGGCAAAGGGAGGGGAAGACACCCGTCCATAATCCCACCTCGTCCAAAACTGCGGACGTGGGATGCACACCCTTGGGGCATAGCCTTGCCACAAGTGCCTTTAGCAGGGTGCCGAGATAGGCTTTCCTGTCACAGAGGAACAAGGCACGGAACACCTGCCAAAAGACGCCATTACCCACCGAGGGCAACAGTCTCTCACCAAGCACACGACTGGCATTGCGGAACTGGGCATTGCTCATTTCCCCGAGATAGGCGAGCAACTGTTCGGGTGTCTCCAACAAAGTGGAGAGTTTCCTTGTATCCAACATCATTTTTCTCTCCGTGCATCAACAAAGGAACATGTAGACCAGCACACCGGCAAAAAAACCGAGCAAGACCAAAGGACTGAAACGCTTCAGATAAAAACCGAAGGAAATCTTCTCCATTCCCATTACCGTAACTCCTGATGCCGAACCGATGATGAGCAGGCTGCCTCCTGTGACGGCACAGAAGGCCAACAACGTCCAGAAGGAACTGTCGGCGACAAAAGTGCCTGCTTCCTGCAGGGGGTACATGCCCATGGTGGCAGAGACGAGCGCCACGTTGTCAAGGAAAGAAGACAGGATGCCCAGCACTATGGCTATATGGTTCTTGTCGGCAAAGGTGTCGCTGAGGAAATTGGCCATGATGGCCAGTTGGCCGGTGACGATAAGCGCCTGTACGGACATGAGGATGCCCAGGAAAAAGAATATGGTGCTGATGTCCACACGCGCCAGAGACCTCTGCACACGCAGGTTCTGCTTGGACTCATCCTCAGAATCGGCATACTTGCGGTCGGTTATCACCCACAACAGGACCAAGCCAAGCAGAACTCCCATAAAGGGAGGCAACTGGATGAGGGTCTGCAACACCGGCACCATGGCCAGAGAACCGAGTCCTACCCACAGGACTGCCTTGCGCGTGCCCGGATTGACGTCCGTCTGCGCCGAAGAGGCGGCAGAGAGAGGGGCGGTTACTGCATCCTTGGGAAGCATGAAGGTGGCAATGGCCAGAGGAACGGCAAGCATTGCCATAGAGGGCAGAATCAGGGAAGAAATCTGATGAAGGGCAGAAAGATTGCCACCCGTCCACAGAAGTAGGGTGGTAACGTCGCCGATGGGCGAACAGGAACCGCCGGCATTTGCCGCTATGATAATCAAGGAACTGAATATCAGACGTGTATTGCGCTCGGGAACAAGTTTGCGGGCTATGGACACCATCACTATTACGGTGGCAAGGTTGCCCAAAAGTATCGACATGAAGAAGGTGATGGCACTAAGCGCCCACAACAACTTGCGCTGGCTGTTGGTCTTTATTGACTGGGAAATGATGCCGAAACCTCCATGGGAGTCCACTATGTCTATGATGGCCATGGAACCGAGAACGAAGAACAGGGTGGTGGCTACATCACCAAGACCACGTACCAACTTCAGTTCAAGGAACTCGAACGCCAGTTCATGCAGAGGCATATCTGCCAACTGGGGGAACATGGCCATGAACTCCTCTATGTGAGTCGGGGGATTTATCATGAAGAAGTGCTCGGCATTGAGCAGGAACACAAGCCAGAGCAGAATACACATTCCCACGGCGGTGGCCGCCTTGTTCACCTTGATTACATCCTCCAGGGCAATGCCTATGATGCCAAGGAGGAAGATAACGGGCATCAGATAGTAGAAAAACATGGATTTAAGGTTAGGTGTTACTGTTTTGCGACGGCAAATATATATATAAATAAGGTAATGCAGAAAGGATTTGTGTTAAGGGTTGCAAAATGGACGTTTAACGGGGAATGGGGAGTGGGGAAGTCCGAGTACTCCGAGTTCTCTGAATACTCCGAATACTCCGAGTAATCAGTTTTCCGCTTTCCGCTTTCCGTTTTCCGTTTACATCATACCCCTTCCCCCTACGGGTACTCCCCCTGTCTCAGGGGGAGATAGTGGCAACAGCGTTCCTTGCCGCTTTGTCCACCTAAGATAGGGGGCTGAGGGGAGCACTCCCCAGTGCGACGCTGGACAGAGGAGCAAAGCGACGGAGGGGGTATGACAGTTTTCCGATTTCCGTTTTCCGATTTCCGTTTACCCCCCCTTACTTTCCTATCAGGAAGATGGCTGGTATCTTGCCCAGGTCGGGCATGCCGGTGCGTTTCCAGTCGCGGATGGTCTGTGTGCGTATCCATTCGTCTGGAGTGGTGATGCCGGCCGCTATGCACATGCGGGTGTCGGGGCGCAGAGAGGCGCACATGGTGTCGAACATCTTGCGGTTGCGGTAGGGAGTCTCGATGAACAGTTGCGTCTGTCCCTCTGCACATGCACGGTTCTCCAGTTGCTTCAGGCGCTTGGCACGGTCGGCATCCTGAACGGGCAAGTATCCGTTGAAGGCAAAACTTTGTCCGCCGAGGCCCGATGCCATGACGGCAAGGATCATGCTGCTGGGACCCACAAGGGGCACTACACGTATGCCACGCTTCTGTGCCAGGGAGACGACATCGGCTCCGGGATCGGCCACGGCAGGGCAACCGGCCTCGCTGATGACACCCACGGAATGTCCCTTGGCAATGGGGGCAAGGTATTCCGAGAAACGTAACACATCGGCATGCTTGCCCATCTCATAGAAAGTGCAGTCGTCAATGGGGAACTCGCGGTCCATACGGCGCAGGAAACGGCGTGCGGTACGTATCTCCTCCACTACGAAGTGGCGTATCTGCCCTACCACCTGGGCATTGTAGGAAGGAAGCACATTGTCGTGCGGTGTGTCGCCAAGGGTGACGGGGATGAGATACAGGGCAGGCTGTGCTATGTTATGGTTCTCGTTCATAATACAGTCAATATTTGTCTATTCGTATAAAAATCATTTGCTGTCTAGTTTTATACCTACAAAACAACATACACCTAGCAAAAGCACAAACGCTGGCAAACGCCACGGAGTGTCTCCCAAAAAGTCTTCAAATACTTTTAAGCCATGACGAACCAAGAAGGCGACCGAAACATTCAAAATACTACACAACAAGAGCCCCAGACATCCCAACATCGGTTTCTTTTTCCAAGGAAAGAAAGGGAACAACATTCCCATCAACAATGTTATGCATAATATTTGCCGGATTCTGAAGTTCATTGTTTCTGGAAGTAGCCCATTGTTATGCTTCGTTCCAAATAGCGTTACAAACGATACTATCAAAACAGCAAACCACAGCAAACGCCACATAATCATCTTGGAACCGCCCAAGACGTTCTTCAGCCATTGGCACTTTTCTATTAAATCATCCCACTCAAGCCATAACGACAATCGCGAGTGCCTAAAAGGCACTGGGGCTTTGAAGAATTTCTGGCGAAGATACGAAACCTGCCACCAATCGATATAGCCAGGGTCGACCAAACCGCGCTGCTCAGCTTGCCGACTGCTGTTGGACATAATCTTTCCAAAACCCGTGTAGACTATGCATATCTCCGTAAGATATTCCGTAACCTGTGTGGGAGAAATATTCAGATAACGCTTAGTTCCCTTATATCCGCATGTCCTTAGCATTTCGTGGCACACCTCATGAATAACAACCTCCATAACAGACGATGGTGCCAGCATCCTGCTTTCTATAGAATCCAAGTCGAAATAGATATCAATAAACCTACGCTCTCTGTCATAAATATAGGCAATAGCACGAACCTTCTCCTCTGGCGTGAAACGCTTGAATGTCACCCTGACCCTTCGTTCAACATTCAGCGGATACTGGTGTTTATGACCCGTTGCCAGCCTATCCAAGCCCAGATGCTTTATCACCTTATTCACTGCCTCCTTTATATCCTCTGTTGTGTATTCCTCAGGTAGGGCAAAAGCCTCCAGTTCCACTTCATCGAACTTGAGTTTAAGCAATGCCGACGGAAGCATGGCAGCCAAAGCATCAAGGTCGTGACAACTAAGATTGTTGCGATAATGCTTTTGCTCAACAACTCGTTTCCAAAGAGGTATTTGGGGTTGCGTATTCATATCTGTTAGTCTTCTATTCCTGTGTTTATCTGCGGCAAGGGATTGACTGTACTCTGCTTGGCACCGAGTTTCTGCAACTTGGCACAGGTCTGCAGGATGCTCTGGCCGGAGGGTTGGAGTTTCTTCTCTCCGTCCTCGAAAGCCTTCTGCGCATTATCCAGAGCCTTGCCTATGGCCTGGTATTTCTTCATGAACAGCCCCACACGGTCCAGCATCTCGTTGGCAAGGGCATAGACCTTCTCGTGGTTCTCGGTCTGCGCTATCTGCGTCCACGTCAGGCTGACAATGCGCAAGGCGGCAAACAGCGTCTGCTCGTCGGCAATGAAGACATTGCGTTCCAAGGCCTTGCGCCACATGTCGGGTTGGGCATTGAGTGCCGTCCACAAGGCTCCGCTATGCGGCACGAACATGATTACATAGTCCATACGCACCTTAGGCTGACGTATGTAGGAATAGTAGTCCTTTGTGGAGAGTTCCTTGACATGCTTCTGCAAACTATCCACATGAGCCTTCAGGTAGCGCTGGCGGTCGTCCTCCGTCTCGGCATTGACATAATCCATGAAGGCGGTAAGCGAAACCTTTGAGTCTATGATTACCTCGCGCTGGTTGTCGAGATGCAGGATCACGTCGGGGCGCATCATGCTTCCCTCCTCGGACTTCAGCACATATCCGTCTGCACCGCGCATGGTTATCTGGGTATCGTAGTGCAGTCCGCATTTCAGTCCCTGGCTGTCCAGCAGTTCGCACAGCACCGTCTCTCCCCAGTCGCCCTGCACCTTCCGTCCGTGCTTGAAGGCACGTGCCAGTTCCTCGGCACTGGTGCGTGCCGCCTCGCTCTGCTTCATGAGCAGTTCTATCTGCTCCTTCATGGAGGAGGACAGGGCGGTGTGTTGTATATTACTGTCGCTCATGGTCTTGCGCATGGCCTCTATGGTCTCCTTCAGCGGTGTGACAATCTGCCCCAGGTTCTGCGTACTGCTTTGCGAGAACTCCTGCTGGCGCTGTTTCAACATCTCGTCGGTGGCGGTCTTCATCTCCGATGTCACTCTGGCCAGAGACTCCTTGAAACGCTCGTCCTGAGCCTCCATGGCCTTGCGGTGGTTCTCTTCGGCCACACCCTGGGCCTCGCGGAAACGTGCCTCCTGGGCAGCGAGCGCCTGACGGTGGTTCTCTTCAGCGAGAGCCTTCGTCTCCTCGAAATGCTTCCTGTCGGCCTGCATCTGTGCCTCCAGTATCTGTATGCGCGTGCCGGATGCCTGGCTCTGCTCTGCATGCTGTGCCTTTTGGCGGAAGTAAGCAACAAGCATGGCGGCGATGCCGATTGCCAAACCTGCAATGAAAGATATGATGATTGTCAGTTCCATATATTATATATAAGGTATATTGATTACTTATACAACTGCATGAATGTCTTGTGTCCCTTCGCATAGTATTGCCAGAGAAGCGAGAAGGAACTCTGTTCGGGCACAGGGGACAAGACGGTCTTGCTCAGGTTCTCCTCACGGTCCTTGCGGAAGTCCTCCTTCATCCCATGGAAAGCACGTCGTGCCTTCCATACGGCAAGGAACGATCCCCATTGCATGGTGAGCAGGAACTGCAGGCTGGCCAGCGCATCAAGCCAGAAGCGGAGGCGCATGACGGACTTCAGTCTGTCCTCTGGCAGATTCTTGTAAAGGAGCAGGAGGTTGTTGCGGAAGTTGAGGAACGTCTTTCTGGGATTGCCCTGCGGCAAGGTGCCGCCTCCCAGATGATATGCTACGCTCTGGGGCACGCAAACCACTCCCCTACCCCGGCTGCGCAAGCGCCAGCACAGGTCTATCTCCTCCTGATGGGCAAAGAAACGTCCGTCCAGACCTCCTGCCTGCCAATAGTCCTTGCTTCGTATGAGCAGACATGCACCTGTGGCCCAAAGCACCGGGGCTATGTCGTCGTACTGCCCGCGGTCTTCCTCCACCGTGCCCATCACCCTGCCACGGCAATAGGGATAGCCAAGTGAGTCTATGAAGCCACCGCATGCGCCGGCATACTCAAAGTCCTTGGGCGACCACTGGCACAGGAGTTTGGGCTGGCAGGCGGCCACCTCGGGGTGTGCGTCCATGTATTGCATCATTGGCTCGAGCCAACCCTCACGCACCTCCACGTCGCTATTCAGCAACAGGTAGTATTCCGTCTCTATGGGCTTAAGACCACGGTTGTAGCCCTCGGCAAAACCGTAGTTCTTGTCCAGCACGACCTGACGCACGGAGGGGAACTCGCGCGAAAGCATCTCCAAGGAGCCGTCGGTACTGCCGTTGTCGGCAACCACTATCTCAGCGTCTCCGCTATGTTGTATTACGGACGGGAGGAAACGCCGCATCATGTCTGCTCCGTTCCAGTTCAGTATTACTATGGATAATTTGGTTTTGTTGCTCATCTTCGTTTGGTTTGATGTTTCAGGCGGCAGGGGGGTAACGTTGAACGTTGAACGACGAACGTTGAACGATGAACGATGAACGTTGAACGTTGTGCGGGGAGCGGGGAGCGGGGAAGTCCGAGTTCTCCGAATACTCTGAATACTCCGAGTTCTCAGTTTTCTGTTTTCCGTTTTCACCTTTCCGTTTTCCGTTTCCTTTGTCCCCCTGAGACAGGGGTGACGAGGAACGAAGTTCCGGAGGGGGTATGACCCTTTCGCTCATCCGCTCATCCGTTTTCCCCCTCCCTCACAGGGCGAACGAGGTCTTTAGAAGAAGCACCGAATGTGCTTCTGTACCTCGTGAGGGGAGCACTTTCCAGTGCGACGCGAGGACTGGCCGGGGTGGGTCCTTCACCCTTCACCGCTCATCCGTTTTCCATTCCCACCATCGTTCCCTTCAGCGCCGTGCCGTCCTCGTTCCATTCGCCGAGGCGCACGTCAACTATGGTATTGTCCACCATATCGCTGGAGGTGCCGTCAGGCAGGGTTATCTCCACACGTATGTAATTGTCGGTAAAGCCGTGCATGGTACGCTTGCTCTTGCTATGCTCCAGCAGCACCGGCCGCACCTTGCCTATATATCTGTTGTAGAAGTCGTGGGTAATGCGCTCGCTGAGGTCCAGTATCTTCTGGCTCCTCTCCTTCTTCTCCTCGGGGCGAACCTTGTGCGGAATCTCCAGAGCCTTGGTACCGGGTCGCTCGCTATAGGGGAAGACATGGTACTGTGCCACGGGCAAGGAAGCCATGTAGTCGTATGCCTCCTGGAAGAGTTCCTCCGTTTCGCCACGGGTTCCCACGATAGTGTCCACGCCTATGAAGGCATCGGGCATAAGTTCCAGAACGCGCTCCACCTTGCTGCGGAACAGTGCCGTGTCGTACTTTCTGCGCATCAGGCGCAGCACCTCATCGCTTCCACTCTGCAGGGGAATATGGAAGTGCGGCATGAATGCACGGCTCTTTGCACAGAACTGCAGCACCTCGTCGGTGAGCAGGTTTGGCTCTATGCTGGATATGCGGTATCGCTCTATACCCTCTACTGCATCCAGAGCCTTCAGCAGGTCCAAGAAACTCTCTCCCGTGGTCTTGCCGAAGTCTCCTATGTTCACTCCGGTGATGACTATCTCCTTTGCACCAGACATGGCAGCCTCGCGAGCTTGGGAAACCAGCAACTCTATACTGCCGTTGCGCGAGCGTCCACGTGCAAAGGGTATGGTGCAGTAGGTGCAATAATAGTCGCAACCGTCCTGAACCTTCAGGAAATAGCGCGTTCTGTCTCCGCAGGAGCACGAAGGCATGAAGTTGCGTATATCAGCCGTACGCACGGTGCGATGCTCGTGTGCCGCTAGTTTGCGTTCCTCGGGCATCATCTGCATGCGTTCCAATATCGCATCCACTATCTGCCCTTTCTCGTTACTGCCAAGAACCAGGTCTACTCCCTCCATGGCCGAAACCTGTTCGGGTTTCAACTGGGCATAACACCCCGTCACCACCACGAAAGCCCCCGGATGGTTTTTCACCAACCGATGGATAGCCTGTCGGCACTTGCGGTCGGCCACCTCGGTCACCGAACAGGTGTTCACCACACAGATGTCGGCCACCTCCCCCTTGCGCACCGTGCGCACACCAGCCTCCTTCAACTGCTGGCCAAGGGTAGAAGTTTCGGCAAAGTTCAGTTTGCACCCCAGGGTGTAGTAAGCCGCCTTCTTATCCTGAAATATACTGTTATCTGTCATACGTTTCTATTAGAACAAGCAAAAATAACACTTATCTGTGACAACTCGCGTATTACATTAACGAAATATAAGAAATGGGAGCAAAAAAATCGACTAAAGTGATACAACCAACGAAAAAAGTACCTACCTTTGCGCCCGATTTTAGGAAAACAGATTGTTTTATTATTAAAAAAGGTAAAAGAAAAATGAAGAATTTGGTATTGGTTTTTGCAGCATTTGCTGCTATCTCTTTCGCTTCTTGCGGTA
>JAZURY010000035.1:0-5072 GCA_045606445.1 Bacteroidaceae bacterium
GTTCAACTCCTTGGCCCACAGAACGACATGGCTACGATCCGACTTCCCAGGTGCAAATAAGCCAGACACTCCTGCTGCCATTCCTGAACCTGCCCCACCACACGATTGGCACCGGAAAACCACACACTGCCCTGATAGCCGTTGAACGACACCAACAAAGCAAGGCTGATACTCTCCAGAAGAAGAAGTACCAACCAGTGCGTGTTCCTGCGAATCCAATCTATGATGCCCTGCATGTGACGCAAGCCTCATCCACGCGAATGGATGAGGCCTTGTTATAAATTACATCAAGAACGAGAACTCCTGTATGTGCTTCAGTGCGATACCCGTACCCTTGGCCACGCAATGCAGAGGGTCCTCGGCCACGTGGAAGGGGATGTTTATCTTGTCTGTCAGTCGGCGTGCCAAACCCTTCAGCAATGCACCGCCACCGGCCAGATAGATACCGTTGTGCACGATGTCGGCATACAGTTCGGGGGGAGTCTCCTCCAATGCCTGCAGAATGGCGGTCTCGATCTTTGCAACCGTCTTCTCCAGACAACGCGCTATCTCCTGGTAACATACGGGCACCTCCATGGGCAGAGCCGTAATACGGTTAGGACCATGCACGATATAGTCCTCGGGAGCCTCGTCGCCAAGGTCGGTAAGAGCGGCGCCCACGTTAATCTTGATACGCTCGGCCATACGTTCGCTGACCTTCACGTTGTGCTGGCGCGACATATACTCCTGGATGTCATAGGTAAGGTCGTCACCTGCCGTGCGCAGACTCTTGTCCGCCACGATACCGCCAAGGCTGATAACGGCAATCTCAGTGCTGCCGCCGCCTATGTCTACAATCATGTTGCCCTCCGGGGCCAGCACGTCAAGTCCAATACCTATGGCGGCAGCCATGGGTTCGTAGATCAGATACACCTCGCGTCCGCCGGCATGCTCGGCGCTGTCGCGTACGGCACGAAGTTCCACTTCCGTAGAACCGCTGGGCACGCTGATTACCATCTTCAGTGAGGGGGTAAACAGATGTGTGCCTGTGTGTATCTTCTTGATAAGTCCGCGCATCATCTGCTCGCAGGCGTTGAAGTCTGCAATCACGCCGTCACGCAAGGGACGTATGGTGCGGATGTCGGGGTTGGTCTTTTCATACATCATCTTGGCACGTGCACCCACGGCAATCATCTTCTCCGTACGGCGGTCCAATGCCACCACGCTGGGTTCGTCCACCAAAACCTTTCCATCACAGATGATGATGGTGTTGGCGGTACCCAGGTCCATGGCTATTTCTTTGGTAAAACTAAAGAATCCCATTTCTTATGCTCCGGTTGCTGATGATGTCTACTTGGTGAAATAGCCGTGAATGGCGGTATCATAGTGGCTGCTCACGCCGAAGGCCTGTGCGGCAAACCACTTGCGGTCCTCTATGTCGCTCTCGCCACCCTTCTTCTGGAGGAGTTCCAACAGGGGCTGGTACTCTGCCTTGCTGGGCACGATGATGACATCGTTGAAGTTCTTTGCTCCGGCACGGATCAGGCTTATGCCGCCTATGTCTATCTTCTCGATGATGTCTGCCTCGCTTGCACCGCTGGCCACGGTCTGCTCGAAGGGATAGAGGTCAACGATAACCAGGTCTATCTCGGGAATCCCGTACTTCTCCATCTGCTCGCGGTCGCCCTCCAGTTCCCTGCGTCCCAGAATACCGCCGAACACCTTGGGGTGAAGGGTCTTTACACGACCGCCGAGTATGCTGGGGTAAGAGGTAACGTCCTCCACCTTCACACATGGGATACCGAGGCTCTCAATGAAGGACTGTGTACCGCCTGTGCTCAGCAGTTCTACTCCTTGGGCATGAAGGGTACGGAGAATCTCATCGAGACCGTCCTTGTGAAACACGCTTACCAGAGCGCGCTTGATTCTTTTTGTCTGTGACATTTTGCTATATTCTTTACTGTTGTTTCCCTATATATTAAAGATGTGTGCAAAGATACATCTTTTTTGTCAAACTAATGCCAAGTGTACGCTTTTATTTGCTACCTTTGCAACGACATCAACACACAAACCTGCAAATGAAGAAGTACTTGTCGTTGCTCGCAGCCGTTTTTGCCCTTGCCGGCACATTGGCACAAGCCCAGATTGTGAAGAAGGAGGGAGCCTTCCGTTGTGGAGGCTGGAACGATGATTTCCGCCAGTTGCGCGACCTGCACTGGGACATGGAGGAACTGGACATGAGCCTGGCCGATTGCGACAGCATCAGGCAAAATGCCCTGCACTCACGCCACAGGCTCAAGAAGATTGTCTTTCCCGACAAACTCCGCATCATTGGGAGCCAGGCTTTGTTTGCCTGCGACAGCATTGAGAACCTCATCCTGCCTGCCGGCACCGAGAGGATAGAAAGCCGTGCTTTCGGTAATTGCACAGGACTGAAGACCCTCACCGTCCTCGCCCCCACCCCACCCCTATTGGCGGAGGATGCCTTCAGCGGCGTGGACGTCAGCAATATCAGGCTCGTCGTGCCGAAGGGGGCCAAGAAGGCCTACAAGAGCGCCCCCAACTGGGATCGTTTCTTCAAGACGCCCAGAACCGTGGCCGAACAATGCCCAGACGAGTATGCCATCATCCCAGTGCCCAACCGTATTGCCTACCATTCCGGCAAGACACTCAGCACCAAGGCTTTGGGAAAGATTATCGCACCGGAATCCCTGGCCAACGAGCAGGAGCGCCTCAGGGAGGTTTTGGGCCACAGGCTTGGCATCCGGGACTTCAACAAGGGCAAGTGCCCCATCACCCTCGGCATTGACGGCAAGATAGGGGGCAGCGAGGCCTACAGGCTTGTCGTCAATGAAGACGGAATTACCATCACGGGTACTGACGCCAAGGGCGTGTTCTACGGCATAATGACACTCGACCAGATGCTTGTCCCCGAGCAGGAGGGTGGGAGGCTGGCATACCTCAATGCCGTAACCGTGGAGGACAGCCCCCGTACCGGGATGCGCGAACTGATGGTCGACCCCTGCCGCATATTCATCCCCTTCGAGGACCTGAAGGGCATGGTGGCGGAGATGGCCAGATACAAGATGAATGCCCTGCACCTGCACCTTACCGACGACCAGGCATGGCGCATAGAGATAAAGAAGTATCCCCGTCTGACGGAACAGGGCAGTTTCCGTGTGGGCATGGACGACATGCAGATGCCCATAGGCGGTTTCTACACCCAGAAGCAGATGAAGGAACTGGTTGCCTTCGCCTCTCAATACCACGTGGAGATAATCCCCGAAATAGAGATGCCCGGCCACCAGGTGGCGGCCATACACTGCTATCCCGAACTGACGTGCGGTGCCGTACAGTTGCCCATACGCACCACCTGCGGAGTTTCCGACAACCTGCTTTGTCCCAGCAACGAGTTCACCTACGAGTTCCTGGAGAACGTCTTCACTGAACTATCCTCCGTCTTCCCCTCGAAGTACGTACACCTTGGAGGCGACGAGGCTGGCAATCCCCCGCTTGAGTGCTGGTCGGGGTGCGAGAGTTGCCAGGCATTGCTGAACGACATAATGTCCTCTCCCGACACCAAGCCCCAACCGGGTTCCAGAAACGACAACTGGAGGTTGCAGAAGTACATGTTCGACCGCATCATCGACTTCCTGCACAGGAAGTTGGACAAGACGCCCATGTTCTGGTACGAAACCGATTTCCACGAGATACAGCCCGGCTGCATCGTCTTCGCATGGCGCCACGGACTTACCGCCACGGCCATCGATGCGGCCATACGCTGCAACGCCAAAATCATGCTTTGCCCCGGCGAGCATTGCTATCTCGACTACCCTGCCGCCAAGGGCGACATGCCGGAAGTGAACTGGGGCATGCCCGTAACCTCCCTGGCACAGACCTACAGACTTGACCCGGCATGGGGATACGGCAAGGACTTCGAGACCAACAACCTCTTCGGCGTGGCAGGCACCCTGTGGAGCGAGTGCATCAACTCCACCGAGCGCCTCTACTACATGGCCTTCCCCCGTGCCCTGGCACTCAGCGAGGCAGGATGGAGCCGGCAGGAGAACCGCGACTATCAGGACTTCCTGAAGCGCCTTGCCCGTATCAGTCGCGACATGCACCGCCGCGGCATCTGCACGGCAGATTTTTAAGGTCTTTAAGGAGTCCCACACTTGTATGATAGTTTTCTGCGGAGGACTATCACCCCCCCTCCGCGCTTCGCGCTTACCCATCGTTAAACTGGAGAGTTTAACCCTCAGAGGGTACAGAATGACATTCAGCCATTCTTCTAAAGACCCTCTTTGTCCCCCTGAGACAGGGGGACGAGCGAAGCGGAGGGGGTATGATAAAAGGTGGAAAACGGAGAATAACATACCCCCTCCGGAACTTCGTTCCTCGTCCCCCTATCTTAGGGGGACAAAGAAGAGAGGAAGAGAGGAAACGTGGGTGCCTACTCGCAGATCTCAACGTTAAACGTTAAACGTTAAACGTTATTAACGTTTAACGTTCCCCTCCCCCATACTCCTCCTTCACCTCAAAGCAGGGGCATGCCTTGTAGCGGTTCAGGTCGTGGTGTCCGAGCACAAGGGTTTTGGGATAGCGTGCCTTCAGTTCCTGCACCAGCAGGCGCAGGGCCTGTTTCTGTGCCTCCGTGCGTGTGTCGGCAGGCCGTCCGGCGGAATCCAGTCCGCCCTCGTAGCATATGCCTATGGAATGTTTGTTGTGCCCTTGGCAGTGTGCACCGGGGGTGTTCTCCGGGCGTCCTTTCTCTATTGCGCCGTTCCGCCGCACGACATAGTGGTAGCCAATCCCTTTCCACCCCAATTTCCTGTGCCAGGCATCTATCTGGCGGGCAGACGAGCGTTGCCCGGGCCTTACGCCCGAGCAATGCAAGATAATAAGCGATATTTTCCTCATATACTTTTAGTGTTTGCGTGTACGCCTACATACACGATGTCATGCCGAAGGTTGTGGCAATGGCCGTCAATACTGTGATGACGATGTTGATTACTTTGCTCCAAATGCTTTTGTTGTTCATTGGGTTAGGGTTTTAAGTTTTTTAGGGGCTTTAGGGAAGTCGGATCGTAGCC
>JAZURY010000036.1:0-80695 GCA_045606445.1 Bacteroidaceae bacterium
AGTATGCTGCACTTGCCGACATTCTCCGCAACAAGGGTGCTCAGACCACACTTGAAGAGCGCGTATGGTTTGCCAAGGAGGCTTTCGGCGTATCTTCATTGTATGACTCTGCCATCTTCAACTACTTCGATGGCGAGAACGGCTCTATGTTCCGCAAGGCTATCAACCATCCCAAGGCTCTCCGCTATGGTGAGAATCCTCATCAGAAGGGCTATTTCTATGGTGACTTTGAGGCAATGTTCGATCAGATCCACGGTAAGGAGATTTCTTACAACAATCTGCTCGACATCAATGCAGCCGTAGACCTTATCGATGAGTTTGAAGATACCACCTTCGCTATCCTCAAACACAACAATGCTTGCGGTCTTGCATCACGCGACACGCTGCTCGAGGCTTGGGCCGACGCTTTGGCTGGCGACCCCGTATCGGCTTTCGGTGGTGTGCTCATCACCAACCGCGCTATTGATAAGGCTACAGCCGAGGAGATTAACAAAATCTTCTTTGAGGTAATCATCGCCCCTGACTACGATGTGAACGCGCTCGAGATTCTTACACAGAAGAAGAACCGCATCATTCTAGTTCGTAAGGAGACCGAGATGCCCCGTCAGCAGTATCGTTCAGTGCTCAATGGTGTGCTCGTGCAGGATCGTGACCTCAAGACTGAGACTCCTGAGGATTGCAAGCCCGTGACCAACAAGGTGGCTACAGCCGAGGAGATTGAGGACATGCTTTTTGCCAACAAGATTGTGAAGAACAGCAAGAGCAATGCCATCGTACTCGCCAAGAACAAGCAGTTGCTCGCCAGCGGTGTGGGTCAGACCTCCCGTGTGGATGCCCTCAAGCATGCTATCGAGAAGGCCCACGGCTTCGGCTTCGACCTCAACGGCGCTGTGATGGCTAGCGATGCCTTCTTCCCCTTCCCCGACTGCGTGGAGATTGCACACGAGGCAGGCGTTACTGCTGTTATTCAGCCTGGTGGTTCTGTGCGTGATGCCGAGGCGGTGCAGTACTGTAACGACCACGATGTGGCTATGGTAGTAACTGGTTTCCGTCACTTCAAGCACTAGTTTTTTTAATTCTGGATTCTGAATTTTGAATTCTCTCCTTTGATGCGTATTCTGCGAGATAATTCAGAATTCAGGATTCAAAATTCTTAATTATCAAATCATGGGACTTTTCTCTTTTACACAAGAAATAGCGATGGACCTCGGCACGGCCAACACCATCATCCTGCATAATGGCAAGATTGTGGTAGATGAGCCTTCCGTGGTTGCCCTTGACCGCCGCACAGAAAAGATGGTTGCTGTGGGCGGACGTGCAAAGCTGATGCACGAAAAAACAAATGAGAATATCAAGACTATCCGTCCGCTGCGTGACGGCGTGATTGCCGACTTTAATGCTTGCGAGCAGATGATGCGTGGACTCATCAAGATGGTCAATACACGTGCTCGTCTGTTTACTCCTTCATTACGTATGGTCATTGGCGTTCCCTCAGGAAGTACCGAGGTAGAGCTGCGTGCTGTGCGTGACTCGGCTGAGCATGCAGGAGGCCGTGACATTTACCTTATCTACGAACCTATGGCTGCTGCTGTAGGTATTGGCCTCGATGTAGAGGCTCCCGAGGGCAACATGGTGGTGGATATAGGTGGTGGCTCTACTGAGATTGCCGTTATCTCACTTGGCGGTATCGTAAAGAACAGTTCTATTCGTGTAGCGGGTGATGACTTCACTGCCGATATCCAGGAGTATATGGGACGTCAGCACAACTTGAGAGTCAGCGAACGTATGGCCGAGCGTATCAAGATAAACGTGGGCGCCGCACTTACCGACCTCGGCGAGGAGGCTCCGGAGGACTACGTCGTACATGGTCCCAACCGCATTACGGCCCTGCCGATGGAGGTGCCCGTGTGCTATCAGGAAATAGCACGTTGTCTGGAGAAGACCGTGGCAAAGATCGAAGCGGCTATCCTTCAGGCTCTGGAGGAGACTCCGCCGGAACTTTATGCCGACATCGTGCACAACGGTATCTACCTGACGGGTGGCGGTGCATTGCTCAAGGGTCTTGCACGCCGTCTGACAGACAAGATAAACATCCCATTCCATGTGGCCGAGGACCCCTTGCATTGTGTGGCAAAGGGAACAGGTGTCGCATTGAAGCACATCCAGGAGTTCTCCTTCCTGATGTAACGGTACAAAACAAGAGCCTCATCTATGCAAATGGATGAGGCTTGGCATCATCATGCAGGGCATCATAGATTGGATTCGCAGGAACACGCATTGGTTGGTACTTCTTCTTCTGGAGGGTATCAGCCTTGCTTTGCTGGTATCGTTCAACGGCT
The DNA here is from genome assembly GCA_045606445.1 of Bacteroidaceae bacterium. Taxonomy (GTDB): domain Bacteria; phylum Bacteroidota; class Bacteroidia; order Bacteroidales; family Bacteroidaceae; genus Physcousia. Next base: position 2,340 of record JAZURY010000036.1, read on the forward strand.
ATCAGGGCAGTGTGTGGTTTTCCGGTGCCAATCGTGTGGTGGGGCAGGTTCAGGAATGGCAGCAGGAGTGTCTGGCTTATTTGCACCTGGGCACGCTGAATGCCGAACTCACGTCAAGAAACCTTCAACTCGAACGTGAACTGGAGGTGCTCCGCAACGAGGTGAATGAACTGAGGCACGACAGTTCCTATACGGAACGGGCTTTGGCCGCAAAGTTGCGCGATTTGCCTGTCTTGCCTGCCCGTGTGGTGGGCAATAGCATCACGTTGCGCGACAATTACATCACCATAGACAAGGGTGCCAAGGATGGCGTAAGGCCCAAGATGGGTGTGGTGTGCGGAACGGGCGTGGTGGGAATCGTGTCGCAGGTGACCGACCGTTATGCCGTCGTCATGTCCGTGCTCAACAGCAAGTCGAGCGTGTCCTGCCGTCTGCGTGGAAGCAGTTATTTCGGCTATCTGCATTGGCAGGGTGGCAATGTCCTGTGTGCAAGCCTCGACGATGTCCCGCGACATGCCAACTTCAAGATGGGCGATGCCGTAGAGACGAGCGGTTTCAGCAATGTCTTCCCCCCGGGCATATTCGTGGGCAGGATAATACAGATACGTGACAGTAAAGACGGACTCAGTTATCAGTTGACGGTGCAACTCTCCTCGGACCTTGCCAACATACGTGATGTGGCGGTAATTCTGAACGACCATGATACAGACATTGTTCCATAGGCTGGGACTCATGCTCCTGGTGGTGCCGTTGCAGGTTCTTGTGTGCAATCACATAAACCTGTGGGGCTATGCCGTGCCGTTGCTGGGAGTGATGGTGCTGTTCCATGTGCCCCTGAATGCCGGACGTATAGGCAACATGTTCATGGCTTTCTTCACCGGTCTTGTGCTCGATGCCTTCAGCAATACACCTGGCGTGGCGGCCGGTGCCCTGACCTTCACCGCCTTTGTGCAGCATCCCCTCCTGCATGCCATGGCACCCAAGGATGCCGTGGAGGATGCCATCCCCAGTGCAGGACTGATGGGCAGGTACACGTATTTTGCGTACATTGCCATACTGATGGCCGTGCATCACATGGTGTATTTCATGTTCGAGGCCTTTACGTTCTTCAATGCCCTGGACCTGCTACTGCGCTTCCTCGGAAGTTATGTCTTGTCCATGTTGCTGGCATTGTCCATAGAAATGATGTTGTCGTCCAAGGAGAAGTAGACTTATGGCCACAACAGAGAAGAACAAGAAGAAATACGAACTCCACAAGCGCAAGTATGTGTTGGGAGGCATTGCCTGCGTAATCATTTTCACATATATCCTCAGGCTCTTCTCCCTGCAACTGCTCAGCGAGGACTTCAAGGAGAGTGCCGACAGCAATGCCTTCCTGAAGCACATACTGTTCCCGGCCCGTGGTGCCATAACCGACCGCAACGGCAAGTTGTTGGTGTACAACCAGCCTGCCTACGACATAATGGTGGTGATGAAGGAACAGGTGGGCGTGGATACCGTTGACCTGTGCAATACCCTTGGCATCACTCCCGAGTGGTACAAGCGCCGCATGGATGAAATCCGCGACCCACGGCGCAATCCCGGCTATAGCCGATACACCCAGCAGTTGTTCATGAGCCAGTTGTCGGCCGAGGAGTTCAGTACCTTCCGCGAGAAACTCTTCTGCTATCCCGGTTTCTATATACAGAAGCGAAGCATACGCCAATATTCCTATCCCTATGCCGCACACGTCCTTGGCGATGTGGGCGAGGTGGGGCCGAAGGACATCGAGCGTGACGGTTATTACCGTAGCGGTGACTACATAGGCAAACTTGGCATAGAGCGTCAGTACGAGGAACAGTTGCGTGGCGAAAAGGGTATGGAGATACTCCTCCGTGACTCCCGTGGGCGTATCAAGGGGCGCTATCAGGACGGCAAGTTCGACGAACCTCCTGTTCCCGGCAAGAACCTGACCTTGTCACTCGACGTGGAGTTGCAGGCCCTTGGCGAGCGCCTTATGGCGGGCAAGAAAGGCGGCATCGTGGCCATAGAACCCTCCACGGGCGAGATACTTTGCATGGTCAGCAGTCCAACCTACGACCCGCGGATGATGGTGGGACGCCAGCGCGGTGCCAACAACAGCCTTCTTTCGCGCAATCCCCACAAACCCTTGCTGAACCGTGCCATCATGGGACAGTATCCTCCCGGTTCTACCTTCAAGACCACTCAGGCGCTTACGTTCCTGCAGGAAGGCATTGTCACGCCGCAGACGCTTTTCCCGTGCAGCATGGGCTTCCGCTTCAAGGGCCTTACCGTGGGATGCCATGCCCATGGCGCCCCCATTCCCCTGGTGCCATCCCTGGCCACTTCTTGCAACAGTTACTATTGCTGGGGACTCTTCCAGATGTTCTCCAACCGTAAGAAGTATGCCACCGTGCAGGATGCCATGACCAGATGGAAGGACTATATGGTTTCCATGGGCTTCGGCTATGCCCTCGGCGTGGACCTCCCGGGCGAGAAACGTGGCATGATTCCCAACGCTCCGTATTACGACAAGGCATACCGCGGGTCGTGGAACGGCCTTACTGTCATTTCCATTTCCATAGGGCAGGGTGAGGTGAATGCCACACCCCTGCAGATTGCCAACCTTGGCGCCACTATAGCCAACCGGGGATGGTTCATCACTCCCCATGTGGTAAAGGACATCCAGGACGAGGATTTGGATACCCTGTACACGACCCGTCGCTACACCATGGCAGAACGCTCCAATTACGAATACGTGGTGCAGGGCATGCGCCAGGCGGTGCTTGCCGGTACGTGCCATGCTGCCAATTCTCCGCACTACGAGGTTTGCGGCAAGACGGGCACGGCACAGAATCCTCACGGTCAGGACCATTCGGCCTTCATGGGCTTCGCGCCGATGAACGACCCCAAGATAGCCATCTGCGTATATGTGGAGAACGGCATTTGGGGAGCCACGTTCGGTGTGCCGATAGGTTCCCTGATGATGGAACAGTACCTGACCGGCGGTCTCTCGCCGGAGAGTGAAGAGAAAGCAAAGACGTTTGAGGAACGACATCTAATATCCGTAGACAATGCCTTCAGCAAGCAAGAAAAATAAGGAACAGAGCATCATCCGCAATTTGGACTGGTTCACGTTGTTCATCTTCGTGGTCCTTGTTGCCATGGGTTGGATGAGCGTGTGCGGCGCCAGTTACGACTTCGACCAGGGAACCCAGTTGCTGGACTTTTCATCCCGAAGCGGCATGCAGATGGTGTGGATTCTCACTTCCCTTGTGCTGGGCAGTCTCATCCTGTGTGTGGACGACCGCCTTGTTGAGAGCCTTTCCTATATTATATATATAGGTTTCATAGTCCTGCTGTTTGTCACGCCCATGCTGGCCCACGACATCAAGGGCAGTATGTCGTGGATAAAGATAGGTCCGTTCAGTCTTCAGCCGGCAGAGTTTGCCAAGTTTGCCACTGCCCTTTGTGTCGCCAAGGTGATAAGTTCCTTCAATTTCGACCTTTCCCGTTGGCGCGACCTCATTATCAGTTCCATCCTTGTTCTTCTTCCCATGGGACTTATCGTCATGCAGAAGGAGACGGGTTCGGCCCTGGTTTACCTTGCCTTCTTCCTGATGTTCTATCGCGAGGGCATGATAGGCAGTATCCTTTTTGCAGGAGCCGCGGCGGTCTTCTACTTCGTGGTGGGAGTCAGATTTGCCGATGCTCCCTTGTGGAACATACCCCAAATCAGCATGGGCGAGTTTCTCGTCCTGGCCGGCATACACCTGTTTTCGGCCGGCATGATGTGGGTGTACACCTCGCTGAGGAAACCATTCCTGCAGGTTCTGCTCTTCGGTATGTCGGCCTATGTGCTGGCTGTCCTGTATGCCAAGTACCTGATTCCCGTCAATACCTGTTGGGTGCAATGGATTGTGCTTGCCGTTATGGTGGGCTATCTTTTATACCTGTCGGTTCGCGAACAGTTGCTTTCATACGCACTCATAGCCCTGTTTGCCATAGGAAGTACAGGTTTCTTCTATTCCGTAAACTATGTGCTCAGCGATGTGCTCCAGCCGCACCAGCAGACGCGCATCCGAGTTCTCCTTGGATTGGAGGACGACCCCAAGGGAGCCGGTTATAATGTCATCCAGGCAAAGATTGCCATCGGTTCTGGAGGACTGCATGGCAAGGGTTTCCTGAACGGTACCCAGACAAAGTTGAAATACGTGCCCGAGCAGGACACCGACTTTATCTTCTGCACGGTAGGAGAGGAGCAGGGGTTTGTCGGTAGTGCCCTGGTGCTGGCTATTTTCCTCGTCTTCATCCTCAGGCTCATACACCTTGCCGAGCGCCAGCCACTCCGCTTCGGCCGTGTCTATGGGTATTGTGTCATGAGCGTTTTCCTGTTCCACGTCTTCATCAACGTCGGCATGGTTCTGGGTCTCACCCCCGTCATCGGCATCCCGTTGCCTTTCTTCAGTTACGGCGGTTCCTCCCTGTGGGGCTTCACCATCCTCCTCTTTGTTTTCCTGAGGATAGATGCAGCCCGCAACCGCATGCAGCATTAAGGGCCTCCCTCCTTTGTCGTGGTGGTTCACCCTTTGTTGTACTGTCAACAGGATAGTGTTGTCGTATCAACAGACCTTTGTTGTCGGTGCAACAAAAAGTTTGCTTCACCAGTACATGCTATAAGCAAAGTGAGGGCCATCATCGGATGGCCCTCACTTTTATTCCTATGTCTGTGATGTGCGGCAGTACTTCGCGCGACATGATATGGTATAGTTTCATGTTTCCTTTCTGCCCTTCCTTCAGCATCAGGGTGGTATCGCTATGGCTGTAGGCTCTGATGGTTACACCTTTGCCCTCGGCTAATGGTTCGCCGCTTCCAGTTTCAATGCAGATGGTGTCCTTGTGTATTCTTAGGGGGACTTGCAGTTCCAGTTCTCTGATAAGGTACACCCTTTGGTATGGGAACGGGTGTGCGCTGCGTATTTCCGTGTCTATGGCATGGCGCCCCTCAAAGTTTGCCGGAGGAAGTTCAAAGGCAATGGTGTCGTTCCTGCTCCATCCGTCCATGCTGATGTGCTTGTACTGGTGTTGGACGATGTCGCCGATACAACTACTGAGCAGGAGCGTCAGGATTGCTGCTGTGATTGTCCTTTGCAGAGTTGCCTTGGTTGTCATTGCGCTTGTTCTTCTTCTTTTTCTTCTTTTTCTTGCTTGCCAGTTGTGCGTCAAAGCGTCCAAGGTCTTCCTGTGTGGCAAGGTCTATGGGGCGTGCTTTCTCCTTGTTGGCATCCTTGGACAGGGTGACGGGGTTTTCGCCCCTCTTGTTCTGTGCTATGATTTCCATGGCACGCTCTGTCGTGATGGTGGTGATGTTGGCGGCGAAGTGCTTGTCCGAGGAATAGGAGACAAGTCCTGCCAGGATGTCGGCCTTGAAGAAGAACCACTCGCCTTCCTGCGTGTTCAGCACTATGTCCCTGTGGGGAAGTTTGCGTCCGGCCTCCATGTACTGGTCCACCTCGTAGTTCATGCAGCACTTCAGTTTGGCGCACTGTCCTGCCAGTTTCTGGGGATTGAGCGACAGGTTCTGGAAGCGTGCTGCCGCAGTGCCCACACTGGTGAAACTCTTTATCCATGTGGAGCAGCACAGTTCTCTGCCGCAAGGGCCGAAACCGCCTATGCGCCCGGCTTCCTGACGTGCGCCTATCTGCTTCATCTCTATCCTCACGTGGAACACCTCTGCCAGCACCTTGATGAGTTGGCGGAAGTCCACGCGTCCGTCGGCGATGTAGTAGAAGATGGCCTTGTTGCCGTCGCCCTGATACTCCACATCACCGATTTTCATCTCCAGCCCGAGGTCCTTGGCAATCTGGCGTGACTCTATCATGGTCTGGTGCTCGCGTGCCTTTGCCTGCTCGTACTTTTCCATGTCGCCCTCCTTTGCCAGGCGATACACGCGCTTTATCTCCTCCTCGCTCTTCAGGTTGGCCTTCTTCACCTGCAGTGCGGCAAGTGTGCCGGTCAGTGTCACTATGCCTATGTCGTGACCGGGATTGCCCTCCACGGCCACTATGTCGCCTTTCTTCAGTTCCAGTCCGTTGGAGTTGTGGTAGTATCCCTTTCGGGTGTTCTTGAACTGCACCTCCACCAGGTCCGTCACTTCTGTGTTGTTGGGGATGTCGGCCATGTAGTCGCACACGTTCAGTTGCGTGTAGTGGTTGGTATGCCACCCCTTGCTGCAAAGGCCGCGTCCTCCGCCTGATATATATTTATGTTCCATTATTGTATTAGTAGTACTATCATTTTCAATGCAAAGTCAAAGAAGACCATCTTCGGGTTCACGTTCTGCTCTATGTCGCGCTGGCACGCGGACAGTTCTTCCATGATCGGTATTACGTTCTTCTCGTTCACGAAACGTGCGAAGTTGGTGCTGAAGGCCGCCTCCTCTTCTGTCTCGTAGACCAGTTCCTGGCGTTTGAAGTTGTACATGAAGTTCTCCCTTATCAGGCGCTGGCAGTATTCCAACAGCCTTTTCTGTGCCTCGCGTCCCAAGTCGCTCACCTGTTCGCTCCATGCCCTCATGTCCTTTATGCGCCTCATGTAACTCAGTCGCATCAACTGTACAAACAGGTCAAAGAACATCTTCTCCTCGCTTTCGGCATCCATACGCTTCAGGGCGGCGGTATAACTGCCCTGTGCCACATGCGCCATCACCATGGCCTTGTCTGTCGTCAGGTTGTATTCTTCGGCCAGGGCCTGTGCGATTTCCTCTTCGGAGAGTGGCGGTATGTTGAGCCTTTGTGTACGGCTTTGTATTGTGCCCAGCACCTTTTCCGGGTCCTCGCTTACCAGCAGGAAGTAGGTCTCCGTGGGCGGTTCCTCTATCAGTTTCAGCAGTTTGTTGGCGGCCTGCACCATCATCCTTTCGGGCAGCCAAACCACCACCACGCGGCGTCCGCCACGGCTGGCCTTCAGTTGGAGTTTCTGTTGCAGGGCATCGCTTTCATAGACGTAGTGCACTATCTGCTGGTTTTCTGCCTTGATGGCAAGGAGCCAGTCCTCCACGTCAAGGTACAGTTTCTCGGACAGCAGTTCGCGCCATTGTGGCAGGTAGTCGTCAGAAACGGGATGGTCAGTGCTCTTCTTCTTGTACACGGGCAGGGAGAAGTGCAGGTCGGGGTGCGCCCAGTCCCTCAGCATGGCCTCGTCGCTGCTGTCTTTGCATACAAGCATCTTGGCGAATGCCAGGGCCAGGGGCAACTTGCCGTTCCCCTTTGGACCGCAGAACATCAGGGCATGCGGTATCCTGCCGGTGCCCAGCATCTCTGTAAGTCTGGCCTTTGTTTCTTCCTGGCCTATGATATTGTCGAAGTTCAATATATTCTCTTTGCTATTTCACAAATACTGTCCACGGCGCTCACGGTGTAGAAGTGCAGGTTAGGCGCACCCTTGTCCAGAAGTTCGCGGCATTGTTCCACCGCCCATTCTATGCCCACCTGCTTTATCTCCTCGTCCGTACGGCATTTCACCGCCTCGCGGTAAAGTGCTTCCGGCAGGTCGCAGTGGAATATCTTGGGCACTATGCTCAGTTGGTTCAGTTTTGCCAATGGCTTTATGCCCGGTATGATGGGTATGCTGATACCCTCTTTGCGGGCACGTTCCACGAAGGCAAAGTACTTCTCGTTGTCGTAGAACAACTGTGTCACGGCATATTCGGCACCCAGTTCCACCTTCTTCTTCAGTACGGCCATGTCGCTTTCCATGTTGGCCGCCTCCTCGTGCTTCTCGGGATAGCATGCCACACCATAGCGGAAATGCTCTCCGGGGCACTTTATCTCCGTGCCGTCAAAGAACTGTCCGTCGTTGAACCTGTTTATCTGCTCTATCAGTTCTATGGCATGCGAAGGACCGTCGCCGGTGGGTTGGAACATGTGGTCTTCCTTGGCCTTGTCGCCTCTCAGCACAAGCAGGTCGCTGATGCCCAGAAACTGGAGGTCCAGAAGCATGTACTCCAAATCTTCCCTGGTGTGTCCGCTGCACACGATGTGCGGCACCACGGGTATGCCGTACCTCTGCTGTATGGCGGCGGCTATGGCTATTGTGCCTGGGCGGCGTCTCACCCTCTGCCTTTGCATCAGGCCTCCGCCAAGGTCCTTGTACACGAACTCGCTCCTGTGAGTGGTTATGTTTATGTACCGTGGTTCGAAGACTTTCAAACGGTCAATCGTATTGAACAGTTGTGCCGTTCCGTTGCCTTTCAAAGGTGGTAGCACCTCAAAGGAAAACGGTCTGCTGTTCTTGTCGTGTATGAGGTCGATTACCTTCATGTCTGGTATCGCTGTTTGCGCGCTCTTGGGGTTAAAATGCGTGTAAAGGTACGCAAAATATGGTACAGCACAAAGACATTGGCATAAAAATACTAACAAATAGTGGGTATATTTGTAAGAAATACAGAACATGAACAACGGCATCTAAATAAAAATGTGTATATTTGTATGGGAAAAATATCATTAACCAAATAAAAACAATACCTATGACACTGATTAAATCCATTTCCGGTATTCGTGGTACCATCGGCGGCAAGGCTGGTGACACCCTCAACCCCCTTGACATTGTCAAGTTTGTGAGCGCTTATGCAACCGTAATCCGCAAGACTTCTCCCGTAGGTTCCAACAAGATCGTTGTCGGCCGCGACGCACGTATCTCAGGCGAGATGGTCAAGAACGTAGTGTGTGGTACCCTCATGGGCATGGGCTTTGATGTTGTCAACATCGGTCTGGCCAGCACTCCCACCACCGAGGTAGCGGTAACCATGGAAGGTGCCGATGGCGGTATCATCCTCACTGCCAGCCACAACCCCCGTATGTGGAATGCCTTGAAGTTGCTCAACGAGAAGGGCGAGTTCTTCAACAAGGAGCAGGGCGAGGAGGTTCTCCGTATTGCCGAGGCCGAGGATTTCGAATATGCAGATGTTGATCACCTGGGTAAGTACACCGAGGACGATTCATACGACCAGAAGCACATTGACATGGTGCTGAACCTCGACCTCGTGGACGTAGAGGCAGTACGCAATGCTCACTTCAAGGTTGCTTTCGATGCAGTAAACAGTGTAGGTGGCGTCATTCTGCCCAAGTTGCTTGAGCAGTTGGGCGTAGAGAAGATTACCGGCCTGTTCACAGAGCCTACCGGTGACTTCCAGCACAACCCCGAACCTCTGGAGAAGAACCTTGTGGAAATCAAGGAACTCATGCAGAAGGGCGAACACGACATCGCTTTCGTTGTAGACCCCGACGTGGACCGTCTGGCTCTCTTCTGCGAGGACGGCACCATGTATGGCGAGGAGTACACTCTCGTTACCGTTGCCGACTATATCCTGCAGCACACTCCCGGCAATACCGTCAGCAACCTCAGTTCTACCCGTGCCCTGCGCGACGTTACCAACAAGTATGCAGGTTGCCAGTACAGCGCTGCTGCCGTAGGCGAGGTGAACGTTGTTACCAAGATGCGCGAGGTTAACGCCGTTATCGGCGGTGAGGGCAATGGCGGTGTCATCTATCCTGCAGCCCACAGCGGTCGCGACGCTCTCGTAGGTATCGCCCTCATCCTTACCTATCTGGCCAAGAAGGGCATGAAGACCAGCGAACTGCGTGCAACATATCCTCCCTACCAGATTGCCAAGAACCGTATCGACCTCACTGCAGGTACCGATGTGGACTCTATCCTGGAGAAGGTAAAGGAACTGTACAAGGACCAGGAGGTCAACGACATCGACGGTGTGAAGATCGACTTCCCCGACAAGTGGGTGCACCTGCGCAAGTCCAACACCGAACCCATCATCCGCGTCTACTCCGAGGCAAGCACCATGGAGGCTGCCGACCAGTTGGGCAAGGACATCATGGATGTTGTCTATTCAATGGTAAAGTAAAATCCAACAGATAACGGGATAGTGTCCCGTGGCTGTCAGCCCGGGACCACCTCCCGGGCTTTTAATTTAAAACAAACTTACTATTATGTTAACACAGATTATCAACGCACGCATCCTCACCCCTCAGGGTTGGTTGAAGGATGGTAGTGTCATCTTGCGAGATAACAAGATTCTTGAGGTTACCAACTGCGACCTCGCAGTTATCGGTGCCAAAGTCATTGATGCCAAGGGCATGAACGTTGTCCCCGGCGGTATTGAAATGCACATCCACGGTGGTGGTGGCCGCGACTTCCAGGAAGGTGAGGAAGAGGCATTCCGCGTGGCCTGTGCCGCTCATGCCAAGTACGGTACGACCAGTATCTATCCCACGCTCAGTTCCAGCACCATCCCCATGATCGAGAAGGCCGTGGCCACCTGCGACAAGTTGATGGCAGAGCCCGACAGCCCCATCCTGGGTCTGCACCTCGAGGGTCACTACCTGAACCCCAACAAGGCCGGTGCGCAGATGCCAGAGTGCATCAAGAACCCCGATCCCAACGAGTACATCCCCATCGTGGAGAACAGCCGTTGTCTGGCACGCTGGGATGCCGCTCCCGAAATGCCCGGTGCCATCCAGTTCGGCAAGTACTGTGCAGAGAAAGGCGTACTGCCCTCTATTGCCCACACTGCTGCCGAATACAAGGACGTGAAGGCTGCTTTCGAGGCCGGCTTCACCCACGTTACCCACTTCTACAACGCCATGCCCGGTTTCCACAACAAGGGTGAGTACAAGTACGAGGGTACGGTGGAGAGCGTCTACCTGATGGACGACATGACTGTGGAGGTTGTTGCCGACGGTATCCACGTTCCTCCCACCATCATGCGCATGTGCTACAAGATCAAGGGCGTGGAGCGCATGGCCCTTATCACCGATGCTTTGGCGGTTGCCGCTGCCGGCGATGATGCCCAGGCATTCGATCCCCGTGTAATCATCGAGGACGGTGTCTGCAAACTTGCCGACCGTTCTGCTCTTGCAGGTTCCGTTGCCACAATGGACCGCCTTATCCGTACCGCCGTTCAGCAGGCCGAGATACCTCTGGAGGATGCTTGCCGCATGGTCAGCGAGACGCCTGCCCATATCATGGGTGTTTACGACCGCAAGGGTTCTCTGTCCCGTGGTAAGGATGCCGACATCCTTATCCTCGACGAAGACATCAACGTACGCTGCGTATGGCAGATGGGTAAGATTATCGAAAACACTCTGTTCTGAGAAATGTCAGGACGCTGCCTGGAAATCTGATTATAGGCAGTACTTTAATATATGTACAAAACGAGAGAGAAGGAGTCCTTCTCTCTCGCTGTATATGTGCCTTTTGTTTAACGGATTGGGGAACCTGCATCATTCAGTCCCAATCTTCCTCGTCGTATTCCTCTATTTCATATTCGTCTTCGTCCAAGAACTCTATCTCCTCGTTTTCGCCCTCTTCCTGCATTTCATGTTGCAACCAAGTTATGTCCTTGTTGCGGTGAACGATACTTTCCTCGTGGGTAATGGCCGCAATCTTGTTGCTTTCTGCATTCAGCGCTTTCCACAGCATATCTTTCAGTTCCATTATCCCCTTTTGTGCCACGGCCGAGATAAACACCACCGGCAGGTCTGTGGGCAAGTCTTCTGACAGCATCTGTTGCAGTTCTTCGTCCAGCAAATCGCTTTTCGTTACTGCCAGTATACGCTGCTTGTCCATCATGTCAGGATTGAACGTCGCCACTTCGTTCAGCAGAATCTCATATTCCTTTTTTATATCGTCGGTATCTCCCGGCACCATGAACAGGAGCAGTGAGTTGCGCTCTATGTGGCGCAGGAATCTCAGTCCCAGACCTCTTCCTTCGCTGGCCCCTTCAATGATTCCGGGGATGTCTGCCATGACGAAAGACTGTCCGTTGCGGTATGGCACGATGCCCAAAGACGGTTCCATGGTGGTGAAAGGGTAGTCCGCTATCTTCGGTTTTGCGCTGGACAATGTGGACAGTAGTGTGCTCTTGCCGGCATTGGGGAAGCCTACCAGTCCCACGTCTGCCAGAAGTTTCAGTTCCATGATCACTGTCATCTCCTGCATCGGTTCGCCTGGTTGTGCATATCTCGGTGCCTGGTTAGTGGAGGTGGCAAAGTTCCAGTTTCCCAGTCCGCCTCGTCCGCCCTTCAGCAGTATCACCTCCTGTCCGTCTTCCTTCACGTCACAGATGTATTCGCCCGTTTCGGCATTGTAAACTACGGTTCCGCACGGCACATCTATGTAGCGGTCTTCTCCATTTGCTCCCGTGGACTTGTTCTTGCCTCCGTTTTCGCCGTGTGTGGCAAAGATATGGCGGTCGTATCTAAGATGAAGCAATGTCCAGTAGTTGTGGTTGCCACGCAGGATCACATGGCCTCCTCGCCCTCCGTTGCCACCATCGGGGCCACCGTTGGGAGCATACTTGGCACGGTGCATGTGCATCGAACCACGCCCTCCCTTTCCGGAGCGGCATACTATCTTTACGTAGTCTACAAAGTTGCTTTCCATTGTTTTTATGGGTGGGGGAGGGCCTCTAAGGACCTGTATTTCTTGTCTTTAATCCCGCTTTGGGGTCTGTTTGTCCTTGTTTTGGACACGGCTGCCGTGTCCCTGCCATGCTTCGGTTCTCATTTCGCATGGAGTTTCCCGTTTTCCGTTTTCCGTTTTAATCCGACTTGGCTTACGTCGACCTTTGGTTCGTCGTCTTGAATCTGCTTCCGCTCGGCAATGTAGGGACGCTGCGTGCAACGTCCGTTTTGTTTGTCGTTCTCGGACGCTGCACGCAGGGTTCCTACCATGCTTCTGCTCTCGCTTACACGCAGTTTTCCGTTCCCTTACGCCTGCTCGTCGATGGTCTTGAAGATAGCCTCCAGCATACCCTCCTTGCTGCCCAGTTCTGCCCAGGCAAAGGAGTTGCGGATGCCCTCCTTGGCAAACCACTCAGACAGGGGGGCTGTCTGCGAGTGATATACGGCAAAGCGTTTTTTGATGGTCTCCTCGTTGTCGTCGGCGCGTCCCTGTACCTTGGCACGGTTCAGCAATCGTGCCATCAGCACGTCTTCCTCCACCACCAGTTCTATCATCATGCCCATGTCATGTCCGCGTTCTGCAAGCATCTTTTTCAATGCTTCTGCCTGTGGTATGGTACGTGGGAAACCGTCGAAGATGACGCCCTTGCCAGCGGGGAATTTGTCGTATGCCGCAGCAAGAATGTCTATCATGAGTTCATCGGGCAACAACTGTCCGTTGTCAATGTACCCCTGGGCTGTCTTTCCCAGTTCGGTGCCTGCCTTTATCTGTTCGCGCAGCACGTCGCCGGTGCTGATGTGCCCCATGTTGTACTTTGCCACGATTTCGTCACTGTAAGTGCCCTTGCCTGAACCGGGAGCACCAAAGATAATGATGTTCTTCATATTCTGTAGTTTTTTGATTGTTTTCTTGTTTGTGGTATAGAGGTTGGCCGCTTCGGGGAAACCTGCGTTATTAGGATATTAGGGTATAGATGTCTTTCAACCCGCGCCCCAATCCGTTGTAATCCAGTCCATATCCCAGTATGAATTCGTTGGGAATCTCCATCGCCACATATCGGATGTCCAACTTCACTTCCAGTTTCTCCGGTTTCACCAGCAGGGAGCATATATCTATGCTTTTGGGGTTCTGCTTTTTCAGTGTCGCTATCATGTGTGCCATGGTTATTCCGCTCTCAACGATATCCTCCACTATGATTACCGGTCTTCCTGTAATGTCCGTATTAAGTCCGATGACCTCCCTTACGGTACCCGTGGAAGAGGTTCCCTCGTATGATGCCAGTTTTACAAACGATACTTCTGCTTGTAAAGACACCTCTCTCATCAGGTCGGCGGCAAAGACAAAGGCGCCGTTCAGCACTACCAGAAACACCGGGGCTTCTCCGTCGTAGTCTCTGTCGATCTCCTTTGCCACCCTGCGTACCTGCCGCATTATCTCTTCTGCCGGTATGCTTGGCGCAAACTCCTTGTCATGTACCCGTATTGTGCTTATGTCTGTCATTCGCTATTCCAATGACTATATATTATTATATGTATAATCCAAGGGCAAAGGTATTAAAAAAACTTCAAACTTTGGTGGTGTGCTATCGTTGTTTTGATATTTTTTGTATCTTTGTCTTGAAATAAGACATAAAAGCACAGTGCTACGCATATGAATAAAAACAATCTCTGTCCCCTGCGGATTATTTCCTTTCTTGCAGTCGCCTTTCTTTTCCTCCCCCTGTGTGCCCAGACTTCTCTTGAGAGGTTTGTTCCCGGAGCCACAGTGGAGGGTGTCAGTTACTTCCTTCCCCGTACAGCCCTCCGTATGGTCGTAAAGGCGGAGAAAAGGACCGTCACTCCAGGCGATTTTCACATGTACTCGTTCAAATACATGCGCATCCAGGATGTTCCCGTCCGCCCGTCCGTCACCTGGACGGTCAGCGACATTGCCATCCATCCATATGGTATCCCTGACAGCACCAAGGCCTATAGCCTGAAACTGAAGTCCCGTACTGTGGCACCGCTTCTTGATCTCAGTACGGACGGCTTGCTCCTTGGCATCAATACTGACGAGGCTTCCGAAGAGTCATTGCCTCCTGTACCGGAATCCCGCATAGTATGCCAGGCTGTCAGTCCTACCAAGGCCCGCTCCTATATGAACCGCGAAACCCTTCAGGCCACTTCTACGGCCAAGATGGCAGAACTCGTGGCCTCGGAGATATATAGCATCCGCGAAAGCCGCGATGCTCTTATCCGTGGCGAAGCGGACAACACACCCAAGGACGGTGCCCAGTTGAAACTGATGCTCGACAATCTCCAGGCTCAGCACGATGCCCTTCTGAGCATGTTCATAGGCACTACCGAAGTTAGCGAGGAATACTATGTTCTGGATGTTGTCCCTGAGGAGCAGGGGCAGAAGCAGTTGCTTTTCCGTTTTTCGCGATGGAACGGTCTTGTGGGTGCCGACGACATGTCAGGTGCGCCATTCTATATGAGCGTGCAGTGTGTCGGGTCGCTTCCACAGCCAGTTGCCCTTCCCGAAGTGAAGGTAAAGAAAGGTAAGATGCAGCGTGCAGTCTACTACAATATTCCTGCACGCACTGAGATAAAGGTTTTCGACAGTCATCGCGACTATATCAGCATGGAACTCCCCATGGCACAGTTCGGCTGCGAGGAAATACTGTCAGGAGTACTTTTTGACAAAGGCGCTTCCACAAAAGTGACTTTCCATCAGAGTACCGGCGGCATAAAGCGCATCAGCGAATAAGGTGCCGGTAAGGTAGTAGTTTCTGGGCACCATGCTTTTATATGACACTCCATCCTGGCTTTCGGCCGGTTCTACAGGTAAGGACGAGGAACTGGAAGAGAACCGTACTTGCGGCATAGGTCTGCCTTTGGTTCTGCCACGCCAAACACACTCCGATCATGTGGCATACGTATCCTCCTATGGGCGGCCGGAGGACACGGATGCCGTTTTCACTGACGTACCGGGACTCTGTCTTGCCGTCAAGACTGCGGACTGCATTCCGGTGCTGCTGTATGACCGGTGCAGCCATTCCGTGGCTGCCATACATGCTGGGTGGAGAGGTACCGTGCGGCGCATCGTGGAGAAGACCGTGTGTGCTATGGGTTCCCGAGGCGAGGACCTGTCGGCCATTATAGGTCCAGGCATATCACTGGAATCCTTTGAGGTGGGAGATGAGGTCTATGCCCGTTTTCTTGCCGAAGGTTTCCCTATGGGCGATATAGCGAGGAAATTCCCGATTTGCCATAATGAACAGAGAACTTTTAAATGGCACATCGATTTATGGGAGGCCAACCGCTGGCTTCTTCGGCAGTGTGGGGTGCCGGACATTCGTGTGGCGGGGATAGACACGTTCGCTTCTTCCCGCTATTATTCCGCGCGTCGTGAAGGCATAGGCACCGGCCGGAACTATAATTGGATTGTTGCGGACAGGTAGGGGCCTTATTTAACCCGTCCTTAACCCGGGTTAAATAAGGGCCGTTATCATTATGGCGCCAACGGCCGGGTCGGGTTTAATCTAAAAAGGAAGAAGAGACCGGCGGCTTTTGCAAATCCTTCTTCTGCCGGAGGAAACAAAAGGGCAATCCGGCAAATCCGTAACATGGTATCGGCTACTCCCAACCGGTGGGAACGCCAGTGCCGCTCTCGTACCAGCGTACGAGGTGCAGATGGAACTGCAGGCTGGAGTAACCCGGTATCTCGCCACTTCCTGCCGCGCCATATCCTAAGGTGTAGGGGAGGAATACCATCCACTCGTCCCCTTCCTTCATATACTGCACTGCAGTGCTGAAACCTTCTATCAGACCGCCTATGCCCATCAGTACCGGTGCGCAGGTTTTAGGATTGTAGTCTCCTTTGTAACTGTCATCAAAGACTTCCTGTTGCCATCCCATTTTATCCGAACCGTCGCCGACATAGTTGTAGGTGGGCATAAACCATCCCCTGTAACTGATGTGGGCGGAATCGTTGGCGGCAGGAGACCCCTTTGCCAACGGATCAGTGCCCTTGCAGACAATACGCACACAGATGCTGTCTGTCACAGGGCCTGCCGATACCGTTGTCCTGAACAGTGACTTATACATACGCCATTGGCAATGGTCTTCCCAACTGTCGCCATGTTCAGCCTTGGCCTGCGCTATGGCCGTGCGGGCCACCTGCACCGTATCTTCAAACCATTTGGCATTACGGCTTTGCCAGTTCTCGTAGGGGTCGTAAACCTCGTTGGTCTCCGAGCAGGAAACCAGACACAGAAGCAATGACAGGAGTATGTATATCTTGTTTTTCATCTGTTCACAAAGGATGTCGTTTGCTTTTCGCTATAATCCGGGTTACAGGAGTTTCTTCAGCAGGCTGGTGATGCTTACCTGGTCCTCGATGATACCGCGGAGTTCGGAGATGTGCACGCGGCGCTGTTCCATGCTGTCGCGTTCGCGCAGGGTGACGGTGTTGTCCTGCAGGGTCTGCTGGTCAACGGTAACGCAGAAGGGGCAGCCGATGGCGTCCATACGACGGTAGCGCTTGCCTATCTGGTCCTTCTCCTCGTACTTGCAGTTGAAGTGAAAGCGCAGGTCGTTCATGATTTCCTGGGCCTTCTCGGGCATGCCGTCCTTCTTGGTCAGGGGGAACACCGCCAACTTGACGGGAGCCAGGGCTGCGGGCAGGTGCAGTACGGTACGTGTCTGTCCGTCGGGCAACTGCTGCTCCTCGTAACTGTGGCACATGATGGACAGGAACATGCGGTCAACGCCGATAGAGGTCTCGATAACGTAGGGAGTGTATGACTCGTTGGTCTCGGGGTCGAAGTATTCTATCTTCTTGCCGCTGTACTTGGCATGGCTGGACAGATCGAAGTTGGTGCGAGAGTGGATACCCTCCACCTCCTTGAAACCGAAGGGCATGTGGAACTCGATGTCGGTAGCGGCATTGGCATAGTGGGCCAACTTGTCGTGGTCGTGGAAACGGTAGTTGTCGGCGCCGAAGCCCAGGGCCTGGTGCCATGCCATACGTGTCTGCTTCCACTGGCCGAACCAATCCAGTTCTGTACCGGGCTTAACGAAGAACTGCATCTCCATCTGCTCGAACTCGCGCATGCGGAAGATGAACTGGCGTGCTACGATCTCGTTGCGGAAAGCCTTGCCTATCTGTGCTATGCCGAAGGGCAACTTCATGCGGCCGGTCTTCTGCACGTTCAGGTAGTTTACGAAAATGCCCTGAGCCGTCTCGGGACGGAGGTACACCTTGTTGGCGCCATCGGCGGTGGAACCCATCTCGGTGGAGAACATCAGGTTGAACTGACGTACTTCTGTCCAGTTTCTGGTGCCGCTGATGGGGCATGCTATCTCCTCGTCCAGGATAATCTGGCGGAGTTCGGCCAGGTCGCCGTCGTTCAGAGCCTTGGCAAAGCGCTCGTGCAGGGCATCGCGCTTCTGCTGGTTTTCCAGCACGCGTGCATTGGTGGCACGGAACTCTTCTTCGTTGAATGCCTCGCCGTACTTCTTGGCGGCCTTCTGCACCTCCTTGTCGATCTTCTCGTCGTACTTTGCCAACTGGTCCTCTATCAGCACGTCGGCGCGGTAGCGCTTCTTGCTGTCCTTGTTGTCAATCAGGGGATCGTTGAAAGCATCCACGTGTCCGCTGGCCTTCCATACGGTGGGGTGCATGAAAATGGCGGCATCGATACCCACGATATTCTCGTGGAGCAATACCATGGACTGCCACCAGTACTGCTTGATGTTGTTCTTCAGTTCAACACCGTTCTGGCCATAGTCGTACACTGCGCCCAGGCCGTCGTATATGTCGCTTGAGGGGAAAACAAAGCCATATTCCTTGCAATGGGAAATGATTTTCTTGAAAACGTCTTCTTGTTGTGCCATTATCGTAAATATTTTTCGCGCAAAGGTAAGAAATAATGCCAAATCAACGCGCCGAATGTCCAAAATACTTTGAATTTAGGCCTTCTTTTTAACATTTCACCATCTTTTCCTTGGCAATTCCAATAAAAAAGCGTAGCTTTGCGCGCTGAAATATGCGGTTTCGGCACTTTCGTCGGGACAACAGGATGACAAACAATTAAAAAAGGCATAATGAGACAACTAAAAATCACCAAGAGCATTACCAGCCGCGACAGCCAGTCACTGGACAAGTATCTTCAGGAAATCGGACGCGAGCAACTTCTGACCGTGGAAGAGGAAGTGGAACTCAGCCAGCGCATCCGCAAGGGCGACCGCCAGGCATTGGACATTTTGGTAAAGAGCAACCTGCGCTTTGTGGTATCTGTGGCAAAGCAGTACCAGAACCAGGGTCTCAGTCTCCCCGACCTCATCAACGAGGGTAATGTGGGTCTCATCAAGGCTGCCGAGAAGTTTGACGAAACCCGCGGTTTCAAGTTCATCAGTTATGCCGTGTGGTGGATCCGCCAGACAATCCTGCAGGCACTGGCCGAGCAGAGCCGCATCGTGCGTCTGCCCCTGAACCAGGTCAGCGCCGTCAACAAGATAAGCAAGGCCATCACCAAGTTCGAACAGGAGTTCGAGCGCAAACCCAGTCCTGAGGAGTTGGCAGAACTGGTAAATGAGGTTCCCGAGAAAATCAACGACAGCCTGCGTGCAAGCGGACGCCACGTCAGCATGGACGCCCCGTTTGTCGAGGGCGAGGACAACAGTCCCCTTGACGTGATGGAGAACACCGACGCCCCTGCCGCTGACCACACCCTCATCAGCGAGAGTCTGCAACTGGAGATTTCAAGGGCCTTGGACATCCTCAACGAGCGCGAACGCGACATAATAGAGATGAGTTTCGGCATATCACAACCCGAGATGACTCTGGAGGAGATAGGCGACCGCTTCGGCCTGACCAGAGAGCGCGTGCGCCAGATCAGGGAGAAGGCTATCCGCAAACTGCGTGTGGCCAACAAGGAGAGCATACTGCGCTCCTACCTGGGATAAGAGGGTGGAACGACAGGAGGGGCAGGACTTTTGCCAAAGTCCGGCACGTGCACATATACCGGTGGCGTATGATGGGTATCAAATACCTGCATACGCCACCATTCGTTATCTCGCCGGGGGGGCGGCAAGGCATACGGAGGTCTCCCGGCAGCCATGCCGGTACCTCAGTGCCGGTACAGCAATACCGGCACTGAGGTACTCCAGTACCGACACTTTGGTACTGGAGTACCGATTATCTGCCACAGAAACCGGTACTGGGAGGGGCAGTGGCATGCATACGTAAAAAGGGTGCTGTCCTATCCCTATCCGGGAGACAGCACCCTTTAATCCAAGCCGGCCATTGGCGTTATGATTGCAATAGCCTTTATTCTATGACATTATCTTATTCCTGAAACTTGGGGTCGTTCTGTATGAGCCATTCGGCAATCTGTACGGCGTTGAGGGCGGCGCCCTTCTTTATCTGGTCGCTCACCAGCCAGAAGGCAAGGCCGTTGGGGTTGCTGATGTCCTTGCGGATACGGCCCACGTAGACATCGTCGCATCCTTCCAGGAAGAGGGGCATGGGGTATTCCTTCTTCTCGGGGTCGTCCTGAAGGCGCAGGCCGTTGCCGTTGCGTACTGCCTCCTTGAACTCCTCCACGCTGACGGGGCGCTCGGTCTCTGCCCAGATGGCCTCAGAGTGGCAACGGAGCGAGGGCACGCGAACGCACATGGCAGAGCAGTCGGCGTCGGTGTGCATGATCTTCTTTGTCTCGTGGAACATCTTCATCTCCTCCTTGGTATAGCCGTTGTCGGTGAACACGTCAATCTGGGGGATTACGTTGAAGGCCAACTGGTATGCGAACTTCTCCACGGTGGGCTTCTCGCCGGCCAGCACCTGGCGGTACTGCTCGAACAGTTCTGCCATGGCGGCGGCGCCGGCACCGCTGGCAGCCTGATAACTGGCCACGTGGATGCGGCGGATGTGGCTGATGTTCTCCAGAGCCTGCAGGGCCACTACCATCATGATGGTGGTGCAGTTGGGGTTGGCTATGATGCCGCGGGGGCGGTCCAGTGCGTCCTTGGCATTGCACTCGGGCACTACCAGGGGCACGTCCTCGTCCATGCGGAATGCGCTGGAGTTGTCTATCATCACGGCACCGTGCTTGGTGATGGTCTCGGCAAACTCCTTGCTCGTGCCGCCACCGGCGCTGGTGAAGGCGATGTCCACGCCCTTGAAGTCATCGTTGTGCTGGAGGAGTCTTACCTCTATCTCCTTGCCACGGAAGGTGTATTTGGTTCCGGCGCTGCGCTGGCTGCCGAAAAGCAACAGTTCGTCAATGGGGAAGTTGCGTTCATCCAGAACGCGCAGGAATTCCTGGCCTACGGCACCGCTGGCGCCTACAATCGCTACTCTCATCGTTTATCTTTTTTTGTTTTGATTACTCTGTTTGATAATTTGCGTGCAAAATTACGGAAAATATTATAAATAAGGTGTGCTCTTGCCGATAAATAGCATAAAAAACCTTACCTTTGCATGAAATTATACGCACAGGACATGCTTCAGATACTGACATCCATACACATGCCGATGGCATTGGTCACGGACCCCACGTGGGTGTTCTTCGTGGTACTGATGATTATCCTGTTTTCTCCCATCCTGCTCCGCCGCCTCCGCACGCCCCACATCATAGGCCTGATTTTGGCTGGTGTGATGATAGGCCAGCATGGCTTCAACATCATAGAGAGGGACAGGAGTTTCGAGATCTTCGGTCAGGTGGGGATATACTTCATCATGTTCCTGGCCGCACTGGAGATGAACATGGGCAGTGTGCACCAGTATGGGCGCAAGGGTTTCCTGTTCGGCATGATAACCTACTGCGTGCCGTTCGCCCTCGGTTTCCTGGCCGCGCACTATCTGCTGGGGTTCGGTGCAGTCACGTCGGTCCTGCTCAGTTGTATCCTTGCATCGCATACTCTGATAACGTATCCCATAGTGAGCCGTTTCGGTTTGTCGCGGCATCCCGTGGTGACCGTTTCCGTGGTGGCCACGGCTGTGGCCCTGTTCGTGGCCCTGCTTGTGCTTGCCATTGCGGTGGGTTCGTTGCAGGAAACCGACTGGAGGTTCTGGGCGTTATTTACGGTGAAGTGCCTGGCATATGGAGCGTTCATCATATACGCCTATCCCAGGATAGGGCGTTGGTTCCTGCGCAGGTATGAAGAACCGATAATGCAGTTCATCTTCATCCTTTCGCTGGTTTTCCTGAGTGCCGCCCTGGCGGAACTGGCAGGCCTGGAGGGATTGCTGGGCGCGTTCCTCGCCGGTTTGTCGGTGAACAGACTCATCCCCCGCACCTCGCCCCTGATGTCGTACATCCAGTTTGTGGGCAATGCCCTGTTCATCCCCTATTTTCTGATAGGCGTGGGCATGCTCATCAACCTCAGAGTGCTCTTTGGCGACCTGCACACGATATGGATCGTAGTGGTGATGGTACTGGTGGGCACGTTCTCCAAGTGGCTCGCCTCCTATGCCATGAGCCGCTTCTCCAAGGACCTGAAGGGAGGTTCCCTGCTGATGTTCGGCCTTACCAACGCGCATGCCGCAGGTGCTCTGGCCATAGTGATGATAGGCACCGACCCGAAAGTGAACCTGATGGATGCCTCGGTGCTCAACGGCACGGTGATGCTGATACTCTTCTCTTGCATAATAAGCAGTTTTGCCACCAGCGAGGGAGCACGGCGCCTGGCCCTCATGGACACGGACACCGAGGAGAACCAGGGTGCATGGCACGGCAAGTGCCTGGTTACGTACAGCCAGCCTGACAGCGTGGGACTTCTGACCCAGTTGGCGCTGATAATACGAAATTCCCGCATTCCCGACAGTCTGATGGGTCTTACCGTCACCCTCAACGACTACGACGGGGAGGCGCAGGGATACCGAGAGGCTCAGCGCATGCTGGAGGAGGCTACTTCGGTGGCATCGGCCGCGGAGGTTGACCTGAAGACCCTCTCGCGCCTGAGCACCAACATAGCGGGCGGTATCCTGCACACCATACGCGAATACGATTGCGGTGAGGTGATGGTGTGCCTTACCGACCGCACCACGGGCATGCCCAAGTCCAGTCTCGGGCCGGTCATAGACCATGTGCTGGAGGGAACAAACCGCGAGGTCATGGCCGTGCGCCTTATTGTCCCGCCAGGCACCTTGCACAAGGTAATCATTGCCGTACCGCAGAAAGCCGAGTACGAGGCAGGTTTCTATAAATGGCTGGAGCACGTCTGCCGTATGGGAGAGCAACTGGATTGCCAGTTGGAGTTCCATGCCCACCCCGACACCATGCCCAACATAAAGAGTTACATGTGGCGCTACCATGTGTCCCTGCGTGCCGAGTACATAGAGATGGCCCTGTGGACAAAGATAATCTCTCTGGCGCAAAGGGCAGGTTCCGACGAGATGGTGGTATTCGTCAGCGCACGACCCGGTTTCATCTCATATAAAGGGTCGTTCGCAGGCCTGCCCCTGATGATACACAGATATTTCAGTCACACCAGCGTAATGCTGCTATACCCCGACCAGTGGTCATGATAAAGATAGAAGACATAAGGAAGAGTTTCGGCAACCTGCAGGTGCTGAAGGGCATCAGCCTGGAGATTGGCAAGGGCGAGGTGGTGAGCATCGTGGGTTCCAGCGGTGCAGGCAAAACCACCCTGTTGCAGATAGTGGGCACTCTGGACAAGGCCGACTCCGGACGTGTCGTCATTGCCGGCGAGGACGTGACTAACCTCTCCTCCGACCGTATGGCGCGTTTCCGCAACAAGCACATAGGCTTCGTATTCCAGTTCCACCAACTCCTGCCCGAATTCACGGCGCTGGAGAACGTCATGATGCCTGCCTTCATAGCAGGAACCTCGCACAAGGAGGCCAAGAAGCGTGCCATGGAACTGCTCGACTTCATGGGGCTCTCCGAGCGTGCCGCACACAAGCCCAACGAACTCTCCGGCGGCGAGAAACAGCGTGTGGCGGTGGCACGTGCCTTGATGAACAACCCCGAACTGGTGCTTGCCGACGAACCTTCGGGCAGTCTTGACACCAAGAACAAGGAAGAACTGCACCGCCTTTTCTTTGATTTGAGGGATAAGTTCGGACAGACCTTCGTCATCGTCACCCACGACGAAACCCTGGCATCGCTCACCGACCGCACCATCAGGATGAAGGACGGGGTGATAGTGGAATAGTAGGACCCTCCCCCTTACCCCTCCGCAAGGGAGGGGAGTAGTTACAACCGACTTGTGCTCACATCAGCAGAACATTATACTCCCTCCCCTTGTGGGAGGGATGGGGAGGGGTCCGCTGGGGCTTTCTATAAAAACGACTATGAACATAAGATTAGGACAAATAAACACCCTCAGGGTGGTAAAGCAGGTTCCCTTCGGATACTATCTGGATGGCGGACGCATACATGGCGAGATACTCCTGCCACAGAATGAGGTGGAGGGCGATGTGGCCATAGACCGGGAAGTGGAGGTATTCCTGTATCTCGACCAGGAAGAGCGCCTCATTGCCACCATGCGCAAACCTCTGGCACAGGTGGGCGACTTTGCCTTCCTGGAGGTGGCATGGGTCAACAACTTCGGTGCTTTCCTGGGCTGGGGCCTCATGAAAGACCTCTTCGTCCCCTTCCGCGAGCAGAAGATGAAGATGGTGAAGGGGCAGAGTTACATCGTGCACATTCATCTGGACGAGGACAGCAACCGCATAATGGCCAGCGCCAAGGTGGAACGCTATCTGGACCACGGCATTGCCCCATATCGCCGTGGCGACGAGGTGGACATCCTTGTGTGGCAGAAGACCGACCTCGGTTTCAAGGTAATCATAGACAACCGATGGGGCGGACTCCTCTACGACTCGCAGGTGTTCCGCGACTTGCGCACGGGCATGCGCACGCGTGCATATATAAATAAGGTGCGCGAGGACGGCAAGATAGACGTAACACTCACCCGTCAGGGGCAGGAAGGTGTGGCCGACTTCAGCGATATCCTCCTTTCATACCTCCACGACCACGGCGGCCATTGTCCCTTGGGCGACAAGAGTCCTGCCGAAGAGATTGCCCAGACTTTCAACGTCAGCAAGAAGGTCTACAAGAAAGCCGTAGGAGACCTATACAAACGCCGCCTGATAACCATTTCCGACGATGGGATACGCCTGGCGTAGAGTTCGCAGTTCCCCCGTGAGGTAAATTCGGTACGGAACATTTTGGAAATAGAATCTGCCTCAATCATAGTTTGTTTACGTTTTACATGGTTCGTTCAGGCAATTTCGTCATATCTATATAATACATATTGCTAAAACCGTGCCAAACCGGTTTCATGCCTATATGTTGACAGTTGTCATTTCAGTTGTGCGATAATATGCGTAAGTCGTATAATTGGGGCACAGTTACGCAGATTGTCTCGCAATAACTTGCGTAAGTGTGTACATAGATACAATATGTACCAATAAAGAGAAAACGTACGGCATTGTGCCGTACGTTTCCTTTTTTTCTTGCTTGTGTAAAAGGGGGGGATTAAGCCTCCTTGCTGACAACGCGCTTCTCGGCGATGCGAGCCTTCTTACCGGTGAGGTTGCGCAGGTAGTACAACTTGGCGCGACGAACCTTACCAATCTTGTTGACAACGATGCTGTCGATGTTGGGAGACTCGATGGGGAAGATACGCTCCACACCAACGGTACCTGACATCTTGCGAACGGTGAAGCGCTTCTTGTCACCGTGACCGGCGATCTTGATAACTACACCGCGGTACAGCTGGATACGCTCCTTGTTGCCCTCGACAATCTTGTAAGCTACGGTTACGGTGTCACCAGCCTTGAATGAGGGGTGCTGCTTGCCGGTAGCAAATGCTTCTTCTGCAATCTTAATTAAATCTGCCATTTCTCTTATGACTTTTTAATAGGTTGTATTGTCATCACTCATAGGCATAACGGGTCACACTTCTCCCCACCAGCGACCTATGGTAAAGCGGGTGCAAAGATACGGCTTTTTGTTGAAACTGCCTCAAATATAAGAGGAAAAATACCGTAAAGTGGTGATTTGTGTGTGGAAAGTCCACTTTACGAGGCGCTTTTTTACTCGAAATAGAGGGAAAGGACTATCATGTTGGCCGAACTGCTTTCTATGCTGTTGGTGAATTTCATCATGGATTTGTCCAGCAGGTCGTCGCGGTTCTTGCTGATGATGTCCGCCAGGCCGAAGCAGAACTTCAGTTCTGGTATGAGTTTGAAGTATGGCAGATAGATGTCGCATCCCATGCCCACCTCCAGATAGCAGTCGAAGGTTTTTGCCTTGAAGGCTTCCTGGTCATGGTTGTTCAGGCAGAAGGTCGGTGCAAGGCCCAGGGTGAAGTAGGGGCGGAAGTTGTTGTAGCGCGGTGCGGCAAACTTCAAGGAAATCGGCACGGAGATATAGTTGGTGCGCATGTTCTGCGAGGTGTCGCGTGCCGACACGTTCTCGCGCATCTTTATGAACTTCTGCCCGAAGTGCATGGTGGGGGTGAGGCGCAGTTCCATGTATTTGTTCAGGCGCAACGCACCCAGCACACCCACGCTGAATCCCGGTTCGTACTTGCTGACGTCGGCAAACCATTGCTCGCCCGTGGCGGGGTCGATGTGGCCGTTGTTCTTCATTTCCATGTCCATGAAGTTCATGCCGAAGAAGAAGCCCCAGTGCAGACGTCGGTTGTCTATGAAGGGCTTGTTCATGATCGTCTCCTTCTGTGCGAAGGTGCACAGGCATGCGGACAGGAGAAGCAATATGGCGATGGTACGTTTCATATACATAATAACATGGGCAGGTGCCGTTTTATTGTACAATTCATCGTTTTTAATGATAAAGGCCAACATTTTTCTTGCCAACGTCGGTTCATATCATCAAAAATGATTATCTTTGCATTGCAATCGAGTTTGGATTCGACAATAGACAATAGTATATACTAATTTAAACGACAACAGTTATGGCTTACGTAATTAATGACGATTGTGTTGCTTGCGGCACATGTATTGACGAGTGTCCCGTTGGTGCAATTTCTGAGGGCGAGAAGTATTCTATCAATCCCGACGAGTGCACAGAGTGCGGTACTTGCGCTGATGCGTGTCCCTCTGGCGCAATCACTCTCTAAGAAAGATTAATGTCTCCCTGATGGGAGGAATAAAATCCCTTGCCGTAAGAAGCAAGGGATTTTTGTTTTCCGGTATATGAGAGGTAAGGTAGGAACGCATGGTTACCTACCTTATTTATATATACGGTTTACTTCAGCAGGGCCAAGGCATCCTTGATGCGCTTGAGTGCCTCGATGATGTTCTCATCGCTGGTGGCGTATGACATGCGGAAGCACTCGGGAGAACCGAAGGAGGCACCGCCCACGGTGGCAACGTGACCGACCTCCAGAAGGTACATGGCCAGGTCGTCGCTGTTGTTTATTGTCTGCTCGCCATACT
Source organism: Bacteroidaceae bacterium (assembly GCA_045606445.1). Taxonomy (GTDB): domain Bacteria; phylum Bacteroidota; class Bacteroidia; order Bacteroidales; family Bacteroidaceae; genus Physcousia. The sequence goes on from JAZURY010000036.1 coordinate 29,241, forward strand.
TCTTGCCATAGAAACTGCTGCACTTGGGGAACAGGTAGAAGGCACCCTGGGGATTGTTGACCTCCAGCCCGGGTATCTCCTTGGCAAGTTTCACTATCAGGTCGCGACGGCGCTCGAATGCCACGCGCATATCCTCCACACACTGCTGGTCACCGGCAAAGGCGGCAACGGCAGCCTTCTGGCTGATGGAGCAGGGACCGCTGGTGTACTGGCCCTGGAGTTTGTTGCAACCCTTCACTATCCATTCGGGAGCGGCGATGAAGCCTATGCGCCAACCGGTCATGGCGTATGCCTTGGAAACACCGTTTACGATTACCACACGGTCCTTGATCTCGGGGAACTGTGCTATGGAGGCATGTTCGCCCACGTAGTTTATGTGCTCGTAGATTTCATCGGCAATGACGATGACGCGCTCGTGGCGCAGCAGCACCTCCTTCAGGCCCTCCAGTTCCTCGCGGCTATACACTGAACCGGTGGGGTTGCTGGGAGAGCAGAGTATCAGGGCGCGAGTCTTCTCGGTGATGGCAGCCTCCAGTTGTTCGGGTGTTATCTTGAAGTCCTGTTCTATGCTTGAGGGGATGAACACGGGTGTGGCATCGGCCAGAAGCACCATGTCGGGGTAACTTACCCAGTAGGGGGCGGGGATGATGACCTCGTCGCCTGCACCTGCCAGGGCCATTATCACATTGCACACGCTCTGCTTGGCACCGTTTGAACACAGTATCTGGCTGGGCTTGTACTCCAGACCGTTCTCCCTTTGCAACTTCTCGACTATGGCAGCCTTCAGGTCGGGGTAACCGGGCACGGGACTATAGCGGCTCCAGTTCTCCTCTATGGCCTTTATGCCGGCAGCCTTGATGTGGTCGGGGGTGTTGAAGTCGGGCTCTCCTACGCTCATGTTGATGATGTCTATGCCCTGGGCCTTCAGTTCACTGCTCTTCTGGCTCATGGCCAGTGTGGCACTCGTTGACAGACGTCCGAGTCTTTCGGAAAGAATGTTGTTCATATTGTGTGATGTTTGTGTTTAGAATTTAGGGTTTAGGGTTTAGGGTAGGGACGCTGCGTGCAGCGTCCGCATGTGTTCTGTTTTTTGTTCGGACGCTGCACGCAGCGTCCCTACTTTCGTTTCATGCTGTTTGCCAAATTCGTTCAACGTTAATCGTTAATCGTTAATCGTTAAACGTTGATCGCTCACCGCTCACCGCTCACCCGTTCTCAAAGTTTGTGTCCCATGCGGAGTTTCTTTGTCTCCAGATAGCGGCGGTTGTATTCGTTGGGCGTGATTACCACGGGCACGTTCTCCACTATGTCTAAGCCGTAACCCTCCAGGCCCACACGCTTCACGGGGTTGTTGCTGATGAGGCGTATTTTGCCGATGCCCAGTTCGCGCAGGATCTGTGCACCCACTCCGTAGTCGCGTTCGTCGGCCTTGAAACCAAGGTGCAGGTTGGCCTCCACGGTGTCGTCGCCCTGTTCCTGTAGTTTGTAGGCGGCAATCTTGTTCATCAGGCCTATGCCGCGTCCCTCCTGTTGCAGGTACACGACAACGCCCTTGCCCTCCTTGTCAATCATCTGCATGGCCTGGTGCAGTTGCTCTCCGCAATCGCAACGTCTGCTTGCGAAGATGTCGCCGGTCATGCAACTGGAGTGCATGCGCACCAGTACGGGTTCCTCGGGTGTCCATTCGCCCTTGAAGATGGCGATGTGCTCCAGTCCGTTGCTCTTCTGGCGGAAGGGGATTATGCGGAAGTGACCGTATTCCGTAGGCAGGTCGGCCTCCACTCCCTTCTCCACCAGGCTTTCCTGCTTCAGACGGTATGCTATCAGGTCCTTGATGGTGATAATCTTCATGCCGTGCTCGCGTGCCACTTCCTTCAGTTGGGGCATGCGTGCCATGGTGCCGTCCTCGTTCAGTATCTCGATGAGCGCGGCGGCAGGCTGGAGTCCGCAGAGGCGGGCCAGGTCGATGGCGGCTTCGGTGTGTCCTGCCCTCTTCAGCACGCCACGGTCTTGGGCATAGAGGGGGTTGATGTGTCCGGGACGACCGAAATCCGTAGGTTTCCTGGTGGGGTCGGCCAGTGCGCGTATGGTGGCGGCACGGTCGTGTGTGCTCACACCGGTAGTGCATCCGTCCAGCAGATCCACGGTGACGGTGAACGGAGTGCCCAGCATGCTGGTGTTTGTCTGCACCTGGCGTTCCAGTTCCAGTTCCTCGGCACGGGAGATGGTGATGGGGGCGCAGAGGACACCGCGTCCGTTCTTCAGCATGAAGTTCACCTTTTCCTCGGTAATCAGTTCTGCCGCGGTGATGAAGTCGCCCTCGTTCTCGCGGTCTTCGTCGTCTACGACAATCACGAATTTGCCTTCCTTGAAGTCTGCCAAGGCATCTTCTATGGTGCTAAGCATGATTTCCTTGTCCATTATCTGTTTGTTTGTTTATTCGTTCAATGATAAATTGTCCTAACTTCTGTATTTGGTTTATGTCCTGATACAACCTGAGCCTGAACCTCCATATCCTGAACCACAGCAGTATGCCCACGGGCAGGCAGATGCCGGCAATCAGGTTCTTCCTCCGTGTGTTGAATGGGCGTGTATGTGCCTCGGTGTAGAGTATGGGCATGTCGTTCAGTGCACTTATTATGGCATTGTCCCTGCTGTTGTGCAGTTGTTCCACGAGGGTTTCCACCCTTTCCTTCAGTTCCCTTACGACATGGTCCTCGTGGAAACGGAAGAATATGGCGTAGTACGAGGGTATGTTGAGCAGTTTCTTTCGGTTGCTGTACTGTCTGCAATCCTCGGTAAGTGCCTCGATGTCCTTTGTCAGTTGCGGATAGTCGGGTTCGTGTATGATGATTTCCTTCCTATTCAGTTTTCGTTTGGTGCGTATGCCCAGCAGACGTTTGAAGAAGTTCTGGTATCCCTCCATATTGAACACCACGCTGTCCTTATTGGCTCTGTTTATGAGGAACATTCCTATTGGGGTCAGCACCATGGTGCTCAGCCAGATGCCGAACCATACTGCCCATTCTCCGCTCTTGGCCATCTTCTCTCCGCCGGCGTTTATAATGTAGTAGAAGATGAATACAAGCACGCTCACTACCACGGGCACTCCCAGGCCTCCCTTTCGGATGATGGCACCCAAAGGCGCTCCGATGAAGAAGAAGATGAGGCACGCCAGGCTGTTGGTGAACTTCTTCCTGGCCTCCATGTGGTGTCGGCGCAGGGTCAGGTTCAGGTTTTCCGTTGTCATGCCTCTGAACTCAAATTCCGCCTTGGTGCTTTGGGCATTGCTAAGGGCGCTCCTTATAACGGTCTTCCTTCTATCCGTAGTAAGGTGATGGTAAGTGCTGTCGAGAGGTTCCTGTGCCAACGCTCTGGCCACTAAGTCTGCAGAGTCCTTGACCGCCATCGGGAACAATCCTTTCAGGTACTGGTGGCGTACCGCCTGTCTGTAATGGTGGCCGATGCTGTCGCTGACGTGGTTAAGCGAATCTATACCGCTGATTATAGTTTTCAGTTCCTTTGTCTTCGCGTCGCCGTTGAAGAGGTTGGCATCCATCATGTTGAACGACGCATCGAACGGGATCATGTCCTCCTCCACAAGGAATGTCTCTCGCATGTATGGCACATTGGCTTTCAACATGTTGCCTGTCTGCGAATCCATGTTCCTGAACCTCTCCCCTCCGTAAAGCGTGAGTTTCAGATGCTTTTGGTCTTCGGTTCCTTGTAGACGTGCCGAATCGGCCATTACTATCTCCATCTTCTGGTATCCGTCCGTCAGGCTGTAAATCATTACCCCGTAAAGCATGCCCGTGTCGGGGTTCTTGCGTTGTACAAAGATACTGTATCCGGGGATGTCGCTATAGAAGATACCTTCGGGGATGTCCAGTTCGGGCGATTTCTGTCGCATGCTCCACAGCATGGTTGCCAATTGTCTTGTGGCCTTTGGCTGTATCTTGTCCTGAAAAAAGAAACTGCCTGCGCATACCAATATGGCAACAGTGAATATGGGCGCGAGTATTCTTACGAGTGGCACGCCTGCCGCTTTCATGGACAGGAGTTCCAACTTCTCGCCCATGTTGCCGAAACTTATCAATGAGGCCAAAAGTACAGCCAGAGGCAAGGACATCGGTACAAGTGTCAGACTTGCGTAGAAGAAGAATTCGAACAGAATGTCCCAACTGAGCCCCTTGCCCACGAGTTCATCAACGTACATCCACATGAACTGCATGATGAAGATGAACAGGCAGATGAAGAAGGTGCCGGCAAACAGGAGCAGGTAGTTCTTCAAGATGTATATGTCCAACTTCTTTATTATTCTCATGCGGATGTTGCTACGGGCATGTGTATTATCCCGCGCAAAGATACAAAAAAGGTGCCATAGTGTAATGCCGAGGACGCTTATTTGCATTTTTGTGATAAAAAATACGCCAACTTCTTGGCGGTTTCAAATAATTGTCATACCTTTGCACTCGCAATTAGGCAAGACCTCCGCATGTCGGAGTGGTAATGGCGGGATAGCTCAGCTGGTTAGAGCGTCGGATTCATAATCCGAAGGTCATGGGTTCAAGTCCCATTCCCGCTACACGTAGGGAACTCCTTTTCAGGGGTTCCCTTTTTTCTTGTCTTTTGTCCACCCGGCTTTTTTTATTGCCAACTTGCTGATATTTTCACGAAAAATGTGTACTTTTGCATGCTTTTGTTATGCTTTCCTTCAGGAAGAATGCATAATAAATATGCCCTGAGGGCAATATAATAAAGGTATCGTACGTTATACATGATGATGAAGAGGCTGTTGTTGACACTGACGATGATGCTGCCCATGGCGTGGGCGGCGGCGCAGGACGATGTGGCCTTTACCAACTACTGGCAGTTCCAGAGTTTCTACAACCCTGCAGCGGCAGGGCGTACAGGGTTGCTTGACATAAACGCAGCCTACCGTATGGAGATGCTCGGATTTGAGGATGCCGGACAGACGATGCTGATACAGGGAGACCTGCCCATGTTCTTCTTGCCAAAGGCTGAGAGGCATGGCATGGGTGCCGGATTTATGAACGATAAAATCGGTCTTTTCTCCATAAAGAGGATATGGCTCCAGTATGCATATCACCATCCATTCGGCAAGAAGTATGTGTTGAGCGGCGGTCTGCGTCTGGCGCTGCTTGCCAACTCGTTCAAGGGCAGTGATGTTGTTCTTGGAGAAGGCAGTGCAGATGAGTATGTTCCTACCATGGATGTGAACGGAACTGGCTTCGATATGGATTTCGGACTTCGGTTCGAGCGCAGAGGACTATGGTACGTGGGTGTTTCGGCAATGCACCTGCTGTCACCCTCGGTGTCGATGGGCGATGAAAAGCAATACGAAATGAGGACTTCTCCGTCGGTAAACGTTACAGGAGGTCACACGCTGAGGTTCCGGCGTCCTGAATACTCGTTGAGGACTGACGCCATGTTCCGCACGGATATGCTGAACTGGAGGGCGGATGTGAGTGCCCGTCTGTGCTACGACGCTGAAAGGGGCAAGATGTATGCCGGTGTGAACTACAGCCCCACGATAAGCGTGGCACTGCTGCTGGGATTCACTTTCCACGGCGTCAACATAGGGTACAGTTACGAAATGTACACCGGCGGCATAGCGGTGCAGAACGGTACACACGAGATACACATCGGTTACCAGATGGAAATGAACCTGACAAAGAAGGGCAAGAACAAACACCAGTCCGTAAGATGGCTTTGAAAACGGAAAGGTGAAAACGGAAAACGGAAAACTCCCTAAGGACTTTAAGGCCCCTAAGGACCCTGTTTTCCCTAAACCCTTAAGACAAACGACAAGATTAAAACCAAGATATGACACAGAACATGAAATCCTTGACGGCAGTGCTCATGCTTGCTATGGCGGGCATGCTGCTTACCGCCTGCATGGGAACCAAGAGCAATGCCATGGCCAATGGTGGTGAACTGGTGGGCGTGCGAGGCACGTCGGTCGGTGAAAGTGCACCTTTCGGCATGGTGGCAGTGAACAAGGGCAGCCTGAAGATAGGCCTTGAAGAGAACGATACGCTGTGGGGAGCCGCCTTCCCGCGCAGGGACATCAGTGTTGACGGTTTCTGGATGGACCAGCACGAGGTGAGCAATGCCAAGTACAGGCAGTTCGTGATGTGGGTGCGCGACAGCATCGTACGCGAACGTCTGGCAGATCCTGCCTATGGTGGTGATGAAACCTACAAAATAGAAGAGGACCGCTATGGCGAGCCTGTAACGCCGCACCTGAACTGGAACAAGCCAATACCTTCTCTGCGCAAGGCTACGGAGGATGAATTGCGTGCCATAGAGAGTGTGTATGTGACACATCCCATAGACGGTACCAAGATGTTGGACGCAAGCCAGATGAACTACCGCTATGAAATCTACGACTATGCCATGGCGGCTCAGCGCAAGTACCGTCTGGACCCCAGACAGAGGGATCTGAACACCGACAATGAGGTGGACGATAACGAGGTGGTGATGATCTCCAAAGACACGGCATGGATAGACGATGACGGCAAGATAGTGCGCCAGACAATCACGCGCCCCCTGAGCGGACCATGGGATTTCCTTAACACGTACATCGTGAACATATACCCCGACACTACGTGCTGGGTGAACGATTTTGACAATGCCGACAACGAAAGGTACATGAAACTGTACTTCTCGCACTCGGCTTATGACGACTACCCTGTGGTGGGAGTGGACTGGGAACAGGCCAATGCCTTCTGCGCATGGCGCACCGAGATGATGAATGTGGGTATGGGAGAATATGCCAGGCACCTGCAGCGCTACCGCCTCCCTACAGAGGTGGAGTGGGAGTATGCCGCCCGTGGCAAGGAAGGGCATGCCTTCCCTTGGGAATCCAAGGAAGTAAAGAGTGACAAGGGCTGCTTCTATGCCAACTTCAAGCCCGACCGCGGAAACTATACCAAGGACGGCAGTCTGATAACATCGCGTTGCGGTATCTTCAGCGCTAACTCCAATGGACTTTATGACATGGCCGGCAATGTGGCGGAATGGACAAGTACCGTTTATACCGAAGCCGGAGTGGAGGCCATGAGCGACATGAATCCCGAACTGAAGTACAATGCCGCGTTGGAGGACCCCTACCGCCTGAAGAAGAAGTCGGTGCGAGGCGGTTCGTGGAAAGACCCCGAAAGCATGATACGTTCGGCATGGCGAAGTTACGAATACCAGAACCAGCCACGCAGTTTCGTCGGCTTCCGTTGCGTAAGGAGCATGATTGTGGATAATGCCCGTACAAAGAAATAATAATGTATAACCTAAATCAAAACTATAAGAACCATGTTTATCATATATAAGATACAGAAGTGGATGGACACAATGGCAGGCCAGACTTTCATGCAGTATGCATACAGTTGGGGTGCCGCCATCGTAATTCTCGGTACACTGTTCAAACTGACACACCTGCCCGGAGCCAACCTGATGCTTTTCGTAGGTATGGGCACTGAGGTGCTGGTATTCGTGCTGTCCGGTTTCGAACGTGTGACGGAAAAGGCCGACGAACCCGCTACCGGTGCACCCCAGCAGGTGGTTGCCCCCCATGGAGGTACGGTAATCGTGGGTGGCGGAATGCCTGTGGGTGGCGCTGCGGGTGTGGTTATAGGTGGCAACCCCGTTGCAAACGTAGACCCGGAAGCCCTGGCACATGGTGCCGCACTTAGTGCCGCGGCCGCCAATCTGGCAAGTGCCGGCCAGGCAGCCGCCGAGGCACAGTTGGCATTGTCGCAGTTGAAGTCCGGCGGCCTGTCCGCAGACCCCAACCAGATAAAGGCAACTGACCCGGCAGCCATAGAAGAGGCCGTGAAGAACTATGCCGAGGAACTGACAGAACTGACCGAGGTACTCTCCCGGGTGAAGGTTCAGGCAGCACGCATGAGTACCGACAGCGAGGAGATGGAGAACCTGAACCGTACACTGACGGGTATAGCAACCGTGTACGAATTGCAGTTGCGCAACATCAGCAAGCAGGTGAGCACGATAGAGCAGATTGACGAGCAGACACGCAGGATGGCAGGGCAGATAGAGGAACTGAACAAGGTGTATGCACGTATGATACAGGCACTGACTGTGAACATGGGTGTGGCTTCGTCCCCCTCTGCTTCTGCCGAGTGAAGGAACTTCCGGTGAAACCGAAGAAATGATGTCATGGGAAAGATAATAAAGAAGAAGATATCGCCACGTCAGAAGATGATAAACCTGATGTACGTCGTGCTGATGGCCATGCTGGCCCTGAACGTCAGCAGCGATGTGCTGAAGGGGTTCGTGCTGGTGGACGAGAAACTGACCCTGAGTACGGAGAACTCCGCCCGTGTGAACGAGGAAGTGTACAAGCGCTTTGAACAGCAGTATAAGTCCAATCCCACGAAAGTGAAAGTGTGGTACGACAAGGCACAGACGGTACGCGGCATGACTGACTCCCTCTACACGATGCTGGAAGAACTGAAACTGAGCATCGTGAAGAAGAGTGACGGCAAGGACGCCGATGTGCGCAATATCCGCAACAAGGAAGACCTGGAAGCCGCCACACAGGTGATGCTGGCCCCCGGTACGGGACGCGGAGAAGAATTGTGCGGCGCGATCGAGGGTTACCGTAGCCGCATAGTGGAAATGCTTGCCGACGAAGCACAGCGTGAACTGGTGCAGAGCAACCTGAACACGGATGTGCCGGTGGAAGCGCGTGTTATGGGCAAGAACTGGCAGGAGTACATGTTCGAATCCATGCCCACGGCAGCAGCAGTGACCCTGCTGACAAAACTGCAGAACGACATCCGATATGCAGAGGGTCAGGTGCTCCATGACCTGGTGACAAACATAGACGTGAGGGACATAAGGGTGAACAGGCTGAATGCCTACGTTATCCCAAGCAGCCGTACTGTGGTGCAGGGGAGCAAGTTCTCGGCACAGATTATCATGGCGGCTGTGGATACTACCCGCAGGCCGACAATATATATAGGTGGCAAGGCTATAGACAACAAGGATGGAGTGTATGAAACCATCTGTACAAGAACCGGCGACTTCACCCTGAAGGGATATATGGAAACGCAGGACGGAGAGGGACGGAGCGTGAAGCGCGATTTCGAACAGCAGTACACTGTGGTGGCGCCGAGCGCAACGGTGAGTGCCGACATAATGAACGTGCTGTACGCAGGATATGACAACCCCATAAGCGTGAGCGTTCCGGGAGTGCCCACCAATCAGGTGAGTCTGAGCATGACTGGAGGAACACTGAGGCAGACAGCACCAGGCAAGTACGTTGCCGTGCCCGCAAACGTTGGGGGCAATGTCGAGTTTACAGTATCGGCACGCCAGGAGGGCCGAAACCAGGTGATGGGCAAGTTTGCCTACCGTGTGCGCAAACTTCCCGACCCGACAGCCTACATACCTGTGGGCGACAGCCACTTCATGGGCGGAAAGATAGGCAAGCAGCAGTTGATGTCAGCCTCCGGAATAGGTGCGGCCATAGACGACGGACTGCTGAACATACCTTTCAGCGTGAAAGGTTTTGAAACAGTGTTCTTCGACAACCTGGGCAATGCGGTACCCGAGGTGAGCAATTCTGCCGGCTTTACCGACAGGCAGAAGAACATGATGCGCAGCCTGTCCAGAGGAAAACGCTTCTTCATAACGAAGATACGCGCCCAGGGACCTGACGGACTGGAAAGAACCCTGAACGGAGCCGTGGAAGTGATAGTTAACTGATATTAGCGAATACATATATAATAAGGATATATGAAACGATTGTTTCTGATACTGATGATGGCGGGCTTTACCGCTTGCCTGTATGCACAGCCTGCCAAGCGCAGGGTGACTACCAGCAATGCCGCGGCAAAACGGGGGAGTGCCGCCCAGAAGACCAACAGCGACCGCGCAGCACTGATGTTCCCCGTGAAGCAGGCTATGCCCGAGGACGTGGTATGGAAGCGCGACGTGTACCGCACCCTGGACCTGACAAAGGATGCCAACGCCCCCCTGTACTATCCCGTGGAACCGCGTGGCAGGCAGGTGAACCTGTTCACCTACGTGTTCCATCTAATGCTATCCGGCAGGGTGAATGCCTATACCTACAAACTGGACGGTGTGGAAAGTTTCGACAAGAAGGACAGGATGGAAGTGCGCGACGTGCTGGACAGATACAGTATATACTACGAGGAGAAGGAAGGCAAGTTCGTGGTTGAGAACAACGACGTACCTTCGGCAGAGGTGACACGCTACTACATAAAGGAAAGCGTGTACCTGGACCAGAGGACCGGAACTTTCTCCACCAAGGTGACGGCAATATGCCCCGTGCTTATGCGAGGGGCCGACGAGTTCGGAAGCGAGGCGACGCCTTACCCTCTGTTCTGGTTGAACTATGACGAGGTGGCACCATGGCTGAGCCGTCTGCCGATAATGGCAAGCAACCTGAACAACGTTACCAACATGACTGCCGATGACTACTTTGCCATGAACCGATATGACGGCAAGATATACAAGACCAACAACATGCGTGGACTGGCGCTGGCAAACTATTGCAAGACCGACTCTGCCATGGCAAAGGAGCAGAAGCGCATAGAGAAGGAAATCTTCGACTTCGAGGAAGGCGTGTGGGGACACATGAGCAAGGAAGACAGCATAAAGGCCGCACGCGAGGACAGCATACGCATGGCCAAGGAAAAACCCAAGGCCAAGAAGAGCAGTTCCAGACGCTCCTCAGATGGCGGACAGACAAAGGTGAAGGCCTCCAAGCAGAAGAGCGGCGGCGGAAGCGGCGGCAGTGCTCCGCGTGTGAGCGTGCGCAGACAGAGAAGATGACAACCATTTTTTAACCTTAAACACAATAGCGTATGAGAAAACTGTTACTTTCAGCAGCCATGCTGCTCGTTACGGCGGCGGTTCATGCCCAGTTCAGATGGGGTGTGGAAGCCGGTGCCAATTTCAACAGTCTGAGTTTTGACAGCGACATGTTCAAGAGCGGAAACCGTGCCGGTTTTTTTGTCGGTCCCAAGGTGGATCTTAAGGTGCCACTGCTCGGTTTCGGTGCCGATGCCTCATTGCTGTATAGCCTGAACAGCGTGAATGTGCAGGCCGCTGGTGTGGACAAGAGCAAGAACCTCTCGTATATGGAAATACCGGTAAACCTGAGGTATACATTCAGTTTCAAGATTGTCTCCCTGTATTTGGCCACGGGTCCGCAGTTCAACTACTGCCTTAGTTCGGACAAGACCATAGGCGACCTCTACGGTGTGGCAGACGGAGGCGTAAACCGTGCCACATGGGGATGGAACGTTGGCGGCGGTGTGGAGTTATTCAAGCACTTGCAGTTAGGCGTGACATATACCATACCCATCAGCGATAACGGTGATCTGGAGGTCAGCGACGTGAACAACCTGTTCTCCAACTACAAGCAGAAAACCGTCAAGTTGCGTCTGGCATATCTTTTCTGACACCACACGTTATCGCCTGCCTTACATGTTTGCAGACTGCATAGTGCCCCTTCCTCTGGAGGGTGTCTTTACATACGGCATACCAGCCCATCTGGACCGAATGGTCCGGGTGGGCTGTCGCGTAAATGTGCCTTTCGGACAAAAGAAACAGTATGCGGCTCTTGTGGTAAGGGTGCATGACGTGAAGCCCGAATACGAGACGAAGGACATACTGGCCGTTCTGGACACGGAACGGATGCTACTGCCCGACCAGTTGAAATTGTGGCAGTGGGTGGCAGAGTACTATATGTGCACCTTGGGCGAGGTGTACAAGGCGGCAATCCCTTCGGGTCTGAAAGAAAAGGACGGCGTGGTGCGCTACCGTCCGAGGACGGTGGACTGTGTCCGCCTGGCCGAGGCGTATTTTGACGCTCCGGCTCTGAATGCTGTCCTGGCATCTATGAAGAGTACGCCCAAGCAGCAGTTGCTGATGTTGCGCTACATGGAACTGGCGGGAGTGAATGCTGCGCTGACGCTGAACAACCCCTGTGTGTTGAAGGAGTTGACGCGCGAGGAACTGATGAAGGCAACCGGCTGCTCGCCTTCGGTACTGAAGGCCGTGTGCGGGAGGGGACTGCTGGAAGAGTACGAAAAGACGGTGGACAGGATACCGACCTCCGGCATACCTGCGGAACTTGTGCTGCAACCGTTGTCCGATGCCCAGCAGGCAGCGCTGAACGGAATCAGGGAGGTATGGAGAGAAAAGGACGTGTGTCTGTTGCATGGGGTCACTTCCAGCGGAAAGACGGAAATATACACACACCTGATAAACGAAGTGCTGGCACAGGGACGGCAGGTGCTGTACATGTTGCCGGAGATAGTGCTGACGAGCCAGTTGACGGACAGGCTGAGAAAGGTGTTCGGCGACAGGTTGGGCGTGTATCACAGCCGCTATACGGATGCCGAAAGGGTGGAGGTCTACCGTAAGCAGGTGTCGGAAGAGCCTTATGACATTATTGTAGGCGTGAGGAGCAGCGTGCTTCTGCCATTCCGCAACCTTGGCCTGGTGATAATAGACGAGGAACACGAAACAAGTTTCAAGCAGGCCGAGCCGGCACCGAGATACCATGCCAGGAACGTAGCGCTGGTGATGGCAAGGATGGCCGGTGCCAAGACCCTGTTGGGCACGGCAACCCCTTCGCTGGAATCGTATGGCAATGCGGTGGCAGGGAAATACGGATACGTGGCGCTGACAACGAGATACGGCAATGTGTGCCTGCCCGAAATAGAGGTGGTGGATATTGCCGAACTGAAGCGCAAGAAACTGATGAACGGACCATTCTCGCCCCTCCTGCTGAAAGAAATCAGGCAGGCCTTGGAGAGGAAGGAACAGGTGATCCTGTTCCAGAACAGGCGGGGCTTTGCCCCTGTGGTGGAATGCCACGTGTGCGGATGGACACCGCAGTGTCCGCACTGCGACGTGAGCCTGACGTTCCATAAGCGTACCAACCAGTTGACATGCCACTACTGCGGTTTCTCCACTCCGCCGCCAGAGCGATGCCCGCAATGTGATGCCGACCATCTGAGCGGCAAGGGCTATGGCACGGAACGCATAGAGGATGTGCTGGCAAATATCTTTCCCGAAGCGAGGGTGGCAAGGATGGACTTGGACACAACGCGCAGCCGCAGTTCCTATGAAAGCATAATAAAGGGTTTCCAGCGTGGCGACACCGACATACTGATAGGCACGCAGATGGTGACTAAGGGGCTGGACTTCAGGAAAGTCAGCGTGGTGGGCATACTGAATGCCACTACCATGCTGAACCAGCCGGACTTCAGGAGTTATGAAAGGGCCTACCAGATGATGACGCAGGTGGCGGGGCGTGCAGGGCGTTCGGCGGGTTCGGCAGGCCGAGGTGTAAGGCCCGGACGTGTGATACTGCAGGTGCATGATGCCAAGCAGCCTACGGTTATGCAGGTGGTCAGGGGCGACTACGAAGCGATGTTCCGCACGCAGATGGAGGAAAGGCGCCTGTTTTCGTATCCTCCCGTCTGCCGTCTGATTTATGTGTATATGAAGCACAAGGACGAGACCGTCTTGGAGCACCTGGCAGAGGAGATGGCGGGATTTCTGAGGCAGGTGTTCGGCCAGCGTGTATTGGGACCTGACATGCCGCCCATAGCACGTGTGCAGGCCATGTATATAAGAAAAGTGTGCCTGAAACTGGAACTTGGTGCCAATATGGCGGAAGCACGCCGTCGCCTGCAGGAGATACAGAAGTACCTGACAGGCAAGGCAGAGTATAAGTCGGCGGTGATGTATTACGACGTGGACTGACACCGCATTTCAGTCCTCGTGGGGCCTCGTCCCCGCCCTCGGGACGACAGGGGGCTGTCCTCGTGAGGCCGCGCCTTTGTCCTCGTGAGGGCCTTTCCCGCGCTGCTCTCAGGACTGTTTTTTCAGTTCCGGGTATTGTATGCGTGTGTGGTATATGGTCTGTAGTTTCTTTTTCATGACATCCTTGGCGTTTTCGATATCCAGGAACGTGATGGGCGTCTGTTTGAAGTGTCCCTCTGCAAGTTGGCCGTCCACTATCTTGTCGACGAGGTCTGAGATGCTTTCTTCGGTAATTTCCTTCAGGCTCCTGCTTGCCGCCTCCACGGCATCGCACATCATGAGTATGGCCTGTTCCATGGTGCTCGGTTCGGGTCCCGGGTAGGTGAAGTTCGTCGGGTCAATGTCAATGTCCTGGCTCTTGTTCTGTGCCTGGACATAGAAGTATCGTGTCAGGCTCTTGCCATGGTGGGTGACAATGAAGTCGCGTATGACTTGGGGCAGTTTGTGCTTTTCGGCAAGCGCCAGTCCCTCGCGCACATGGCTGATGATGATTTGTGCCGACTGCACGTCGGTAAGGCGGTCGTGCGGATTGAGGCCGCGCTGGTTTTCCGTGAAGAAGGCGGCATGGCGTATCTTTCCTATGTCGTGGTACAGTGCGCCCGTGCGCACCAGTTGGTTCTTGGCGCCGAGCCGTTCTGCCACGGCCGCTGCCAGGTTGGCCACCTGCATGCTGTGCTGGAATGTGCCTGGCGCTTCTTCCGACATGCGGCGCAGGAGGGGGTTGTTGGCATTGGAAAGTTCTATCAGTGTCACGTTGCTGGTAAAGCCGAACACCCTTTCAATGGGTATGAGCAGAAGGTAGGAGACCATCAGCAAGAGGCTGCTGAGCGATATGCTTATCAGGTCGTTGTAGTTGACGTCTTCTATGTAAAGCACGCGGCGGCTTATGAGTTGCATGCTGATGTAGGTCAGTATGGATACCGCCAATACTATAAGTATGGCTCTGAACAGTTCCGAGCGTTGTGTGAGTTGGCGCAGGCTTATGACTGCCGTAAGTCCGGCAATGGTCTGTATGGTGACGAATTCTGCTGGCTGGGAAACGGCAGGGACGCACATCATTATGGTCATCAGGTGTGCGATGAATGCTGTACGGCTGTCCATGAATATCCTGATGAATACGGGCGTTATGCAGAATGGCAGTATGTAGGGGCTTAGGTTGCTGTGCACCACTATGGCATAGGTCAGCAGGGGGAAGAACAGGAACAGGGTGCATGTGAGAAGCATGGTCTTGGGTGTGCCCAGATAGTCGTTGCGGAACTGCTGGAAATACAGGAAGAACAGTATCACAATGATGCAGGTGTAGGCCAGTTGTCCGGAAAGGTTGAGCATTATCTCGGCTGTGGATTTCTCTCGGCCGTCGATGTGGTAATGCATGCTTTCAAGTATGCGGAACGTGTGTGCATTGATGATTTCGCCACGGTCCACTATCTTCTGTCCTACGATGACCTGTCCCTGGAATGGTGTGACAAGGCTTTCCACGTCCAGAAGTTCCTGGTTGCTTTTTGCCGCATCGTATTGCAGGTTGGGTGTGAGGAAGCGGTTCAGGTGGCATTGCATGAGTTCTGCGCATTTGTATTCGGTGCTGTCGGCAGAGTCTATGAGCATTTCGTATGCCGTTTTCGGTGACAGGACTTCCGAGGTGGGGCGCTTGGAGGCAAAGTTGCCGCTGATGACGCGTATGGCGCTGATGCGTTGGTCTTCCACGATACCATACTCTTCAGCGGAGATGATGCCCCGGTCATATACTTCTGCCAGTCTTGCTGTCACATGTTTTTCGTAATGTGCAGGTATCGAATTCTTCAGTTCGTCCCGGTAAAAGGTATGCCAGGCCTGTATTGCGCTGTCTGCAACGCCGGGAATGACCTGGAAGTAGGGTTCGTAGAAGCGTATCACGCTGTCCTTCTCTCTCTGTAAGTCCTCCTCGCTTTTAAGGATGGGGAAACTGTCCTCGGCAATGAGAGTGCCGTAATCCCATATTCCGCCTTCGTGGTAGTGGTAGGTGCGCACGCTTTCGCGTGGCATTAGCGTGACGAACACTGCTATTATAAAGGCTGTGGACAGAATGCGGGTGAAGTAGTCCCGCTGTGTCCACTTGTTGCGATGGTTGAATCTGCTCATGTCCTATAATTGTTTCTTTCGAGCGCTAAATTACAAAAAAATGCCGGCTAATAGAAAAAAAAGTTGTATTTTTGTGGCAATAATACCTATAATATAATAATGTGATGGCAGAAAGAAGAGTAAGGGTGCGCTTTGCTCCCAGTCCTACGGGCCCTTTGCATATCGGAGGTGTGCGTACGGCATTATATAATTACCTGTTTGCCCGTCAGCATGGCGGTGATTCCATTTTCCGTATTGAGGATACGGACTCCGGACGGTTCGTGCCCGGAGCAGAGGAATATATCGTGGAGTCCTTCAACTGGCTTGGCGTGAAGTTCGACGAAGGAGTAGGCTTCGGAGGCAGCCATGGCCCGTACCGCCAGAGCGAGCGCAGGGACATCTACCGCGAGTACGTGAAGGTGTTGCTTGATGCCGGCAAGGCATACATCGCATTCGATACGCCGGAGGAACTGGATGCAAAGCGTCAGGAGATAGAGAACTTCCAGTACGATGCCAAGACCCGTGGCATGATGCGCAATTCGCTGACCATGCCCAAGGAGGAGGTGGATGCCTTGATAGAGAGCGGACACCCCTATGTGGTGCGTTTCCTGATAGAACCCGGAGAGGACGTGCATGTGGACGACATCATCCGTGGCGATGTGGTCATCAATTCAAGCATCCTGGACGACAAGGTCCTGTATAAGAGTGCCGATGACCTGCCTACATATCATCTGGCCAACATCGTGGACGACCACCTGATGGAGGTGACACATGTAATCAGAGGCGAGGAATGGCTGCCCAGTGCCCCCCTGCACGTGCTGCTGTACCGCGCTTTCGGTTGGGAGGACACGATGCCGCGTTTTGCGCACCTGTCCTTGTTGCTGAAGCCCGTAGGCAACGGCAAACTCTCAAAGCGCGACGGCGACAAACTCGGTTTCCCCGTATTCCCCCTGGAATGGCACGACCCCAAGAGCGGCGAGGTGAGCAGCGGTTATCGCGAGAAAGGCTATCTGCCCGAGGCTGTGCTGAACTTCCTGGCACTGCTTGGCTGGAATCCCGGAGAGGAGGGTTCGGAGATGCTGTCTCTGGACGAGATGGTAAAACTCTTCGACCTGAGCAAGTGCTCCAAGAACGGCGCCAAGTTCGACTTCGTGAAGGCCGCATGGTTCAACCATCAGTATATGATACGCCGCGAGGACAGCGAATGGGCTCCTGAGTTCGGCAAGGTCCTGGCTGCACAGGGCATAGAGGCTACGGCAGAGCAGATGACCGAGGTTGTGCGCATGATGAAGATGAAGGTAATCGAGTATGTGGATGCACAGGGCAACAAGAAGAAGCGCAATATCAGTTTTGCTTCCGACCTGTGGCCGCTGACCAAATTCTTCTTCGTCGCCCCTACAGCGTTTGACAAGGAAGACAAATTCGTCAAGAAGAACTGGAAGGAGACAACGGCAGAAGAGATGAAACAGTTTGCCTCCGTACTTGAGACCGTGTCCGACTGGACCGTGGAAGGCATGAAGGCTGTCTGCGACCCATGGGTGGAAGAAAGCGCCGTGAAGCCATGGAACGCATGGCGCGTTTGCCTGGTAGGCGAGGGGCAGGGCCCCGATATGTATGAACTGGCGGCATTCCTGGGCAAGGAGGAAACCCTGCGCAGAATGGCGTTTGCGGTGGAGACACTGGACTGATATAACCAAAAGCAGGGCGTAATGGCTATAATAAAGACTTTGAAAGGCATGCCTGCCCCCAGATTCGGCAGGCACTGCTACTTCTCGGAAGGGGCGGTGATAGCGGGCGATGTGGAAATGGGCGACGACTGCACGGTATGGTTCAATGCTGTGGTGAGGGGTGACGTACACTTCATAAAGATAGGCAACAGGACTAACATCCAGGACAACTCGTGTCTGCACACCCTGAACGGCAAGGCTCCGTGTATCCTCGGAGACGATGTCACTATAGGGCATTCCGTCACCCTGCACGGATGCGAAATAAAGGACGGAGCCCTGGTGGGCATGGGAGCGACGGTGCTGGACCATGCCGTGGTGGGCCGTGGCGCTATCGTTGCGGCCGGAGCATTGGTGCTTAGCAATACCGTCATAGGCGACGGCGAACTGTGGGCAGGTGTTCCCGCCAAGTTCGTGAAGAAGGTGGATGCAGGACAGGCCCAGGCTCTGAACAAGACCTATGCCAGGCACTATATAGAATACAGCGACTGGTACAGGGAGGCTGACGGCAATCCCGAGAATACGCAGAACGTAACAACAAGCGACGAATATGTCTATAGAGGATAAACTCCGTGCCGTGCGAGGGTGGCTTGCACAGGAAGGTCTGGATGCATTGGTTGTCCCTACGGATGATCCGCATGGTTCCGAATATCTGGCGGAGCACTGGCAGTGCAGAAGGTGGCTGACAGGCTTTACCGGCAGTGCCGGAACGGCAGTGGTTACCATGGATGAGGCTTTGCTGTGGACAGACTCAAGATACTGGCTTCAGGCCGAGGAGCAGTTGGAGGGAACGGAATTCCGCCTGATGAGGGAGGGACAGGACGTTGGTATCAATGACTGGCTCTCTTCCCACTGCACCAGCGTGCGCTGGAGTTATAACGCCCCGTTCGACAGGTTGTGGGCAGACCGCCCGCCCTTGCCCTGTACAAAGGCGTGGGTAATGGCGGACGGACTGGCAGGCGAACCGGCCAAGGCCAAGTTGCAACGGTTGGTCGGCTACCTTTCGGAGAACGCTCTCCCCGGCCTTTATATATCAGACCTTGCGGAAGTGGCATGGGTGCTGAATATACGTGGTAATGATATTGCGTATAATCCTTTCATAATTTCATTCCTCTATGTGTCGGCAGACGGAAACCATGTCCTGTATGTCAACGAGGAACAGGTAAGTGGCATAAAGGATTATCTGGGGGAGCTTGGTGTGAGCGTAGCGTCATACGACGAGGAACTGGCACGTTTCAATGCCGAGACGCCTGTGTCAGAGTGGAAATCCGTAAAGAACGATGTTGAGCAGGACGGTTTCCGCCAGGCTCATGTGCGTGACGGTGTGGCAATGGTGCGCTTCCTTGCAAGACTGCAGCAGGCAATGAATGACGGGGAGAAGGTGACGGAACTTTGGGTGGACAGGGAACTGACATCCCTGCGTGCCGAACAGGAAGGATTCCTGTCGCTGAGTTTCGAGACAATAGCCGGGTTTGCCGCCCATGGCGCGATAGTGCATTACGAGGCTACGGAGGAAACCGATGCGGAGATAGTGAAAAACGGCCTGCTCCTGTTGGACTGTGGCGCTCATTATGACTGCGGAACTACGGACATTACACGTACGATAGCAATGGGTGAACCTACGGAGGAGGAAAGGCGTGTGTATACTCTGGTCCTGAAGGGACACCTGCAACTGCAGGCAATGCACTTTCCGGAGGGAACAACGGGCCTGCAACTTGATACTGCTGCCAGAGCGCCGATGTGGCGCGAAGGCTATGACTTCGGGCATGGCACGGGCCATGGGGTCGGGCACGTGCTTGGAGTGCACGAGGGACCGGTGCAGATAAGGAAGAACTTTCGTGCCGATACGGTCAGGCCGATACGGTCAGGACAGGTCATTACCGACGAACCCGGAATATATGTTCCAGGTAAGTTCGGCGTGCGTATAGAAAACTGCCTGTTGAGCGTGCCTGCACGGAAAAACGGGTTCGGCACTTTCCTTAAGTTCGAACCCTTGACGCTTTGCCCGTATGACAGAGCGTTGATAGTTGTGGAGATGCTTACAGACGACGAACGCAAATGGATAGACGATTATCATGCAAGGGTGCGTGAAACGTTGTCTCCTCTGCTTGAAGACAAGGCGGAAAGACTGTGGCTGGAGCGGGCTACGCTTCCGATATGAACGGTTTTTGCCAATCGTGCATGGCAAAAGACCTGACTAAGCGCTAAAATCCTTGTAACGGTGTTGTGTGGTATCGGAAAAAATGTTATCTTTGTTCGGAGTAAATAATCACTTAAACATTAAATACTTTAAATTATGGCTTTTTTAACTGACGAGAAACTTCTTATTGTTGGTGCCGGCGGTATGATCGGTTCTAACATGGTGCAGAGCGCTTTGATGCTGGGTCTGACCCCCAACATTTGCTTGTATGATATTTTCGAACCCGGTGTTCACGGCGTGGCTGATGAGATGGCGCATTGCGGTTTCCCCGGTGCCAACATCACCTGGACCACTAACCCCGAGGAGGCATTCACCGGTGCCAAGTACATCGTTTCTTCAGGTGGCGCTCCCCGTAAGGAGGGTATGACCCGTGAGGACCTGTTGAAGGGCAACTGCCAGATCGCTGCTGAGTTCGGTGACTTCATCAAGAAGTATTGTCCCGATGTGAAGCACGTAGTTGTTATCTTCAACCCCGCTGACGTTACTGCTCTTACCGCACTGATCCACTCTGGCCTGAAACCCAACCAGTTGACTTCTCTGGCTGCTCTCGACTCTACACGTCTGCAGCAGGCTTTGGCCAAGGAGTTCGGTGTCCAGCAGGATAAGGTTACCGGTGCCAAGACCTATGGCGGCCATGGCGAGCAGATGGCTGTATTTGCTTCTCAGGTTAAGATCGACGGCAAGCCTTTGGCAGAAATGGGTCTCTCTGAGGAGCGTTGGGCCGAGATCAAGCACAATACCGTCCAGGGCGGTTCTAACATCATCAAGTTGCGTGGCCGCAGTTCATTCCAGAGCCCCTCTTACTGCGCTATCAAGATGATAGAGGCTGCTATGGGTGGCGAACCCTACACCCTGCCCGCAGGTTGCTATGTGAACAGCGAGGAACTGGGTTACAAGAACGTGATGATGGCTATGCCCACCACTATCGATGCTGACGGCGTTCACTATGTCGCTCCTCAGGGTACAGCAGAAGAGATGGCCGCACTGCAGTCTTCTGTTGAGCACTTGGGCAAGATGCGTGACGAAATCATCGCCCTGGGCATTATCCCCGCAGTTGAGGATTGGACAAAGGAGAACCCCAACCTGTAATCACGCTTTATAGTAGAATACATCTTATATTATATATATATAGGAACGGAGGCTGTGTCATGTATGGCACAGCCTTTTTGTAAATTTTCGCTAAAATCCTTTGCCACTTCATAAAAAGGTCGTACCTTTGCGCCGCAAAATGCACTTTTGCATAACATTAACTAATTCATAAAATTAAAACAATGATTGTAGTACCTGTAAAAGAAGGTGAGAACATTGAGCGCGCTTTGAAGAAGTTCAAGCGTAAGTTTGAAAAGACTGGTGTTGTTAAGGAACTCCGTGCTCGCCAGCAGTTTGACAAGCCCTCTGTTAAAAACCGTCTGAAGATGGAGCGTGCTATCTATGTACAGCAGCTTCAGCGCGTAGAGGACTAATCCTCTCGATTAAGTATTAAAGAAGTTTAATTTTTGAGGCATCCCTTTGAAGTTGCCGAAAAAATGTCTATCTTTATCCTCAGAAAAAGCACAAGAGGAGTGTAAATGGATGCTTGGCTCGAGGAATTTGTAGCGTACATAAGATACGAACGTAATTACAGCGAACTTACGGTTTCGTCTTATAGCGGTAGTTTGAAAGCGTTTGAACTATATTGCAAATCCTTGGAAGAAGACCTGACGTGGAAGACCGTGACATCGGACGTTGTACGTTCCTGGGTTGTCAATTTGCTTGATGAAGGGCTTGTCCCGTCTGCCGTATGTCCTAAACTGAGTGCAGTGAAGTCGTTTTACCGCTTCTTGCTTAAGCGAGGCCTTGTGGACGTGGACCCGGCATATGGGGTGCGTGCCCCCAAGAAAGACAAACCGTTGCCCTGTTTCGTAAGCGAAAAGGACATGAACCGTCTTTTGGACGATTTCGATTTCGCTGAGACATACGAGGGGAAGCGCAATCGGGCGATGCTGTGCATGCTGTATTCGACAGGCGTGCGTGCGGCGGAACTGATAAGTCTGGATGTGTCAGACGTGGATACTGCCAATGCTGTGCTAAGCGTGGTGGGGAAACGTAACAAGCAAAGGAATATACCTATGATTCCGGAACTTGCGGACGAAATGCGCACCTATCTTGAAGAACGCGAAAAGTTCCTTGAAGGTAAGGCGGAAACTCAGGCATTGTTCCTTGACTCGAAGAGCGGCAGGCGGATAAGGTATGCCCGCTTAAGGGTGATAGTTTCTGAACTGTTGTCAAGTGTTACCATGCAGTCCAAGCGGACCCCTCATGTGTTGCGGCATAGTTTCGCAACCTCAATGCTGAATAATTCTGCAGATCTTCAGTCTGTAAAGGAACTGTTGGGGCATGAAAGCCTGGAAACGACATCCATATATACACACACGACGTTTGAAGAACTGAAGAAAATGTATAACCAGGCTCACCCCAGGGCCTAAAAACAAAAGGAGGATTTATGGACATTAGAATTAAGGCGATTCACTTTGATGTGAATGAGAGACTTCAAGACTTCATTGAGAAGAAAGTTGGGAAACTGGGACGCTTCGCAGGTGAAATAGGAAAGGTAGAGGTGTCATTGAAGGTCGTTAAGCCTGAGACTGCGATGAACAAGCAGGTAGACATTAAGGCTGATGTTCCGGGTAAGAGTCTGTTCGCTTCCGAAACATGCGACACATTTGAAGAAGCAGTAGATAGAACGTGCGAAATACTGGAGCGCCAGATAGAAAAGCACAAAAATAAGTAGATTAGACGCTAAAAACTCATAAAAGTTTTGGCGGTTTCAAAAAATATGCCTAATTTTGCATCCGCAAATAGGCAATGGGTAGTTACCAGAGTGGCCAAATGGGGCAGACTGTAAATCTGCTGGCTTACGCCTTCGGTGGTTCGAATCCATCACTACCCACCTCTTTCACAGACGTATATAAATAAGGTATGCGGAAGTAGCTCAGTCGATAGAGCACTAGCCTTCCAAGCTGGGGGTCGCGGGTTTGAGCCCCGTCTTCCGCTCTAAGGAAAGAGGGAATGTTGCTGCTTTAGCTCAGTGGTAGAGCGCATCCTTGGTAAGGATGAGGTCCCGAGTTCAACTCTCGGAAGCAGCTCGATTTTGTGAGACATCAAATAATTCAATAAATACTAACTACCGCTATGGCAAAAGAAAAATTTGAACGTACCAAACCCCATGTGAACATCGGTACTATCGGTCACGTTGACCACGGTAAGACTACTTTGACTGCCGCTATTACTACTGTATTGGCCAGCAGAGGTCTTTCTGAGAAGAAGAGCTTTGACCAGATTGACAATGCTCCCGAGGAGAAGGAGCGTGGTATTACTATTAACACCTCTCACGTTGAGTACGAGACTGCAAAGCGTCACTATGCTCACGTGGACTGCCCTGGTCACGCCGACTATGTAAAGAACATGGTAACTGGTGCTGCTCAGATGGACGGTGCTATCATCGTTTGTGCTGCTACTGATGGTCCTATGCCTCAGACTCGTGAGCACATCCTGTTGGCTCGTCAGGTAAACGTTCCCCGTCTGGTTGTGTTCCTGAACAAGTGTGACATGGTTGAGGACGAGGAGATGCTGGAACTCGTTGAGATGGAAATGGGTGAGTTGCTCGCTCAGTATGAGTTCGAGGAGGATACTCCTATTATCCGCGGTTCTGCTCTGGGTGCTCTGAATGGTGTTGCTCAGTGGGAGGACAAGGTAATGGAATTGATGGACGCATGTGACACCTGGATTCAGGAGCCCGAGCGCGCCGTTGACAAGCCCTTCTTGATGCCCGTTGAGGACGTGTTCTCTATTACTGGTCGTGGTACCGTTGCTACCGGTCGTATCGAGACTGGTGTTGTAAAGGTAGGTGACGAGGTTCAGATCCTGGGTCTGGGTGAGGACAAGAAGTCAGTCATCACTGGTGTTGAGATGTTCCGCAAGTTGCTGGATCAGGGTGAGGCTGGTGACAACGTAGGTCTGTTGCTCCGTGGTATCGACAAGCAGGAGATCAAGCGTGGTATGGTTATCACACACCCCGGTGTGATCAAGCCCCACAAGAGCTTCAAGGCTTCTATCTATGTTCTGAAGAAGGAAGAGGGTGGCCGTCATACTCCCTTCGGTAACAAGTATCGTCCTCAGTTCTATCTGCGTACTATGGACTGTACCGGTGAGATCCACCTGCCCGAGGGTATCGAGATGGTAATGCCCGGTGATAACGTAGAGATCAACGTTGAGTTGATTTACGCCGTTGCCCTGAACGTAGGTCTGCGTTTCGCTATCCGTGAGGGTGGCCGCACCGTAGGTTCTGGTCAGATTACCGAAATCCTCGACTAATCACAGGTTAGACGAATAAATATGGAGTCCTGCCAGTAATGGTGGGACTCTATCTACGGGAATAGCTCAGTTGGTAGAGCACTGGTCTCCAAAACCAGGTGTCGGGAGTTCGAGCCTCTCTTCCCGTGCTATAAAAGAAAAGAAAATGCATAGCATAATAAATTATTGCAAGAATTCATACGAAGAACTTGTGCATAAGACCACTTGGCCTTCGCGTAAGGAACTTACAGGTAGCGCTGTTGTTGTTTTAATTGCTTCCCTCTGCATCGCGCTGGTTGTATTTGCCATGGACTCCGTGTTCCAGACAGCAATGGAGATTCTGTATGATATTCTGGGCTAATCTTTAAAGGTGTTAGGAATGGCTGAAATTGAAAAGAGATGGTACGTTATGCGTGCTATCAGTGGCAAGGAAGGCAAAGTGAAGGAATACGTGGAGGCGTTGATTTCGCAACATAGCGATTTCGCCGCAAACGTGTCCCAGGTACTTATTCCTACAGAGAAGATAGTTACAGTACGTAATGGCAAAAGAGTTGTAAAGGAGAAGAACCGTTTCAGCGGATATGTCTTCGTAGAGGCAGCCCTGATTGGTGAGACTCAGTCACAACTCCGCAATGTTCCTAACGTTCTCGGTTTCCTCTCTGCGACAAAGAGTGATACCAAGCCCATGCCGATGTCTCAGGCAGAGGTAAATCACATGCTTGGTACTGTGGATGAGATTCAGGATGTCCCCGAGGATATCATGATTCCATTCGAAATAGGAGAGAGCATAAAGGTAACCGATGGTCCTTTCAGCGGATTTGATGCCGTTATTGAGGAAATCAATAATGACAAGAAGAAGTTGAAGGTAATGGTTAAGATCTTCGGACGTAAAACTCCGCTTGAACTTGGTTTTATGCAGGTTGAGAAGTTGTAAGGCACAGGCCTATGAGCAGGTTGTCCTTTAGTTACGTAAAGGATGGTGCATGAAGACGACTCACAACATTAATTATTATAAAGAGAAAACAAAAAATGGCTAAAGAAGTTGCTGGATTTATCAAATTGCAGATTAAAGGCGGCGCAGCTAATCCTTCACCTCCAGTAGGTCCCGCTCTGGGTTCTAAGGGTATCAACATCATGGATTTCTGCAAGGCTTTCAATGCCCGCACTCAAGACAAGGCCGGTAAGGTACTCCCTGTTGTAATCACTTATTACAATGACAAGTCTTATGACTTCGTTGTCAAGACTCCTCCCGTAGCAGTTCAGCTCATGGAGGTGGCAAAGGTAAAGAGTGGTTCTGCTGAGCCTAACCGTAAGAAGGTTGCGGAGATTACATGGGATCAGGTTCGCGCTATCGCTGAAGACAAGATGCCTGACTTGAACTGTTTTACTGTTGAGGCTGCAATGACATTGGTAGCTGGTACTGCCAGAAGTATGGGTATTGCAGTGAAGGGTGAATTCCCTGGTAAATAATTTATAAAACTTCAATTAACAATGAGTAAACTGACAAAAAACCAGAAGTTGGTAGCAGAGAAGATTGAAGCAGGGAAGGCATATTCACTGAAAGAGGCTTCTGCCTTGGTAAAGGAGATTACCACTACCAAGTTTGATGCTTCTGTTGATATCGACGTACGTCTTGGCGTAGACCCCCGTAAGGCTAACCAGATGGTACGTGGTGTAGTATCTCTGCCTAATGGTACAGGTAAGGTGACCCGTGTGCTCTGTCTCTGTACTGCTGATCAGGAGGCAGCCGCTAAGGAGGCTGGTGCTGATTATGTAGGTCTTGATGAATATATCGAGAAGATTAAAGGTGGTTGGACTGATGTTGACGTTATCATCACTATGCCCGCCATCATGGGTAAGATTGGTGCTCTGGGTCGTATCCTGGGTCCCCGTGGCCTGATGCCCAACCCCAAGAGCGGTACCGTTACCATGGATGTTGCCAAGGCTGTCCGTGAGGTTAAGCAGGGTAAGATTGACTTCAAGGTCGACAAGACCGGTATCGTTCACGCTTCTATCGGTAAGGTAAGCTTTACTGCCGAGATGATTGCCCAGAACGCCAAGGAGTTCATGGCTACCATCATCAAGCTGAAGCCTGCTGCTGCAAAGGGAACATACGTAAAGAGTCTGTATCTTTCAAGTACAATGAGCCGTGGTATAAAGGTTGATCCTAAGACCACCGAGGAAATCTAAAAAAGTAATTCATCATGAGAAAGGAAGATAAAGGCTTAATTATTGCACAGCTCGGCGAAATGCTGAAGCAGTATCCTCACTTCTACATCGTTGATGTTGAGGGTATGAATGCAGGTCAGACAAGCAGTCTGCGTCGCATGTGTTTCAAGAACAACCTGAAGATGGTTGTTGTCAAGAACACATTGCTGCAGAAGGCTCTTGAAGCAAGTGAGATTGATTTCGAAGCTCTGAATCCCGTATTGGTAGGTACTACCGCAGTTCTCTTCACTGAGGTTGCCAATGCTCCTGCCAAGATGATTAAGGAACTCAAGGGCAAGAAGATAGAGAAGCCCGCCCTGAAGGCCGCTTATGCCGAGGAGGGTATCTATGTAGGTGCAGAACAGTTGGATGCACTTTGTTCAATCAAGAGCAAGAACGAGGTTATTGCAGACATCGTTGCTCTGTTGCAGTCTCCTGCAAAGAACGTTCTCTCTGCCCTGCAGAGTGGTCAGAACACCATCCACGGTGTCCTCAAGACACTGGGCGAGCGTCCCGAATAATTGTCGGAACAGCCGCATAATAATTAACAATAGTAACAAACTAATCAATAAAAGAATAAGAACATGGCAGATTTGAAAGCTATCGCTGAAGAGTTGGTAAACTTGACAGTAAAGGAAGTTAATGAGTTGGCAACTATCCTGAAGGATGAGTATGGTATTGAGCCCGCTGCTGCAGCTGTTGCAGTTGCTGCTCCCGCTGCTGGTGCCGGTGAGGCTGCAGCTGAGGAGAAGACCGACTTCGACGTAGTTCTGGTTGACGCAGGTGCTGCTAAGCTCCAGGTTGTAAAGGCCGTTAAGGAGGCTTGTGGTCTGGGTCTGAAGGAGGCTAAGGAGATGGTTGACGGTGCTCCCAGCACTCTGAAGGAAGGCATGCCCAAGGCTGACGCTGAGGCTCTGAAGAAGACCCTCGAGGAGGCTGGCGCTAAGATCGAGCTGAAGTAATCTTAACTTCCTGAAAAGGGAATTACGGTAAAGGATCCTCTGGTAGAGGGTTCTTTACCTTTTTGTGTCTATACAATCCAAAGTCATCATAAACGACCAAATAGATGTCTAATATTATTAACAACAGAGTAAATTTTGCTACCGTCAAGGCTCCATACGCATATCCGGATTTCCTTGACGTGCAGTTGAAGTCTTTCAGAGACTTCCTCCAGTTGGATACTCCACCAGAACTCCGTAAGAACGATGGTCTGTACAAGGTATTCAGCGAGAATTTCCCCATTGCGGATACTCGCAACAACTTTGTTCTTGAGTTCCTGGACTATTATATTGATCCACCAAGATATTCTATCGAAGAATGCCTCGAGCGCGGACTGACATACAGCGTCCCCTTGAAGGCAAAGTTGAAACTTTACTGTACCGACCCTGACCATGAGGATTTCGATACGGTAATCGAGGACGTCTTCCTTGGTCCCATTCCTTACATGACAAACAACGGTACCTTCATCATCAATGGTGCCGAACGTGTTGTCGTAAGCCAGTTGCATCGTTCTCCCGGTGTATTCTTCGGTAGCAGCGTACACAGCAACGGTACTCAGTTGTACTCTGCCCGTATTATTCCTTTCAAGGGTAGTTGGATAGAATTCGCAACTGACATCCAGAATGTGATGTACGCTTACATCGACCGTAAGAAGAAGTTGCCCGTAACTACCTTGCTGCGTGCTATCGGCTTTGAGAATGACCGTGACATATTGGAGATTTTTGACCTTGCTGAGGAGATTAAGGTTTCTGCCGAGAGCCTCAAGGCCCACCTTGGCCAGAAGTTGGCCGCCCGTGTACTGAAGAGTTGGGTGGAGGACTTCGTTGATGAGGATACTGGTGAGGTTGTCAGCATTGAGCGTAACGAGGTTCTTCTTGACCGTGAAAGCGAACTGACAGAGGAGAACATTGCACAGATTCTTGACAGCGGCGAAAGTACTATCCTTCTTCACAAGGCAGAGAATCAGGGCAGCGACTACAGCATAATCTTCAACACCTTGCAGAAGGATACCTCAAATAGCGAGAAGGAGGCTATCACATATATCTACCGTCAGTTGCGCAATGCAGACCCTGTTGATGATGCAAGTGCCAAGGAGGTTATCTACAACCTGTTCTTCTCAGACAAGCGTTATGACTTGGGTGAGGTTGGCCGTTATCGTATCAACAAGAAGTTGAACCTGTCTACCGACAACGATGTCCGTGTACTGACCAAGGAGGATATCATTGAGATTATCAAGTATCTGATTGAGTTGATCAACAGCAAGGCCAATGTAGATGATATTGACCACCTGAGCAACCGTCGTGTCCGTACTGTTGGCGAGCAACTCGCAAACCAGTTCGCTATAGGTCTGGCACGTATGAGCCGTACCATCCGCGAGCGCATGAACGTACGTGACAACGAGGTGTTCAGTCCCACAGACCTGATCAACGCAAAGACCATTTCCGGCGTTATCAACACTTTCTTCGGTACCAATGCACTGAGCCAGTTCATGGACCAGACCAACCCTCTTGCCGAGGTAACGCACAAGCGCCGTCTTTCTGCCCTCGGTCCTGGCGGTCTCTCTCGTGAACGTGCCGGTTTCGAGGTTCGTGACGTACACTTCACTCACTATGGCCGTCTTTGTCCTATCGAGTCTCCTGAAGGACCCAACATCGGTCTGATCAGCAGCCTTTGTGTATATGCAAAGATCAACGACCTCGGTTTCATTGAGACTCCTTATAGAAAGGTAGAGAACGGTGTTGTAGACCTTTCTCCCGAAGGCATCAGATATTATAGTGCAGAAGAGGAGGAGAAACTGGTTATCGGTCAGGGTAACGCCCCCTTGCGTGAAGACGGTACATTTATCCGCAAGGTGGTTAAGTGCCGTTGCGACGATGACTATCCTGTTGTTCCTCCCACTCAGGTTAACCTGATGGACGTGGCACCTCAGCAGATTGCTTCTATTGCTGCCAGCCTGATTCCCTTCCTGGAGCATGACGATGCCCACCGTGCATTGATGGGCAGTAACATGATGCGTCAGGCAGTTCCCCTGCTCCGTACCGAGGCTCCTATCGTAGGTACCGGTATTGAGAAGCAGCTTTGCGAGGATAGCCGTACAATGATAACTGCCGAGGGCGACGGTGTTGTTGATTATGTTGATGCAACAACTATCCGTATCCTTTACGACCGTACGGAGGAGGAAGACTTCGTAAGCTTTGAGCCTGCGATGAAGGAATACCGTATTCCCAAGTTCCGCCGCACCAACCAGAACATGACCATTGACCTGCGTCCTATGTGCGAGAAGGGTCAGCGTGTCAAGGCCGGCGACATCCTCACTGAGGGTTACTCTACCGAGGCCGGTGAGTTGGCTCTGGGTAAGAACCTGCTTGTGGCATACATGCCATGGAAGGGTTACAACTATGAGGATGCTATCGTACTGAACGAGCGCGTTGTACGCGAGGACATCCTGACCAGTGTACATGTTGAGGAGTTCAGTCTGGAAGTGCGCGAGACAAAGCGTGGTATGGAGGAACTCACAAGCGACATTCCCAATGTCAGTGAAGAGGCCACAAAGGATCTGGACGAGAACGGTATTATCCGTATCGGTGCCAACGTTGTCCCCGGTGACATCATGATCGGTAAGATTACTCCTAAGGGTGAGAGCGACCCCAGTCCTGAGGAAAAACTGCTTCGTGCCATCTTCGGTGACAAGGCTGGTGACGTTAAGGATGCCTCTCTGAAGGCCAGCCCCTCTCTGAAGGGTGTTGTCATTGACAAGAAGTTGTTCTCCAAGGCAATCAAGACACGTTCTGCCAAAGCAGAGGACAAGAAGCGTATTGCTGCTATCGACGAGGAGTTCGAGTGCAAGGTTGCCGATTTGAAGGCTATCCTTATCGACAAGTTGCTTGAACTCACCGCCGGCAAGTTGAGCGCAGGAGTCAAGGACTATATGGGTGCGGAACTCATTCCCGCCGGAGCAGAAATTACCGCTCCTGTACTGGAGACCTTCGACTACACTGCCGTTCAGTTGAGCGGTTGGACCGGCGACGAGCATACCAACGAGTTGATTAAGAAACTTGTCATCAACTTCCTGAAGAAGTACAAGGTGCTGGATGCCGAGATCAAGCGTGCTAAGATTGCCATCACTGTCGGTGACGAACTGCCCAGCGGTATCATCCAGATGGCTAAGGTCTACATTGCCAAGAAGCGTAAGATTGGCGTTGGTGACAAGATGGCCGGCCGTCATGGTAACAAGGGTATCGTGTCCAAGGTCGTACGTCAGGAGGATATGCCTTTCTTGGCCGACGGTACTCCCGTGGATATCGTTCTGAACCCCCTGGGTGTGCCCAGCCGTATGAACATCGGTCAGATTTTCGAGACCGTACTGGGTGCCGCAGGTCAGAAACTCGGCGTCAAGTTCGCTACTCCCATCTTCGACGGAGCCCACCTCGAGGACCTGAACGAGTGGACCGACAAGGCTGGCCTGCCACGCTACTGTTCAACTCAGTTGTATGACGGTGCTACAGGCGAACCATTCGACCAGTTGGCTACTGTGGGTGTTGCCTACATGCTGAAACTCGGTCACATGGTTGAGGACAAGATGCACGCACGTAGCATTGGTCCTTACAGCCTGATTACCCAGCAACCTCTCGGCGGTAAGGCACAGTTCGGTGGCCAGCGTTTCGGTGAGATGGAGGTTTGGGCTATCGAGGCATTCGGTGCAAGCCATGTGCTTCAGGAGATCCTGACCATCAAGAGTGATGACGTTACCGGCAGAAGCAAGGCCTACGAGGCTATTGTCAAGGGTGATGCAATGCCTGCCGCCGGTATTCCTGAATCATTGAACGTACTGTTGCACGAGTTGCGTGGTTTGGGCTTGAGAATTACGTTGGACTAAAAAAGACAGAAACAAGATATGGCTTTCAAGAAAGAAACCAAAGTGAAGAATAACTTCACCAAGATAACCATCGGACTTGCATCCCCCGAGGAGATTCTCGAGAACTCCTATGGCGAGGTGCTCAAGCCCGAGACCATCAACTATCGTACCTATAAGCCCGAGCGCGACGGCTTGTTCTGTGAGCGCATTTTCGGTCCCACCAAGGACTACGAGTGCCATTGCGGCAAGTACAAGCGTATCCGTTATAAGGGCATTGTCTGTGATCGTTGTGGCGTAGAGGTTACCGAAAAGAAGGTTCGTCGCGAGAGAAGCGGTCATATCCAGCTCGTTGTCCCCGTGGCACACATCTGGTATTTCCGTTCTCTGCCCAACAAGATAGGCTACCTTCTGGGTATGCCCACAAAGAAGTTGGACAGCATCATCTATTACGAGCGCTATGTTGTCATCCAGCCCGGTATCCTGGGTCCTCGTGATGACAAGGACGAGCGTGGTATTCAGGACGGTGTTGCCCGTGAAGGCGATCTGCTTAGCGAAGAGGAGTACATTGCACTGACCGACCGTCTGCCCCGCGACAATCAGTACCTTGACGACAACGACCCCAACAAGTTCGTTGCCAAGATGGGTGCAGAGGCCATCCTTGACCTCTTGCAGCGTGTTGATTTGGACAAACTCAGTTATGAATTGCGCGACAGTGCAAACACTGAAGGTGCCCAGCAACGTAAGAACGAGGCTTTGAAGCGCCTGCAGGTTGTGGAAAGTTTCCGCGCAAGCCGCGAAATCAACAAGCCCGAGTGGATGATCCTGCGCATTTTGCCCGTCATTCCACCCGAACTGCGTCCTTTGGTGCCCCTGGACGGCGGACGTTTTGCTACCAGTGACCTGAATGACCTCTACCGTCGTGTCATCATCCGTAACAACCGTCTGAAGCGTCTGTTGGAGATTAAGGCTCCCGAGGTTATTCTGCGTAACGAGAAGCGTATGCTTCAGGAGGCAGTAGACAGCCTGTTCGATAACAGCCGTCGTGCCAGTGCAGTGAAGTCGGAGAGCAACCGTCCCCTTAAGTCACTCAGCGACTCGCTGAAGGGTAAGCAGGGCCGTTTCCGTCAGAACTTGTTGGGTAAGCGCGTTGACTATAGTGCCCGTTCTGTAATCGTTGTAGGTCCCGAACTGAAGATGGGCGAGTGCGGTCTGCCTAAGTTGATGGCAGCCGAACTGTACAAGCCATTCATCATCCGTAAGTTGATAGAGCGTGGTATCGTAAAGACCGTTAAGAGCGCCAAGAAGATCGTTGACCGCAAGGATCCCGTTATCTGGGATATCCTTGAGAATGTCATGAAGGGTCATCCCGTGCTCTTGAACCGTGCGCCGACACTGCACCGTCTGGGTATCCAGGCATTCCAGCCCAAGATGATCGAGGGTAAGGCCATTCAGTTGCACCCTCTGGCATGTACCGCGTTCAACGCCGACTTCGACGGTGACCAGATGGCTGTTCATCTGCCCTTGTCAAATGAGGCTATTCTGGAGGCACAGTTGCTGATGCTCCAGAGCCACAATATTCTGAACCCCGCCAATGGTGAGCCTATCACCGTTCCTTCTCAGGATATGGTGATAGGTCTGTACTATATCACCAAACTTCGTCCCGGTGCAAAGGGCGCCGGCATGAGTTTCTACGCTCCCGAGGAGGCTATCATCGCCTTCAACCAGAAGCGTGTGGAAATCCATGCACCCATCAAGGTTGTCGTAGACGACATAGACGAGGAAGGCAATGCTTGCAAGCACCAGGTGGAGACCTCTGTGGGCCGACTCATCGCCAACGAGATTATCCCTGCCGAAATAGGATACTTCAACGACGTTATTGCCAAGAAGACTCTGCGTGGCCTGATTACCAAGGTTATCAAGAGTGTAGGTGTGGCACGTGCATGTGAGTTCCTTGACGGTATCAAGAACCTGGGTTACAAGATGGCTTACGAAGGCGGTCTGTCCTTCAACTTGGGCGATATTATCGTTCCTGAGGAGAAGGCCGAACTGGTACAGCGCGGTAACGATGAAATTGAGCGCATCACCATGGACTATGGTATGGGCTTCATCACCGACAAGGAACGTTACAACCAGGTTATCGAAACATGGACCAAGGTAAACAACGACCTGTCAAAGATTCTGCTGAAGACCATGCGCGAGGCCGAAGAAGGTTTCAATGCCGTATACATGATGCTTGATTCCGGTGCCCGTGGTAGCGCCGGTCAGATCAGCCAGTTGTCCGGTATGCGTGGTCTGATGGCCAAGCCCCAGAAGGCAGGTGCCGAACCTCTGACCATCGAGAACCCCATCCTTTCTAACTTTAAGGAAGGTATGAGTGTGCTGGAGTACTTCATTTCTACCCACGGTGCCCGTAAGGGTCTTGCCGATACCGCTTTGAAGACTGCCGACGCCGGTTATCTGACACGTCGTCTTGTCGACGTTTCTCACGATGTTATCATCACCGAGGAGGATTGCGGTACCCTGCGTGGCCTGGAGTGCACTGCTCTTAAGAACGGTGACGAGGTAATCAGTTCTCTCTACGACCGTATCCTGGGTCGTGTCAGCGTACACGATGTAATACATCCCACAACAGGTAAGATGATTGTTGCTGCCGGCGATGAGATTACCGAAGCCAAGGCCAAGGAGATTGAGGATAGCCCCATCGAAATGGTTGAGATACGTTCTGTACTGACCTGTGAGAGCCGCAAGGGCGTTTGTGTGAAGTGTTACGGACGCAACCTGGCTTCCAGCCGTATGGTACACAAGGGCGAGGCCGTGGGTGTAATCGCTGCCCAGTCTATCGGTGAGCCCGGTACTCAGTTGACCCTGCGTACTTTCCACGCCGGTGGTGTGGCCGGTAACGCCGTTGCCAATGCACAGATCAAGGCCAAGTACGAGGCACGCCTGGAATTCGAGGAACTCCGCACCGTAGATGCACAGACCGACAACGGCACATCCAAGGTGGTTGTCAGCCGTCTGGCCGAGGTTCGTTTCGTTGAACCCAAGACTGGTATCGTACTGCTCAGTCAGGACGTCCCCTATGGCAGTACCCTCTTCAAGCATGAGGGCGACATTGTCCAGAAGGGCGACATCATTGCCCAGTGGGACCCCTTCAACTCTGTTATTGTTACAGAGAGTGCCGGTAAGGTCAAGTTCGAGGATGTCATTGAGAATGTGACATACCGCGTGGAGACCGACGAGGCAACAAAGCAGAGCGAGTATATCATCATCGAGTCCAAGGACCGCAACAAGATTCCTGCTTGCCATATTCTGGACGAGAACGGAGACATCCTCCGTACCTACAACTTCCCCATCGGTGGCCATATTGCCATTACAGACGGTGCGGATGCCCGTGTAGGTGAGATTCTGGTCAAGATTCCTCGTGTTGTAGGTGGTGGCGGTGACATTACCGGTGGTCTGCCTCGTGTAACCGAGTTGTTCGAGGCCCGTAACCCCAGTAATCCTGCCGTTGTGGCCGAAATCGACGGTGTTGTCACCATGGGTCGTCTGAAGCGCGGTAACCGCGAGATTACCATCACTTCCAAGGTTGGTGACGTCCGCAAGTACCTCGTGCCCATCTCCAAGCAGATACTGGTACAGGACAACGACAACGTACGTGCCGGAACACCTCTCTCCGACGGTGCAATCACTCCTGCCGACATTCTGGCCATCAAGGGTCCCACCGCCGTACAGGAGTATATCGTCAACGAGATTCAGGACGTGTACCGTCTGCAGGGTGTAAAGATCAACGACAAGCACTTCGAGGTTATCGTACGCCAGATGATGCGTAAGGTTCAGATTGTAGAGCCCGGCGATACCCGCTTCCTGGAGACTCAGATTGTGGACAAACTGGACTTCGCAGAGGAGAACGATCGCATCTGGGGCAAGAAGGTTGTTGTCAATGCCGGTGACAGCGAGACAATGCATGCCGGTCAGATTGTTACTTCACGCCGTCTGCGCGACGAGAACTCTCTGCTGAAGCGTCAGGACAAGAAGATTGTGGAGGTGCGCGATGCAATGCCCGCCACATCTACCCAGATCCTGCAGGGTATCACCCGTGCTTCTCTGGCAACAAGTTCGTTCATGAGTGCCGCATCCTTCCAGGAGACAACCAAGGTGCTCAGCGAGGCCGCCATCAACGGTAAGAGCGACTACCTGGAGGGTATGAAGGAGAACGTAATCTGCGGTCACCTGATTCCTGCCGGTACCGGTATGCGCGAGTACGAGAAGATTGTCGTGGGTTCACGCGAGGACTACGAACGCACCCTGGCCAACCGCAAGGCCCGTCTGGACTTTGATGACTTTTAAATGAAGATACTATATCTATGATAGAAAGGACGCTTTGCCGGGACATACTTGTCCTGACAAGGCGTTCTTTCATTAAGACCCTAATGACCCTAATGACCCTAACGACCTTAATGGCCTTAAAGTCCTTAAGCTCCCTATTACAAGAAAACCATGCACGAATTAAAGATGAAGGTCCGCGACTATGAGTGCGACCTGCAGGGCATTGTCAACAATGCCAACTACCAGCACTATCTGGAACATGCCCGCCATGAGTTCCTTTTGGAGCGTGGCATAAGTTTTGCCGATATGCATGCACGTGGCATAGATGCCGTTGTGGCACGCATCACCATGGAGTTCAAGTTGCCTCTGCGTAGCGGAGACGAGTTTGTATGTAGCCTCACGGTGAAGAAGGAGAATGTGCGCTATGTATTCTTACAACAGATACACCGTGTCAGCGACGGCAAACTTTGCCTGAAGGCCAGGGTGGATTCCGTTTGCGTTCAGGACGGACAGTTGTTGTCTTCATGCAAGGAACTGGAAGATAAACTTTTCGGTTGATGTCTGTGCTCCCGTCCCTTGACCGCCGCATACTTGCCATTGCCTTGCCAAGTATAGTCAACAACATTACCGTTCCCCTTTTGGGATTGGTGGATGTTGCCGTTACCGGTCACATGGGGGGCGATGACGGAGTTTCTTCCTCCACATCCTTGCCTGCCTCGTATTATGTGGGTGCCATTGCCGTTGGAGGCATGCTCTTCAATATCATCTACTGGATGTTCGGTTTCCTCAGGATGGGGACCGGAGGCGAAACCGCCCAGGCCTGGGGGCGCAGGGATTTGGACGGAGTGGTCCTCCTGCTTGTCCGAAGTCTTCTACTGGCTCTTGTCCTGGCCCTCGGACTTATGGTCCTTTCTCCCCTTGTCCGCGACGGTGCCTTATGGTATATCGCTCCAGAGGCAGAGGTCGCTTCTCTCGCGCGCACGTATTTTAATATATGTATATGGGGAGCCGTTCCTGCCCTTGGGCTTTTTGCCATGAACGGATGGTACATAGGTATGCAGAACTCCCGTTTCCCCATGATTGTGGCCATAGGGCAGAACCTGCTGAACATCGCATGCAGCATCTTCTTTGTCTATGCTTTGGGTATGCGCATAGAAGGTGTGGCACTGGGAACCCTGTTGGCCCAATGGGTGGCGTTCATCATTGCGCTCCTGCTGTGTCTGCGCTATTACAGGAGGTTGTGGAAAAGGACTTCCTTCCGCATGCCGTCGTTCTGGCTCTTGTTGCGCCAGGCCATTACTCCGGGAACTGCATCCAACCGCCAGAACTTCTCTCTGTTCCTTCGTACCCTCTGCCTTATAGTAGTACATTTCATGTTTATTGCGGCAGGAGCGGTACAAGGTAGCGTGGAATTGGCCGTTAATACACTGCTCATGCAGCTTTTCACCATCTTCAGTTATTTCATGGACGGATTTGCCTATGCCGGAGAGGCACTTGTTGGCAAGGCCATAGGTGCGGCCAATACTGGACTATGCCGTGCCGTAGTGCGCAGGCTGTTCCAATGGGGTGGGGGACTTGCCATGCTCTTTGTGGGCCTGTATGCAATAGGGGGCGAACCGTTCATGTCGTTGCTTACGGACGACATCACGGTTCTCGATGCCGTTTCGCGTTATCGCCATTGGACTCTGCTCCTACCCATCTGTGGCGTGGCCTCATTCCTTTGGGACGGCATCTATATCGGCGCCACCTCACCGCGCCTCATGCTCTGGTCCATGGCCATTAGCATGTCGCTATTCCTGGCGGGATATTACCTTCTTATCCCCCTTTATGGTAACCATGGCCTATGGATAGCCTTCCTGTCGTATCTGGCATGCCGGGGCATGGTGCTGACACTGACACGCGGAAAGATTTTGCCGTAATCCTTTGGTCGGTTCGTTGAAAATAGGTACTTTTGCGTGTCACAAATAAAAACAAACTAATCCCCAATATCATTATGTTGTTTGAACAGATAAGCAAGGACATCGTCGTGGCTATGAAGGCCAAGGACAAGGTGCGCCTTATGGCATTGCGCAATGCCAAGAAGTATTTTCTGGAGGCCCTTACGGCTCCCGGTGCAGATGCCGAACTCTCCGATGAGCAGGCACTGAAGATTCTTTCCAAGTTGGTGAAGCAGGGCAAGGACACCGCCCAACTCTATGTGGAGCAGAACCGCCCCGACCTGGCAGAGGAGGAGATGGGGCAGGTCAATGCCCTCGAGGCCTATCTGCCCAAGGCTCTATCTGCCGAGGAACTGGAGGCTGAACTCCGTGCCATCATTGCCGAAGTGGGTGCTGCCAGTGCCAAGGATATGGGCAAGGTGATGGGTGTTGCCAGCAAGCGTCTGGCCGGCCGTGCCGATGGCAAGGCTATTTCCGCCAAGGTAAAGGAACTTCTGGGATAGGAATTCTGCCAAGGTAATATAAAAGAGGATGTGCCCATTTTGACACATCCTCATGTGTATGTGTGTAATGCAGGGATTCAGTCTTACTTCAACTGGTCGGCAACGAAGTCCTTCATATCCTGACCGCGCAGGTCGCGCTTCACGATGGTGCCGTCGGGACCGAAAAGCATGATTTGGGGAATGCCCTGGATGCCGTAAAGTTCGGTGGCATTGTCCTTGTTGTCGCGGGGAACGAAAATCTGGGGATACTCGATGCCCTCTTCCTCCAGAGCGGCCTTGAACTTATCCTCCTGGTCCCATACGTTCACGCCCAGAACTATGAACTTGTCGCCTGCGAACTGCTTGTGCAACTCTATGAGGTTGGGGATTTCCATCTTGCAGGGACCGCACCATGATGCCCAAAAGTCGGCCAGCACATACTTGCCCTTGCCCACATAGTCGGAGAGTTTGGAGGCGTTGCCTTCCAAATCGAAACCGCTGAAGTCAACGAACATCTTGCCTTCCTTGGTGGTTTCTGCCTTTTCTAAGAATGCATGCAGGTCAGTGACGGCCTTTATCTTGCCAGCATACTTCACCTCGGCCATTACGGAGTCAAGTTTGTCCAGTGAGGAATACATTTCGTTGGCCAGCATACCCAGTATGTGTGCACCCACGATATTGTCCTTGTTCTCCGTCATACCAACGCGGTATATGTCGTACAGGGCCTCAATGTCTCTTTTCACCGAGTCGTGCACTTCAATGTAGGTCATGCCCTCGTTTATCAGTTTCTGTGCCTTTTCGTTAAGGGCCTGGCTGCTCTCATTGATTTTGTCGGTAATGGCGGTGAAGATGTCGTTCAATCCGCCGTTGTCAGACACCCTTGCGGAGCCCTCTGTCATGTCGGCGGTAATGATGGCGCCGTTCTGTACGAAAACAGGGATGCGTGTTCTTTCCAGAAAAACGGTGTAGATGCTTTGGTCGTCCACATTGCCGGCAAAGGCGAAAGTGCTGTCCTCCACAAGGCAGGAGTCAACCGTGGTTCCCTCCAAATCCTTCAAGAGAACCTGTTTCCCCTCATAGTCTCCTGTGGTCTTGCCCTCGATGTTGTATTTCTTGGGTCCGCAACTGATCAGTAATGCCGGGATGGCAAGCAGCAAAAGTTTTTTCATAATTATAAATGTAGTTAAGTTAATAATATCATTCTGATGGTACAAAGATAGCGTATTTTGTGCAGAAAGACTGTCTGTTTCCCATCTTTTAACTCTATTTATGCCAATGCATGTGTGACAGAGGGTGCAAGGACGTCTCCGCTGTCCTATTACTACGAATAAACGTTAAAATCGAGCTCTTATCGCAAATTTCCGATATCTAACCATTGCGATATTCGTGAACATTGCCGTACTTTGCCTCTGCAAACACACAAAACAAACAATTATTCCGAATATGAGACGCAACGAGAAGACACTGACCAGATTGGAGTTCGAGGTGATGAGCATCCTGTGGAACCTGGAGCGCCCTGCCTGTGCGTGGGACGTGTTGGGCGAGTGGCCCGAACCCAAACCAGCCTACACCACCGTGGCAACCTACCTGAAGGTGCTCTACGAGAAAGGTTATCTGGATTATTCCAAGAACAAGGGCGAGGGCAAGACCCACATGTACGAACCTCTGGTATCGCGTGCCGAGTACACGCGCCGTACCATGCAGGACGTGAAGAAGAACTTCTTTGGCGGCAGCCTGAAGTCCATGTTCAGTTATTTCATACGCGAGGAGAACCTCACCCCCGAGGAAATACAGGAACTCCTCGCCTCGGTGGAGAGAGAAGAATAGTATTTGACGGAGGGCGGTTGCTCCGAGTACTCTGAATACTCCGATTACTCCGATTACTCTGAATACTCCGATTAATCTGATAACTCCATAAAACCTTACCTTATGATAGA
Source organism: Bacteroidaceae bacterium (assembly GCA_045606445.1). Classification (GTDB taxonomy): domain Bacteria; phylum Bacteroidota; class Bacteroidia; order Bacteroidales; family Bacteroidaceae; genus Physcousia. Next base: position 69,190 of record JAZURY010000036.1, read on the forward strand.
GGCAATGTTCCTTTATTCCATCCGTTCGGCCTTTGTGCTCGCGCTACTCTATGTGCCGTACATGATCATCCTCAGGAAGGAGAGTTTCTTCCGCCTGAACAGGGCGGTGCTGCTCCTGATACTCGTGTTCTCCCTTGTTCTCCCGTTGGTGGACATCCCCTTCCTCGCTCTCGACCACCAGCCCGTGGTGCAGGCCGCCAGGCTCCAGATGGTGGAGGCAGGCATACCCGTGAGCGCTCCCGTAGTGCTGCCCGAACTCACCGTGCATGCACGGCACATGCCCGCCCAGGTGTCCTGGTTCCGCATCGTCTCCATGGTGTTTGTCCTTGTGGCCTTTGCCATGCTCCTGTGGCGCATCGTGCAGGTCCTGCACATGAACCTTGTGGTGGCGCGTGGTAATCTCTGGCACGAGTGCGAGCAGGGCATTCACATACATTGCCACGGTGGCGAGGTGTCGCCCTTCAGTTGGATGAACCATGTAGTCATTTCCGACCGCGACTTCCGCGAGAACGGGCGTGAAATCCTCCTGCACGAAACCGGTCACATCCGCGCCCTCCACTCCTGGGACCTGCTCCTGCTTTCTGCCGTGCAGATACTCCAGTGGTGGAATCCCCTGGCCTATGTCTTCGCTTCCAGCCTGCGCGATGTGCACGAGTACGAGGCCGACGACTATGTCCTCTGCCAGGGCGTCTCGGCACGCGCCTATCAGTTGCTGCTTGTAAAAAAAGCTGTTGGCACCAGCTCCTACACTTTTGCCAACAACTTCGACCATAGTTTAACTCTAAAACGTATCACTATGATGCAGAAATCAAAATCCAGTGTGTGGATGCGCAGCAAGGTGCTGTACATCATCCCCATGGCAACCTTGGCACTCAGTGCCTTTGCCACCAGTGAACCGACGTCCCCCTCTGGCTTTGCCGAAGACGAGGACAAAGTTATTAAAATTTCTTCAATGGTGCAAGCTGGCGGGGAAAAAGGTTCTGCCGCACTACTCCATGACGGTGCGGACACCGTATATCTCCAGGACGGCCGTCAGGCGGATGCCGAGAGTCTCAAGTCCCTTGTTGCGGAGAACATCGCTTCGCTCACCGTGGTCAAGAATGATGAGTATGCTAAGACCTTGGGCTATCCCGGCAAGACCGTTATCCTTATTCAAACCAAGACAAAGTTGGACACCCTGAAGGTCAACGTTGTTGAGAATCCTGGATGTAATGCCCAGTTCAAGGGAGGGGAGGCGGCCTTGATGAAATGGCTCGTCACGAATGTCAAGTATCCCGCAGTCTCCCAATCCGCAGGCGTTCAGGGCAGGATTATAGTGCAGTTCTATATTTCTGAAACTGGCAAGATATTCAATGTCAGAGCGGTATCTATTGGCAAGAATGAACCCCAGAGCGGACAGACCTTGGAGGAGATGATTGTCCAGGCCTATGCCAAGGATATGGCAAGGCAGGGCAAACCCCTCTCTGCCGAGGAGGCCGAGGCCCACAAGGTCGCCATGATGGCTCTGGTTAAGGAAGCCGAAAGGGTGGTGCGTGCCATGCCCGAATGGGAACCCGGCTATCAGGACAAGGAGAAGACCAAGCCCTGCACCGTGAAGTTCAACCTGCCCATCACATTTAGATTGGGATAGGGTAGAGGAAATAATCAGGTTAGTTTTGGGCACTTGGGTGTCTGTGTGGAGAGGATGTGAAACTCGCATCCTCTCCTGTTCGTCAGTACGGACTGGTGTCAATTCCGTGCTTTTGTTTCGTTTCCTGTTCTGCTTGCCTGCTTAAGAGCGCACAAAAAACGGGCGTCTGTTTGCATATATGCAAATAAAAGCGTATTTTTGTGGGCATAAATACATAATATAATTACGAATATGAAGAAACTTTGTTTGATTCTCTCGTGTGTGTTCTCTATGCTTGCACCCGTGTGTGCCGGGCAGTTTGTAAACCTTACCCCCCTGCCCAAGCAGATGACCGTTGGGGAGGGACAGTTCCGTTTCTCCAAATCATATACTGTGGGAGCGGCCCTGTTGCCCGACAGCCTGCAGGCCGAGGCCGTTAGATTTATGGATGTAATCCAGGAAACTACTGGTTGCAAAGGTAAACTTTCAAAGAGCAAGAAGGCCGACATCCGCATGACCGTGGACAAGAGCATCGCCTACGAGGGCTACCGCCTGAGTGTTACAAAGAAGAACGTAAGCATAAGCGCCAGCAGCGCACGTGGCTTCTTCTATGCTTTCCAGACCCTGAAGAAGATTATGCCTGCCAATGTGATGGCAGAACTGAGTGTGGTGGATGCACAGAAGGTGCTGCCTTGGTTCAAGACCACCAAACGTCCCGAAATCCCCTGTGTGGAGATAGACGACGAACCTCGTTTCTGGTACCGTGGCTTCATGCTGGATTGCGGACGCCACTTCTTCACCGTGGACGAGATAAAGCATATTCTGGACGGTTTGGCAATATACAAGTTCAACTACTTCCACTGGCATCTGACCGAGGACCAGGGCTGGCGCTTTGAGGTGAAGAAGTATCCCCGCCTGACCACCGTTGGTTCCGTGGCTCCCGATTGCCGTATGACAGACATGAAGAAGGGTCACTACTGGTTGGGCAAGCCCTACGGCCCCTACTTCTACACCCAGGAGCAGTGCCGCGAGATAGTGGAGTATGCACGCAACCTGCACATAGAGGTGATTCCCGAGATAGACATGCCCGGTCACATCATGGCAGCCCTGGCGGCTTATCCCGAGTTCAGTTGCAATCCCGAGGGTGAGCACAAGGTGCAGACTTTCCAGGGTGGCGTGTGGAGCGACGTGCTCAACGTGGGCGACCCCAAGGCCGTTCAGTTTGCACGCGACGTGCTCACTGAGGTGATGGATGTGTTCCCCGGACAGTATGTGCACATCGGTGGCGACGAATGCCCCACCAGTGCATGGGAAACCAATGCCATGTGTCAGGAGCATCTGGCCAATCTGGTTAAGGAGGGCAAGGTTAAGGACCTCGGACAGGACAGCAAGCACCGCTTCCGCCCCCTGCAGAGTTATTTCATCACACAGATGTATGACCATATCAAGGCTCGCGGCCGCAAGATGATCCTTTGGAACGAAAGTGTGACCGCCGCAGGTGCCGATTTGGATTTGATAAAGAGCACTGGTGCTACCATCTTCTGCTGGAACCCCTGCCAGCAGGGCGCTGCCATTGCGGCTTCACTTGGCTTGGATGCCGTCATTTCTGAATGGGGTCCCGGTTGCTACTACATCAACCGCAAGCAGCACGACGGAGAGGGCGAACCTGTGGCTGCCGGCAATGGTGGCAAGAACGACCAGTTGCCTGCCGTTTATGCCTACAAGCCCGTGCCCGACAAGGTGAGCAATCCCGAATGGAAAAAGCATTACGTGGGCGTTCAGGCCACATTCTGGACGGAGCACGTTTCCGACATCAAATACTGCGACTATCTTGCCTTCCCCCGTCTGCTGGCAGTTGCCGAGGCAGCATGGAGCCCCGAGGAGAAGAAGAATTTTGAAGACTTCCGCACACGTTTCACTGCTGATACCGTGTTGTTTGACCTGACAGGTCGTCTGTACGGCAAGCACTTCATCGCAAAGTGAGACTAACGGAGAACGTAAAAACTGTTAGCGTCCCAACAAAGGAGGAAAAACCGTAGAGTGGGATTAAAACGTAAAACTGAAAGGTGAATACTGAGAACCCAAAGATAGCAGTTCTGATTAGCGGCGGCGTGGATAGCGCCGTCGTTACTCATTTGCTGGTGGAGCAGGGATACAAGCCCGACCTGTATTATATTAAAATAGGTATGGAGGGCGAGGATTCCTCGTGCACAGCGGAGGAGGATATAGAACTCAGTATGGCCACGGCACGCAAGTACGATCTGAAACTGGAGGTCATAGACCTGCAGAAAGAGTACTGGGAGCGCGTGGTTGGCTATGCCATAGAGAGGGTAAAGATGGGCCTTACCCCCAACCCAGATGTGATGTGCAACCGCCTCATCAAGTTCGGTGCTTTCGAGGAGAAGGTGGGTCACAAGTACGACAAGATAGCAACGGGCCACTATGGACGCATCATAGAACGCGACGGCAAGTACTGGTTGGGTGTTGCAAAAGACCCGGTGAAGGACCAGACGGACTTTCTGGCACAACTCTCTGGAGTGGAGATAAGCCGCCTCATCCTCCCTCTGGGCGACCTGATGAAGGAGGACGTCCGCCGGATAGCCGCCGAGGCACGCCTGCCACAGGCCAAGCGCAAGGACAGCCAGGGCATCTGTTTCCTGGGCAAGATAAACTACAACGACTTCCTGCGCAAGTTCCTTGGCGAACAGGAAGGCAAGGTGATAGACATAGAGACAAACCGCATAGTGGGTACGCACAAGGGCTTCTGGTTCCATACCATAGGTCAGCGCAAGGGTCTTGGCCTGAGCGGAGGACCGTGGTTCGTGGTCAAGAAGAACGTCAGGAAGAACGTTGTCTTCGTGGCTCACGGATGGGACACCCAGTTGCAGTACGGCCATGTCTTCCGCCTGGCAGACTTCCATGCCATAACAGAGCCCCTGCCAATCGGCGAGGGTGACGCTCCTATGGAAATCTCGTTCAAGGTGCGCCACGTTGACCACTTCATGGACGGATCGATAGAGCGCGATGGCGAAGGCTACATCGTCCGCTCGCCCCAGCCCATCCAGGGCATAGCCCCCGGTCAGTTCGGGTGCATCTACGACCGCGAGAAGACAATATGCTGGGGTAGCGGAGAGATAAGCGTTTGATGGCATCAATAACAGCCCCCTCCCCGTACCAGTCCTCGCATCGCAATGGGGATTTGTCCTCGCGTCGCACTGGAGAGTGCTCCCCTCAAAGGGCACGAAAGTATATTCAAGACTTTCTCTAAAGGCCCTTTTCGCCCCTCACGAGGCACAGATTGACATTTAGTCAATCCTCTAAAGGGCCTCGTTCGCCCACAAGGGGAGGGAGTAGCAACAACAATTGGCACAAGAGCAATTATATTTTAATAACATATAAAGTCATTTCCCTGATAACAGAACATCCTGCTCCCCTCCCTTGTGGAGGGGTAAGGGGGAGGGTCTGCAGGACTTGAGGCCTATGCAAGCAATAATCTTGGCCGCCGGAATGGGCAAGCGCCTGGGCGAGTTTACAAAAGAGAATACCAAGTGTATGGTGCAGGTGAACGGCACCAGACTCATAGACCGTGTGCTTGGGCAGTTGTCCGCACTGAACCTCAACCGCGTGGTCATCGTGGTGGGTTATGAAGGACAGAAACTGATGGACTACCTTGGCAACAGTTACAACGGCATGCCCATAGAATATGTCAACAACCCCATATACGACAAGACCAACAACATCTACTCCCTTGCCCTTGCCAAGGAGCAGATGCAGGAGGATGATACCCTGCTCATAGAGAGCGATCTCATCTTCGACGACCAACTCTTCTCCCTTATCCTGGAGAATCCGTATCCCAACCTTGCCCTCGTGGCAAAGTACGAGACATGGATGGACGGCACCATGGTATGCATAGACGACGAGAACAACATCGTGAACTTCGTCCCCAAGGCTGCCTTCCGATATGAGGAGGTGGACAAGTACTACAAGACCATCAACATATACAAGTTCTCCAAGGAGTTCAGCAAGACGAAGTATGTCCCCTTCCTGGAGGCCTACTCCAAGGCCGTGGGCAACAACGAGTACTACGAGAATGTCCTGCGCATCATCACCTTCCTGAACAGCAAGGACCTGAAGGCCCTGCCCATTACCGACGAGAAGTGGTACGAGATAGACGACAAGCAGGACCTGGACATCGCCGAGGCTCTCTTTGCCGAGGAACAGGATATCATGCGCAAGTACTACGGCCGTTTCGGCGGTTACTGGCGCTTCCCCAAGATGCTGGATTTCTGCTATCTGGTGAACCCCTATTTCCGTGCCTCCAAGATAATAGACGAGATGCAGGCCAACTTCCGCACGCTCATTGCCGAATACCCGTCAGGCATGAAGGTGAACACCCTGCTGGCAAGCAAGTGCTGGGGTGTGAAGGAGGACTGTATAGTTCCGGGCAACGGTGCCGCCGAACTGATTAAGGCTCTGATGGAAATTCTGCCAGGCACGTTGGGCATCACCCGCCCCACGTTCGAGGAATATCCTAATCGTCGCGAGGCCGACACGCTTGTCACTTTCGTTCCCCAGAACAACGAGTTCCGCTACTCGGCACAGGACCTCATGGACTTCTTCGGCAAGAATCCTGCCGACAATATCCTGCTCATCAACCCAGATAACCCCTCCGGCAACTTCATCCCCGTACAGGACATCTGCATGCTGGCCGAATGGTGCGAGAAGCGCGGTGTTAGGCTCATCGTGGACGAGAGTTTCGTGGACTTCAGCGAGGGATGGGAGCAGAACAGCCTCCTGTCCGACAAGATACTGGAATGTTATCCGCACATGCTTGTCATGAAGTCCATCAGCAAGAGTTATGGCGTGCCAGGCATACGCTTGGGCATCCTCTGTTCTGCCGATGTGGAAATCATCTCGAAGATAAAGAAGATGGTAAGCATCTGGAACCTCAACTCCTTCTGCGAGTTCTTCATGCAGATATACACCAAGTACGAGAAGGACTACAAGCGTGCTTGCGACAAGTTCATCGAGGAACGCAACGACTTCGAGGCCAAACTGCGTACCATCCCCTTCCTGCGTGTCATTCCCTCTCAGGCCAACTACTTCCTTGTGGAGGTCCTGCCTCCCTTCACGGCCAAGACCCTTGTTCTGCGCATGCTCAAGGAACATAACATCCTCATGCGCGACTGCTCGGGCAAGGGCGGTTTCGACGGCAAGCAGTACATGCGCATCGCCGTGCGTGACCACGAAGACAACACGAAACTGATTGGTGCACTTCGCAAGATAGAAGAGGGAAACTGATGAAAGAAACGATATGCATCTGTGGCGGAGGTTCGTTGGGTCATGTCGTGGCAGGTTATCTGGCGGCAAAGGAGCATGTTAATGTCAATGTCCTGACGCAAAGACCGTCATGCTGGAACTCGGTATTGCACATTACTACACCAGAGGGTGATGTCCTTGACGGACATCTGCATCTTGTCACTGACAATCCTGCTCTTGCCCTGAAGGATTGTTCCATAGTCCTTTTGTGCCTGCCTGGGTTTGCCATCAAAGAGCAACTGCACAGGATAAGTCCCTATGTCAACGAACATACATACGTAGGTTCGGTATTTTCCTCTACGGGATTCTTTTTTCATGCTCTGGAGATTTTGGACGGGAATGTCCCGCTTTGGGGATTCCAGCGTGTACCTTTCATAGCACGCACAACCCGATACGGCGAGAGTGCCAACCTGCTGGGTTACAAGAATGCCCATAACATTGCCGTAGAGCGAAGTAAGGACAAGGAGGCCTTCAGAGCAAAGATAGAAACGCTCTTCAATGCGCCTGTACGTCTGTTAGGCAACTATTACGAGGCCAGCCTGACGAATAGCAACCCCTTGCTCCACACGTCTCGCCTTTATACCATGTTCGGTGGGGAAAACGAAGGTAGGGTATTCCCGAGGATGATACTTTTCTATGAAGAATGGACAAGAGAGGCGGCCCAACTGCTCATAGACATGGACGAGGAGTTCTTCCGCCTGTTGGACGTGTTGCCTGTAGGCAAGGGCTATCTCCCGAGAATTTTGGACTACTACGAAAGTCATGATGCAGACTCATTGGCTCGTAAACTGTCCTCCATTCAAGGTTTCAAGGGCATCACCTCTCCCATGGTGCAGACTGAAGAGGGTTGGGTTCCGGATTTCCGAAGCCGCTACTTTACAGAAGACTTTCCCTATGGCCTGCACTATATCTGGAAACTGGCACATGAAAAGAGTATTCTTGTGCCTAATATAGATAAGGTATATGAGTGGGGGATGGGTAAGGCCCTCAGCCTCTTCCGAACAGATATTTCCTGAATATCGGGCTTATGCGCAGGATGTTGCTTGTTATTATGCAGAAGGCTATGACAACAAGTGCGATGAGTACCGACAGGGTGAGGTCTATGGCAAAGTTGTGCTTGTTCAGTTTGAAGAATGCACCCACTGCAGGCAGATTGGGCAGGAACAGGAAGTGAATCAGGTATATGTCCAGTGTGCGCCTACCGATGTATTGCAGACTGCTACCGATGAATGTCATCTTTGAAAAGTAAGGTGCATAGTGGCGGAAGTACATGAAGGTTATGGTAAGCAGGATGAACTTTGCCAGGGTGGAGGGCAGGTTGGCCCATGCCATGCGCAGGGTGTGCCACTTGAGCACGTCCATGGTGCAGAATATAACCAGTGTCACTATTATGGGGAAGAACCACTTGGAGTCCATGATACGCTGTGCCACGTTCCAGTAACGTCTGACGATGTTGCCGAAAAGGAAGAAAGGCATGTATTTCATCAACTGTATCAGCGATGTGTCGTCAAGCAGGGTGGTAGGTTCCTTCAATCTGTATCCGTCCGCCCACCAGCATAGTTTGGGCAGGTAGCACGTTTCGTATGCCACCAAAGAGAGGATGAAGAAAAGGGTTATCGGTATCCATGACTTGCGCCCTATCTTTGATTCCAGATAGCAGAAGACATAGTACAGCACAAACATGTAGAGCAGTACTATTGTAAACCAGTATCCGCCCTTGGTCGGAGAGTGGAGATTGGACTCTACGGCAGGCCAGAACTTGGGATAAAGTGCCACGCACGAGAACAGGAAGAACACCACCGTGGGTATTATCTGTATGCGTATCTTCTTGCCCAAGAGCGACAGGAAGGTCTCTAACTTCCACGTCAGCGAAGCCTTGTATGCCAGGAAACCGCTCACGAAGAAGAACAGGGGCATGCGGAATAGCATCAGGAAGGACATGGATGACGACTGCTTTACCGGTTGCAGGAACCCCATCTGTGCCACATGGTATGCCACCACCAGTATCATGGTAAAACCACGCATGGCATCAAGCCATTCCATGCGTTCCTTTTTGTTCGTGATTTCTGTATTGATGCTGTCCATTGCTTGCCTGTTGTTAGTTGTGTGCCGTGGCGATATAGACGATATGTCCGTACAAAAATAGTAAAAATTATTTTGTTGTTCACTGAATAATCCCTATTTTTGCATTAAAATCTTCCGAGGATGATATCACAGGCACAACACGATTTGCTTAGGGCAAAGTATAGTCCGGATGGTTCTCCCCTGCGCCGTCAGCAGGAGAGAATGTTGGAAATCCTGTGCGAAATAGACAGGATATGCAAGAAGCACGGAATACGTTATTGGCTGAGCAGCGGTACGCTGATAGGTGCCGCGCGCCATGGTGGCTTCATCCCATGGGATGACGACCTGGACATAGAAATGATGCGTGAGGACTATGACCGTCTGATGAAGGTCTTGCCCGACGAACTGCCCCAAACCATGGCTCTGCAGACGCATGAGACGGATTCCACCTACTTCTTCTATTATGCAAAGATTCGTGACCGCCGGTCCATTCTGACCGAGGGCAACAACTACGACCGCATGTGGAAGGAACAGGGCATATACATAGACATATTTCCCTTGGAGTGCCAGCCCCTCTCCATTCACAAGATAAGCGAAAAGACCGTGGGACACATGTACAAGATATGGCGCACATGCACGGATGACAAAGTAGGGATAAAGAAGGTGATGAGGTGGTTCCGCTTTAACCGCCGCTTCGTGTTCCCCGTCCTGCGCCTGCTGTGCCGCTTGTCCGGCACGGATGTCATTACCAGCGGCATGGGTATACCTTTCCACAACCCACGTTATGCCAAGGATATTTTCCCGTTGTCAACATTGAGGTTCGAAGGCATCGACTTCCCCGTTCCGCACAACTACGACCACATGCTGCGCCTGATGTATGGCGACTACATGCAGTTGCCTCCCGAGGAGAGCATTGTCGCACACTGCGCGAAACTGGAATTCCTGGATTAGGGCTGTTTGTGGAACGTCCATTTTTTCGCGCCATTGAACGTATGCACAGATACGCTGATGGTGTCGCCTATATTATAATAAGGTATGGAGGGGACGTGGATGGAACAGTAGTATGTCTGGGAATATGACGTGGGGTCCTGTCCCTGATTGTGGTGGATGGAGAGGTGGTGGTGTGCGTGTGTCCTGCCGTCTTCCCCTGCCTGGCGGACAAGGTCTATGGCATATCCCCAATGGTGGATGCCGCCTTGTATCTTGGCGGTGAGTTGCATGTTGATGTACCGGCCTTCCTGCCACATGCTTTCTATGCCTGTGGGGTCGTGGCGGAGGATGGCGGTGCTGTCCGCCAGAACCTGTGCGCCAATGAGGGTGTAGATGAGTGCCTGCGGATTGGATGTGCCGGTTTCGGGGACGAAACCTGCCACTGCCCTGTAGGTTGTGTCGGGACGGTGCGGTTTGATATTCGTGTTTGTTATGGAATAGCGTGTGCCGTTGTCTGTGGTCATGTCCAGGAACATGCCGTCGGCACCGGTGCGGATGTCGGCAAACTCCGTGATAAGGTCGGGATACGGTTCCTGTTCTTCCGAGCAGGAGAAAAGCAGCAATGCCGCCAGAAGCAGCATTGCCTTATGTAGGGCCTTTGGGTGTTGTCGGAAGGATGTTGGTGACATCATAGGTCTTTGGTGCGAATCTTGTTTACCACGGGATTTGCATACATGGTGAGGATACGCTCGCGCAGAAAAGCCTCGTCGGGGTTGGGCAGGTTGATTTTTGCTATCTGGCCACGCAGGTATTCCTCAAAGACCTTTTTGTCGTGCTGGCTGTATCTCTTGTGGAAGGTGTTGGTCTTGTTCAGTTCGTCGTATGCGATGAAGTTGCCCGGATAAAGCATGTAATTGGAGTGTATTGTCTTGTCTATGCGCTGGGCAATCTCCTTGAACACCTCGGTTTTGGGCATGTCCTTCAGTTCGTCTATCCATTTGTTCACCGGAGTGCCCGTGCGGAAATGTATGTGTCCCTTGTAGCCGAAGATGCCGATCTTCATGTTGTCCAGGTCGTCCTGCTTGTTCTTCTTCCATGAAGGGTCATCGCGCTTCTGCTGGAACTCCTGGGCCTTGAGGTAGTCGCAAGGGTCGTACTCGTAACTGAGGGTAAGGGGGACGATGTTCAGTTCCTTCAGCCTTTCAATGATGGTGCCCTCGCCTCCGTAGGCAAGCATCTTCAGCACCGATTCCTGTGTCTGGTCGCTACTGTCCTTGGCACGTCCTTCACGTTGGGCAATCCAGATGTTCTCCTTCTTCTGCGTGATGGCATAGTGCATGTAGCGGCTCATGAGTATGCTGCTTTCCATCATCTCCTTGGCCTTCAGGCTGCGGCGCACGGTGAAGGCCTTGTTCATTCGCACGAGCGTCTTTATCCATGGATATATGAGCAGGTTGTCGCCAATGGCTATCTCGCACGTTGTGGGGAAGCCTGCCTCGTGAAGCATCAGGTCGAGGATGGCGCTGTCCAGGACGATGTCCCTGTGGTTGGAGATGAACAGTTGGTTGCCGCGATTCGAGATTG
>JAZURY010000037.1:0-19611 GCA_045606445.1 Bacteroidaceae bacterium
TTGGACATTCCTGAGGAATAATAGTCACGAAGAATTAATAAGCGTTCTTCTTCACTGTAACGTTCGCATTTCTTTCTCATACTGTTTACACATTTTATTAATTGTTATCAAATGTGTCTACCTATATCAGTATAAGACAGATACTGCAGAATTATTGTTGGTTTCGGTGTGGGATTTTAGTCCATTCTTCTATGTAGCCGTCCTCAATCCATTGGGCGACCATTTTTGTATCAGTAATCTCCAATACATACCAGCTACCCTCTGCATGTCCATTAGACTTGTACCATGTTAATACGTTGTCTTCATAAGTGTAGGTTCCATGGTCCGTCTTAAGGCCCCGGTCATCTAATTCCTCAAAGAACAGACTTCCTTTGCAACCGATTGAAATTTGCCAGTATATGCTGCCATCAATATCATATATGCGCCATGTTCCAATGATGGGGGCGAATGTAATGTCAAACTCCAGTCTTTTGAAGATAAAGTGTTCGGTACTTTCTGTATGATCTTCCTTTGTCCATCCCACAATGCGGTCATTGCTTAAGAACTCTAACCACAAGGACATTTCTCCTTCTTCTGGGTCAAGGATTGTCAGTTTCTTTGTTTCTTCATTGTATTTATATGGGAGTTCTTCACTCTCTCCGAACTCGTCGTATCCAATGGCAGAAGCATTTGCCTTGAACTCTATGTATGCCAAGTTCTCTGCACCTTCAACTTCATATTTACCTATGAGTTTGAATGAATTATTGGTATCATCGTTGTTTCCATCGTTGTTTCCATCGTTGTTTTCTTCCTTATTTATATCTTCTACTGCGTCATCGCCACATGAGGATACGCTGATTGCTACGGCAGAAAAGAACGCTATACAAAGAATACTGTAAATAAACTTTTTCATTTTCATTGTTGTGTGACTGATGTTCCCCTACTCACTTATGCGGCATTTCGGTTACTCCGTCGTCCTTGGTGATTTTATATACGCACACAAAAAAGCGTGGACGAAACTCTGTGTATCTGTCTTTGAGGTCTTCGACTACCTATCCATCAAATATACGAGTAAAGCCCACGCCATGGCGTGAGCGTTCGTCGCTTTACTCTTGATGGATTTTGAAAGTGTCGAAGTTTCAAAGACAAGATCCAAAGCTAAAACGCTTTTCCAATATGTTTATAGTGTGCGTATCATGTTATACGCTATGCTTCATAGGCGTGTGTGTTTTTGTTAATAATAGGGTTGGTTGATGTGTTATTTGTGTGCTTGATTAAGCAGGTAATAGTCGAGGATGGTCATTGCCGCCATGGCTTCCACTACGGGGACGGCACGGGGGAGCACACATGCGTCGTGGCGCCCGCGGGCTTTCAGGGTGGTGGCTTGGCCGTCCTCGGTTACGGTGGGTTGTTCCATCAGGACGGTGGCAACGGGTTTGAAGGCAACGCGGAAGTAGATGTCCTGTCCGTTGGAGATGCCTCCCTGTATACCGCCGCTACGGTTGGTTTGGGTGGTGATGCCACCCTTGCCGTCGGGGATGAAGATGTCGTTCTGCTGGCTTCCTCGCAGGTTCATGCCGGAGAACCCCATGCCGTATTCAAATCCCTTTACGGCATTTATGCTGAGCATGGCACTTCCCAGGGCGGCATGCAACTTGCCGAAGCAAGGTTCGCCAAGACCTGCGGGACAACCCTTTACAACGCATGTGATGATGCCTCCGATGGTGTCGCCCTTACCCTTTACCTCCATGATGAGGTCCGCCATGCGCTGTGCCGTGTCGGGGTCGGGACAACGGACGGGATTTTCCTCGGCACGTCCGAGGTCGTAATCCTGATAAGTTCCGGGCAGGGCAATGTCGCCCACTTGGGATGTATATGCGCAGACGCTGATGCCCAATTTGCGCAAGGCAAGCATGGCAAAGGCTCCGCCCACGACACGGCTTATGGTTTCGCGTGCCGAGGAACGTCCGCCGCCACGATGGTCGCGTATGCCGTATTTGGTGGTATAGGTATAGTCGGCGTGCGAGGGACGGAACACGTGGCGCATGTTCTCGTAGTCGGAACTGTGCTGGTTGGTGTTCCTCACCATGAAGCCTATGGGACAACCCGTGGTACGGCCCTCGAAGACACCGCTGAGGATTTCCACGCGGTCCTCCTCCTTGCGTGCCGTGGTGAGACGGCTCTGCCCCGGGCGACGGCGTGCCAGTTCGCCCTGGATGAAGTCCATGTCCACGGCGATGCCTGCCGGCATGCCATCGATTACACCTCCTACGGCTTCGCCATGGCTTTCGCCGAATGTGGTCAGACGGAATATGTTGCCAAAAGTGTTCACTTGTAAAAACGGAAAGGTTAAAACGGAAATCTGCGAGTAAGCGAGAGCAATCAAACTTGTTTGAATTGCCGAGCGGGAGCAGATTCAAGACCGCAAAGCGGGATTAAAACGGAAAACTATAAATAGGGGTTTAGTTGCAACCTCCGCAGCATCCTCCTTCTCCGCAGGAGCCGCCACAATCGCCGCCTCCGCAACCGCCACAACTGCCGCAACCGCCCTGGCTGTTGAGGTAGTCCTGGATTTCCTGGTTGGTGGCGGGTCGGTTCTCTACTACAGAGCCGTCGAAGGTCAGTGCCTTGCCTGCCAAGGGGTGGTTGAGGTCCACAACGACTGCTTTCTCCTTTATCTCGGCAATGGTGCCGTTGAAACGCTCGCCATCGGCATTCATCAGGGGCACTACGGCACCCTCATAGATGTGCTCTGTGTCCAGTTTGCCCTCGATGAAGAAAGCCTCCAGAGGTATTTCCTGTACGCCCTCGGGGATGTAGGGGCCATAGGCCTCGTCCTCGCTGAGTGTAATCTTGAAGGCCTCGCCTGCCTGCAGGGGGTGAAGGTGGTTCTCCAAAGCCTCCAGCACCATGCCCATGCCGCTGATGAACTGGAAAGGCATGTCGGGGCGTGTTTCCTCAATCAACTCTATCTGCTTTTCTGCACCCATGGGGGCATACAACTTGTACTGAACTGTGATATAACGGTTTTCCATATTGTGTGTTGTTTTTGTGTACATTTCTGTGCAAATGTACGAAAATAATCCCTAATCCCGTGGTACGTGCAGGGCTAAAATGGGCCATGCGCTCCTTTTTGACGGAAAATGCGGGCCTTGCGGGCATGTCATCGGACAAATTTAGTTATCTTTGTGCCTTGATGAAGTACATTATTATATTGGCGGCCCTGCTCATGGCAACCGTCGGTGGGGCAAAGACTCCCCAACCCAAGAAAGAGAAGGAACAGGTGAAGGTGCTTGGCCAGAACCCCAAGCGAGAATTCCGCGGTGCCTGGATACAGTGCGTCAATAACCAGTGGACGGGTATCGGACGCGAGAGGATGCAGAAGACGCTGACCATGCAACTGGACGAACTGAAGCGTTGCGGCATCAATGCCATCATGTTCCAGGTGCGTGCCGAGGCCGATGCCCTGTACGAGAGCAAGATGGAACCCTGGAGCCGCTACCTGACGGCAGAGCAGGGGCGTGCCCCCCAACCATACTGGGACCCTTTGGCATGGATGGTGGAGGAGTGTCACCGCCGCGGCATGGAGTGCCACGCATGGATAAACCCCTACCGTGCCAAGACCAAGGGCACTATGGCCCTGTCGGCAGAGCATCCCTATTTCAAGAATCCCGAGCGCTTCTTCCATTACGACGGCCTGATGCTCTTCGACCCCGGCCAGCCGGAGAACCGCGACTACATCTGCCGTGTGGCCATGGACATTGTGGAGCGTTACGACGTGGACGGCCTGCACATCGACGATTATTTCTATCCTTATCCCGCCAACGGTCTGCCCATCCCCGACGATGCCTCGTACGAGAAGTACGGCAACGGCATGTCGCGCGACGACTGGAGACGCGACAATGTGAACAAGTTCATCAAGCAACTCAACGAATCCGTCAAGAGCGTGAAGCCCTGGTGCAAGTTCGGCGTAAGTCCTTTCGGCATATACCGCAACAAGAGGAACGACCCTATGGGTTCCGAAACCAAAGGTTTGCAGAACTACGACGACCTCTATGCCGATGTGCTGGAATGGGTGCGCCAAGGTTGGGTGGATTACAACATACCGCAGATATACTGGCAGATAGGTCATCCCACGGCTGATTACGAAACCCTCATCAGGTGGTGGAGCGAGAATGCCGGAGGCCGACATCTCTACATAGGTCAGGACGTGGAGCGCACCGTCAAGTACAACGACCTGCGCAATGCCGGCGAGCACCAGATGCGTGCCAAGTACGACCTGCAGCGCAACCTGCCCGGCGTGGAGGGCAGTTGCCAGTGGTATGCCAAGGCCGTGGTGGACAACCCCGGCAACTATGCCACCATGCTCAAGGAGGATTACCACAAGTATCCTGCCCTGGCTCCACAGATGCCATGGATAGACAACAAGGCTCCTAAGAAGGTCCGCCGCATGGCCATCATCGGCACGAAGGACGGTCCCACACTCTTCTGGACGGCTCCCAAGGCCAAGACTCCCATGGACAAGGCTGTATGGTATGCCGTTTACCGCTTCCGCAAGGGCGAGAAACGAGATCTTGACAACCCCGCAAACCTCGTTACGGTTACACGCAATACCTTCTACAACCTGCCCGACGATGCTTTGGGACACGTGTATGTGGTCACCGCCCTCGACCACATGCAGAACGAGAGCAAGGGTGTGACGATGAAGTTGTAAAGGCAAAAAAGGGGACCTTAAGGTCTTTAGGGTCCTTAATAATAAATTGTTATGGAAAGCATATACATAAAAGGCGCAAGGGTTAACAACCTGAAGAACATAGACGTGGAGATACCCCGTGACAAACTCATTGTAGTGACGGGTGTGTCCGGTTCGGGCAAGTCAAGCCTTGCCTTCGACACTCTGTATGCCGAGGGTCAGCGCCGCTATGTGGAAAGCCTTTCCAGTTATGCCCGTCAGTTCCTCGGACGTATGGGCAAACCCGAATGCGACTTCATTAAGGGCATCCCCCCTGCCATAGCCATAGAGCAGAAGGTGAGCAGCCGCAATCCGCGCTCCACCGTGGGCACCAGCACCGAGATATACGAGTACATGCGCATGCTCTTTGCCCGAGTGGGGCGCACCTACAGTCCTGTGAGTGGCGAGGAGGTGAAGAAGCAGGGTGTGGAGGACGTCATCAGATGCGTGATGACGTACACCCCGGGTACGCGCTTCGCGGTGCTTGCCCCCATGCATCTTTGTAAGGAGAACGGCACGGCAGACGTGCGCGAATGCCTGAAGAAGTATCTGCAACAGGGTTTCGTCCGCATAGAGGTGGACGGACAGATAACCACCATCGAAGAATACCTTGCCACGGAAGGTGGTGCAACTCCCCGTGAGGTGCATCTGGTCATCGACCGCCTGTCGGTGCGCGATGACAACGACTCCCTTTCCCGTCTTACCGACAGCGTGGAGACGGCCTTCTACGAGGGCGGAGGCGAGATGATGCTGAGATTCCTGCCTGCCGGCATATTGCACAAGTTCAACTCGCGCTTCGAAGCCGACGGCATAGTGTTTCAGGAACCCACCGACCAACTCTTTGCCTTCAACTCCCCCCTGGGGGCATGTCCCGAGTGCGAGGGCTTCGGCAAGATAATGGGCATAGACGAACGCCTGGTCATACCCAATTCGGCACTCTCCCTGTATGAGGGTTGCGTGCAATGCTGGCGAGGCGAAAAGATGAGCGAGTGGAAGACATGGTTCATCCGCTTCAATTCCGAGCGAGGTTTTCCAGTGCACAAGCCATATTACGAACTCACACAGGCCGAGAAGGACTGGCTTTGGCATGGCAAACCCAGTGAGAAGGCCCTCTCCGAATGGACGCTGACGCCCGAGGAGCAGGAGTGGGGGCTGGTGTCCATAGACGCCTTCTTCGACATGCTTAAGGCCGGCCAGTACAAGATACAGAACCGTGTGATGCTTGCCCGATACCGTGGCAAGACCACATGCCCCAAGTGCCTCGGCCGTCGCTTGAAGCCCGAGGCCAACTATGTCCGTGTGGCAGGGCGCACAATCTCCGAACTGGTGGAATGGCCCATATCCAAGTTGTCCGAGTGGTTTGCCAAGGACCTGACATCAAACCTCACGGAGAACGAGCAGAAGATAGCCATGCGCCTGCTGGTGGAGATAAGGTCCAGGCTCCAGTTCCTGATGGACGTAGGCCTTCCTTACCTTACCCTCAACCGTCTGTCCAACTCCCTGTCGGGCGGCGAGAGCCAGCGCATCAACCTGGCCACTTCGCTCGGTTCGGCTCTGGTGGGCAGCCTTTACATTCTGGACGAACCGTCCATAGGCCTGCACTCGCGCGACACGGAAAGACTCATAAAGGTTTTGCACCAACTCCGCGACCTTGGCAATACCGTGGTGGTGGTGGAGCACGACGAGGACATCATGCGTGCCGCTGATTGGATAATAGACGTTGGTCCCGAGGCTGGCCGCCTTGGCGGACAAATCGTATATAACGGAAGGATAAAAACGGAAAACGGAAAAGGGCGGACCCTCCCCCTTACCCCTCCACAAGGGAGGGGAGAAGATACAACCGCCACTCACCATATAAACAAAAACCATTCCCACACCCTGGACTTCCTCTCCGGCAGGGACAGCATCCCCGTGCCCGAGACGCGCAGGAGGTGGAACCGCTACATAGAAATCCGTGGGGCACGTGCCAACAACCTGAAGGGCATAGACGTGCGCTTCCCCCTGAACGTGATGACCTGCGTGACTGGTGTGTCCGGTTCGGGCAAGTCAAGCCTAGTGCGCGACATCCTGTTCAATGCCATAAAGCGTAATCTGGACGAGGTGGGCGACCGCCCGGGCGAGTTCGCTTCCCTCGAGGGCGACACGAATGCCATCCAGGCGATAGAGTTTGTGGACCAGAACCCCATAGGCAAGAGTTCCCGTTCCAACCCCGTAACCTACGTGAAGGCATGGGATGAAATTCGCAAACTCTTTGCCCAGCAGGCACTTTCCCAACAGATGGGCTTCACGGCGGCATACTTCAGTTTCAATGCCTCCGGTGGCCGGTGCGAGGAGTGCAACGGAGAAGGCACCGTGACCGTGGAGATGCAGTTCATGGCCGACCTTGTACTTGAATGTGAGTCGTGCCACGGCAAGCGCTTCAAGCAGGAGGTTCTGGAGGTGCGCTTCCACGAAAAGAACGTCTACGACATTCTGGACATGACCATCAACCAGGCCATAGAGTTCTTCACGGAGTGGAAGGAGAAGAAGATTGTAAGACTGCTCAAACCCTTGCAGGACGTTGGTCTTGGATATATCAAACTCGGCCAGTCGAGCAGCACCCTTTCCGGTGGTGAGAACCAGCGTGTGAAGTTGGCATACTATCTGGGTATGGACAAGCATGTTCCTACGATGTTCATCTTCGACGAACCCACCACAGGCCTGCACTTCCACGACATAAAGAAACTCCTTGCTGCCTTTGATGCCCTCTTGATGAAGGGGCACACCCTGATAATCATCGAGCACAACCCGGATGTCATCAAGTGCGCCGACCACATCCTGGACATGGGTCCCGAGGGCGGAGAAGAGGGCGGTTACCTCATTGCATCAGGTACTCCCGAGGAGATAGCCCGGTGCAAGCAGAGTTACACCGGCCGGTTCCTGAAGGAGAAGTTGGGGTAGTGCCTGCGTTGGAGGCTACTTCATGTTTATTCGTCCCTGTGGAGAGGCATAACGCTCGGGGATCTCGCCCTTCAGGTGTTCGGAAACGTAGGTGATGAAGGCTTGGTTGTAGAGCATGATGTTTTCCTGCAGGATGCTGGCATCGCGAAGGACATTGTACATGCCACCGCCCGTGACGCAATAGTCGGTGGTGCAGAGAGTGTATTCCGCATCCATCTTCAATGGGGAGTAGCGTCCTGTCTTGTCGTCAAGAACCTCCACCTTGGAGATGCGTGCCTTGCCCATGGCCTTGGGGTTGAGATTGAAGCGGAAACCCGAAATCTGCGGGAACTGGCCGTCCTCCATGGGCGAATTGGATGTGGTGGCAACAAGGAGTTCAAAGAGTTTTGAACCCTTTATCTTAACCACGGTAAGATAGTTGTTGTAGGGCAAGGCATCTACGATGTTGCCATAGGTCCAGTCGCCGGCCGCGAGCGGTGCGCGTATGCCGCCACCGTTGTTTACGGCAAGTTGTGCCCCGGTAACGGCACGGAAGGCATCCGCAACAAGGTTGCCGATGCATGTCTCGCGGGTTCTGACCATCTGACGGCCGTTTTCATCGAAGAGGTCCATACGGTAGTCGCTATGGCATATCTTGTTGGTCGTCACCTTGGCCATCATGGCCTCTATGCTGTCCGTCACTTGGCGGACATGCGCACTTTCCTGCTTTATGGAGTCAACGGGAATCAGTTCCGTAGACATGCGTCCGTCGGGGCGGATGACGAGTTTGCCCACGTTCTTGAAACGCGAACCTGTCTGCGAGAGCAATACCGTGTCGCCATCGGCATTCAGTACCGTTTCGCATGGTATGCGGCTATGCGTGTGGCCGTCAAGAACCACGTCTATGCCGCGTGTACTGCTTACAAGGCGGTGGCTGGTAAGGAAATTCTTTGCCGAAGCCTCGCCCAGATGCGACAGGAGGATGACATAGTGGGCACCTGCCTTGCGTGCCTCGTTGACGGTCTTCTGCACCTCGTCCACCAGATTGTCTTCGCAAAGGCTCAGCATCTGCTTGCCTTGCTTGTCGAAGAAAGAGTATGCCTCGCTTATCAGGGATTCCGGAGTAACGACACCCACAAAGGCAATCTTCTTTCCGCCAAAGTCCTTAATAATATAAGGTGTGAAGAACAGGGAATCGGAATGCAGCGAGCGCAGGTTCATGTTGACAACGGGCAAGCCGCTTTCCTCCATGAGTTTCGTAAGGTGTGGCGTGCCGAAGTCGAACTCGTGGTTTCCCAGGCCTATGGCATCGTAGCCCATCTCCTTCATGATGTCCACCACGAACTGTCCTCCTGAGATGGCGCCTGCCGTGCCTCCGTGCAGGAAGTCGCCGCTACTGGTAAGCCCTACCCATGCCGTGTCCGATACGGCATCGGCCAATCCG
Source organism: Bacteroidaceae bacterium (assembly GCA_045606445.1). Taxonomy (GTDB): domain Bacteria; phylum Bacteroidota; class Bacteroidia; order Bacteroidales; family Bacteroidaceae; genus Physcousia. The sequence goes on from JAZURY010000037.1 coordinate 9,075, forward strand.
CGGAGACGTGCATACCCGTCGAGGACGCAATGAACGTCGTTTTCGTAGAGTATGACTATACTGCGCTGCTTGCCGCCATCACAGGCATAGAGCAGGGGGGCGGATAGAATAACCAGAACCAGATATCTGTTGATCCGGTTCTGGAAAGAGGTAAGTATCGAAAAGACCTTATTCATTGTCTTCCTATAATGCTATCTTATTCAAGTGTTGAGAAATCCACGTCGGGAGCCTCTGTCACGTTGCCCTCGCGTGTGAACGGTGTGCCTGACTCCAGGAAGTCGTTGAAGAAGCCGCCCATGGTGAGGAAGAAGCCCTTCTCCTCTACACCGCCCTTGTAGTCAAGACGCTGCTTCTGGCCGCCCGTGGCATCGCAGGTGAAACGTGCCTGAGTGACAGGTATCCACTTGCCGTCAGCGGTGCGTGCCCACTGGTTGGCATAGTAAGCCTTTCTGGTGATGTATCCCATAGTGGGGTTGAAGTTCTCCAGGAAGGAGTAGGCGTGGGTGTACCATGTGCTTGTCTGGGGACGGCGCCATGATGCCACGAGTGTCCACTTGCTCTGATGGTTGTCGTAGAAATAAGCGGTGTAAACGGTGGTATTGTTGTTGTCGGGACGCACGCCGATGAGGAAGCGGCAACGCTCGCCCGGTTTCCAGTCGTAGTGCATGTAACTCTGACCGCCAGAACCTTCGTTGCCGAAGTCGTTAATTGTGGTATTTGCACCTTTCCTGACGAGTTGTACGCGCATTGAATCTGGAATCTCTGCAGGATTGTCGGTTGAGAAGGGGCTCCATACAGAGAAGAGGATTCTTCTTGGGTAGGGAGTGTTGTTCTGCATGCCGAAGTATCCTTCGCCAAAACCGCAGGCCATGTAGTAACTGCTGGGGATATCACCCTCTTCGGGTACGACAACTTCGTTGTAGAACCATTCCACGTCTCCCTCGGGCAGGGCATAGTTCATGTGTGTGGAAGGACCGCGGCGTCCGAAGTGGGTGCTGAAGTCTCCGCCTACACATACCACGGGACCCATATTGCCCTTCACTACAAGGGATTGCACGTTGCCGAAACTCTCTCCTTCGTTAATCTTAAGGCCACGGATGTCCACCTTGATGTAACCGGGTTCCTTAACCTTGAAGGTTCCAACCTCAACAAGGGTCAGGGTGTCGCTTGCCAGTTCCACCTCCTCGGTCTTGCCCAACAGGGAAACCTCCACAAGGGAATGTCCCTTTGCCTGCAACGCTACGGTCATCTTGCCCTTGTCCATGGCTCTGAAATAGAAACTTACAACCGTTTCCTCGTCGTCCCAGTTGCGGATTTCACATTTGCCCTCGTCTATATATGCCGGTTCGCTCTCGGGAGAAGCCGTTATATACGCATTACCTGACAGGGTAACAACACTCTCGCTCTGCTCGGATGCCGATTGTGCTCCCGAGCAACTCATTGCCAGCAATGCAACTGACACAACTGAAACCAAAAGGAAAAATCTCTTTTTCATAATCATGGGGATTTAATGTTATTTCCTTGCAAAGTTACTAAAAAAACCGGAATAATCAACCGAAACCTCAATAATAGTGCATCCTGCACTGATAATAAGGGCAAAGGACAAGCACATGAGTGCAAATAATCCGGATATGGGAAGAAAAAGGGGGAACATTCATCCAGTATACGATTCTTTTTGTACCTTTGCAAGTAAATCACAAGCATATGAGCGATTTACAGACATACGCCGAGGCAGTAAAAGTTATAAAGGATGCAATACTGCGCAGCCAGTATCGTGCGGCATCTTCTGCGAATAAGGAACAACTCTCATTATACTATGGTATCGGACGATACGTGTCGCAAAATTCCCGCGACGGTTTTTGGGGCAAGGGAGCAATAGAGGCAATCAGCCAGCAGTTGCAAAAGGAACTGCCCGGACTTCGGGGGTTCTCGGCCACTAACATAAAGTACATGCGCTCATTCTATGAAGAGTGGTCGCCTGTTGTAAATCGCCAGCCGATGGCTGACGAAAATAAAAATCTAACAGTATCCGGTGATACCGAACTTGACGAACAACTGTTGCTGACGGAAATTCGTCAGCCGCTGGCTGGCGAATTTAACTGGAATGATTTTGTTGCTATCGGCTTCAGCCACCACATTGAGATTATAACAAAAGCAAAGTCATTGGATGCCCGTCTATTCTATATCCACGAATCTGCCACACGGTTTTGGAACAAATACACTTTGAGGGACTACCTGAAAGCAGATTTGTACAACCACAAAGGAACGCTCCCAAACAATTTCACAACAACAATATCAAACGCAAAGCAGGCACTAAAGACCGTAAAGTCATTCAAGGATGAATATTTGCTGGATTTTATCAATGTGGAGGAACTTGATACAGAAGAGGCAGATTTGAATGAACGTGTACTTGAAAAATCCATTGTCAATAATATCAAAAGGTTTATCCTGACCTTTGGGCAGGATTTTATCTTTATCGGCAACCAATATAGGATAGAAGTTTCGGGAGAGGAGATGTTTGTTGACCTGCTCTTCTTCAACCGTGAACTCAATTCGCTTGTTGCCGTTGAATTGAAATCGGGGAAATTCCGTTCATCATATTTGGGACAATTAAGCACATATCTGTCTGCTCTCGACAGATATGCAAGAAAACCGCATGAAAACCCTGCGATAGGAATATTGTTGTGCCGGGATATGAACCAATCCTTTGTTGAATTTGCCATTAGAGATTACGACAAGCCAATGGGTGTGGCTACCTATAGGGCAACGAAGGATATGCCCGAACGACTACGCAACGCATTACCCGACATCGAAGAACTGAAAAAGTTACTATAATCTCACTTGCAGACGCATAATCCACACATCCCTTCATGAAATACCTTTGGACGATAATCCTTGCGTGCATGTTTCTTGCCTCGTGCACCGATGGCAGGACGGGCGAAGCGCTGGAAGGTGACACCCTGTCCCTGCGACATGCACGCTATGTCTGCGCCGTCAGGCAGGGGGACATTGTCAGCATAGACATCCGCAACCCGTGGGACACAAGCGCCACGCTCAGGAGCATAAGGGTGAAGGTGCCGGTGGAGAGGGCAGCCGTGTACACGGCCACACATGCCGCCCTGCTGGCTGAGTTGGGACAGGCACACAGGATAGGAGGCTTGTTCGACACCAAATATCTGAAACATCCGCAACTGAAACAAGCCATTGCCGAAGGCCGTATCCGCGACCTTGGCATGAGCAATGCTGTGAACATAGAGCAGATAATGGACCTCCAACCCGACCTGCTTATGCCTTCGCCATACGAAAGTCAGGGTGGTTACGGCCGCCTGGAGCAGATGGGCATACCCATTATGGAGTGTGCCGACTATATGGAAGTGTCGCCCCTGGCACGTGCCGAGTGGATAAGGATATACGGACTTCTCTTCGGTGCGGAGGAGCGTGCGGACAGTCTCTTTGCGACCATAGAGCATCGGTACAGGGAACTGAAGGCTTTGGCCTCCAAGGCAGAAAGGAGGCCCAAACTGCTGACCGAGCGTCCCCTGAGCGGCACATGGCATGTGCCCAACGGAGAGAGCACCACAGGCATGCTCTACCGCGACGCCGGTGCTGATTACATTTTTGCCGACATCCCGGGGAGCGGAGCCAGCGCCCTGAGCATAGAGGTGGTGCTGGACAAAGCCATAGAAGCCGACTTCTGGCTGATAAAGAGTTTCGGTCCCCTGACCAAAGAGCAGTTGGCGCAGGATTGCCCTGCCACAAGCCACATCAAGGCAAAACTGATGGTATGCAATACGGAAGAGGTGCCCTTCTTTGAGGAAACACCATTCCACCCCGAATACCTGCTGGAAAACCTGATAAGCGTGCTTCATCCCGAACTGGGAGTGGAGGCACGGCACGAGTACTTTAAGTAAACGGAAAACGGAAATCTGCGAGTAAGCGAGAGCAATCAAACTTGTTTGAATTGCCGAGCGGGAGCAGATTCAAGACCGCAAAGCGGGATTAAAACGGAAAACTCGGAATAATCGGAGTAATCAGAATACTCGGAGTACTCAGAATACTCAGAAAGCAAAAAAACACCCATGCACAACGAAAGCCCACACAATACGAAGCATCAAGGTTCACAATACTTTGCCAAGGCCCGCACAATACTTCTCATTGCCATGCCCATCATGCTGATGGCGGCAAACATCCTGTGGGGTTCGCTGGACATACCTCTGGGTGCCATGCCTGACATTCTCCTGGGCAAGGAGATAGAGGGACATACGTCGTGGTCGTACATCGTGTGGCATAGCCGTGTGCCCCAGATGCTTACCGCCACGTTCTGCGGTGCGGCACTGGCCACCTGCGGTTTGCTCCTGCAGACGGCCTTCCGCAATCCTCTGGCAGGTCCGTCCATACTTGGCATAGATAGCGGAGCCAGCCTTGGCGTGGCCGTGGCCATGATGCTCTTCGGGGGAAGCATAACCATGGGCAACCTGTCGCTCGGAGGCTATGTCTTCACCATTCTGGCGGCACTGGCTGGTGCCGTTGGCATAATGGTGCTGCTGTCCGTTCTCAATGCCATGCTCAGGAGCACCGTCATGCTGCTTATCACGGGTGTGATAATTTCCTACATCACCGGAAGTCTTATTTCCCTGCTCCAGTTCTGGGCAAGCCACGACGGGCTTCAGGCCTACGTCCTCTGGGGAATGGGCAATTTCTCCAGTGTCAGCACCGAGCGCCTGCCTGTCTTCATAGGACTGGTTTCCATAGGCCTGGTTATGGCATTGCTGATGATGAAGCCTCTGGATGCCCTGCTCCTGGGCGACCGTTATGCGCAGAACCTTGGCGTGGACACCACACGCACGCGCCACATGCTCTTGCTTGCCACGGGATTGCTCTCGGCCATCACCACGGCATTTTGCGGTCCCATCAGTTTCATAGGCCTTGCCACGCCCCACATGGCACGTTTCATCTCTCCCTCTGGTTCGCACCGCTCTCTCCTGCCCCAAACCATGGCATTGGGTGCGTCCATAGCCCTGCTTTGCAACCTGCTCTGCAACCTGCCCCAGAGCAGTGTCCTGCCTATAAACGTACTGACGCCCCTGATAGGAGCGCCAGTAATCGTTTATCACACCCTTGCCCCGACCTTGTCGGCCAAGATGGGAAGGGGGAAGAAATAAGGATTTACTTCTTGTAGAAAGGAGTGCTGTAAACCAGACGGATACCCTTGCTGCTTGACTGAACCTCCAGAGTGGTGCCGTCATTGGAAACAGAGTAAACATTGGCCTTGCCGCCCTCTGCGGTGTGGTAGATAACGTTGAACATCTTTGTTACGATGCTCAGGGCGTCCTGCTCCTTCATGGGAACGTCAACGATGAGTTGGCCCAACTTGCCTGCCTCCTTAACGTCCTTCCAGTTCATGCTCATGTAGATCTGGGTACCCTGGCACATACCGGTGAAAGCATCGCTTGCCTCGTCGTAAACGTAGCCACGCTTTGCAATCTCGGCAGAGATCTTGTTAACACTGGCATTCAGGTTGATGCCGTCGAAATCAAATGCGCTGGCGCTCAGGGTCATAACCATAGCGGCCAGTACTACAAACAACTTCTTCATAGTTTTTGATTGTTTTTGTTTAATTAGTTGATATTTTGTATTTCGTTTTCTCTCTTATATGTAGGCACGGCTCTTGCCCAGGAACCTGTCCATGTAGCCCGACGCTTCCAGTTCCGAGGGCGTGCCCGTGGTCATACCTCCGTCCTGCATGAGCCATAGCATGTCGGCCGTTTTCAGGGCAATCCCCACATCGTGCGTGGAGAGGAGTATGGCCTTGCCCTGGTTGTGTGCAAGGTTGCGGAGCAGCAGCATCAGTTCCACCTTGGAGGGGAAATCCAGAAAGGCAGACGGTTCGTCCATCAGTATTATGGGTGTCTGCTGGGCCAAGGCCTTTGCTATCATCACCTTCTGCCGTTCGCCGTCGCTCAGCGAGGAGAAGAGCCGGGTGGCAAACTCCTGCGTGCCTGTCAGCCTCATGGCATCGTCCACCATGCGTTCGTCCTCCGCGGAAAGGCGTCCGAAGTATCCCGTATAGGGATGTCTTCCCATGGCCACCACTTCCCTGACCTTCAATCCCATGGCATCGATGTGTTCCGTAAGCACCACCCCTATGGTGTCGGCACTCACCTCGTCCACCTCGCCGTCCAACGGATGCTGATACCCGGCCAGCGTCCTGAGCAGCGTGCTCTTTCCTGCACCGTTAGGCCCCAACAGGCATGTCACCTTTCCTGCCTGCAAGCCTGCCGTCAGGCCTGTGGAAACAACCCTGTGCCCGTAACCCGTGGAGAGGTTCCTGAAGTTCAAGACCTGCATTTCCCCAGGACAGGCTTCCCTGGTCGCACATTCCTCAGAATGCTTCCCATTGGCATGAATGATGCATTTCTCGCTCATAAATCGGGACAAAGTTAACAAAAAGAGCAGAAAAGACTAAGATTTTATCAAAGAATTATGGTAAAAGCGCTAATTCTGTCCTCGCATTGACCTTTTTTATAACATAAAATTACTACCTTTGCATTGAATTTAGACGCAACATGGCAATGATAAAGAAGATTCTGCTCATACTGACCGTACTTTTCTCTCCTCTCATGTCCGCAACCGGCATGGCAGAGAACGGTCCCCTTTCCCTGAAGTCCATCACCGGCGGCGAGTTTTATGCCCATGGCATATATGGTGTAAATCCCCTGGCCGACGGCGAGAGTTACAGCCAGTTGGTGGACGGAAAGAGAATTGTGGTAAGTTCCTTCAAGACCGGCGAGCAGACAGGTGTCCTCTTTGATGCCGACAACACCAAGGGCAAGGTGAAAGTCTCTCGCATTGACGGCTACATCATGTCGCCCAACCAGAAGAACATACTTCTGCGCACCCAGACACAAAGCATCTACCGCCACAGCACCACGGCCGTATATTATATATATAATGTACAGAACCGCACCCTGGCTCCCCTTTCCGATGGCGGTCCTCAGGAGTGCCCCCTCTGGAGCCCCGACGGCAATATGGTGGGCTTCGTGCGCGAGGGCAACCTCTTCCTGGTGAAACTGCTCTTCGACAATGCCGAGGTGCAGATTACCAAGGACGGCAAGTTCAACAGCATCATCAACGGCAAGGCCGACTGGGTGTATGAGGAGGAGTTTGTCACCAACCGCAGTTTCGACTTCAATGCCGACGCCACCATGCTGGCATGGATACGCTACGACGAGAGCCAGGTGCCCCTGTTCTCCTTCCCCATGTACAAGGGCATGCTCCCCGAGATGAAGGAGAATGCCGAGTACCCCGGCGCATACGAATACAAGTACCCCATTGCCGGCCAGCCCAACAGCAAGGTAAGCGTGCACACCTTCGACATCAAGAGCCGTGCCACACGCGAGGTTAAGGTTCCTCTGGAGGCCGAAGGCTACATCCCCCGCATAGCATTCAGCAGCGACCCCGACAAACTGCTCATACTCACCCAGAACCGCCATCAGGACAAACTGCAGGTGTGGGTAGCCAACCCCCGCTCCACCGAGTGCCGCTGCATCGTCACGGACGAGGTGAAGCCCTACGTGGCCGACAAGACCTACACCCTCTTCAAGACCATTAAGGACGGCTTCATACTGATGAGCGAGCGCTCCGGCTTTGCACACCTCTACCAGTACAACCTCCTGGGCACACTGAAGCGCGAAATAGGCAAGGGACAGGACATCATCACCGACTTCTACGGCTACGACGAGAAGACCGGCACATACTACTATCAGGCTCAGGACGGCGGTCCTCTGCGCACCGGAGTCTACAAGTGCGACGCCAAGGGCAAGGTAACCTCCATCAGCACCGAACCCGGCCAGAACTCGGCCATCTTCTCCGGCAACTTCAAGCAACTGATGCTCACCCACCACTCTGCCGCCACACCTCCCACCTACACCCTGCGCAACGACAAGGGCAAGGTACAGAAGACCCTCCAGGACAATGCCGCACTGAAGCAGAAGATTGACGGCATGAACCTGGCCAAGATAGAGTTCTTCCAGTTCCAGACACAGGACGGCGTGGACCTGAACGGCATTATGGTGAAGCCTGCCGACTTCGATGCCAACAAGAAATACCCCGTCATCCTCTTCCAGTACAGCGGTCCCGGTTCCCAGCAGGTTCTGGATTCCTGGTACGCAGGCAACTGCTCTGCCGCCCTGCTGGAAAGATACATGGCACAGGAAGGTTTCGTCAGCGTCATCGTGGACGGACGCGGTACTGGCGGACGCGGTGCCGAGTTCGAGAAGCAGACCTACCTGAAACTCGGCCAACTGGAGAGCCACGACCAGGTGGAGACAGCCATCTACCTGAGCAAACTCCCCTGGGTGGATGCCAAGCACATAGGCATCTGGGGATGGAGTTTCGGTGGTTTCAACACACTCATGAGCATGTCCGAAGGCCGCCCCGTATTCTATGCCGGCGTGGCCGTGGCACCTCCCACCTCATGGCGCTACTACGACACTGTTTACACCGAGCGCTTCATGCGCACCCCCAAGGAGAACCAGGAGGGTTACGATTGCAGCCCCATCACCCGTGCCAAGAACCTTAGCGGAAGCCTGCTCATCATCCACGGCCTTGCCGACGACAACGTGCACTTCCGCAACGTGGCAGAGTACACCGAAGCCCTCGTCCATGCCGACAAGGACTTCCGCCAACTCACCTACACCAACCGCAACCACTCCATCTACGGCGGCAACACCCGCAACCACCTCTTCCGCCAGTTGATAAACCACTTCAAGGACAGCATGAAGTAAAAGAAACGGAAAAGTGAAAACGGAAAACGGAAATCTATTCCGCTAACTCTCTCACCGTTAAGAGCAGTTTTCCGATTTCCGTTTTCACTTTTCACATTATAACGGCCTCGTAGCTTAGTTGTATAGAGCGTCGGATTCCGGTTCCGAAGGTCCTGGGTTAGAGTCCCAGCGAGGTCACTAAAAGCAGTCAGGAAGAAGGCAACCATTGCCCTCTTCCTGATTTTTCTTCATAGTTCTGGAGACCGCGTTTCCATGCCCTTGTTATCATCGGTTCAAAGAAAACAGACAAGGAACAGGTTCTGCACGGCTATTATCCAAATGCACAAGGAGCGGCATAGAATAAAGAGAAGCGGCATAGGTTCTCCACAATTCCATGTTGCCTCACATCTGGGTGTTGGTGTAGAAGTGTTTGTTGGCGTATTTGGGACGAATCTGAACAGATATTATAAAGGCAATAATGTTACAGATTGCTTCCGTTTTACCGAACAAAATAATGCCAAATTACCGAAAAGGGATTCATCTTGCATCGGTAATCAAAATAGCAATTGGGTTACTGATAAAGAAAGTGAATTTATTACTTGGTTATTTATCGTTTATTTGAATCCTTTTTGTATCCTTACATTTGAAAAGTCATCAAAAATTCAAAGGTGACATGGCATGGACTATAGCATAAATCGAGCGCTTTCTCAAATTAATTAAGTAATCTTGCACTTGCCGATTGACTATAGCCAACCATAAATTAATTCCGCCAACGGGTTATAAATACTATTCTCCATCTAATATTTTATATACAATTTGGTAGATATATCCAGATATAAATGTTATAATAATTGCTTGTATTACCAGCAATACTCTAATGAATATATTCGCCTTACTATTTATGCCATCTTGATCTAATAAACAAATAATTAAAAAGTCTCCAAAAGAAATATGTCTATCTTTCTCTAAGATTTGGATAAATCGGTCTTTGCGATTTTTATAATATTGAACCTTCTGTTCTATTAATGTTTTAATATTTTTCCCAGAGATACTATCACAACTCAAGATGTCAGTTTTCAAATCACAACTTGCAGGATGAGACAAATTATAACTTTCATTTTTTAATGAGATTCCGCATTCACGAACTCCATAGAAATCATGTTCTTTGCCATGTTCCCTTATATGCATAGATGGCGCCATGCCTGCCCTTTTGTGTAATCTTATTTGTATTGTATCGCTATTTATTACTAGAAAGTATTTCTCATCCTCATAATAGCACAAATATGATGTACTATCACAGATGTTTTGTAAAATGTTATCGTATATGGATTCATACCGTTCGTTTATACCAATATGATTATTGATGTTGTCAAGATCATCTTGAATAGAGTACTCTAGGATATCCTTATCTATCGTAACTTTATCAATATTCTTCAAATACAAAACATATTCAATAGATGTAATTGCTAATAAACTATAGAATAAAATAACAAAACTATATTTCAATTTAGTAGTTTTAGATGCTTGTTGAAACTTCTCCAACTTATACTTTTTTGCTATGAAGCCAAGTCTAATAAAGGCTATTAGAATGAATATTAAACATAGAATATAACTAAATAAAGATGTGTATTTAAAGAAAGGATATGTAGTATCCAAAACAAGCAATAATCCCACAATTGATGCTACACACAATAGAATAATCCCGATTAACTCTATAAAAGCTAATCTAAAATATAATTTGTAATTAGGTCTTTTCATACAACAATTTATTA
>JAZURY010000038.1:0-6531 GCA_045606445.1 Bacteroidaceae bacterium
CTACAATTTCTGTCTATGAAAATCTGTCAAAGAACTCTTTCTTCTTAGCGCAGGAAAACATCCTCCATGATGACTCGTAGGAGGTGTTCCCGTTTTGCGAGTGCAAAGGTAAGACTTTTCCGCAAACCGGCAAAGGAATGCAAAAGATTTTTTAAGAAAATGACGAAAAAAGCGCAGGAAGGGCAACGAAAAGGGGAAAGAAGGAAGGATATACCTTATTATATTATATATATAGGGGACCCACCCCGGCCCTCCCTGGGAGGGAGGGAGAGGGGGTGATTTGGGGTTAAAGATATCATAACATATTCCCGACAAGACAAAATAAGGTGGCGGACCATAGACGGTCGCCACCTTATTTATAATATAGGGGTCTTAAGGGCCTTGGGGGAACCACGGGCCTATGTCCCCTTTGCGAAGGGCAGAGGTTTCCTTAGTCTTCCTTGCCCAACAGGATCTTCATCATCTGCACGGCAGAGTATGCGACGGGAGTACCGGGACCGAAGATGGCGGCAACACCTGCCTGATACAGGAAGTCATAGTCCTGAGCAGGGATTACACCACCCGCGATGACCATGATGTCCTCGCGGCCGAGTTTCTTCAACTCCTCGATAATCTGAGGCACGAGAGTCTTGTGACCGGCAGCCAGAGAGCTGACACCAACGATGTTGACGTCGTTCTCCACAGCCTGGCGGGCACTCTCGGCAGGAGTCTGGAACAAGGGGCCCATGTCCACGTCGTAGCCGCAGTCGGCATAGCCTGTTGCACATACCTTTGCACCACGGTCGTGACCGTCCTGACCCATCTTGGCAATCATGATACGGGGACGACGGCCGTTGAGTTTGGCAAACTCCTCGGTCAATGCGCATGCCTCGTGGAAGAGGGCATCGCTCTTGCTTTCTGATGAATACACGTTGCTGATAGTTCTGATTACTGCTTTATAACGTCCTACGACAGCCTCGCAGGCATCGGAGATTTCACCCAAAGTGGCACGATGGCCGGCAGCACGCACTGCAAGGTCGAGCAGGTTGTCCTCGCTCTTCTTGCCGTCCTGGAACTCCTGGACACAGCGTGTGATAGCCTCCAGGTCGGCCTTGACCAGAGCCTCATCGCGGTTGGCCTTGAGGTCCTTGAGGGCAGCCTCCTGCTGCAGACGTACGGCGGTATTGTCGATTTCCAGGATATCGATGGGATCCTCGTGGTCCAGACGATACTTGTTCACACCAACGATGGTCTGTGTACCGCAGTCGATACGAGCCTGTGTGCGGGCAGCAGCCTCCTCAATACGCATCTTGGGCAGACCTGTCTCGATGGCCTTTGCCATACCGCCCAGTTTCTCGATCTCCTCGATGTGCGCCCAAGCCTTGGTGTAGAGTTCCTGAGTGAGTTTCTCCACATAGTAGGAACCTGCCCATGGGTCGATGTGCTTGCACACCTGAGTCTCGTTCTGGATATAGATCTGTGTGTTACGTGCGATACGTGCAGAGAAGTCGGTGGGCAGGGCGATAGCCTCGTCCAGAGCATTGGTGTGCAGGGACTGGGTGTGACCCAGGACTGCAGCCATGGCCTCGATACAGGTACGGCCCACGTTGTTGAAGGGATCCTGCTCGGTCAGCGACCAGCCGGAGGTCTGTGAGTGTGTACGCAGTGCCATGGACTTGGGGTTCTTGGCACCGAAGCTCTTCACGATCTTGGCCCACAGCAGACGGCCGGCGCGCATCTTGGCAATCTCCATGAAGTGGTTCACGCCGATAGCCCAGAAGAAGCTGAGACGGGGAGCGAAGGCATCCACGTCGATACCGGCATTGATACCTGCACGGAGGTAGTCCATACCGTCGGCCAGGGTGTAGGCCAGTTCGATGTCGGCAGTAGCACCAGCCTCCTGCATGTGGTAGCCGGAGATGGAGATACTGTTGAACTTGGGCATCTTCTGTGAGGTGAACTCGAAGATGTCGGCAATGATCTTCATTGAGAATGAAGGGGGATAGATGTAGGTGTTGCGCACCATGAACTCCTTCAGGATGTCGTTCTGGATAGTACCTGCCATCTCCTCGAGCTGGGCGCCCTGCTCCAGACCTGCGTTGATGTAGAATGCCAGTACGGGAAGCACGGCACCGTTCATGGTCATGGAAACGGACATCTTGTTCAGGGGGATACCGGCGAAGAGGGTCTTCATGTTCTCCAGAGAGCAGATGCTTACACCGGCCTTACCCACGTCACCAACGACACGCTCGTTGTCGGGGTCGTAGCCGCGGTGTGTGGGAAGGTCGAACGCTACGGAAAGACCCTTCTGGCCGGAAGCCAGGTTACGACGGTAGAAAGCGTTTGACTCCTCGGCAGTGGAGAAACCGGCATACTGTCGGATGGTCCACGGGCGGAAGGGGTACATCATGCTATAGGGGCCACGGAGGAATGGAGGGATACCTGCAGCAAAGTCCAGGTGCTCCATGCCTTCGAGGTCTTCCTTTGTATATACGGGCTGAATGTCAATCTGCTCGGCTGTCTTCCAGTTGGCAGTGATACCATTCTCCTTTTGCCACTGCTGGCCGTTCTTTGCCTCTATACCGGCAAAGATGTCTATGTTGTTAAATGATTTGCGTGCCATAAGATTAGATACCAAGTTTAGCGTTATACTCCTTGAGAGTCTTCAACTGGTCCACGCGGACATGGATGAAGTTCTCGATACCGGCCTTCTGCAGATCCTCGGTGCAGGCAGGAGCACCTGCCACAACGAACATTGCACGGCCGTTCAGATACTGGAATGCAGGAATTGCATACTCTGCATACTCGTCGTCGCTGGAACAGATGACCACGATGTCGGCACCTGCAGCCAGGGCGGCATCAACACCCTCTTCTACGGTCTTGAAACCGAGGTTGTCAACAACCTGATAACCTGCAGCGGCGAGGAAGTTGCAAGAGAACTGGGCACGTGCCTGACGCATGGCCAGGTTGCCAATGGTGAGCATGAATGCCACGGGAACCTTGGCAGCCTTCTCGGTGCTCAAGCGCAGAGCCTCAAAGTCGCTGGACAGACGGTTTGTCTCTATACCGGGGATAACGGGCTTCTCGCCACAACCGCACTGACCCTTGCAGCAGCATGCCACGGGTTCCTTGCCCTCGCTCTTCTCGGTGAAGTTGGGGAACTGGTTGGTACCCAGCAGGAACTCCTTGCGCTTGCCGGCATCGGCATGACGCTTGGCATTGGTCTCGTTGATGACAGCCTGCACGGCACCTGCCTTGACGGTAGCCAGGAAACCGCCCTGTTCCTCAACGGAGAGGAAGAGTTTCCATGCCTGCTCGCTGAGAGACTTGGTGAGCTGTTCGATGAAGTATGAACCGCCGGCAACGTCCACCATGCGGTCGAAATGGCACTCGTCCTTGAGCAGAAGCTGCTGGTTGCGTGCTATACGCTCGGCAAACTCGGAGGGAGTCTCGTAGGGAGCATCGAAGGGCACAACCACCATACTGTCCACACCACCCAGGGCGGCACTCATGGCCTCGGTCTGGGAACGGAGCATGTTCACATAGCTGTCGAAGACGGTCTGGTTGTAGGTTGTGGTGTAGGCGCAGACGTGCATCTTGGCAGCCTCCTTGCAGTCGGTGTACTGAGCCACGATCTGTGCCCACAGCATACGTGCGGCACGCAGTTTGGCAATCTCCATGAAGTAGACACCGTTGATACCAAGGTTGAACTTGATGCTCTGTGCTGCCAACTCGGCAGGAACACCGGCCTCGGTGAGCTGAGTCATGTACTCGTTACCCCAAGCCAGGGCATAGCCCAGGTCCTGATAGCTGTAAGCACCGGCATCGGTAAGCTTGTAGGCATTCACTGCCACTGCACGGAACAGGGGATACTCGGCAAGAGTCTCCACAAGAGTCTTTGCCACGGGGAGCAACTTCTCAGTGTCCTTACCCTTCATCACCATCTTCTCCAGGGGATCGAAGCTGATGCTGCCGGCCAGACGGGCCTTGTCATAACCCTTGGCCTCGAAGTAGGCCACAAGAATCTTGGCCAACTCCACGCTGCAACGCTGGCAAGTGCGGAAGTTCAGTTCCACGCAGTCTGCCAGAATGCCGTCGAGCAGAGTCTCGACATACTCCTTGCCTACATACTCGCTGGGAATGATGAAGCCCAGAGAGTCCACGCCACGGTTCAGGACATCCAGAGCTTTGGCATTGGCCTCCTTGGCACACTCGCCGCACTTGATGTCCTGGCGTACATACCAGGAATTGTCTGCAGCCTTGTTGCCACGAACATAAGGATACTGGCCGGGAAGGGCATTCACCGTAGCCAGATTTTCCACATCCTCCTTACGGTAGAAGGGTTCCATGGAGAAGCCTTCGTTGGTTCTCCATACCATTTTCTTCTGATAGTCCGCACCCTTGAGGTCAACCTCAATCTTCTCGCGCCACTCCTGGGCCGAGGGGGCAGTAAAATCGGAGAAAAGCTTTTCTTTACTATCTGCCATTTTTAATGAATTATGTATAGTGAATCTAAGATATTTCCTTCAAGGGAATCCGTACACGAGCGCACGCGATTCCATAGTATTTTAGCGCATATTCCGAGCAAAAGTACATAATTTTAACCGCCCGACAAAATTAAAGCGGACAAATGTGGACGTGTTGTCATTATTTTAAGTAATTTTGCATACGAAATACATATTTAATATATCTATAGAACGCTTATGGATTGGTTAAGTTCACTTCTCACCACCACCGACAGCATCGGTCATATAGTGATGCTGTATGCCGGTGTCATCAGTATTGGACTGGCACTGGGCCGCATAAAGGTGTTCGGCATTTCTCTGGGAGTAACCTTCGTACTGTTTGCCGGCATCCTGGCAGGACATTTCGGTCTGACCGGCACCAGTTCCACACTGACCTTCGTACAGGACTTCGGTCTGATATTGTTCGTCTACTGCATAGGTCTGCAGGTGGGACCGGGTTTCTTTGAGAGTTTCAAGAAAGGAGGCGTGACGATGAACATGCTGGCAGTGGGCATTATCCTGCTGAACGTGCTCTGCTGCATAGGTCTGTTCTTCCTGGTATTTTACGACGGAAACGGCATGGCCGGCGAGAACAGCCGTTCTCTGGCCATGATGGTGGGCGTACTGTGCGGAGCCATCACCAACACTCCGGGCCTGGGTGCCGCCACCGAGGCATGCAGCACCATATTCGGTGCGGATGCGCCACAGATAGCCAACGGTTATGCCTGCGCCTATCCCCTTGGCGTAGTGGGCATTATAGGTGCGACGATACTGATACGCCTGCTTACCCGCACCTCGCTGAAGAAGGAGCAGGAGCAGATAGAGCAGGAGATTGCCGCCAACCCGCATGTTACCCCCCACCGCATGACCATAGTGGCCACGAACCAAGCCTTGGAAGGCCGCACAATCTTGCAGATACGCGAGTTCCTGGGCCGCGACTTCGTATGCAGCCGTATCCTGCATGAAGGTCATGTGAGCATGCCCAACAGGGACACCGTAATACACATAGGCGACAAGATGTTCATTAACTGTGCCCAGGACGATGCCGAGGCCATCATTGCCTTCATAGGCCCCGAAACAGAAGTGGAATGGGCAGAACAGGATGTGCCCATGGTGAGCAAGCATGTACTGGTGACACAGTCCAAGATGAACGGCAAGACACTGGCAGAACTGCACTTCTCCAGCGTTTATGGCGTAAATGTGACCCGTGTGCGCCGTGGCGACATGAACCTGTTTGCCGACAGCCATCTGCGCCTGCAGGTGGGCGACCGCATCGTTGTGGTAGGACCCGAGGATGCCGTGGACCGTGTGGCAAACAAGATGGGCAACTCGGTGAAGAAACTGGACCACCCCAACCTCACCGCCATCTTCATAGGTATCTTCGTAGGTATCATCTTCGGTTCGTTCCCCTTTGCCGTACCCGGTGTGCCCACACCAGTGAAGTTGGGTCTGGCAGGCGGTCCGCTGATTGTGGCCATCCTGCTGGCGCGCTTCGGTTACAAAGCCAAGATAGTGGCATACACCACCACAAGTGCCAACCTGATGCTAAGGGAAATAGGCCTGGCCCTGTTCCTGGCCAGCGTGGGCATAAAGGCTGGTGCCAACTTCGTGAACACCGTGGTGGAGGGCGACGGCCTGACATACGTGTGGTGCGGTTTCCTCATAACCGTAATACCTATCCTTATTATGGGACTGGTGGGCAAACTGTACTGCAAACTGAACTACTTCACGCTGATGGGACTGATAGCCGGTGCCAACACCGACCCGCCAGCACTGGCATTTGCCAACCAGACTGCATCCAACGATGCACCTGCTGTGGGTTACAGTACGGTATATCCCCTGAGCATGTTCCTTAGGATACTGACGGCACAGTTGATAATCCTGCTGCTCTGTATCGCATGATAGTCTGCATTGCCGAGAAGCCATCTGTGGCCAAGGACATAGCCAAGGTGCTCGGTGCCAACCAGTCCAGAGACGGATACATGGAGGGCAACGGGTATCAGGTGACATGGACCTTCGGCCACCTGTGCGAACTGAAGGAACCGCA
>JAZURY010000039.1:0-17409 GCA_045606445.1 Bacteroidaceae bacterium
TGTCCCATCTGAGCGAAAGTGTCAACAACCACAGCATGGAATCAAGGATACCGTAAACATCAACAGTATGGATAGAGAAAAGGTGTAAATCTTTTCAGCTAATGAAGCAAAAAAACGTCTACTGAAATCAGGAAAAGACAACCCTCGGGAGCGCAAAACATTGCCCTCGGGAGAACGGAACCTTGCCCTCGGGAGAACAGCGCCTTGCCCTCGGGAGAACAGCGCCTTGTCCTCGGGAGGACGGAAACCAGCCCTCCCGAGGGCGGTCCCATACCATCACGCCGCCACAGGGGCCCAACCAGGTGCATCGCACGCAGACGCCTCCACTCCAATTGAAATATATTTACACCAACCTAAAGGGCACCCCATGCCATACAAAGCGCACCCTCCAGACTCTGGGGGTGCGCTTACATTGTTATACCAAGATATTCCTTAGAGTTCCTGGCGGAACTGAATCATCTTGAGGGCTGTAATTGCACATTCATCGCCCTTGTTGCCCAAAGCACCGCCACAACGGTCAAGGGCCTGCTGCATGGTATTGCAGGTGAGGAGACCATAGATGACAGGGACTTCGGCCTGACGGTTCAGTTCGACAAGTCCCTGGGTAGTGCCCTGGCAGATGTAGTCAAAATGGGGGGTGTCACCGCGGATAACGCAACCTATTGCAATAACTGCGTCTACGGCAGTGTCCTCTATCATGGCAGCAGAACCGTATACCAGTTCAAAACTGCCAGGGACGGTCTTCACTATGATATCGTCCTTGTCCACGCCATGCTTCAGCAGAGTGTTGTAGGCTCCCTCCAGAAGGGCACCAGTCACCTCTTCGTTCCATTCGCTGACAACAATGCCTATCTGCCAACCGTTGCCGTCGGGCACGGTGGAGGGGTCGTAACTGCTCAGGTTATGCAATGCACTTGCCATATCGGGTGAAATGTCGCTTGGTTACTTTACTCGTTCAATGTACTTGTCAATCTCCTGACGCAGCATGCTCTGAGGATATTCGTTCTTGATGGTCTCATAGCACTCCAGAGCCTCGGCCTTGTTGCCCAGCGACTCGTAGAGCTGACCTGCCTGCAGATAGAAGAGAGGAGACAAAGTGGTGCTGTTGGCACGCTTGGCAGCCTTCAGGAGTGTGTCGGCAGCCTTCTCGTTCTGACCCAACTGGGCATAGACGTTGCCGAGAGCGGCAATGGCAGCATTGCTGACCATCATGTCGTCGCACTGGTCATAATCCTCAAGGTACTTTACAGCCTCCTCGGCTCTGTCGGTGTTTGCATAGCACAGACCGGCATAGAGACGTGCGATGTTGCCGCTGGGAGTGCTGCCGTACTGCTCGATAATCTGCAGGAAACCGAGGTTGGTGCCGTCACCGTTCAAGGCCTGCTCGTACATGCCCTGCTGGAAGTGCTGCTGCGCAACGGCGATGTTGTCTGCAGCCTCAATCTTATTGGGCTGGATGTAGTACTGGTTTACAACCAGACAGATGATGATAATTGCAAGTACGCCACCGATGGTAGCTACAATTGTCTTCAAGTGCTTCTCGATGAAACTGGTGCTCGCCTTGATTGTCTCGTCAATCTCGTTCACGGGAGCTGCATTGTGTTTTTTGCTCATAATGTTTATATGTTCTTTGTTTTTACTGATTCGTATTTCGGCAATTCAAGGTGCAAAGATAATGTTTTTCCCAAACATACCGAAATTTGCATGACGATATTTTGGCAATACGGTCGTTTTTACATAATTTTGCAAGTGATATGATACTGAAACATCTGTCCATACTGAACTATAAGAACATTACCGAGGCGGAACTGGACTTCTCGCCGGGTCTGAACTGCATCATCGGAAGCAACGGTGAGGGTAAGACAAACCTGCTGGACGGCATACGCTTCCTGTCGCTGTGCAAGAGCCTTGGCGTCACCCAGGACTCGCTGTGCATACGGCACGACCAGGACTTCTTCATGCTTAAAGGCATGTACGGGCGCGAGGACGACACACTGGAGGAGATACACTGCTCGCTGAAGCGCGGGCAAAAGAAGATAATGCGCCGGCAGGGCAAGCCCTACAAGCGCCTGGCAGAGCATATAGGCCTGATTCCCGTGGTGCTGGTATCGCCTTCTGACAGCATGCTCATAGCCGGCGGAAGCGAGGAAAGAAGGCGGTTCATGGACGTGGTGATATCGCAGATGGACCTGCCATATCTGGATGCATTGACACGATACAACAAGGCTCTGCAACAGCGCAACGCCCTGCTGAAAACCGACACTCCATGCGACACGGAAATGCTCGCCCTATGGGAAGAACAGATGGCCAAGGAGGGCGAGTTCGTGCACCGCCGCAGGCAGGAATACATAGAACGCTTCACACCCATTTTCCAACGTTACTACGACCTCATAGCACAGGAGCACGAAAAGGTAACACTTTCGTACACAAGCCATTGCCAAAGAGGACCTCTACTAAAAGTCATACAGCAGGACCGCCACAAGGACCTGGCCGTGGGATACTCCCTGCACGGCATACACCGCGACGACCTGGAGATGATGATAAACGGATACCCCATACGGCGAGAAGGAAGCCAGGGGCAGAACAAGACCATGCTGGTGGCACTGAAACTGGCACAATACGATTTCCTGCACCACACGGGTAGCGGCACAAGACCCATACTCCTGCTGGACGACATATTCGACCGTCTGGACGCACAACGCGTGGAACGCATAGTGGCACTGGTGAGCGGAGACTCCTTCGGACAGACCTTCATCACCGACACCAACCGCGACCACCTGGACAAGATCCTGAGCATGACCTCGCAGGACTACAAACTGTTCCATTGCGAAAACGGATGCTTCCACGAAATAAACCACAGATAATGGAAAGGCACAAAAGCGTACCCATAACCAACCTTCTGGACGCATGGCTGCGACAAGAGGGATTGGAGACTCCCCTACTCCAGCACCGCATGATAAAAGGATGGCCGGAGGTGATGGGAGCCACCGTGGCGCAATACACAGGAGACATCAGGATATACGGCAACGTGCTCAGGGTACAGATAAAGAGCCCTGCACTGAGGCAGAACCTGCTTATGATGCGTACGGAAATAGCACGCAAAATGAACGAACACGTAAAGGCACAAGTCATACAGGAAGTGACCTTCTACTGAACGCCGCAAACAGGCAACCCCGGCAAAACCACCCCCAAACAGCACACAAGGCACAAAATATCACCACATATTGACACTTTATTGCCTGCCCATAGCGTCTCTTTCATAAAAAAGATGTATCTTTGCACCCGCAATTACGGGTTAATTGCATTATTTCAAACCTATAAAACCATTAATCAAAATTATGGCAACAAAAATTCGTTTACAGCGCCACGGCCGTAAGAGTTACGCTTTCTACAGCATCGTGATCGCTGATGTAAGAGCACCACGTGATGGTAAGTTTACAGAAAAGATTGGTACCTACAACCCCAACACCAATCCCGCCACTGTAGATTTGAAATTCGACCGTGCATTGTACTGGGTAGAGACCGGCGCACAGCCCACCGACACCGTACGCAACATTCTCTCTGACGAGGGTGTTTACCTGATGAAGCACCTCCGTGGTGGCGTCAAGAAGGGTGCGTTTGACGAGGCTGCCGCACAGGCTAAGTTTGACGCTTGGAAGGCTGACAAGCAGAAGGGTCTGGCTGCATTCGCTGCCAAGGAGGCCGCTGCCAAGAAGCAGGCCGAAGCAGAAAGACTGGCTGCCGAGAAGAAGACCGCAGAGGCAATTGCTCAGAAGGTAGCTGACAAGAAGGCTGCCGAGGCTGCCGCAAAGGCTGAGGCTGAGGCCGCAGAGACTGCTGAAACAGAAACCACAGAGGCTCCTGCAGAGGCATAATCAAACAAATTTCAAACATTTTCCAAGACAATTTCCAAACAAACATAAGAGGGTTCTGCTGTGAAGCAGAACCCTCTCACTTTTCTTTACTTTATTATAGAGTGCCCTCAACGGATTGACACCGGCATAGGATTGCAATACCGGCAGGTACCGGACACATATCACACCACTCCCTGTGCCATCATGGCGCGTGCCACTTTCATGAAACCGGCCACGTTGGCACCACGCACATAGTTGACACTGCCATCCTCGCGCTCGCCATAACGGACACACTGGGTATGGATACTGTGCATGATTTCATGCAGACGCTTGTCCACGTCCTCGGCACTCCAAACTATATGCGCCGCGTTCTGGCTCATTTCCAGACAACTGGTGGCGACTCCACCGGCATTCACGGCCTTGCCGGGGGCGTAAAGGGTTCGCAGTTCCAGGAAATGGTCAATGGCCTCGGGAGTACATCCCATATTGGATATTTCACCCACACAAAGCACGCCATTGCCGGTGAGATTCTTGGCATCCTCGCCATTGAGTTCGTTCTGGGTGGCACATGGCAGGGCAATGTCCACCTTCTGTTCCCACGGACGACGGCCGGGGAAGAATGTGGCGGAAGGATACTTTTCTGCATAAGGCTGCACTATGTCATTGCCACTGGCACGAAGTTCGAGCATATAATCTATCTTCTCTCCATTGATGCCGTCGGGGTCGTAGACATAACCGTCGGGACCGCTGATTGTCACCACCTTGGCCCCCATCTGTGTTGCCTTGGTGGCGGCACCCCATGCCACATTGCCGAAACCGCTGATGGCCACCGTCTTGCCACAAATGTCATGGCCGGCACGCTGGAGCATCTCGCGGACAAAATACAGGCCTCCGAAGCCCGTTGCCTCGGGGCGCACCAGAGAACCGCCGAAGTCCAGCCCCTTGCCAGTGAGGACACCGCTGAAATCACGTGTCAGACGCTTGTACTGACCGAACAGGTAGCCTATTTCCCTTGCACCCACGCCGATGTCGCCGGCAGGAATGTCTATCTCGGGACCTATATGACGGAACAGTTCACTCATGAAAGACTGGCAGAAACGCATTATCTCTCCGTCACTCTTGCCACGGGGAGAGAAGTCGCTGCCTCCCTTGCCTCCACCCATGGGCAAGGTGGTAAGGGCATTCTTGAAAGTCTGCTCAAAACCCAGGAACTTAAGAATGCTCAGGTTCACGCTGGCATGGAAACGAAGTCCTCCCTTGTAGGGACCTATGGCACTGTTGTACTGCACACGGTAACCCAGATTTACCTGCACCTTGCCATTGTCGTCCACCCATGGCACGCGGAAGGTGATGATACGTTCCGGTTCCACAAGGCGCTCGAGCAAAGCGGTACGCTCCCACTCGGGATGCATGTTGTACACATCTTCAATACTTGCCAGCACTTCACGTACTGCCTGAAGATACTCTCTCTCTCCCGGATGTCTGGCCTCCAGCGAGGTCATGAATTTTTCAATGTTTAGCATGGCGATTGATTTTATGTGTTACACTTCACTGTCCTACATATAATATATTAAGGTATATTCATCGTTTGTCGGCAGATGTGCCGAAACGCTTCAACACAAAACTTGGCGAGCAGCGGAAATAGACGCCGAAACTGAACGGCGTGCGGAATTCGCCCGGCATGGCGTAAGGTTCGGGATGCCCGTCACCGGCAGGCATGGACAATGCACCCGTACTGCATATATACGCCTTGACATGCGCACCCACCGTGTATGCACTGGCAAATGTGCGGGAGTACTCCACCCCTATCATCCCCGTGGTCATGGAAGAGAAACGCCCCTGGGGATACTTTGTACTAATCGTGCCGAAATACTGGCTGCCATACAGGGAACAGAAGTCCTTTGCGGCAAAGAAAGCCGCCATAACACGCAGGTCGCGGATGAAGTCCACACTGGCCTTCACCCACAGGGCAGGCCCGTTCTTGAACGGCCACAGGTTGCCGCTTTGCTGCAGGCAGTACATTGCCATTGCCTCGGCCTGAATGCCGGTAACCACACGATTGGCGGGGGCCGTGTATTCATACGCACCTCCCAACGCGCCATTGGCAACGGTCTGCACACCGCGATCTGAAGTGATCTGCTCCCCTCCTCTATGCTGAATCACCAACTGTATGGGAATGGAAAGGCTATGTACGATATTCCGGCGCTCGCGCTTCCACACGTTGACGGTCTGCGTCCATCCCACGGTGAACGCCTCCTGATGCGTAGACTCCCTGAAAATATAACTCTGCCAATTCAACCACAGATCCGAGTGCCAGCGTTTGGTGTCCACAATAATCTGGAAGCCCATTTCCGGGTCGTCGGTAAGGACGAGTTCGGGGTTGTACATAGGTTCTATGAAACCATGCGTAGCCCCACCGTAGATGTTGCCTACGGCAAGGGTGATGTGGCGGAAACGGGCCGTAGCACGGAAAAACGGCAACAGATGGGCACCCGACTGATATTGGTCGCCTTTCCATGTGGCAATGTCATGGAAGGCGTAGCACGGATACTTGTTGGCACCTGAATATATGGTGGCATGCAAGCCAAGTTCCAGTTTTATCTCGTCTATGGGCGTGTAGGTAAGGCGTGGCTGAAGCCTCACACCCGGCAGAGAATAACCATACTGCACACTGCCGTCAAACTCGTTGTCCTTGAAGAATGCCAATGCCTCCAGTTCAAGTCCCAGGGTATTGGTCTTGGCAGAATCCACCCTATAGGGCTGGTACCCCATTCTGCGGGCCATGTCGGCATTATTCTGGAGATGTGCCCAAACATCTGACCCTACCTGTGCAACGGCACACACAACATATACCAAGACACCAACCAAGAGCAAACACCTTTTCATAAGAAGATACAAGTTTGATTTCACGTGCTAAGTTACAAAGAAACAAATAACCTGACAAAGATAATCGGATTTATTTTCCCTTAGCAATGAAGAACCAGGACATTTAAGGCAATATTGTCTGACAGAACACAAGTATTACCAATCTTCCGGCAAAAGAAACGCTCTGTTCCACATGCAGAAAAGACAAAAACACCACCGCTTGCAAGGCACACCGCTTCTGGCATCAAAGAGTGGCAGCATCCTTTGTTTTTGCAGACAATGACAGCAGGAAAGGAGCAATCCCCGACATGGCGGCAGGGCCTTGTCGGGGATTGGCATCTGAATTCTATAAAGAAACAATTGTTCTCTCTCTATATATATTATATAAGGTATTGGTCACTTATGCTTTCGTTATCCTGCACGCTACGGATTGTGTTGGCAATGAGTTCGGCAACGGAAAGTTGCTTTACCTTTGCGCTACCTCCATGATATGGGATGGAATCTGTGAAGATCATTTCCTCCAATGCACAGGCATCGACGCGTTCGTTGGCAGGACCGCTCATAATGCAGTGACTGGCCAAGGCTCGTACACTGCGTGCGCCTTTCTCCTTAAGCAGGTCGGCAGCCTTGGTTATTGTACCGGCTGTATCCACCATATCGTCTATAAGCACAACATCGGCACCCTCTACATCTCCGATAACATCCATATGCGCCACCTCGTTGGCTTTTTTGCGTGTCTTGTTGCACATTACCATGGGGCAGTTGAAGAATTTGGCGTAAGATGAAGCACGCTTGCTGCCACCCACGTCGGGACTGGCTATAACGAGGTTTTCCAGTTGCAGGGACTTGATATACGGCAACAACACGCTGCTGGCATACAAGTGGTCAACAGGAACATTAAAGAATCCCTGCTCCTGATCTGCGTGCAAGTCCATGGTTATCATGCGGTCTATGCCGGCAACGGTAAACATGTCTGCAACCAACTTTGCCGCAATGCTCACACGTGGCTTGCTCTTGCGGTCCTGACGTGCCCAACCGAAATATGGGACAACAGCATTTACCGTGCGCGCAGAGGCCCTTTTGGCTGCATCTATCATCAGCAACAGTTCCATCAGATTGTCTGCATTGGGAAAGGTGCTTTGTACCAGATAGACATCTTTGCCGCGTATGCTTTCTTCAAAACAAACCTCGAATTCGCCGTCAGCGAAACGGGTTACTGTCATGTTGCCCAACTCGCAACCAAGACTGGCGCAAATTTTCTCGGCGAGATAGCGTGTGGCTGTGCCAGAGAATACCTTGAATGACTTGTTTTCAATCATTGTTTTGTGGAATATGAAGATTTCTGTAAATTACCGTTATTATTCGGATAATGGATTATTCCGATGCTTTTCTTAGTTTGTGGAAATGCTTGATAACGTCCTTGAAGTCCATGCCACTATGTATATTGAAGCGTTTCCAGATGTCACTGCATACCACGGCTCCTCCAAAACCGAGGTCACGGATTTCATGTATGTTTTCCAGAGTTATCCCTGTCTGAGCCATCACACGCTTGTCTATGAGTCCCCGACGACTGGCATCGCGCAACTGATCATGCGTATATGACGCTTTGCTTCCGTTTCCTGAGGCACTGTCATATACGTCCCTGAGTATTACATGCTGGTTTACCTTTTTGGCTTCGGCCAATTCCTCAAGGCTATAACATGTGCGAGTGGTCACGCCCCTATAACCTTGCGGGATGTCCGGGTTGCGCTCAGATATGTGTATTCCCATCAGATTGAATTCTTCCTTCAGATAGAAATGGTCGTTGGTTATTATGCGCTGATGGTATTTTTCCGGAAGCAATGTTAGCAGACGTTCGCAGTATACAGGTTCCGAGTTTGGCTTGCGCAGATGCAAAATATCCAAACCCTCCTCAAACAATGTCGCCAGTATCTTGTCTTCCTCTACGAAGAAGTTGGGACTGCTGAGTAATAATAACTTCATGACTCCTTTGTGGATTTATAACGTTGCAAAGGTACGAATAAGTAGGATATTTACCAAGTTAAAGCATATCTTTTTTACATATATAGTCAACTATAGAGTCAATCCATGAAGCATCATTGCCCATTGCACGCACAGTCTATGAACACCTCCATAAGTTCTACCTTTCCACCAATGCCGGTTGGAACTATATTCACATCAGCACAAGATGCCGGAATAAGGGTACTGAAACCCTGCTGCAGATGTACGGAATTACCGATAATGCATGAACCGGAAATACATGTATATGCGACAAAAGAATCGTATCGTCTCATGTCACGCCTGACGGACTTGTCCAGAGGCAGCAAACTCACGTTGAAATGCCTGTTGCTGCATATCAAATTACTTTCATTGTCTAATCTTGGATAATGCACAGAACAGTCGGTATGGCACGAGAAATCCAAAACACCCTCTGCCAAGGCGGTGTGAAGTTGACGCGGTTTGCCATCCATACCTATACGATTGTAGTCGTATAACCTATAAGTAATGTCGCTGCTCTGCTGGACCTCTACGACAAAAGCGCCACTGCATAAGGCATGTACCAGTCCCGCTGGTATCAAGAATGCATCACCTTTATTTATATAATGTTTTGCAAGCACTTGACATATACTTCCGTCCCCGACCATACGACGATATTCCTCTATCGTAATGTCTCGGGAAAATCCGGCATAAAGAAAAGCACCCGGTTTGGCATCTACGACATACCACATTTCTGTCTTTCCCATACATCCATGCCTGCTCAGCGCCACGGCATCATCCGGGTGAACCTGAATACTTAAGTCATTTTGAGTGTCAATGAACTTTACCAAGACCGGAAGTTCGCTGCCGTATCTTTCATAAACCGATCTGCCCAACAGTTCTGCACCATATTCAAAAGAAAGGTCGCGCAGATTCTTGCCCTTCAACACTCCGTTAGCAACAACAGACTCCTTACCTATAACTGCACTTATTTCCCAACTCTCCCCAATAGGTACATCAACCGGCGGCATACCCTTAAGGGCAATCAACCGATCTCCTCCCCAGATTATGGGAAACAGGTTTGCTTCAAACAAAAGTGGATAGAGCATAGATGTCTTATACTTAAATCTGTATTCCGGATATATTACTGTTCAATAGTTATCAAGACTTTATCTTATATTCGCCGGCAATTGCAATGCCATCTGTATGGTTCAACGCTAATGATTCTATCGGATCAGGCAGTTCTCGGTACACTTGCACTTGGACACGATGGCATCGATGGCGGCTACGGCGGTGATGGTGAGGATGTCACGCACGCTGCTTTCGAAGTCGGTGAAGTGGATGGGCTTGTTCAGACCTATCTGCAGGGGGCCGATAACTTCCACCTCGGGCGACATGTACTGGATGAGTTTGCTGGCCATGTTGGCACTGGAGAGGTTGGGGAACACGAGGGTGTTCACGTCCTTGCCGCGAAGACGGGTGAAGGGGTACTTGCGGTCGCGGAGTTCCTTGTCCAGGGCGATGTTTATCTGCATCTCGCCGTCAATGAGGCGTGAAGGGTCTTCCTCCTGAAGGATGCGCACGGCCTCGTGCACCTCGGCAGGTGAACCAACGGTGTCGGAACCGAAGTTGGAGTAACTGGCCATGGCCATGACGGGTTCGTGGTTGAAGACACGCACGGCACCTTCCATCAGTCGTGCCACGTCCACCAGGGTGTTGGTGCCGGGATGGCGGTTGATGAGGGTGTCGCCGATGAAGAACGTGCCCTTCTTGGAGTTGAGTATGTGCATGGTGGCGAAGTGCTCGTAGCCGGGCTTGATGCCTACAACCTCCTTGGCCACCTTGATGGTGTTGCTGTACTTGGTGTAGACTCCGGTGATGAAGGCGTCGGCCTCGCCCGTCTCCACCATCATCATGCCGAAGTAGTTGCGCTCGAACATCTTGTCGTTGGCCTCCTCGAAGGTGTAACCCTGTCGAGCACGCTTCTCAGCCAGGATCTGTGCGAAGCGCTCGCGTCTGGGAGCCTCGCGGTCGTGGCGCAGGTTGATGACCTCAATGCCCTCGAGAGAGAGTTCCAGTTCTGCCGCCTTCTTGGCTATCATCTCGTCGTTGCCAAGGAGTATGGGATGGCAGATGCCCTCGTTGCGTGCCTCCACGGCAGCCTTGAGCATGGTGGGGTGTATGCCCTCGGCGAACACCACGCGCTGGGGATTGCGGCGTGCCGTCTCGTAGAGTTGCTGGGTGAGTTTGCTCTCCTGTCCCATGATGTTCTTCAGGTGTGCGGAGTATGCGTCCCAGTCGGTTATCTGCTTGCGTGCCACACCGCTCTCCATGGCGGCCTTTGCCACGGCCATGCTCACCTCGGTGATGAGGCGCGGGTCAACGGGCTTGGGTATAAAATAGTCCTTGCCGAAGGTGAAGTTGTTGACGTTGTACACCTCGTTGACCACGTCGGGCACGGGCTTCTTGGCCAGGGCGGCAATGGCATGCACGGCGGCAAGTTTCATTTCCTCGTTGATGGCGGTTGCGGCGGTGTCCAGCGCACCGCGGAAGATGTAGGGGAAACCGATTACGTTGTTTATCTGGTTGGGATAGTCGGAACGGCCCGTGGACATGAGCACGTCGGGGCGTGCCTCCATGGCCTGCTCGTAGGTGATTTCGGGTTCGGGGTTGGCCAGGGCAAACACTATGGGCATGTCTGCCATGGAGCGTACCATGTCCTGCGAGAGAACGCCGCCCTTGCTGAGGCCCAGGAACACGTCGGCACCCTTGACGGCCTCCTCCAGGGTATGCACATCACGGCGCGGTGTGGCAAACTCCTGCTTCTCGGGGGTCAGTTTCTCGCGGTCGTCGGTTATCACGCCCTTGCTGTCCAGCATGAGGATGTTCTCCTTGCGTGCACCCAGAGCCACATAGAGTTTGGTGCATGATATGGCCGCGGCACCTGCACCGTTCACCACTATGCGCACGTCCTCAATCTTCTTGCCTGCCACTTCCAGGGCGTTGAGAAGACCTGCACTGGAGATGATGGCCGTGCCGTGCTGGTCGTCGTGCATGACGGGAATGTCCAGTTCTGCCTTCAGGCGACGCTCTATCTCGAAGCATTCGGGCGCCTTGATGTCCTCCAGGTTGATGCCGCCGAAGGTGGGGGCAATGGCCTTGACCGCCTGGATGAACTTCTCGGGGTCCTTCTCGTTCACCTCTATGTCGAACACGTCAATGCCGCCGTATATCTTGAAGAGCAGTCCCTTGCCCTCCATGACGGGCTTGCCGCTCATGGCGCCTATGTCGCCGAGGCCCAGCACGGCGGTACCGTTGCTTATCACGGCCACAAGGTTGCCCTTGCTGGTGTACTTGTAGGCATCGTCGGGATTCTTCTGGATTTCCAGACAAGGCTCTGCCACACCCGGCGAGTAAGCCAGGGAAAGGTCGGTCTGGGTACTGTAAGGTTTGGTGGGAACTACCTCTATCTTGCCAGGCTTGCCCTCGGCATGGTATGCCAAGGCAGCCTCTTTTGTAATCTTTGCCATAAATCTTTTACCTTAATGTTTTACTAATCGCGTGCAAAGTTACTACTTTTTTGGCAAAAGATGAGATAAGAGCAAGCAAAAAAAGGTTAAACCCAAATCGCTCATTAGACTATTACTCCCTAATGAAGCCTTCTTTTCGTCATCTGTTCTAAAAGCAAGGACTGGGGGTGAGTATGAAGGAGAACGGAAAACGGACTGAGGACTGAGGACACTGAGGACACCACCCCCTTCGGAGGTGCATACATAAATAAAGATGGCATCACATTGCGTGGTGCCATCTTGTTTTAGGTAGTGCAGTTAATCATCCATCAGTGTTGCAAGTTCAGGAATGTCATAATTCTCCAAGGTACTTTATGATTACGGCTCTATGTAGGTAACGTTCTCCCTTGTGTCAAAGTCAGCGGGAAGCAGCGCTTCCAGTTGGTCGATGAGTTGGCCCTTTCCGCCCACCCACTTGACAAAAGGTTTTGCCTTAGCCTTCGAGATGATTCCTATGGCATTGGTTTTCTCCGTCCATTCTTTTGCACTGAGACGGAAACGGTTCAGTCCGGCCTGAGATTTAATTATGTCGAATTCGGCACAATTAAAATTCGGATTCATCAACCGCTCCCAAATTCCAAGGAACTCTATGGTATTGCGGTTGCGTAGCCAGTTGGAGAAGAAGAACTCACCATCTTTAGCCTTCAACATGTCTGTCAGGCAGATGTAGTCATCTTCATTCTGCTTTATGACTGTTACAGCGTTACAGCGTTACAGTAAGAAAATGTACTATTATCTACTGAAAACTGAAAAGGTATAAAAATAGATTTTATTATATATATAATAAACTTTCACTTTAGGGTTCTGGCATAGCGATGATTTTAACTGTAACGCTGTAACGCTGTAACGCGTAACGCATAGCAATGTAAAGATTATTCAACCTTGCTAAACGATTGGCGTTTTTACGATAGCCGCACTGTTTGCTGAAGAAATGTGCAAAAGACAACAAGAATACATTAAGTTGATATTCAGGGTGTTATTTTGATATACTACTCCCTTGCCACTTACGTTTTTTCGTTCTTTTTCCCGTTCTCACATCGCCCTTGAGATGCTGACATATTGTCATGCGCCTGCTCATTCATGTTCACGGCTGATTCCATGCGAGGACCGAGCCTTGACGATACGAGGATTTCCCGCCCTGCACCGCGCACACAGAGATGTAAAGTTTTTTTTAGAGAGCAGACCCCCTCTGCCCTGCGGGCATCTCCCCCTCTATGGGGAGAAGGGCTGGCGCGGTGCTGGCGGTTGTAACTACCCCCCTCCCATAGAGGGGAGGGCTGAGGAGGGGTCTGCTCCCTCCCTTGTGGAGGGGTTGGGGGAGGGTCCGTTGGGGTCCTTGGGTTGGGGAGGGGGCTGCAAAGGGACGGAAAATTATCCCACACAAAACGACAATCCGCAGACACTGCCCTCACTGGGGTGCCTGCGGATTGGGTTATTACTTAAATTGCTAACGCTAAACGTTAGGCGTTCATCACCTAACCATCACCTTGCCGTTCTGGATAAAGACACCCTTCTGCCCCTTCTGCACACGACGACCGGAGAGGTCGTAGAGGGCAGTTTTCACTTTTCCGTTTTCACCTTTCAGTTCGTCAATGCCGCTCTCCTCTGGGGTAAGGGCCACAATCTTGCCAAAACTGCTCCAAGGTGCAGTTGCCCTATAACTATCCACAGAAGCAGCAGGAACATGCAGGGTGGCATTTTGTAGATAATAACCATTAAATGCTTCGCTCTCTGTAGAAGGCACCTTTTCTGCATAGCAATAGACATCAAGGAGTTCGGGGCAAATAGCGAAAGCATAACCCCCTATGCTCGTCACACTATTGGGGATAGTAACCGAGGTCAAACCTGAGCAACCACAGAAAGCATACACCCCTATGCTCTCCACACTATTGGGGATAGTAACCGAGGTCAAACCAGAGCAATCACAGAAAGCCCTATCCCCTATGCTCGTCACACTATTGGGGATTACCAAATCCTTTACCTCTTCTCCATTCAAATATAAATGATGAGCATAATATAAAGGATTAGAATAATAGCCAACAAAATCAATATTGCACCATGCAGCAATATCATAGATATGAACCGAGGTCAAACCAGAGCAATCTTCGAAAGCAGAAGCCCCAATGCTCGTCACACTATTGCCGATAGTAACCGAGGTCAAACCAGAGCAACCAGAGAAAGCCCAATCCCCTATGCTCGTCACACTATTGGGGATAGTAACCGAGGTCAAACCAGAGCATTCATAGAAAGCATACTCCCCTATGCTCGTCACACTATTGCCGATAGTAACCGAGGTCAAACCATCGCAACCACGGAAAGCACCACCCCCTATGCTCGTCACACTATTAGGGATAGTAACCGAGGTCAAACCATCGCATTCATAGAAAGCATACTCCCCTATGCTCGTCACACTATTGCCGATAGTAACCGAGGTCAAACCAGAGCAATAAAAGAAAGCATCATCCCCTATGCTCGTCACACTATTGGGGATAGTAACCGAGGTCAAACCAGAGCAATGAGAGAAAGCCCAATCCCCTATGCTCTTCACACTATTGCCGATAGTCACCGAGGTCAAACCTTTGCAAGAAGAGAAAGCAGAACTCCCTATGCTCGTCACACTATTGGGGATAGTCACCGAGGTCAAACCAGAGCAATATTCGAAAG
Source organism: Bacteroidaceae bacterium (assembly GCA_045606445.1). Lineage (GTDB taxonomy): Bacteria > Bacteroidota > Bacteroidia > Bacteroidales > Bacteroidaceae > Physcousia. The sequence continues at coordinate 14,930 of JAZURY010000039.1, forward strand.
CAGAACTCCCTATGCTCGTCACACTATTGGGGATAGTAACGGAGGTCAAACCAGAGCAATCTTCGAAAGCAGAAGCCCCAATGCTCGTCACACTATTGGGAATTACCAAATCCTTTACTTCTTCTCCATTCATATATAAATGATGAGCACAATATAAAGGATTAGAAAAAGCGTCATTAAAATCAATATTGCACCAAGCTGCAATATCAGAGATATGAACGGAGGTCAAACCAGAGCAATTATAGAAAGCATAAGACCCTATGCTCGTCACACTATTGGGGATAGTAACCGAGGTCAAACCAAGGCAATAATAGAAAGCATAAGACCCTATGCTCGTCACACTATTGGGGATAGTAACCGAGGTCAAACCAGAGCAACCAGCGAAAGCATAAGACCCTATGCTCGTCATACTATTGGGGATTACCAAATCCTTTACCTCTTCTCCATTCAAATATAAATGATTAGCATAATATAAAGGATTAGAATTATAGTCAGTAAAATCAATATTGCACCATGCTATAATATCAGAGATAGTCACCGAGGTCAAACCTTTGCAATAAGAGAAAGCCCACCTCCCTATGCTCGTCACACTATTGGGGATAGTAACCGAGGTCAAACCAGAGCAATTCTGGAAAGCATACTTCCCTATGCTCGTCACACTATAGGCAGTGCCCTCATGCTCCACAGACTCCGGGATAACAACTTCACCAGAATACTTGCCACTGCTCTTCTTTATTACAGTAGCCTGCTTTGCCTCAGCATCAAGGTCATAGTTTATCCCATCAATCTCAACCTCAACTGCCAGCATAGGCAGGGACAGGAGCACTGCGAAGGACAGGAACAGCGCCCGCAAGGAATTGGGTAAATGTTTATTCATAAAAATATGTTTATAGATTAGTATTTTCAATAACACCTTTTTCGGTAAAATCCTTCCACACACCACCCCAGTGGCGACGGAATTCTGTGGTAAAGGTAAGACTATTTCCCAAGATAGCAAAACAAAACTGGACTTTGTTGTATAAAACCAATCCTCCGTGTCTACATGCTAATCGTTATCTCACGCAAAGGTCGCAAAGGACGCAGAACTTCCAATGCAACTACGTTGTCGCTGAAGTAGTCGCCGGCTACGCGCGACAGAGGGCGCAAAGGCAACGGAAACTATTGGCGCTAACACCGCGCCAGCCCGTTGCAGGGCTTTAGCCCCGAGCGACAATTCAGTGGATTCAAAATGCAATCTCCTCACATCAGAAAAATATCTCCAGAATGGAAAATCTGTGGATTCTGTGAGTTCTGTGTGAGAAAAAATATCAGAGTGAGAAGAGAATATATTTCACACAGACTGCTTTAGCTTGATGAGCGTAGGCGAATAATCCACAGAATCCACAGAATTAATCCTAAGAAATGAGCAGAATATATGCTATCATACAGGAATTAGAATCCACAGAATCTGTCGCATACTTCGTCGCGACGGCTGGCGCGATGGCGAACTGTATGGCGTGTACCCATCGGTTGTAACTGACTCTCCCCCTGAGACAGGGGCGAGTACCCCGTAGGGGGGAGGGGGTGGATAAAACTCTCTGCGCACTCTTGTCGTAACGAAGTTTGCGACCACTCCAGCGCAAGCGTGAAACACAAGGGGAAATAAAACTTTGCGCTCTTTGCGCTCTTTGCGTGAAAATATAATTCATCCGGCAATCGTTACTTTCTCACGCAAAGGACGCAAAGGACGCAGAACTTCCAATGCAAACTACGCTGTCGCTGGAGTAGTCGCTGGCTACGCACGACAGAGGGCGCAAAGGCAAACTGTGAACGAAGACGATAAACTATAAGCCAGAAGGACGACAAACACATAAAATGCGCCTTCGGTGCACATTATCTTGCTCTATCTCGCAAAGCGCAAAATTTGTGCAGTATATTTGCAACATCAAAGAACAGACCCCTCCCCAGCCCTCCCACGGGGGAGGGTCTTGGGGTGAACGTTGACTGCTATGCTAATGCAAACAAGATGGCACCACGCAATGTAATGCCATCTTTATTTATTGCCAAAGGGTGTCCTCAGTGTCCTCAGTCCTCAGTCCGTTTTCCGTTCTCATTCATACTCACCACCCCCACTCCTTGCTTTTAGAACAGATGAGGAAAAGAAGGCTTCGTTAGCGCGTAACAGTCTAATGAGCGATTTGGGTTTAAACGTTTATCGGACACCAATAAAAACAAATAGTGCTTCCTGGATGCTTTAACATCACAAGAAGCACTAAGATAGAGCGTTGTTTCGCTAATTTATCAGTACTGCGTTAGCTCAGTTGTCCATGGTTCACTTAACAAAGACTTTTTTCACTGTGCCATTGGGCATACGAACAATGTTAATACCCTTTTCTAGTGTTGTTTTTTTGCGGCCATCAATAGAATAGAAGTCGGCTGTTGTCTCATTGGTGAGTGATATGGAACTGATGCCTGTCTCTATTTCGCTGGGGACCGTAAAG
>JAZURY010000040.1:0-18759 GCA_045606445.1 Bacteroidaceae bacterium
AGGGAATCGTTCACTTAATTATACCTGTGCTTTTAATAATGCTAGTTAACTTTTGCTATTATAGAAGATGGGATATTGATGAAATAGATGCAGACCTATTGGATCTTTTAGACAATTATTATATAAGTGCCCTTCAATCATATCAAGTATATAGGGGAGCTATTAAACTATTAAAGAAGCAGGGAGTAAATATTTCAAATATTGCTTGCTTTACAGCAGACGATAATTACAATAAACTACATTTAGTAAATTCATCATCGTTAATTTTCAGATTCGAATACAATTTAAACACCAGTATAAAAGAAAAACTTAGACGTTTTGAATATGCTCATAATGGAGATTATACTATTGACGGACTAAAATTTTCACAAAACATCACTTTTGCAATTAAACAAGAATCTGATAAAAATAATTTTTGTTATTTACTATTTGTTGTATTTTTTGATGGTAAAAAACCTAATATACTAGAAAACCGAATTGATGGATTACATAGATTTTTTTCTAGAATGTCTAAAGCAATACTGTTTGAACGAGAACTTCGTTTGCGTAGAACTGATGAAATCCAAAATTTGCAACAAAAAAGTAGATTCGTAAATGCTTCAATTAATACGATGCATTTTATAAAAAACAGAATGACACCCTTTCAGACGCTTCTAGATTATCTGAAAAATGAAGGTAATATACAAAAATTAGAATCATATCCTAAATTATTAGCAAATGTAAGAAAATCATGCGAAAGAGAAATGAAAGCAATACTTGAACGTTCTGCCTACTTGCTAAACAAAGACAACAATCCGTTCAAATTTCAGGTATTGACAGATGTAGATAGTCGTAACATTTTTACTTTACTTAGAACAATATGGACTGATACATTCATTGAGGAATTCGACAACTTAACAACAACAGGTAGAGAATGTTTGAATGTATCCGTTAATTTAGAAGGACTTGACGTATTGTTTTCAGATATTATAGGAAATATACAAAAGTATTCTATCACGAAACGTTCATGTACATTTGATGTACAAGATAAGAACCTTGTAATTACATTCAAGAATGACTTTAAAAACATCCGAGAAGTTGAAGCATTAGTATCATATATGAATGGAGATGAAAAAGATGAAGTACAATTTAGAATTACGCATGGTACGCCATTAATAAAACAAAATTGCAAGGATCAAAACATCAGAATAAGCTCGAGCATTGTTAGTGATGATGATGGTTATAAATTATACCAATTACAACTTATAATAAAAACAATTTGATATGGCAACAATATTGATTATTGAAAATGAATTTGCAAGCATAAAAGATCCAATTGATGCTTTGAGAGAAATGTTTCAAGGCCAATTGCATTATGACCTAGTTACAGTTTCACAAGATATAAAATGGAATGATATTGAATCTTATTCAGCAATTTTCGTAGACATAAGTTTAGCTCCACGAACAGAATTGGATGGATATAGTATCTTAAGTAGAATAAAAGAGCAATATCCATCAGTTCTTAAACGAGTAGCAGTTATTACAGGCAATCATGTTATAGAACATGACATGAAAGAACATGGTTTTATAGATGGAGAGTTCACTATATTCCAGAAGCCACTGAGATACATGAAATTATATAATTTCATAACCAACAAATAACATACTCTATAACTATTTAGAATATTGTCAAAGAGGACATCCAAGATGCTTTTGATGAATTTTAGAGACCATATTTGTACCATTGAATACTTATCTGTTTGATACACAATGGTGTTTATCTTCGAGGAAGTAAAGTAATTAAAGGTTAATATATTACAAATACAAATGGCGTGCGACTCAAAAGGTTGCACGCCATTCTTGGTATATTCCGTTATCTCGGGAGCGTCGCATGAAGACAATTTAGTTGTCAAAGTCCTTTGTGCCATAACGTTGCTCGTCCTCGGCCACTTTTTGTAGTTGCTGCTCTTCTGTGGGGTAGGGGCGGGCATGGTTTTGTAGGAAGATATGGTACAGGGTGTGGGCAAGTGATTCCAGAGTCTGTTGACGGACTTTGGGTTTCAACTGGCATTCCCATATCGTGATGCAGTGCCATCCCATGGCGGTGAGTTTGCGGTGTTCTTCTGCATCCCTGGCCCTGTTGCGTTCTACTTTTGCTTGCCAGAAGTTCACGTTGCTTTTGGGGAGGACGTAATATCTGCAACCGTCATGGCCGTGCCAGAAGCAACCGTTTACGAAGATGACGGTCCTGTACTTGCGTAGGACGAGGTCGGGATGCCCGGGCAGACGAGGATGATTGAGCCTATAGCGAAAGCCACGGCTGAACAGGAACTTCCTGACCAGCAACTCTGGTTTGGTGTTCTTGCTCCTTATCGCCGACATGCAGCGGTGCCGTTGTTCTTTCGTGAGTTTGTCCATCGGAGGAGGGGAGGAGGTCACATTGTCTTTAGGATATCCAACATTTCTATGTCTGCAGGCAACCATTTCACACTGTACAGTTCTTCCTTTGTTAGCCATCGGGCCGCTTCGTGCTCGTTAAGATGCAGGGAATCCGTCAACAGAGCACACTGGTAGCAATGCATGGTCAGGTGAAATTCAGGGTAATCGTATTCCACGGTGCAGAGAAAACCTTTTATGTCAATGTCTGCAGACAGTTCTTCACGTATTTCACGCTTCAAGGCTTGCCCGGCAGTTTCTCCTGGTTCTATCTTGCCGCCGGGGAACTCCCACCAACCTTTCCAATTGCCATATCCTCGCTGGGTTGCAAAGACACGTCCTTCCACATCATTTATTATTGCTGCTACAACTTCAATTCTTTTCATAGGTTATGTATAATTCCTGCTTTGTACATATACCTTATTCTATAATATATAGGAGCATGAGAACCAATATTTGGCATTGGTCGCAAAGGCATTCTATTTGCTTTCCGGACTCTGTACTATGGTGGTGTCTCCTTCTACGGTAAAATGCAAGGTTATTCCATGGAATTCAAAACAGTATACCCGTGTCGGGTCGTTCTGATAATGCGGTCGCGGGTCTCCCGCCAGGATGTCTTCTATGGTTGTCCATTGGCGGGGAGTGAAAGGGTAGGAGGCTCGGGCAGAGTCGGGAATGACTACTTTCAGTGGAGTGTTGTCGGCTTCTGTCGTCCATCCGGATGAGGCTTCGGGGTGCGAGTCGGTAAAGGGCAGGTAGGGCTTGATGTCCAGTATGGGAGTGCCGTTCATCAGGTCGGCTCCTTCTACGTGGATTACGGGTCCTTCGGGTGTGTCCAGTTCTATGCGTAGTATGCGCACTGAGGACAGGCCTATGTTGTTGGGACGGAAAGGAGAGCGTGTTGCCCATACCCCCATGCGCTTGTTGCCCCCAAGGCGCGGAGGGCGCACGGTGGGCGACCATTTGTCGGTGTGTGCCTGGCTGAAATCCCACAGAAGCCAGATGTGCGAGAAACCTTCCAAACCACGCAAGGCATCAGCATTGCGGTATTCGGGACAGAAGACGATGCGCGCCTCCAATCCCTCTACAAGTCCGCTCTGTCGGGGGATGCCGAACTTGCCGTTGAAGTCGTTGTAGATGTGGGCAATGGTTACCATAGGTTCAGTTTCTCGACAAGGTTTTTAATCAGGAAGAACACCACGGGGATGAAGAGTGAGGGCAGCAGGTTCAAGGTCTTGCAATCCTTTATGCCCAGAATGCCAAGGCCCGAGGCGGCAATCAGTGTACCGCCCACGATGCTCATTTCGCAAAGCATTTCGTCGGGGATGACGTTGCCGAACATCTTTGCCAACATATACCATGTGCCCTGCCAACAGAAAAGCACAGGTGCCGCCCATACCATGCCATAGCCGTAGGTGGCCGCCAGAACGGCACTGGTGACGAGGTCCAGGGTGGCGTTTGTGAGCAGGAAGGTCTCGTCCCCAAGCAAGGCGCTGTTTATCGGGCCAAGTATGCTCAGTGTGCCTATGCAATAGAGCAGGATGCCCGTGGAGAGCCCCTGTGCCAGGTTTTGACCGCTTGGCTTGTTGGTGGAGGTAGTTTGCTTCTTTCGCTTCAACTTGTCAACGAGGGCATCAAAGCGTCCTGCCAGATTCATCATGGTGCCAAGCAGGGAACCGAAGGCCAGCGATATGACAAAGAGCACAGGATAGCGGCTCTCGGGCATGTTCTTGCACACGGCATTGAAACCAAGGGCCAGCGAAGCCAATCCCATGGCGGTATAAAGCACACCCTGCCATTCAGGGCGGATGCGCTGTTTCAGTTTTGCTCCGGCAAGGCTGCCGATGATTATTGTGCAGGTGTTAATTATGGTGCCAATCATGTGAATTTAGGTAAAGCTGAGGACCCCTCCCCGGCCCTCCCACAAGGGGAGGGAGTATAATGTTTCGCTGATGTGGGCACAAGTAGGTTGTAACTACTCCCCTCCCTTGTGGAGGGGTAAGGGGGAGGGTCTTTGGGTCTGCTCATAGTTCTATCACTTCCAGGTCCTTGAATTGCTTTCCGTCAATGGTGAAGCGTACCAGGGTGCGTACCGTTTGCCATCCTTGCAGGCCTGCGGCACCGGGGTTGATGTGCAGGCAGGATAGGGTAGGGTCGTACTGTACTTTGAGTATGTGGCTATGTCCGCTGATGAACAGGTCGGGCATGGTGGCATAAAGTTGCTTGCGTATGCGAGGGTCGTACTTCCCGGGGTATCCGCCTATGTGGGTCATCATAATCTTTGCCTCCTCGCATTGCCATGTCAGTGTTTCGGGGTAGATTCTGCGCAGTTCGCCTCCGTCTATGTTGCCGTGCACGGCCTTGAGGGGACGGATGTCCTGCAGGCGGTTGGCCAGTACCAGGGAACCGATGTCGCCGGCATGCCATATCTCGTCGCATTCGGCGAAGTATTTGGCATAGCGTTCGTCCCAGTAGGCGTGGGTGTCGGAGAGGAGGACGATGCGGGTCATGGGGGGGAGGAGGGTCTTTAAGGTCTTTAGGGTCTTTAAGGTCCTTAGGGGATGGGGTTATTCGATGTTCTGGCGGATTTTGGTGAGGTAGGCGTGCATGGCGTCCTCGTCCTTGTCGTCTATTATCTGTATGAGGTGCTTCAGTTCGGCGCGGACATTCTCCACGTGGTTCTTTGTGCGGGGGTTGAAGAGGATTTCGCGAAGCAGGGTGTCGTCTTCCGACAAAACTCCGCGTGCTATCTCGTGATGCCGTTTGAAGGTGGTGCCCGGGGCATCCTGATGCTTCATAACGGCAGAGAAGACGAAGGTGCTCACGAAAGGCACGGAGAGAGAGTAGGCCATGGCCTCGTCGTGCTCGTCAAAGGTATATTCGTGCACGTTAAGTCCGAGGCGGCGGTAGAGGTCCAGGAAGAAGATGCGCCCCATGTAGTCGCCCTGAGTGATGACGATGGCATTCTCCGTGCGCAGTTTGCCCAAGTTGGCAAACGTGGGACCGAACATGGGGTGGGTGCTCACGTAGCGCATGCCTGTCTGTTCGTAGAAGTCCAGGAAACCGGTCTTCACACTGGAGATGTCGCTGATGATGCAGTCCTTGGGCAGGTGGGGGATTATTTCCTCGAACACCGACAAGGTGTATTTCAGCGTGACGGCATTTATCACGAGTTCGGGACGGAAGTCCTCTATCTCCTGCAGGGTGGTGAAGCGTCTGGTGTTGTAAAGGAAGCGCATGCGCCGAGGGTCTATTTCGTAGACGGCACACTCATGGTCGAAACTCAGAGTGTCAGTAAAGAAACTGCCCATCTTGCCGGCACCGAGGATAAGTATTCTCATATTATTGATAAGTTGAACTTTATTCTTCTTTTACTCGCCAAGGCATAACTCAAACACGTTTAGTTCTGCCCTTGGCTTAACGTAAAAGTTCCACCTGCTGGCGCACACTCTCCTCGTGTATGCTCTCGAATATCTTCTTGATGCACTCTGCATCTATGCCCTTCAGCACACCCTGTGCGGCACGCTTGTCCAGGATTTCGCTATAGCGCTTTGTCTGTACGATGGTCATGCCGTTGTCGCGCTTGTATGCACCTATTTCGCGTGATATGCCCATACGCTTTGCCAGAAGGTCGATGAGTTCGTTGTCTATCTCGTCAATACCCTTTCGCAGAGTGCTGAGCGAAGCCGTCAGGTCCACTGTCTCGCGGATGGTGAGCATGGACAGGATGTAGTCGAGCACATCTGGCGTAACCTGTTGCGAAGCATCGCTCCAGGCCTTGTCCGGATCGCAATGGCTCTCCACCATAAGGCCGTCCATACCGAGGTCCATGGCCTGCTGGCACAAGGGAGCTATGAGGTCGCGCCGGCCGCTGATGTGGCTGGGGTCGTTCACCACGGGCAGGTTGGGCAGACGGCGGTGCAACTCGATGGGAATCTGCCACATGGGCACGTTGCGGTACAGTTTCTTCTCATAACTGGTAAAGCCACGGTGTATCGCACCCAAGCGCTTAATGCCGGCACCGTTCAGACGTTGCAGGGCACCTATCCATAGTTCGAGATCGGGATTCACGGGGTTCTTTACGAATACCGGCAAGTCCACACCCTTCAGTGCATCTGCCAGGGATTGCATGGCAAAGGGGTTTGCCGTGGTTCGTGCACCTATCCACAATATGTCGATGCCGTATTTCAGGGCCAGTTCCACATGTTCGGGAGTGGCCACCTCGGTGGCGGTAAGCATGCCCGTCTCCTGTTTCACCATCTGCATCCAAGGCAGGGCCTTTTCTCCGTTGCCCTCAAAGCCGCCCGGTTTGGTGCGGGGCTTCCATATTCCTGCACGGAACACGTGGAAACCCTTGCCTGCCAGTTGCTTGGCGGTGTTCATTACCTGGTCCTCTGTCTCGGCAGAGCAGGGACCTGCAATTATGAAAGGCCTCTCTGTGCTGCAAGGGAGGTTGAGGGGTTGCAAATCTAATTCCATATTGTAGTATCGTAGTTTTTTGTTGTTGATGATATGTGTTGATGTCGTGTTGATGATATACTGGCGTTAGCGTGTCCATTCGAGGGCCTTGATGCGCTCCACCGCCTCGCAGAACTTCTCGTCCTTGGCGCAGAGGCTGATGCGTATGAACCTCTTGCCGTTGGAACCGAAGATGAAGCCCGGTGTGATGAATACCCTGGCCTCGTGCAGGACGCGCTCGGTCAGTTCCTCCACGTCGGCATAGGAGTCGGGAATCCTGCCCCAGAGGAACATGCCTACCTGATTGGGGTCGTAGGAGCAATGCAGGGTGTCCATTATTTCCTGAGCCATGGCACGTCTTCTTGCGTATGTGGCAATGTTGGCCTCCGTGTGCCACTGCTCCGTGTTGGCATAGGCCTGTGCCGCCGCCAACTGGAGGGCACGGAAGGTGCCGCTGTCTATGTTGCTCTTCACCTTCAGTATCCAAGAAATGAACTCGCCGTTTGTGGCCAGCATGCCCACACGCCATCCCGGCATGTTGTGGCTTTTGGACATGGAGTTGAACTCTATGCAATGGTCCTTCGCCCCCGGAATCTGCAGGATGCTGAGTTTCTCTCCCTCGTTCAGGATGAAGGAGTAGGGGTTGTCGTTCACCACGATGATGTCGTGCTCCCGTGCAAAGCGCACCAGACGCTCGTAGGTTTCCCTTTGCGCACGGCCTCCCGTGGGCATGTTGGGGTAGTTTGTCCACATGAGTTTCACGCCCGTAAGGTCCATGCCCTCCAACTGGTCGAAGTCGGGTTGCCAACCGTTGTCCTCCACCAGGTCGTAGTTCACGATACGTGCCCCCAGCAGGTTGCTCAGCGACGTGTATGTAGGGTAGCCGGGGTTGGGCACCAGCACGGCCTCACCCGGATTCACGAAGGCAAGGGTGACATGCAGGATGCCCTCCTTGGAACCTATGAGAGGCTGTATCTCCTTGGCAGGGTCCAGTTCCACACCATACCAGCGGCGGTAGAAATCGGCCATGGCCTGACGCAGTTGCGGTATGCCCGTGGTGGGTTGGTAGCCATGTGCGTCGACCTTGCGTGCCTCGCGGCAAAGTGTCTCGACGGTTTCTTCCGAGGGAGGCATGTCGGGACTTCCGATGGCCAGAGAGATGATGTCCATGCCCTTGGCGTTCATGGCGGCAATCTCCTTGCCCTTGCGCGAGAAATAGTACTCGTTTACGGTGCTGAGTCTTTCTGCTGGTTTTATCATTGTAATGCTTGTGTGTTCCGGATGTTGGGGTTATATTGTCTGCTCCCCCTCGCGGTAGATGCCCAAGGTCTGAAGTTCCTGGGTAAGGGGAGCGATGGCATTGATGGCCTGGTGCAGGCGTTGGATGTCGTTGAAGCAAACGTCCACGTAGAACATGTATTGCCACTCCTTGCCTATGATGGGCAGGGACTGTATCTTGGTGAGGTTCAGTTTGTAGAACGACAGAACGGAGAGTATGGCCGAGAGCGAACCCTCCTCGTGCGGAAGGGTGAAGGCCAGGCTTGCCTTGTTGGACAGGTTCACGTCGCGCAACTTGCCCGCCCTTGCTATGCTGGCGAGCACCAGGAAGCGTGTGAAGTTGTGCTTGTTTGTCTCTATGCCCTCCTGCAGTACCTTGAGCCCGTATATCTTGGCCACGTCCTTGTGGCAGATGGCGGCATGTCCGCGCAGTTTCTCCCTGCTTATCTTTGCCGCCGCGCTGGCCGTGTCGTCGGCCTCCACCACCTTGACGCCCTGCATTGACTCCAGGAAGGCACGGCACTGCATCAGTGCCACGGGGTGCGAGTTCACCTCGGTGATGTCCTCCATGTTGTCCTCCGGCAGGCACATAATGCTATGCTGGATGCGCAATTTGTGCTCGCCTATGATGGTAAGGCCCGAATCGCGCAACAGTTCATAGTTGTGCAGGAGCGAACCCGCTATGGTGTTCTCTATGGCCACCAGCGCTATCATGTCGGGGTTCTGCTTCATGGCAAGGAAGACCTCCTCGAAGTTGTTGCATTGCACGAGGTCCAGTTCCTCGCCCTGGAAGAAACGGTGCGAGGCAATGTCGTGGAAGCATCCTCTTATTCCTTGTATGGCTACTTGTTTTCTCATTGTATTGGCAAAGGTATATATTTTTGGTAGTACGCGCACGTTTCTACCATTAAAAAAGATAGATATTACGCATTAAGGTAGAATATAGACCATTATTTCTTGAACTCGCCGGTGATATTGTCCACGATGGACGGGTCGAGGCTTACCGCCTGGCGGAGGTCCTCCATGGCCCCCTTCTTGTCACCTGCCAGCATCTTCAACCGGCCGCGTTCCTTCAGTATGTTGGCGTTAGGTCCTCCCTTCTCCAGTTCTTCGTCCATGGCGGCTATCATGGCCATGATCATGTGCTTTTCCATATACCTTATATTATCTGTAATTGTTCTTGTATTTTGTTGCGTTTTATCGCTTCACGATGCAGGGCTCTTCGCCTCACGACGCGATGCCCTTTGCCTCACGATGCGATGCCCTTTGCGTCGGGACGCGTTTTCACGGGCATTGCGAAGGTTCCTCAAACGGCATTGGTCAGGTGGTCGATTACCCTGATATTTGTCTCCTTCAGTGCCTGGCTGGCTTTGGCCAGGTTGCGCGAGAACTCCTCGAATGTCTCCGCACCGCTATCGCAAAGGTCGGTGACGCTCTTCACGAAGAGTATGGGCGTGGCCATGAGCGAGCACACGAAGGCAACGGCCGCTCCCTCCATGTCCTTCAGTTCGCCCCCGTTCTCCTGGATAATCTGCAGGTCGCAGGGCTGCATGTCCAGCGAGGAGCCCGTGGTAACCTTGCCCATGGGCAGATGCAGATGCTCTGCCAGAGCCTTGGCACCCTCCCACACGGGATAGTTGCCCAGTGCCTGAGTGCCCCATTCGTCGTCGCCCGGAACACGGCGGTCGTGGAACATGCATGCATTGCCTATGTACACCTTGGCTATGTCCGCCCCCCTGGATTGGAAGCCTCCGCACGTGCCGCTGTTGATGACCAGATCCGGGTGCAGGCGCTCTATGGCGGCCAGTGTGGCCACGGAAGCCGCCTCGCATCCTACCAGGTCGCTCCCGTGTTGCTGTCCGTTGAGCACCACACTTAGCGTGGAGGTTTCTCCGTTGGCGCCCTTGATGCTTGTCTGATAAAGTCTACAAGGCAACGGAGCGAAGAAATCCTTCACCTCCTGAACCCCGTAGTGGTCGATGAAAGGCTGGGCCTCTGCCTGCATGGCTATGATGTAGAGAATATTCATGTTCGTTGTGTTTGTATGCCTGTGTTAATCTTTCTTGCAAAGTTATGAAAAGATATTATAAAATAGGTGTACTTTGGCGGAAAAATAGTACCTTTGCATCCGTTTATCCGGAAATCCTAACCAATACGATATGATATTTACCGCAGAAAACATTCTGTTGATAGGCGCGATACTGATATTCTGCGCCATTATGATCAGTAAGACCGGCTACCGCTTCGGTATCCCCACCTTGTTGTTGTTCCTGCTCGTGGGCATGGGCTTCGGCACCGACGGTCTGGGCCTTGAGTTCGATAGTGCCGAGGATGCCCAGTTTATAGGCATGATAGCCCTGAGCATCATTCTGTTCACCGGTGGTATGGACACCAAGTTGCGCGACATAAAGCCCGTCATGGCACAGGGTATGATACTCTCCACCGTGGGCGTGCTGCTCACCACCCTGCTCACGGGCGGCTTCATCTTCTGGCTTTCCGGATTTTCGTCCATGAACATAGCCATGCCCATACTGACGAGTCTTCTGCTGGCCGCCACAATGTCCTCTACCGACTCGGCATCCGTCTTCAACCTGCTCCGTTCGCAGAGGATGAACCTGAAGGAGAACCTCAAGCCCATGCTGGAGTTGGAGAGCGGTAGTAACGACCCCATGGCATACATGCTCACCATAGCCCTCATACAGGTAATTGCCAGCGGTAGCGGTTTCGACATTGGCCTTCTGGTCAAGGACCTGCTTGTACAGTTCTTCGTGGGCGGTGTAATGGGTTATGCCTTCGGACGCCTGGCCGTATGGCTTATAAATAAGGTGAACCTCTCCAACAGTTCCCTGTATCCCATCCTCTTGCTGAGCCTTGTGTTCATCACCTTCACCATCACCGACCTGCTCCATGGCAACGGCTATCTGGCCGTGTACATCCTGGGCGTTATCGTGGGCAATGCACGGCTCGTATTCCGCAAGGAGATAAACACCTTCATGAACGGTCTCACATGGTTCAGCCAGATAGTGATGTTCCTTTCTCTGGGACTTCTGGTCAACCCCCACGAGATGCTGGGAGTTTCCGTCTGCGCCATGCTCATAGGCCTATTTATGATATTCGTGGCACGTCCGCTCACCGTAATGCTATGCCTCCTGCCCTTCCGCCAGATGACCTTCAAGGCCAAGTGCTTCGTCTCCTGGGTGGGTCTCCGCGGTGCCGTGCCCATCATCTTCGCCACCTATCCCGTGGTGTCCGAGATTCCAGGTTCGCAGGTCATCTTCAACATAGTGTTCTTTATCACCCTCCTGTCCCTGATTTTCCAGGGCATGACTATCGCCCCCGTGGCCAAGTGGCTCAGCCTTGACCTCCCCGAGGAGAAGGAGGGCAACGAGTTCGGCGTGGAGATTCCCGAGGAGATAGACAGCCAGTTGACCGACGTTACCCTCACCCCCGAGATGCTTGAGGACGGAAACCGCCTGATGGACATGAACATCGCCCCGGGCACTCTGGTGATGCTCGTGAAGCGCGGCTCCGAGTTCATGATTCCCAACGGGCGCATGGAACTGAAGGTGGGAGACAAACTCCTGTACATCTCCGAGAACAAGAAGGAAGAGTGAGGAGGGAACGGAAAGGTGAAAACGGAAAACGGAAATGTGAAAACGGAAATGTGAAAACTAACATACCCCCTCCGCTTCGCTCGTCCCCCTATCTTAGGGGGACAAAGTAAACGGAAAACTGAAAACTGAAACTAACATATCCCCCTCCTCTTTCCTCCCCTGAACAGGGGAGGTGCCCGTAGGGCAGAGGGGTATGACAAATAGGAAAACTGGAAACGGAAAACTGAAATCTACGAGTAAGCAGATGAGTAATTAACGTTTGTGATTGGCAATGGTATTCTCGGATTTATTCTTTCTCTTTGTCTTCCTGCCGGCATTCTTCCTCTCCTATATGCTTGCCGCATACGTGGACAGGAAGTGGCTCTCCTCGCACAGGTGCCGCAATGCCTGCCTTGTGCTCTTCTCCCTGCTCTTCTATGCATGGGGCGAACCGGTGTATGTGTTCCTGATGTTCGCACTGGTGTTCGTCAACTTCCACATAGGCAAGTTCATAGACACGCAATCCTCGCACCGGAAACTGGCACTGAACATAGGCGTCATCACCAACGTGCTGGCACTGGGCGTGTTCAAGTACGCCTCGCTTACGGCAACTACCCTTACCATGATTGGCATACCCGTGCCCGACCCCAGGATAGCCCTGCCCATAGGCATCAGTTTCTACATCTTCCAGAGCATATCCTATCTGATAGATGTCTATAAGAAGGAAAGCCCTGCCCAGAGGCGCTTCATGGACCTCCTGCTCTACATAAGCATGTTCCCCCAACTCATTGCCGGCCCTATCGTGCGCTACGGCACCATTGCCGAGGAGATTAACGGGCGCGAGGTGAAGATGGGCGACGTGGCCGACGGAGTATTCCGCTTCATCTACGGCCTGGGCAAGAAGGTTATCATAGCCAACCAGATGAGTATCGTGGCGGAACAGTTCCTGGTGAACGGCTTTGACGGATGCACCACCACGGGTGCCTGGATAGGCATACTGGCATACTCCCTGCAGGTCTACTTTGACTTCTCCGGCTATTCCGACATGGCCATAGGCATAGGGCGTTGCCTCGGGTTCCACTTCAACGAGAACTTCCGCCACCCGTACTGTTGTAACTCCATCACCGACTTCTGGCACCGTTGGCATATCTCCCTGGGAAGTTTCTTCCGCGACTATGTCTACATACCCCTGGGCGGTAACCGCCGGCATCAGTGGTTCAACATCCTGGCCACGTGGTTCCTGACCGGTTTCTGGCACGGTGCCAGTTGGAACTTTGCATGCTGGGGCCTCTACTTCGGCATCATCCTCCTGTTCGAGAAATACACCCTCAT
The DNA here is from genome assembly GCA_045606445.1 of Bacteroidaceae bacterium. Lineage (GTDB taxonomy): Bacteria > Bacteroidota > Bacteroidia > Bacteroidales > Bacteroidaceae > Physcousia. The sequence continues at coordinate 13,077 of JAZURY010000040.1, forward strand.
GAAGAACATGGGCAAACCTCTGCCCACCCCCGACCACAAGGGACGTCCCCGATACCGCAAGGTGATGGACTTCATCCCCTCGCCCTTCCTGCACCTCTATGCCATGGGGCTTGTCACCCTGGGACGAGGCCTGTTCTACTTTACCGACTTCGGCCAGATGAAGGAGTTCTTCGTGAAGGCATTCGGCGGAGCGGAGGAACTCCACTCGTATGTCAGCGTAAGCGCCATAACCGACCACTTCTGGTTGTGGGTGGTGGCAATCCTCTTCTGCATGCCCGTCAGGGAATGGTGCTACGGGCACCTTGTCCGTGTGGCAGGCGAGGGCAGCAGCACCACCAGGAACGTGGTGTTCCTGAGCCGTACCGTGCTCTCCGTGGCAATCATGGTGCTCAGCGTGGCGCTGCTTGTAGGCGAGACAAACAATCCGTTCATCTATACACGATTCTAACCCCCCCGAGGCAACAATGAAGCATGACAAGATATACCTGACACTCGTTGGCATCGTCTTTGCGGCCTTTGCCTTGGTGTTCGACACCTTCCCGCGTCCGCGCTATTCCGAGTTGGAGAAGCGCGACCTTGCCACCTTCCCCGCCTTCACTCTGGACAGCCTCTGGAGCGGCGACTATGCCGAGGCGATAGGCAAGTGGTTTTCCGATACACAGCCTTTCCGCGACAGGTTCATGGCCTTCTCCATGACGGTGGAGGACTGGACGGTGCTGAGGGTGGGCGACGACCACGTCACCTACCATGCCTCCACCGAGGGGATTGCCGACTTTGCCGAGGGCGAAGGGATGGCTGCCGAGGAGCAGCCTGACGGGGACGACGGACGCAATCCGGGCGGATACGTCAACAAACTTACTGCCGACGAGAAGGCCAAGGTCTCCAATGCCGGCATAGTGATAATAGGGCGCGGTGAGAATGTGCGTGCCCTCATGTGCTACGGGGGCAGCGCCAAGGCCGGAACTCCCTATGCTAACGTGTGCAACAGGTACCGTGAAACCTTCCCCGGCGTGAACATCTATTGCATGATAGTGCCCTCTGCCGCGGCGTTCTACATGCCAGAGAAGGTGCAGAAGATGAGCAAGGACCAGTCGGCCACCATACGCAACATATACAACCATTTGGATTCTGCCGTGCATGCAGTGGATGTCTACACGGTGCTTGGCGAACATGCCGGTGAGGACATCTACCTGCGGACCGACCACCACTGGTCGCCCCTCGGGGCATACTATGCCGCCAGAAAGTTTGCCGAGGTGGCGGACGTGCCTTTCCACGACCTGGACGAACCGGGGTATTACCAGCCGGATACGGTATTCCGCTTCGTGGGTTCCATGTACGGATACTCCAAGGACATATCCGTGAAGAAAGCCCCCGAGGACTTCATCTACTACAAGCCCCTGAAGGCCGTGTACGAAACCACGTTCGAGCAGTATCAGGTGGACGAGGACTATCAGGTCATCTCCGTTGGCCGTCCGCACAAGGACGAGTTCTTCAAGAAGTTCAAGGACGGCAGTTCCCTGGCATACAGCACTTTCATGGGTGGAGACACCAAGCTGACACAGGTGCGCACCAATGTGGGCAACGGACGGAGGCTCATTATCCTGAAGGACAGTTACGGCAATGCCCTGCCCGGCTATCTGTTCTACTCCTTCGAGGAGATACACGTCATAGACGGTCGCTACTTCACCCACAACATGAAGGAATATGTGCGCGAGCATAAGATAACCGACATCCTCTTTGCCAACAATATCTTCCAGGCATGCGGAAGCCGTTATCGTGCCTACGAGTTCTTCCTGACCATGAGCGAGGGTTGCCGCGAGAACCCCAGTACCGCCTTCTTCAAGAACAGGCCGAAGGACACTCTGGACGTGAAGGCGGATACCATCGCTTTGCAGAAGAGGGACTCGGTGCCTTTGGCAGACGAACCCGAAAGGGAAACTCCTGCCCCCAAGGCCGACAGTACCGCAAGTGCTGAGGCGGTTCCTACTATAACCGAGAGCGAGGAGACGGTGGCCGTATCGCCCGATAGTGTCGCCATTCAGTAAGCACGGTATGGAAAGGCGCCCGGAAGTGAAGTTGCAGAAGATAATGCTGGACGGAGGCTTTTCCTGTCCCAACCGCGACGGCAGGGTGGGGCAGGGAGGATGCACGTTCTGCCTGTGCGAATCGTTCAATCCCGAGTATTGCCGCAGACATTCCACCATCACGGAGCAGATGGAGGCAGGAAAGAAGTTCTTCGAGGGCAAGTACCCGAGGATGCGCTACCTTGCCTACTTCCAGGCATACAGTTCCACCTATGCCCCCTTGGAGGTCCTGCGCCGGCGCTACGATGAGGCCCTTGCCGTGGAGGATGTGGTGGGCCTGGTGGTGGCAACAAGGCCCGATTGCATAGATGACGATGTGCTTGCCCTTCTGGTATCCATCCGCGAGAGAGGTTATTCCGTGGCGATAGAATTGGGATGCGAGACCTTCCACGACCGTACCCTTGCACGTGTGAACCGCGGGCACACCTCGCGCCAATCCGTGTATGCCATACACCTTTGCCATAAGTACGGCCTCCCCGTGACGGTGCACCTCATGTTCGGCCTCCCCGGCGAAGACAGGGACGACATCCTTGCCGAGGCAGACATCCTGAACGCCTTGCCCGTGGCATCCCTGAAAATCCACCAGTTGCAGATATTGCGCGGCACCCGCATGGCAAGGGAGTGGGAGGAGCGGAAGGAGGATTTCCTCTCCTTCACTCTGGATACCTATGTCCAACTTGTGGCCGATTTCGTGCAAAGGCTCCGAAGCGGCATCCGCATAGAGCGCTTTGCCTCGTCTGCTCCTCGCGACATGCTCATTTCGCCCCGTTTTGGCGTCAAGCAGAGCGAGGTGGAGGCGCGTATAAGGGCACTGACGGGCATGGAACGGTGATTTCTGCCCCTAAACCTTTGCCGTTATCAGGAATATTCTTATCTTTACGCTGAAAAACTTTATCCATCCCAACGAATATGAAAGGTATTGTATTGGCAGGTGGTTCGGGAACACGTCTGTATCCCATCACCAAGGGCATATCCAAGCAACTGATGCCCATCTACGACAAACCGATGGTGTATTACCCCATCAGCGTTCTGATGCTGGCCGGCATACGCGAGATACTGATTATCTCCACTCCCCACGACCTGCCGGGCTTCAAGCGCCTGCTGGGCGACGGTTCGGATTATGGCGTTGAGTTCACATACGCCGAGCAGCCTTCGCCCGACGGCCTGGCACAGGCATTTACCATAGGCGCGGATTTCATAGGCGATGACAGCGCCTGTCTGGTCCTTGGCGACAACATCTTCCACGGCGCCGGATTTACGAGCATGCTGCGCGAGGCCGTGCGTACCGTGGAGGAGGAGGACAAGGCCACCGTATTCGGATATTGGGTGAACGACCCCGAGCGCTATGGCGTGGCAGAGTTTGACCGCGAGGGCAACTGCCTCTCCATCGAGGAGAAACCTGCCAATCCCAAGAGCAACTATGCCGTGGTGGGCCTCTACTTCTACCCCAACCGTGTGGTGGACGTGGCACGCAACATCAAGCCCTCGGCACGCGGAGAATACGAGATAACCACCGTGAACCAGCATTTCCTGGAGAAGGGCGAACTGAAGGTGCAGACATTGCAACGCGGTTTTGCGTGGCTTGATACGGGTACCCACGACTCTCTGAGCGAGGCATCCACCTACATAGAGGTTCTCGAGAAGCGCCAGGGCCTGAAGATAGCATGCCTGGAGGGTATCGCCTACCGTCAGGGCTGGATTACCGAGGAGCGCATGCGCGAACTGGCGCAACCCATGATAAAGAACCAGTACGGCCAGTATCTGCTCAAGGTGATAGAGGAACTGAAGGAGACAGGCGAGTCAAATTTGTAAAAAGGGAGGCTGCCCATACCTTACAAATAGTGTGGGCATGGCACTAAAAGACATATACAGACAATGAGAAACTTTGAGGAACTGAAGATAGCAGTTGCCGGCACGGGATACGTCGGGCTTAGCATAGCCACCCTTTTGGCGCAGAACCACCAGGTGACCGCCGTGGATGTAATACCGGAGAAGGTGGACAAGATAAACCGCCGCATATCCCCCATACAGGACGAATACATAGAGAAGTACTTTGCGGAAAGGGAACTTGACCTTACCGCCACTTTGGACGGCCGCTCTGCTTATGCCGATGCCGACTTTGTGGTAATAGCGGCCCCTACGAACTACGACCCCGTGAAGAACTTCTTCGACACGCACCACATAGAGGACGTTATCGACCTGGTGCTGGAGGCAAATCCCGAGGCAACGATGGTGATAAAATCCACCATCCCCGTGGGGTATTGCCGGAGCCTGTACGTGAAGTATGCCGAACTCTTTGCCCGCCGCGGCTGGACGGACAGGAAGTTCCGCCTGCTCTTCTCGCCCGAATTCCTGCGCGAGAGCAAGGCCCTGTACGACAATCTCTATCCCTCGCGCATCATCGTGGGCTTCCCCAAGATGCTCAGTGCCGAGGACGAGGACGAAAGGCACAACGAGGCCATCAGAAACGTGGCGCCCGAGGATTTGGAGGAGGCGGCGCATACCTTTGCCATGCTTCTTCGGGAGGGTGCCTTGAAGGAGGATATACCCTGCCTGTTCATGGGCATGAAGGAGGCCGAGGCGGTGAAACTCTTTGCCAACACATACCTGGCGCTCAGGGTAAGTTATTTCAACGAACTGGACACCTATGCCGAGATGAAGGGCCTGGATTCCGCGGCCATCATCCAGGGCATAGGGCTTGACCCCCGCATAGGTACGCACTACAACAACCCCAGTTTCGGCTATGGCGGATACTGCCTGCCCAAGGACACCAAGCAACTCCTGGCCAACTATCAGGACGTGCCCCAGCAGATGATGACGGCCATAGTGGAGAGCAACCGCACCCGAAAGGACTATATTGCCGATGCCGTCCTCCGCAAGGCTGGTTGGTACGGCTATAGCAACAACAACCAGTACCTCGGTTACGCCTCTTGCGAGACGGGCGACGTCCCCGTCGTAGGCATCTACCGCCTGACAATGAAGTCCAATTCTGACAACTTCCGCCAGAGTGCCATCCAGGGCATCATGAAGCGCATCAAGGCCAAGGGTGCGCAGGTGGTGATATACGAACCCACGCTGGAGGACGGAAGCACCTTCTTCGGTTCCCTCGTGGTGAACGACATGGAGAAGTTCAAGCGTATGAGCCGTGCCATCATTGCCAACAGGTACGACGCCATACTGGACGACGTGCAGGACAAGGTCTATACGCGCGACATTTTCCGTAGGGATTAGGACGCCGGCAATATACCCGTGTTAAAAACAGACACAGACATAAGGTTCTGTGTCTGTTTTTCTTGCTCCAAGGCAGGACTGGGGACATCCTGTCTTATACTGATATAGGTAGACACATTTGATAACAATTAATAAAATGTGTAAACAGTATGAGAAAGAAAGGCGAACGTTACAGTGAAGAAGAACGCTTATTAATTCTTCGTGACTATTATTCCTCAGGAATGTCGAAAGGAGCATGTTGCCGCAAATATGCCTTGAGCAGTCCTAAACTTCTTCGTAAATGGATTAATCGATACGAGTCTCACCCAGAATTAGTATCTTTGTACCCAGAACCAATTTCGGATGACATGGCAAACCGCGACAAGGAC
>JAZURY010000041.1:0-180757 GCA_045606445.1 Bacteroidaceae bacterium
TGCTCATAATGAGGGGGCGGAGAACGAGAGTTTTAGAAAGACACAGAAGTATCTGAGTAGGTTTGAAAACTCTTAGCGTTACAGCGTTACAGCGTTACAGTTAAAAACACGCACATCTATACATCTATACATCTATACATCGTTATGCAACTATCCAATAACTTCCGTTTGAGCGAGTTCACTCGCTCGGACACCGCCAAGAGACTTGGCATTGAGAACGAACAGACCCCTCCCCATCCCTCCCCTCTATGGGAGGGAGTAGTTACAATCGACAATGAATATTAAGCATTAACAAAATCTATTATCCATGACCCATCAATCCCTCTTTTACAGATACATCATACTCCCCTCCCTTGGGAGGGGCAAGGGGGAGGGTCCGAGTATTCGGAGGGGTCCGCTGGGTCCACCTAAAACATAAAGCAAATGAGAAACAGAAAGAAAAATGCGCTACAATTCGGCAGGGTTGCCATGCGCTATTTCCCGGAGTGCAACTACAAGACAGCCTTGCGCCATTTCCGGGATGAGATAGTGAAGACGCGTGGACTGCTGGAAGCCCTTACTGAAATAGGATACCAACCCAACCAGCGCACCTTGACATTAATGCAGATGAAGGTGATAGAAGAGTTTCTGGGCGAACCTTGACGAACGGAAATCGGGAAGGAAAACGGAAAACCACCAAAATGACGGGCAAAGTGCAAAAATGATAACAGATTGCTTGTCTAAAAGGGTAAATAATTGTAAATTTGCCCACTCAAAAAGATAAGGCATATAATAAGTATGAAAGTACTGAAGTTTGGCGGTACCAGTGTGGGTAGCGCAGAAAGCATACTTAACGTAAAGAAGATAGTGGAGTCGCAGACGGAGCCCGTCATCGTGGTGGTAAGTGCCCTGGGCGGCATTACCGACAAGTTGATACAGACGGCACAGATGGCTCTGGAGGGCGACCTGCGCTACCAGAAGGTGTTCCTGGAAATCGTGGGCCGTCATGAAAAGGTTATCCGCGAGGTTCTCCCTGCCGGTTCTGCCCGTGGCGAACTGCTCACCATAGTGCGTGCGCTGCTGGAGGAGTTGAGGAGCATCTATCAGGGTGTCTACCTGATCCGCGACCTCTCGCCCAAGACCGAGGCAACAATCGTCAGTTACGGCGAGCGCATGTCATCGCGCATAGTGGCCACCGTTATCGACGGTGCCAGATGGTACGACTCGCGCGACATCATCCGCACCGAGAAGAAGAACGGCAAGAACGTGCTCTGTGCACAGGCCACCAACGAGATAGTGCGCAACACATGGAAACGCCTGCCCGAGATAAGCCTGATGGGCGGTTTCATCTCCTCCGACATAGAGAGCGGCGAGGTGACCAACCTTGGACGTGGCGGCAGCGACTACACCGCGGCCATCGTGGCGGCGGCACTGGACGCTACGGCACTGGAGATATGGACGGACGTGGACGGTTTCATGACCGCCGACCCCCGTGTAATCAGCACGGCATACGTCATCGACGAACTCTCCTACGTGGAGGCCATGGAACTCTGCAACTTCGGTGCCAAGGTAATCTATCCTCCCACCATATACCCCGTCTGCGTGAAGAACATTCCCATCTGGGTGAAGAACACCTTCAACCCCGATGCCCCCGGTACCATCATCAAGAAGGACATACACCTGGGCGAGAAACCCATCCGTGGCATATCCAGCATCAAGGGCACCACGCTCATCACCGTCAGCGGTCTCTCCATGGTGGGTGTCATCGGTGTGAACCGCCGCATCTTCACCTGCCTGGCGGACAATGGCATATCCGTGTTCATGGTGTCTCAGGCAAGCAGTGAGAACAGCACCTCCATAGGTGTGCGCGACGTGGATGCCAGTGAGGCATGCCGTGTGCTCAACGAGGAGTTTGCCCAGGAGATTGCCGACGGCGCCATGTACCCCATGACGGCCGAAGGAGGCCTGGCCACCGTGGCCATCGTGGGTGAGAACATGAAGCACACCCCGGGCATTGCCGGCAAGTTGTTCGGCACGCTGGGACGTAGCGGTATCAGCGTCATTGCATGTGCCCAGGGTGCAAGCGAGACGAACATCTCCTTCGTCATTGCCGAGGAGTACCTGCGCAAGGCACTGAATGTCATCCACGACTCCTTCTTCCTGAGCGAATACCAGGTGCTCAACCTCTTCATCTGCGGTGTGGGCACCGTGGGCGGAAGCCTCATTGAGCAGATACACCAGCAGCGCGAGAAACTGATGCGCGAACTCCGCCTGCAACTCAATGTCGTGGGCATAGCCTCCGGCCACAATGCCATGTTTGCACGCGAGGGACTGGAACTGGACAACTTCCGCCAACGCCTGCACGAGGCTCCTGCAAGCGACATCCGGCGCCTGCGCGACGAGGTCATAGGCATGAACATCTTCAACAGCGTTTTCGTGGATTGCACGGCATCGGCCGAGGTGGCATCGCTCTACAAGGATTTCCTTTCCCACAACATCAACATAGTGGCGGCCAACAAGATTGCCGCCTCCAGCGATTACGAGCAATATAGCGAACTCAAGCGCATAGCACAGATGCGTGGCGTGAAGTTCCTGTTTGAAACCAACGTGGGTGCAGGCCTGCCCATCATACGCACCATCAACGACCTGCGCAACTCCGGCGACAAGATCCTGCGCATCGAGGCGGTCCTCAGCGGTACGCTCAACTACATCTTCAACACCATCTCTGCCGACATACCCTTCAGCAAGACGGTGGAACTGGCCAAGGCCGAGGGATACAGCGAACCCGATCCGCGCATAGACCTCTCCGGCAAGGACGTGCTGCGCAAACTGGTCATCCTCGCCCGCGAGGCCGGTTACAGCATCAACCAGGAGGACGTGGAGAAGAAACTCTTCGTGCCCCAGTCCTTCTTCGACGGCACCATGGAGGAGTTCTGGCAGAACCTCCCCACACTGGATGCCGATTGGGAAGCACGCCGCAAGGTGCTGGAGAGCGAGAACAAGGTTTGGCGCTTCGTGGCCAAGTACGAGGGCGGTCATGCCAGCATCTCCCTGCAGGAGATAGAGGCCGGCCATCCCTTCTACCAGTTGGAGGGCAGCAACAACATCGTGCTCCTCACCACCGAGCGTTACAACGAATACCCCATGCTCATCCAGGGCTACGGTGCCGGTGCTTCGGTAACGGCCGCCGGTGTGTTCGCGGACATAATGTCACTGGCTTAACGAACGGAAAACGGAAATCGGAAAACGGAAAACTCTGATTATTCCGATTACTCCGATTATTCCGAAACAACCTCCCTCTTTGTCCCCCTGAGGCAGGGGGACGAGCGAAGCGGAGGGGGTATGCAAAACCTTCCCGTTCAAACAAGTTTTCCGTTTTCCGTTTTCCGTTTTCACATTTCCGTTTAACATGAAACATATCATCATACTTGGCGACGGCATGGCCGACTGGCACAATGAGGCACTGGGTGGAAAAACCCTCCTCCAGCATGCCCACACTCCCAATGCCGACCGACTGGCACGCATGGGACGATGCGGACTTCTCCGCACCGTGGCCGACGGATTCCACCCCGGTAGCGAGGTGGCAAACAGCAGCATCCTCGGTTACGACCAGCATGTTGTCTACGAGGGCCGTGGCCCTCTGGAGGCGGCAAGCATAGGCGTGGAACTGGCCGACGACGACCTTGCCCTGCGTTGCAATCTCATATCCCTGGACGGCAACCTCCTGCGCAACCACTCTTGCGGCCGTCTGGAAACGGAGGATGCCGACATACTCATAAAGTACCTGCAGGAGGAACTGGGCAACGAGCGCGTGCACTTCTACACCGGAGTGCAGTACCGCCACCTGCTTGTCATAAAGGGCGGCAACAAGCACCTGCATTGCACCCCTCCGCACGACATCCCCGGCAAACCTTGGCGTGAGTACATGCTGCGTGCCGAGACACCCGAGGCCGAGGAGACGGCACAACTGCTCACCGAACTTATCTACAAGAGTCAGGTCCTGCTCAAATACCATCCGCTCAATGCACAACGTGCCGAGCAGGGCATGGCCCCCGTCAGCAGCATCTGGCCGTGGGGTGGGGGATACCGCCCCCAGATGGCTCCGCTTACTGAGACCTTTGCTTCGCAGATACACCGCGGTGCCGTAATTACGGCCGTGGACCTAATCCGTGGCATCGGACGATATGCAGGGCTTCGCACCATAGACGTTCCTGGCGCCACAGGTCTGTGGGATACCGACTATGCCGGCAAGGCACGTGCTGCCCTTGAGGCCTTGCGTACCGACGACTTTGTCTATCTGCATGTCGAGGCCGCCGACGAGGCCGGGCACGATGGCGATCTGGCACTGAAACTCCAGTGCATAGAGAACATCGACCGCCATATCACAGGTCCGATTCTTGATGCCGTGTCGGAATGGCAGGAACCCGTGGCCGTGGCACTTCTGCCCGACCACCCCACACCCATAGACCTGCGCACGCACACCGCCGAACCCATCCCCTTTGCCATCTGGTACCCGGGTATAGAAGCCGATGCCGTCACCTCTTTCGACGAAGACGCGGCACAGGGCGGTTGCTACGGTCTTCTCGAGGGCGACCAGTTTATCCACGCCTTCATGCAAGAACACCCATCAACAACCCAACCATCAGAGATATACTAACTAATGAAAACGGAAAACGGAAAACGGAAGGCTGCGAATAAGCGAGAGCAATCAAACTTGTTTGAATTGCCGAGTGGAAGCAGGCTCGACGAAGTCAAATCGGAAAACTGATTCCTCCGACAACTCCGATTATTCCGATTACTCCGAATACTCCGAATACTCCAGTTTTCCGTTTTCCGTTTTCACATTTCCGTTTTAAACATGCAATACTATTCTACCAACAACCCCACCACCCGCGAGAGCCTTGAAACCGCCGTTGTCAAGGGCCTTGCCGCTGACCGTGGTCTTTATATGCCCACCTGTATCCGTCCCCTGCCCCAGGAGTTCTTCGACAATATCCAGGATATGTCGCTTCAGGAAATCTCCTTCCGTGTGGCAGAGTGCTTCTTCGGCGAGGACATCCCTGCCGAGGACCTGCGCCAGATTGTCTACGACACCATGTCGTTCGACATACCTGCCGTAAGGGTAACGGACAATATCTATTCCCTGGAACTTTTCCATGGCCCCACACTGGCCTTCAAGGACGTGGGCGCACGTTTCATGGCACGCCTGCTTGGCTATTTCAACAAGAAGCAGGGAGGTGACCGTCTTGTCAATGTCTTGGTTGCCACCTCCGGCGACACGGGTTCTGCCGTTGCCAACGGTTTCCTCGGCGTCCCCGGCATCCATGTCTACGTGCTCTATCCCAAGGGCAAGGTCTCTCCCATCCAGGAGTGCCAGTTCACCACCCTCGGGCAGAACATCACCGCCATAGAGGTGGAGGGTGTCTTCGACGATTGCCAGGCAATGGTGAAGAGCGCCTTCATGGACGAGGAACTCAACCAGCACATGAAACTCACCTCTGCCAACTCCATCAACGTGGCACGTTTCCTGCCTCAGAGTTTCTATTACTTCTGGGCCTATGCCCAGTTGAAGAAGCAGGGCATTGCCGTCAACGGCGCTCCCTCTGCCGTGGCTCCCAAGTTGGTGGCTTGCGTGCCCTCGGGCAACTTCGGCAACATCTGCAGCGCCCTCTTCGGCCGTCGCATGGGCTTGCCCATAGACCGCTTCATTGCGGCCAACAATGCCAACGACATTTTCTACAACTATCTGCAAAGCGGCCAGTACAATCCACGTCCCTCTACCGCCACCATAGCCAATGCCATGGACGTGGGCGATCCCAGCAACTTTGCCCGCATCCTGGACCTCTACGGCCATAGCCACGAGGCCATCACCGAGCATATCTCGGGCGCCACATACACCGACGGACAGATTGCCGACACCATGCGCCAGTGCCTCAGTGAAACGGGTTACCAACTCGACCCCCACGGTGCATGCGGTTATCAGGCACTGAAGGACGGTCTTCGCCCCGGCGAGGTGGGCTTCTTCCTGGAAACGGCACACCCAGCCAAGTTCAAGCAGGTGGTGGACGACATCTGCCACACCGATGTGGAAATCCCTGCCCGTCTGGCCGCCTTCATGCAAGGCGAGAAGCAATCCGTGCCCATGCCCAACGACTTCTCTGCCTTCAAGCAGTTCCTGATGGAACGGTGAGAGTACGGACCCCTCCCCATCCAGTCCGCGCGTCGCACTGGGGAGTGCTCCCCTCCCGAGGCACAGAAGCACATTCAGTGCTTCTTCTGAAGACCTCGCTCGCCCCCTATGGGAGGGAGTAGTTACAACAGTTAACGCCATCACCTACTTTCTCCCCCTGAGACAGGGGGAGTCCCCGTAGGGGGAGGGGGTGGATAATAGTTTAACGTTGAGCTTTTAACGTTGAAAGAAATCCGATTACTCTGATTACTCCGATTATTCCGAATACTCAGAATACTCCGAAAACTCTGATTACTCCAGTTTTCCGTTCTCCGTTTTCCGTTTTCCGTTTTCCCTATACCCAAGAGGTGCAGAACCATTGTCCGGTCCTGCACCTCTTGCTCTTTACATCGTATGCCGTTATTCGTATCTCCGCTCTCGGTAGTATCTACTCCCCTCTCTTGTAGAGGGGCTGGGGGAGAGTCCCTTTCACTCGCATCCTGCCTTTATGTTCTTCTTCAACTGCTCCGTGCTGCTTGCCCCCACCAGTACGGATGTCACCCCTTGTTGTTCAAGAATCCAGCGCAAAGCCATTTCGGCAAGGCTCTGCTCCTGCTCCAATGCCTTGGCATTGAGTTCCTGGAGTTGTGCAAGGAGTTCCGGGGTGAGCATTTCAGGTTTGAGAAAGCGTCCCTGGCTCATGCGGCTGTCCTGCGGAATGCTGCCCTGCAGATAGCGGTCGGTCAGCAATCCTTGTGCCAAGGGCGAGAAGGAGATAAATCCAATCCCGTTGTTGCGGCACTCCTCAAGTATGCCTTCCTCCAGTGGAGCCTTGTCCAGCATATTCAGGCGCCCCTGGTAAATGAGGGGCGGAACATCCCTTTCGCTCAGGTACTTTATGGCCGTTTTCAGCGCATGCAGGGGCCATCGCGAAATGCCTATGTACAGAGCCTTGCCCGAGCGCACTATGTCCACCAGTGCCTGTAGGGTTTCCTCCAACGGAGTTTCCGGGTCATAGCGGTGAGTGTAGAACAGGTCCACATAATCCAGTTTCATGCGCTTCAGGCTTTGGTCAAGGCTTGCCATCAGCGACTTCCTCGAACCCCAGTTGCCGTAAGGCCCCGGCCACATCTCGTACCCTGCCTTTGTCGCTATGAACAGTTCGTCGCGGTAGGGTCGCAGGTCGTCCTGCATCATCCGTCCCATCATTTCCTCCGCACTGCCTGGAGGAGGCCCGTAGTTGTTGGCCAGGTCCATGTGCGTTATACCATGGTCAAAGGCAAACCGCACAATCTCTCGGCACTTGTCGTAATCATTTGCAGCACCGAAGTTGTGCCACCATCCAAGGCTTATCTTGGGCAGCAGTATTCCGCTATTGCCACACCTGTTGTATTGCATCCCGTTGGTGTAGCGTTGTTCGTTGGCGAGGTAGTGTTGCATAGTGGTTAGGGTGTGTTGGTATGTCTTGGACTTACCACTCATTGTCCCAAATGTTGGGGGACTTGGGGTCGTGGCTGTCCTCTCTGCCAAGGAACTCATAGCCGTTGGTGTCGGTTATGCCATCCTTGTCTTTGTCTATTGAATTGGCGACGAGGCGAATTGTTTCCATTTGGATACATTCTGTCGCAGGGATGATATATTGTTTCTTCATGTCGTTCGTCTATATATTATATATAAGGTATAGGAGTTACTTTATCACCAGTTTGCCGTTGATGATATTGATACCCTTTTGTGTGTGCATCAGTTTCTGTCCTGCCAGATTGTAGATGGTACCATCATTTTCCTCTTTCTTCTCGCTGAGGTCGTATATGCCTGTGGCATTGTCGTCCCATACCACGGAGATGAGGTTGCGGGCATTGTTCTCCAACTTCAGATAAGCCTTGTTGGCACCCAGAGTGTAATCAGTGGCAAGTAGGCGGAAAGCAATGGAACCGTCATCCTTCTTGCGTGTCAGCATATAGGCATTGTCGGCAGATGTAAGTGGAGTGTCCTCGGTAACTCCCACCATCTGGTTGCCTACGGTGGCGCTAACGTCTTCTGTTGTAGCCACGAAGGTATAGGTGCCTTCTTCACCCTTGAGCACAACGCCTTCACCTGCGGCAATCTTGCCGCTACCAATAGCAGTCAGTTTGACAGTTTCATCATTGTCAGTAGCGGTGTATGCGGTCAATCCGCTGGGCACGGTGGCATTGTAGGGGAGGCAGAAGGTGGCATAACCAGCATCTGTAAGGGTTGAAGTTTGGGGTTGGTAATACACTTTTATTGCGGTACAGCCACATGTACCAGCCATTGTGATGTAAATTTGATTATTACCGTTTAGTGGTGTTATTATGACATTATTGCTGTTTGCTTCACGACCTGAAGTCGCATTTGTATAAGTGCTTTCAAGGAGCGTCTGTGCATATGGACCACTCGTTGTATAGAAAACAATTTGAGTGATAGTTGTTTTTGGAGAGATTGTTATTGAATTATTTTTGTAAAAACGTGAAGAAGTTCGATTGTTGCTATCTCCACCTAAATAATTATTTGCTGCAGTTGTACCTGAATTCTTTCTGTATGTTGCCAATTCGGCAACGTTTGCATTCCAATAAACATGTGCCGTAGTCGCCTCGTAGTATGTTTTCGTGGTTAAATCTAACGTATAGGTATATTCTACAGGAGCGGCCGCAACTGTAACATCAAATGTTTTATCCGTGTCCTTTCCTCTGTATGATGCCGTAGCGGTAATCTGTGTTGTCTCTTCTGTGATGGTTTCGGGATTGAAAGTCCAGGTTACCTCGTCAGTTACGTCTACCTTGCTGTTATCGGAATATACTGCATTGACGGTAAGTCCTTCGGCGGATGGGGTATCGCCAATGTAGTAAGATGTCTTGGATGGTGTCCCGCTGATTTCTATTGCCGTGAGGGTTATGGCATTGCTCTCATCCTTGGAAATTAGAACGTTGTTCTTGTCAAACTCGTAGGTGGCATTGTATTTCTTTAACAGACCTTTTACGACAACAGCAGAGCCAAGTTTCAAATCGTTGATGGAAGTGAACTTCTCACCGTCTATATCCAAACCGCCATAGCACTGGAACTGCTGGCTTATTGTGGTGCCATCATCGGAAATCCAATATGTAATTGAACCGTATTCGTCATTGAAATTGTCAACCTGTGAGACAATACCTTTCACGTAGACTTCTTCGGAAAGTCCTTTGCCTGCGTCAATGTACGCACATGCCAGTGCTACGGTATATGCGTTTTCTGCTGTGTTGGCAATGGATTTGACGGTAATATTATATGTGGTGCTTGCTGTTATACCTTCGTAACTGGCAGTAGCAGTAACAGAGTTTGTGTTGGATTGGATAGTAGCAGGTTCAAAAGACCACGAAACGGAAGAGGTTACATCTTTTGTGCTCTCGTCATTGTATGTGGCGATAACTCCCAAGCCTTCTGCAGAGGGCGTATCACCGACATAATACGTTGTATTTGATGCAGTACCGCTTATGGTAAGGTCTGTGATTGTACTAGTAGAACCTGACTCTTCGACTTTTTTGTATAGATATACAGATGCTTGTCCGGAACTGTAGCAAGCAAACAATTTAGATGTGGTGTTGTATCTGAGAATGTTTTTGCTGTCTTTGCCTGTGCAGGTAATAACAGCGGTATTGTTGCTAAATGAAATTGAGAATTTATTGTATTTGTCAACGTCACTGCTTCCCTTTAAGTAGTTGTTGCTTGTTGTTGCGGTCGCATCCATATAATAAGTGCCATTGTGGAACGTCCATGCGTTGGAACTCCCTCCGAGCGTAAGTGTTGCCATTCCGTTTTGGAATGTAATAGTTGAACTTGTGGTCGTTGCAGCAACTGCTTTCCAATTATTGCCACCAGATTCATAGTTTGTCATAACGAATCCACTTCCGTCTGCCATTGACGCAATGATGTATTTCTCACCAGCAATGAGTTCGCTAGTTGAGGTGATGAGTTTATATTCTTCGCCCCACGCATTCCCCAAACCAACTACGCATAGCAGTAGGAACAGGACTCCTCGCAGGAAGGAGTTTTTGAGTAGATGTTGTGTCATATTGAATGTTGTTTTATGTTTTGTATATTTATGCTAATAGGCTTTACGCATCGTGGAACACCATTCCTCCTGCATCTTCGGGGCGTTCTATGCCGGGGTATTCGTGGTGGAAGTCGGTGGTGAGGCGCTGGATGTAGCGTGCCGCTTCCCACTTTGCCATGGGGAGGTCGTGGAGAAGGTAGTTGCCACAGGTGGCGGGGGTGGTGCCGGGAACTTCGTCGGTGTAGTCGAAAACATACTGGAAGGCGCGGAGCATGAGGGTGCGCACTTCATGGCACGACCACTCGCCCTTCATGATGAGGTAGTTGCCGGTGAGGCATCCCATGGGACCCCAGTAGACGATGCGGTCCTTCCACTCGGGATCGTTGCGCAGGAAGGTGGCTACGATGTGCTCTATGGTGTGGATGGCGGCAATGTGCAGGGACGGCTCCTGGTTGGGGGCGGTCATGCGTATGTCGTAGGTGGTGATGGTGTACTCGCCCATGGTGTCTTGGCGTGAGATGTAGATACCGGGCATGAGGTTGCGGTGGTCAACTTGAAAGGAAGGTATGAGGTCCATAGTGGTTGATAATTTAGATTTTGTGGTTTTTTAGGGACCTTAAGGACTTTAGGGACCTTAAGGACTTTAAGGTCTTTAGGGAATTCACTTCAACAGGTTTGCGATGCACTGCCTGAGGGAGTCTGTCCAGTAGGGTACTTCTATGCCGAAGGTTTCCTGTATCTTTGTTTTGTCCAGGACGGAGTAGGAGGGGCGCTTTACGGGCGAGGGGTACTGGCTGCTCAGGCATGGGCGTATGTCGCAATGGCGCTGCTCTGTGCAGAGCGTGTTGGCCGTCTGTTGTATCATCTGGGTGAAGTCGTACCAGGAGCATACGCCAAGGTTGGAATAGTGGTAGATGCCGGTTTTGGGATAGCGGTGAGCGGTGAGCGGTTGGAGGGTGGCATTGTAGTCCTCGAGTATGGTGCAGATTGCCTTGGCAAGGTCCAAAGCGTATGTCGGTGTGCCACACTGGTCGTAGACAACATTCAGCGTGGGGCGTTCGGCGGTAAGTTGTAGCATTGTCTTGCAGAAGTTTTTGCCGAACTCGGAGTAGAGCCATGCCGTGCGTATGATGACGTGCTCGCACCCTGTGGCAAGGATGCGATCCTCGCCCTCCTTCTTGGTACGGCCGTACACTCCGGTGGGTGTGCCCTGCTGGTCTTCGCGGCAGGGCGTGTTGTACGGTTCTGTGCCGAAGACATAGTCGGTGGAGATGTGTATGAGCAGACCTCCTGCGGCCTTCATGGCAAGGGCAAGGTTTTCCGGGGCGTCGGCATTGAGGTGCAGTGCCAGCGCTGCCAATTTCTCGTCTGTTTCGCAAGCATCCACATTAGTCCATGCGGCACAGTTCACGATGGCATCGATGCCGTGTGTCTGCACCATGTCCAGAACCGCCTGGCGGTCGGTGATGTCAAGAAAGACTGTTTCCTGTCCCTCCACCTGGTTTACGTCGGTGAATATGTATTCGTCCGTGCCGTCTTTGGCAAGCAGACGCATTTCGGAACCTAACTGGCCGTTGGCTCCTGTTATCAATATCCTCATGATGGGTTGAATTGTGTGGTGTAATGTACTTTACAGGCGCAAAGTTATGTAAATTTGCTCTAATATCAAAAAGAGTCGACATTCTTTTGCACAAGTGCCTTAATCTTCGTACCTTTGACTTCAAAATCAAACGGATTTATGAAAAAGCGACTGTTTATTGTGTTTATCGGGTTGGCGTGCGCCATGTTTGCCTGTGCACAAGAAGGTGGGGCAAGGAAACAGACAAAGTACGAGGGCCCAGAGGTGATGAAGTTCTCGTTGGAGGGACGTTTCGGCTGGCAGATGTTGCGCACGGCAGGAGTGACGGACGATGGCAGCACGGGTTTCCGTGGCGACTTCTTCAACCTGCGCCTGGATGCAAGGTTGTACAAGGGACTGAGTTTCTCGTGGCGCCAGCGCCTGAACATCACCAGCGAGCGCAATTTCTGGAACTCCACCGACTGGATGGTGCTGAACTATGCACCGGGCAAGGACTGGCTGATTTCTGCCGGCAAGCAGGTGGTGGCCATCGGCGGATACGAGTATGACCGTGCGCCCATAGACCTCTATACCAACCAGAGCGAGTTTTGGAACCACATAGCCTGCTATCAGTTCGGTGCCAGCGTGGCATATAGTGTCAGCGAGACCGACCGGCTGACCTTCCAGTTCGGCAACAGTCCTTTCCGCACGCAGATAGGCAGCAACAACACGTATGGCTTTTCGCTGATGTGGAACGGCAGGCATGGCATGTGGGAAACCATCTGGTCGGTGAACGCTTTCCAGTGCACTGGTGGCAGATGGATGAACTACATTGCCCTGGGCAACAAGTTCAATTTCCTTCCCAAGCGTTTGTGGCTGGAACTGGATTATGTGAACCGTGCCAGCAGCCGCCAGGCTTTCCTGTTCGAGGACTGCAGCGTCATTGCCGAGATTAGCGGCAAGCCCCATAGCACCGTGCGCCTGTTTGCCAAGTACAGTTACGACGTGAACAATACCGGAACGGATGCCGACCTTTACGTCATGTCCGGCACGGAGATGCACGGCATAAGCGGAGGCATAGAGTACGAACCTTTCAAGAAGTACCCCGAGGTGCTCAGACTCTTCGGTACGGCGGGGTATTCCTGGGGCGTGAACTCCAACCCCGATGGGGTAAATCAGGACGGGCAGATTCGTGTGAACGTGGGTGCCAAGATAAACCTTGACGTACTGAAGGGCCTGAAGTGGGCGATAAAGAAATGGTAAGAGAACGGGGGAAGGAAAACGGAGAACTAACATACCCCCTCCGGAGCGTTGCTCCTCTGTCCAGCGTCGCACTGGGGAGTTTTCCTCGCATCGCACTGGAGAGTGCTCCCCTCAAAGGGCACGAAAGTATATTTAATACTTTCTCTAAAGGCCCTTTTCGCCCCTCAGAGGGTACAGAAGCCCATTCAGTGCTTCTTCTAAAGACCCTCTTCGCCCCCTATCTTAGGGGGACAAAGAAGGCGGAAGACGGAAAACTACTTTGAAATCTGCGAGTAAGCGAGAGCAGAGGCATGGTAGGGACGCTGCGTGCAGCGTCCGAGAACAAAGAACAAACTCCTCGTTGCATATGGGCGGAAGCAGCACGCTGCGTCCCTACAAGCAATGGAGATTGCGACCCTCACGAGGCGCAGATTGACATCCCAGTCAATCTTCCAAGGACCTCGTTCGCCCTACATTGCCGGGCGTGAGCAGATTCAAGACCCCAAAGCGGGATTAACCTGAAACGTGAAACCTTAAACTTGAAACCTGAAGCCAGAAACCTTACCCCCTGTTCAATACAATCTGTATTCTGAATAAACTAAATTAAAAGATATGCTTAAAAAGATTCCTAACGGCATTCCATGCCTGCTCATCATCGTTGCCCTGTTCGGATATATGGGCAGTGTGATGGGATTTGCCAACATGCTCAACACCATCATGCACACGGCACACGACCTGTTGCTCAACACCGTGTTCTATCTGATGGGCATGTGCGTGATAACCGGTGCTCTGGGCAAGATTTTTGTTGAGTTCGGAGTGGTGGACCTGTTGCAGCGCCTTCTGCGCCCCATCATGCGCCCCGTGTTCAATATGCCCGGTGTGGCTTCGCTGGCGGCGGTACTCACTTTCCTCAGTGACAACCCTGCAATCATCGCCCTCAGTCAGGACAAGGGCTTTGCACGCTACTTCAAGAAGTACCAGCACGTGTCGCTGGTAAACTTCGGTACAGCCTTCGGTATGGGCCTGCTCGTGCTGGTCTTCATGATAGGCCAGGGCTATTTCCTGGCACCATTCATCGGTCTGAGCGGTGCCATCTTCGGATGCATCATTGCCACCAGGCTCATGCAGCGCTTCACCCTGAAGATGTTCCCCAACTACAAGGATGAGGACGCCACGGCCGTGACTAACTATACGGGTGGAGAGGTATTGCCCGACGTTAGTTTCTCTCAGGACGGAGAGGAGCAGAAGAAGGACGGAAGCCTGTTCGTGCGTGTACTGAACGCCCTGCTGGACGGAGGTAAGGACGGTGTCACCATAGGTATGGCCATTATTCCCGGCGTGCTTATCATCAGTACCCTGGTGATGATGCTCACCTTCGGAGGTACTGCCGAGGGTGTGGATGAGATGGGCAACGATATTATCGTGTACACTGGCGGAGCATTCCAGGGAACACAACTTCTGCCATGGGTGGCAGGCAAGATAAGTTTCGTGTTCGAATGGCTCTTCGGCTTCTCTGCCCCAGAACTCGTGGCCTTCCCCATCACCGCACTGGGTGCCGTGGGTGCTGCTTTGGGCTTGATTCCCGAGTTTACCGCCAAGGGCATCATAGACGGCAATGCCATAGCCGTATGTACCGCCATGGGCATGTGCTGGAGCGGTTACCTGAGCACCGATGCCGCCACGCTTGACTCGCTGGGTTACCGTCCTCTGGTCCCCAAAGCATTCCTCAGTTCTTTCCTCGGCGGTATCTGTGCAGGTATCTTCGCACATTGGGTGTACGTGCTGATCATGTACATCGGTACTCTGTTTGCCGCCGCTCCCGTATGGAACGTGCAGACACAGGGAACCCTGTGCAACTCCCCCGAGCACCGGCAGATAGAGATGACCATGATGGACGACAGCACTTTCGTGGTTAAGGACTGGTTCGGTGAGAAGGGTACCGACCTCGAGTTCCGTGTCAACAGCCAGGATTCATCTATCGTCATCACCAACGCCTATGCAGAAAAGAAGGACCGCTTCTTCTTCGTACGCATTAACGAGAAGGCTCTGCAGGGCGAGGTGGCATACGCCGCACTCCACCCCATGGGCGAATACTCAAGATATAAGGGAGACGAGACGGGTGGCAACATGTTTGTCTTCGCCTTCCTCTATGACGGAGCACATCGTCCCTTGGATCGTGGCTACTATGAACTGGTATGGGGCAACGGCACACCACAGACAGTGGAGGCCGAGAAGTATATCCAAAGGGAGATAGAAGCCGAGAAGGACAGCCTTCTGCACGATTCTACCTACAAGACGGTGGCGGAAAGGGTGCTCGAGGTGAATGACACGGTAAAGATAGATACCATAGGCAGGTAAACACTCCCTTACCTCGCATACAATCCGGGAATGCCTCTCCATCGTCCGAATGGAGGGGCATTCCTTTGATTGTGACCATCTTTCCGCTTTCCTTTTTTGTCATCTCTGTATTGCAAATGCTCTCTCTTAAACATTGCTTTTGTAATCATAACATTTTTTAAGGACGCTGTCTTAAGGTTTTAGTGTACATCTTTATATATTTGCATCGCCATAGGCATGAATTAACCCTAAAAACAACAATAGAAAAACCTAAACAACCAAAACATCATGAAGAGAAGACTACTAATGTTACTGGCGTGTGTCAGCGTGCTTTGGGCATGGGCTGACTTGCCTTTCCGTAACCATCGTTACGACTCGTTCAAGGTGCTGGCTCCGGCAGAGGGCAGCATCCTGTTCATAGGAAACAGCATTACCGACATGCACTGCTGGCCCGAGGCATTCGTTACATCGGAGGGAAAGTATCTGCCCATCGTGAACCGAGGCAATTCGGGAACGTATTCCACCGAACAGAGCGACAATCTGGAATCCTATCTGCTGAACAAGCCCAAGAAGGTGTTCATGATGATAGGCACCAACGACCTTGCCACTTCGGGCGGACTGAATTTCAGCGGCGAAAAGATACTGTCATACGTAAAGAGTATGGTAGAGCGCATACGCATGCGTGCACCCGAGGCAAAGATATATCTGTACAGCATACTGAACAACAAGACCGGCAACCGCGTACAGGCCACTTGGCTGCATGCCAATGAGGTAATCAAGGGTTATGTGGAGTCCGTAGGGCAACCATGGCTCACCTACATTGACCTGTACGACAGGCTGACAGGTGTGGCAGAAGGCGGTGTGTGGAGTTACGACAACCTGCACCTGACGGCTGCCGCATACAGGGAATGGTGCGATGCCATCTGCCCCTATCTGCAGGATGGCGAGGAATTTACCGTAAGCACCGTATATCCCGAGAACACCAAGGACGTGCAGAATAGAGGCGGACTGAGCAATGCCGCACATGGCATGCGCGCCACCTATTTCAGCATGATGCCTGTCAGCACGGACGACGTGCTTGTGTTCGGCGATGAATTCGTGAAGAACGGAGAGTGGCAGGAACTGCTGGGCAATGCCAACGTGAAGAACCGCGGCACCGGCTGGGGCTATGGAGGTGACATAGCCACTACCTCAAAGTTGGTGGATGCCACCTATGCCGATACCGGTGTGAAGAAGGAGGATGCCAAGGCCATTTTCCTCTACACAGGTACAGGGGATGCCAACGGTACTGCTGACCTGGAAACCGTGAAGACCGCTTACGGGGCTCTTGTTGATAAGATAAAGGAGAAATCTCCTTCGTCCGTGATATACCTGATGGGTCTATGCCCCACCGCCAATGCATCCAACAACACCGGCCGCATTGCCGTGCTCAACGAATACATCAAGTCGCTGGCCGGTGACAAGGTAAAGTATGTGGACACATACACTCCGCTGCTCAAGGGCGACGTGGCAGATACCAAGTACTTCTATCCCAACAACTATCTGGGCGGCTTGGGCTATGTGAAGATGGCCAAGGCTATGTCCGATGCCCTGAAGGTGGATTTCCCCGGGGACGTGTACGAGGTAGTTGCCGAGGATGTTGCCGAACAGCGTTATCAGCAGGCAGGTCTGCGCAACACGCTATCCCAGGCCATTGCCAAGGGCCTTATGGCCGAGAGGGGAA
Organism: Bacteroidaceae bacterium; assembly: GCA_045606445.1. GTDB lineage: Bacteria > Bacteroidota > Bacteroidia > Bacteroidales > Bacteroidaceae > Physcousia. Next base: position 17,054 of record JAZURY010000041.1, read on the forward strand.
CCGGTGTGGGGCAGTATGATGCCACAAAGATGGAACTTTTCGATGCCGAGGTGACCAAGGCAAACACCCTGCTTGCCAAGGCTTCCATAACGCAGGACGAGGTGACGGCACAGGTGGAAAGCCTGAACAGCGCCTTGCTGGCCGCCCTGTCTATGCCCGAGGCGAGCACAGCGGATTCCGAACACTGGTACCAGATTACATCGCTTCGTTCCCCTAACCTTTATGTTACGGCTGAGGGCGAGGCCACAGGTGTTGTGGGTCTGGAGACCTCTTCCAAGTATGCCACTTCCATGTGGAAGTTCGTGGACCGTGGCAACGGCACTTTCGACATCGTTAACCGTGAATACAAGGCTTACCTGAATCCTGTAGTTAACTACAACACCCAGGTGCAGACCGTTAGGTCACAGCCACAGACAGGATGGACAGTCAGTTATGGAGATACTCCCGGTTATTATATAATCTCCTCAGGCGAAGTGCAGTTGAACCAGACCGGTTCTGGGCAGAACTTTGCCATCTATAATTGGAGCAACCAGAACAACAAGGGCAAGGACCGTACCGATACGGGTTGTCAACTTTATATCCATGTTGCCGGTGAACCCGAGGAGTTGCCAGAGGCTCCATCTTCTTTTGAATATACCATTGACAAGGCCAACGGTAACCTTTACCGTGGTGAAACCGCTAACCAGGCATGGAACTCCGTGTGGAAGAGCAATGCCACTCCGCAACTGCAGTTCGGATGTGGTGTAAACAACATGAACTGGGTGGACAACAACGTGCAGATGATGACCGGTACCGCCGGCACTTCCACCTACACAATCACCGCACCTTCGGGATATGTCATTGAGGAGTATTCGTTCACCTTTGCCAACAACAATCACGATACTGGCCTGACCCTGACCATGAATGGAGGTAAGGAATACACCACCTCCACCACCGGACAGACTATCAGTGCAAAGAACCAGAAGTTGTACACCGTGTCGTTTGTGCTTGCAGGTGCCAATGGCAAGGGAGTGCTTCTCTCTGACTTTACGGTGAAGGTGAAGGAGGACCGTCAGGAGAAACCTTTGATGAGTACCGAGAGCGATGTGCACTGGTACTATATCGTCAGTGCGGCAAGCAATGCCTACTGTGCCGGAAAGGTCATGTACTACGATGCGGAGGCATCCAAACTGCGCTTCGGCAACAAGGAGTTCGGTGCACGCCATATATGGAGTTTCTGGGAAGAAGACGGCAAGATAGCCATCAAGAACTATAAGGGCGAATACTTCGGTACGGCCGGTGCAGGCACTGGAGGTTCAACGTCCTTTGGCGTGGTAGATACACCTAATTATATATATACCATAAATGATGCCTTCGGTTTCTTCACCATCAAGGACAATGCCGTGGAACTGCATGCCCAGGAGGCAGGTCAGGTGATAGTGCGCTGGGGCGCTGCCGAAGGAAATGCCTCGCTGTGGAAGTTTGAGGAGGTAGACGTCAGCAATGCCAAGGCCGCCATTTCAGGTACTTCCGTGGAACAGGGCAAGGTGACTACAGGTATAGGCAACAGGAACCAGCCCATTGTACGTGCCACACTGCGCGTGAGCGGTCTGGAAGGCAAGGTTGACTTCAAGGGTGTTAAGGGCAGTTTCGTAGGAACAGATGTGAAGGACATCAGCAATGTGAAGGCATACTTTGCCACCAATTCACGCGAACTGTTCGTTGATACCGATCAAAAGATGGAATGGAGAGAGGAGAACGCCCAGCCGTTTGGTGAGGCCGTTACACTGAACGACGACAAGACCTTTACCATAACAGGCACCAGAGAACTGGCCCCCGGAACCTACTATCTGTGGATTACATACGATATAGCGGAGACTGCCAAGGAGGGCAATACCGTAGATGCAACCATATCATCCTATATCGTAGATGAAACAGAAGTGGCAGAGACAAGTGGAAATCCCGCACATAGCGTAACTATTTTCCTTTCCGAGGGTACTGTACTGATGCCTATGGACAAGGGCTCGCTTTACTACCGTATCCCATCCATCACAGTAACTGCTGATGGCAAGCGCCTTGTCACCCTTACCGACGACCGCAAGGCACACAATTCCGACCTGCCCTCACACTGCTATCTTGTTGCACAGTATTCCGAGGACAACGGCAAGACATGGAGCGACCCGCAGACCGTGGCAGGCACAGCAACCACAGGCGGCAACTACGGACACGGTGATGCTTCTATCGTGACCAACCGCGACAACGGCGAGATTGTGGGTATAATGACCAGTGCCGGCACTTACGGACACGGCTTCTTTGCCGGTACCGCCGCCGAGCCTCCACGCTGGAAGACCATCACCAGCCGCGACGGCGGTCTGACATGGGAGACTCCCGTTGACCATACCGACGACCTCTTCGGCGCCAACTGCGACAACGAGAAGACAAAGACATGGAAGAGCGGATTCTCCGGTTCGGGCGCAGCACTCCAGAAGCGCGACGGTACTTTGGTGTCAAGTTTCGTCAACCGTCAGGCCGACAACAGCCAGCACTTCTACTTCTTCATGAGCAAGGACGGTGGCAAGAACTGGTACGTAAGCGGCAACAGCGGTACGGACGGAGCCGACGAGCCCAAGACCCTGGAACGCAACAACGGCGACCTGGCAATCAGCGTACGTGCATCAGGCTACAACTTCCACAACTATACATCCGATGACGGTGAGACCTGGCATCTGGCACCCCGCACACGCTTCACAACCGGTATCTCCGGAAATGCCTGCGACGGCGAGTACATGGTATGGTGCTCTACCCTGGAGGGCAATCCATGGAACGTGGCCCTGCAGACACTGCCCAACAGCGGCAGCCGACAGAACGTGAGCATAGCCCTGTCTACGGACGAAGGTTCTACCTTCGGTACTCCCAAGACCATCTGTCCCCGCGGTTCGGCCTACAGTGCCGCTGTTGTCCTGCCCGACGGAACCCTTGGCGTGTACTACGAGGAAAACGGTCTTTTCGGAGGTTACACCATGCGTTTCGTGCGCTTCTCCCTGGATTGGGCAAGCGACGGCAAGTACAAGTTCACGGAGGAGAATCCCTTCTGCCCCATACAGTCTACAAACGAGACCGGCGTAGACGAGATAATATCTTCGCCCGAGACGAATGCAGACAACACAATGTATGACCTGCAGGGCCGTCGTGTAGTGAAGGCCGCATCTCAGGGAGTTTACATACAGAACGGCAAGAAGGTTTTCATTAACAGATAACCCCGTACTTTGAACCCGAATCGGTCCATAGACTGTCAGGTGCAAGTGAACCGTCTTTTTGACATCATGACGCTAATGACCGGTTTGGGTTGAACAGAACCGGCAGAAACCATGTGCTGCCGCAATAATGCAGGGGCCGCATCCGCGAGGATACGGCCCCTTTTTTTCCCCCCCTGCCGCCTATGCCCTATCCTCCTTTGCTTTGCCCTCGTGAGGACGGCCTCCTGCCCTCGTGAGGACAGCCTCCTGCCCTCGTGAGGACGGCCTCCTGCCCTCGTGAGGATTCGGCAAGCGTCTCGTGAAGTCCAAATGATAATTATGGAATCGTATTTTGTTGTCCGAATGATTATTCCTAATCCAAATTAGCGCTATGATGATAATACCCTTTATTTTTGAACAGATGTTTTGTCGCTTTGAGGGTGCAATGGGTATCCTTTTTTACTGGTACGAGACGAGGCGGATGACAAAAAGATGGATTTATTTGCGCCTGACAGTCTGTTGACCGATTTGGATTTATTATCTTTGCAACGGATATTTAATCAAGGTAATGAAAAAGAACCTGCCATTGTTCCTGTCTGTGGTACTGATGTGCCGTTGTATTTTCCTGTCTGCCCAGTCGGCGGATATGTCGGAATGGATGCGGCATGTGGACGATACCGTGGCGGTGTCCTTAATGTCCATACCAGGAGCGCATGATGCCGCCACAGGCGAGGGAATGCTGTCTTTGCCCGGATTCGGTGTTACCCAGACTCTCGGATTGGAAGAACAATGGAGGTGCGGCGTGCGTGCCTTTGACCTGCGGCCTGCCGTAAGGGATACCTTATTATATATATACCATGGCAGGCTGAGGACAAAGGTTACCTTTGCCGAGGCACTGGATGTCATACGCCGCCTCTTGAAGGAGCATCCCAGCGAGTTTGCCGTTGTGCTGTTGCGTGAAGAGTCTGACAGCGAGAACGGGGAGGAACGTGCACTTTGGCCGTCTCTCGTGGGAAAGGCTATTCGGGAAATGGGTGAGAGCGCGGCAGTGTTTTCTCCCGACATGAAGGTGGCGGACGTAAGGGGGCAGGTCCTGTTTCTTACGAGGAACAGGTATGATGGAACTGGGAGGGGGGCATTGATTGCAGGATGGACCCATTCCAAGGACGGGAGTGTGACAGCCCGGATGGTGTCCTGTGCCGACGGAGCGGAAGCAGGATTGCAGGTGCAGGACTATTATGCCCCAACGGATGCAGGGAAGCGCGCGGAGAAACTTGAAGCGGTGAAGCGTTACCTTGCCTTGGCGGCCGAGCCTCCGAAGGGTGTGTGGACAATAAATTTCCTGAGCGGTTATTCCACCACGTGGCTCGGTTGCACGCCATTGGCCACTACCTCTGGTTACAGGCGTAATGCCGCATGGCTGCATCCCCTTGTCCTGGAGTGTCTCGGGCACGGCGGACGTCCGATGGGTGTCGTCTTCATGGATTATGCCGGTGTGGACAAGGCTGGCGGAGGTCTGTGGCACTGGAAACCCTTCAATGTTTATGGCAAGATGCTGGTCAGGGCTATTGTGGAAAGTAATCTGCACGAATAAGCGGCATTCTGTGTCCGTTGTCTTGTAAGGTAATTTTGTTGTTTTTGCGGTACACCGTGAAAATACTTTCGCTCACTGTGAAATATTCAGGCAAACTTGGTATTATTTCGTTTGCTTATTCGTATCTTTGTGCAGATAATATGTCAAAGCATTAAACAATATCCTGTTATGTTCAATCTGTTTTCCAAACTCTCGTTCGCCAAGGAGCATTTCCTGAAGTGCCTGCTTGGAGTGGTTGTTATTAGCGCCGTAGTGGTAGTCAGCATCGTACCAACGCTCTTGTCCGGGGCAGACCCCTATGTCGTGTATGTGGCGGACAAGAAACTGACGATAGAGTCGGAGGTGATGGATGACGTCAAGGTAAAGACCACGGTACGTAAGGGCGAGGAACTGAAGGTGCTGGGCTACATAGCAGGAAGCCATTACTTCCAACCATCGTTGTGGGTTGAGACTGCATCCGGTGTAAGGGGTAAGTTGTCAGTGGTCCAGCTTGGTGTCCCTATCATGGCATGGAACTCGAGGAAGGAGGCCATGGAGAGTGTACAGGTCATGAAGACAGACGAGGAGGAGTGGAAATACTTCTGCCGGTTTGCCGATGGCGAGGTGGAGGAGATGAACTTTGACGATATAGCCCCGGAATTGCCTGAGCAGATGACAAGGAACCAGTTTGCTCCAAACAGCCTGAAGGACTGCTACATGTCGTTGGAGAAGTTCGAGAAGAAGTACATGGGCAATACCTTTGAGGAGAACGAGAGCAAGTTCAGGCCTGCAATGGCTGTGGCTACGTTCAAGGATTCCCTGCGTGCCATGTATCCGCTGACAGTGATAAATATGAAGAACGGCAAGCGTTATACCCCTTCGGTGTCATACGACAAATCGCTGCGTGCCGTATCCTATGCACTTGACTATAAGGACGACAGATCCGACTGGTTCCTGGCCAAATTGCCCCTGATGCAGACCATCATAGACAATCCAATAGGTGCTTATCTGATAGAGGGAACATACACGGATATCATGCCTGGTGCAGATGTGGAGGAGAATCACAAGCCCTGGTGGAAGCAGCTGCATCTGTATGCTTTGATGATTGTGATATGCGTGTTTGCATTGATGTGGCTTTTCCTGCCTCCGGCATTGCCCGTATTGCTGATAGGTGTACTGATGCATTTCCGCAAGGTATTCTATCCCTTTGGCAACAAGACACTGATTCTGATAACGCTTTGTGTGTCATTGCTGTCTACATACGTCTGGATGGCGCTCATGCTGGCGTGGGGGATGTTCTCAATATGCCTGTTTGTTTACCTGCCATTGTTCTTCAAAGCCTTCAAACTGGTGGTAAGGCCATTGTGGGGCCATATTCCGCACATGCGATGTCCGCAATGTAGAAGTCTGGAGACCTTCGAGCATGTACGTACCGAGGTGGAGAAGGAGTACGATATGTGGAATAAGGAACAGGAGTTCAGAAAGGTGCTTGGCGAGAGCAGAAGAACCTGGAAGAGCTGGACGGAACACACTACCACCTATTCAGACGGTTCAAGGAAGACATCCACGTCGGACCACAAGAATCATGAAGAGATAACCCGTACATTGTTGTATGACGACTATGATGTCCTCTACCACGTTACCGTTTACAAGAAAACCCACGAGTGCCAGTTCTGCGGTGAACTGGAATATACTTTTGACAACAAATACAAGGAGATAGACCGCAGGTACAGGGGACAGCACACCGATACCAGTACGTCGGAAAGCGTTACGCCTGCTTAGCCTCTGAGTTTCAGCCGCAGGCCATCCTGGATGAGTTCGCCATCCTCCGTCATGGTACGGATTACATGCTCTATGTCCTGTGCCTTGTATTTGTCAAGGTTCAGTTCATAACCGTATTTGGGACTGCTGGCGAGTTGTGTCCTGATGTCCGCATATATCTTGTCGTAGACGCTTTCTGGTGTGGGCAGTGTGGCGGCGGCATCGCAGTTGTCGCAGTTGTCGCACCTGTCCTTAGACTTTTCTCCGAAGTATCGGAGGAGCAGGGCGGTGCGGCAACTGGTGGTGTCCGTGATGTAGTCTATGACACTGTCTATGCGGTTTTTGAAACGGGCGTACCTCTCTTCATAGGCGTGTGGCGGTATGAACACGTCCTTGCCCTCTACACGATGCTTGGTGAGGGTGAGGTAGGGGATGCGCTTGCGGGGTATGTAGCGGACGATGTGCATCTGTCCCAGTGCGACAAGCCTTTCGTATATTTCCTGGACGGGCATGCCGGTGGCAATGGAGATGTCGTCCTCGTCGATGTAGACGAACTCCTGGAATATGCCCGTGTAGCGGCGCAGGAGATAGTTGAAGAGTTTCTCCGTCTCCCCGTGGATGGTGCTGTAGAGTTGGGAGCGTGTGGCGGTGATGTACAGGCGTGATATAGTTTCCTCTTCATCGGTGAAGCGTATGTAGCCTGCCATTTCCAGGAGGGAGAGCATGGGGCGCACCTCACTGAAACTATGGTGGAAGTTGATGCAGAACTCCTGCACCTTGAACTCCCGTGTCCTTTCGTATCCGCCCCCTTCCGGTATCTGCAGGAAATAACAGATGTGGTCGTAAAGTTCCTGTATCTTCTCCTTTGGAGGGAATGTGCGCTGGAGTTGTCTCTGCAGGGTGGTAATCTCCTTGCCGTTGCAGAAGAGCACAGCATGCGAGGGCCTGCCGTCGCGACCGGCACGCCCTGCCTCCTGGTAATATTGTTCCAGTGAATCGGGCGGGTCCAGATGTACTACCAGTCTGACATCGGGTTTGTCTATGCCCATGCCGAAGGCGTTGGTGGCCACCATGATGCGTATCCTGCCCTCCTGCCAGTCACGCTGGCGGAAGTCTTTCTCCAGGTCGGGCAGCCCTGCGTGGAAAAAGTTCACGGAGTATCCCTTCATGCCAAGCATGGCAGAAGTTTCTTCTGCCTTTTGCCTGCGGTTGGTATATATTATGGTGGAGCCAGGATACAGGTTCAGCACATGGTCCAGTCCCGCCTCGTCTGTGACGGTGCGCATCAGGGAGTAGTGCAGGTTGGGACGGGCGAAACTCATCCGGAACACGTTCTTCCGGTTGAAACCGAGTTTCTCCTGTATGTCGTCTGTTACTTCTGGAGTGGCGGTGGCTGTGAGTGCGAGGAAAGGTTTGCCCGGCAACAGTTTCCTGAGGTTGCCGAGGGCAAGGTAACTGGGGCGGAAGTCATAGCCCCATTGTGATATGCAGTGTGCTTCGTCCACGCATACGAAGGACACCTTCATGTGGCGCAGTTTGGTGAGGAAGAGTTCGGAACCGAGCCTTTCGGGCGAGAGGTACAGGAACTTGTAGTCGCCCAGGATGCAGTTCTCCAGGGCGGCGATGATCTTGTCGTGCTTCATGCCCGAATAGACGGCAGTGGCCTTTATGCCCAGTTGGCGCAGCCGTCCCACCTGGTCCTTCATCAGCGCTATGAGTGGGGTGACCACTATGCAGGTTCCCTCCATGGCAAGTGCGGGGACCTGGAATGCGATGCTCTTGCCGCCTCCCGTAGGCATAAGGCCAAGGGTGTCCTTGCCCGAGAAGATGCTGTCTATTATCTCGCGCTGTATGCCCCTGAAGGAGGTGTACCCCCAGTATTTAAGAAGCAGCCCCTCTGCCCAGTCGTGGGCGGAAGGGCTGGGTATGTTTAGAGTGTCGTGCATAATTCGTGTGTTATGCATTGTGTGTCGTCAGTCAAGTTCTGATGGTTCAATATCCTCTATGTGCAGTTGGATTTCGCCACGCTTGTGCGTGTTCTCCTCTATGGTGTAGACGATATTGAAGGAGCGTTTTGTCTTGATGTAGCGTGCCTGTGAACTTTGTCCGAAGGCGATACCGTTCATGATGATGTCGCTTTTGTTGTCCACGAGTTCCAGTTTGATGTGCTCCTGGTCGCGTCCGACAACCTTGCTTGTTCCGTAGTCATAGACATTGCGTGTGCAGAAATGCGGCTTTGGATTCTCGGGTCCGAAGGGTTGGAATCGCTTCAGGTCGTAGTAGAACTGGCGGTTTATGTCGTGGAAGTCCAGCATGTCGTCAATCTCCAGTATGGCATCTGTCTGCTCGGGCAGTATGTTGTTGTCCACATACTCTTCGAAGCGGCGTTTGAATTCCTGTACGTTCTCCGCCTTCAGGGTCAGGCCCGACGCATAGGTGTGTCCGCCGAAGTTCTCCAGTATGTCGCGGCAACTCTCTATGGCCTTGTAGATGTCGAAACCTGCCACCGAACGTGCCGACCCCGTGGCCATGTCTCCGTCGCGTGTCAGCACCACGGCAGGGCGGAAGTATATTTCCGTCAGTCTGGAGGCTACGATGCCAATGACTCCCTTGTGCCACTCCTCGTTGTAGATGACGATGGCCTTGCGGTCCGACTTGTGCACCAGCGAGGCGACAATCTGGTTGGCCTGTTCGGTCATTGCCTTGTCCAGGTCCTTGCGCTGCTCGTTGTAGTGGTTTATCTGCGCTGCCTTGTGCATGGCCTGCACTGGGTCGTTGCATACGAGCAGTTCCACGGATTCGCGTCCGTTCTCTATGCGTCCTGAAGCATTCAGGCGCGGGCCTATCTTGTATATCACGTCCGACAGGGAGATTTCCTTGCCTGTCAGGCCGCAGATGTCCATTATTGCCTTCATGCCCACGCTTGGGCTTTGGTTCAGTTGTCTGAGACCGTGGTAGGCAAGTATCCGGTTTTCTCCCATTATGGGCACTATGTCCGATGCAATGCTCACGGCACAGAGGTCCAGCAAGGGTATGAGTTCGGAGAAGGGTATGCCGTTGTTCTTGGCAAAGGCCTGTATCAGTTTGAATCCCACTCCGCATCCCGACAGGTCCCCGTAGGGGTAGGTGGCATCCGCACGTTTTGCGTTCAGTATTGCCACGGCCGGCGGAAGAATGTCGTCCGGCACATGATGGTCGCAGATGATGAAGTCTATTCCCTTGTCCTTGGCGTATTGGATTTCGTCTATTGCCTTTATGCCGCAGTCCAGTACGATGATGAGTTTCACCCCTGTTTCCCCGGCAAAGTCTATGCCCTGACGCGAGACACCATATCCTTCTTCATAGCGGTCCGGTATGTAGTAGTCTATGTTTGTGGAGTATTGTTTCAGGAACTTGTAGACAAGTGCCACGGCCGTTACTCCGTCCACATCATAGTCGCCGTAGACCAGAATCCTTTCCTTTTTTCCCAGTGCGTCGTTCAGTCGCTTTATGGCCACTGCCATGTCGCGGAAGAGGAACGGATCCAGAAGGTCCGTGAGTTGGGGGCGGAAGAATTTCCTTGCCTCGCCCGATGTGGTAATGCCTCTGTCAAGCAGAAGTTTGCCAAGGGTCGGGTTTATTCCCAACTCCTTGGCAAGTGTTGTTGCTATTTCCTGACTGTCACGCTCTGGCTCGTTGAAGTGCCATTTGTAGTTCATTGTGCAGTCGTGGAAGTATTAGATGCCCAGTTTCTTGCGGATGTCCTTGGGAATGGCGTTCTTGTTGATGACGATGTTCATGGTCTTGTAGGCAACGTAAGGCTTGCTCACGTACCAGAAACCCTTGTAGGGACCGTACTCGCCCCAAGAGTTCTTCATCATGAAGTACTCCTTGCCGTTCTGGTCCTTTGCGATACCATAGATCTGCATGCCGTGGTCGTCGGTAGTGGTCCAGTTGTCGTAGCCTTCCTGACGCATCTCCTGAGTGATGACCTTCTCGCCTGCGGCATCGGCCTGTGCAATCTTGGCGCCTGCCTTCTCGCCAGTCCAACGGCTCTGGTCGCTACCTACACCGGCGGTTGCCTTGGTGTCGGGCACGGTGGCAACGCACTTGTTCTTGCCGGTGCGGCGGCTGAAGCCGTCCTCGCTCACGTCAGCACCCCATGCAAAGGTGTAACCGTTCTTCACGCCCTCTTCCATAACGCGCATGAACTCATCCAAGGGCAGGTTGTAACTGGTAGCCCAGCGCCAGTTGTCCTGGATCTCCAGTACGAACTGGGTGTAGAAGGGATGGTGTGTGTAACTGGTCAGAGACACGTAGTCGTTGGGATCCAGTTGCAGGTAGTCCTTCACGAAACTCTGGGGAGTGTACTTCTTGCCCTTGTATTCGAACTCTGTGGGGCACTCGCCGAAGTAGTTGTCGAGCATGCCCTGCACGTCCTTCTTCCACATGGGGTTCAGTTTCTTGGCATTGCTGCCGGAAACGGCCTTGATGTATGCCTCCATGGGAGGGAAGAAGTTGGTGAAGTTGAACAGAGAGTCACCATAAGGTGTGATGGGGTAGGGCATGATACCCTCGGGGATGAAACCGTAGCGCTCCATGCAGAAGATGGCGTCGTAGAAGGAACCGCCCTGGCTGAAACTGGCGTCACCATGTGTGCGGACGTTGCGGTCGGCACGGTCGGTGTAGGTCTTGCTTACGAGGAAAGACTCGCACAGGTCGATGTCCTTCTTGCTGGGGTCCTTCTTCAGCACCTCGCTCTCCAGGAATGCAAGAGCAGAGTAACTCCAGCAGGTACCGGAGTTGTTCTGGTTCTTGATGCTGGTAACGGGGTTCTCCAGCACGGTGGTGAACACGAGAGAATCGGCAGGAACTTTCTTGGCGTCCTGAGCCATTGCTGGCAGAGAGCATACTGCTGCTACTGCCATTAATAGAAACTTGTTCATTGGTTTATGTATTTATTGGTTTGTGTTTGCAGGGTTGGGGAGTTTAGTGGGTTTTAAGGTCCTTAGGGTCCTTAGGGTCCTTAGGGTCTTTAGGGTCGTTTTCCGTTTTCCGTTCTTTAAGGTCGGTTGATGAACTCCTCCACCTCGTTGATGTGGTAGGGGATGAGTTTGTCGCCGATGAAGCGGCAGCCGTCCTTGGTGATGAGGATGTCGTCCTCCAAGCGTATGCCGCCGAAGTCCTTGTAGGTCTCCAACAGGTCGTAGTTGATGAAGTCCTTGTGCAGGCCCTTTGCCCTCCAGTCGTCTATGAGGGCAGGAATGAAGTATATGCCAGGTTCGTCGGTCATCACCCAGCCTTCCTGCAGGCGACGGCCGCAACGCAGGCAGTTGGTGCCGAACTGTTCCAGGTTGGGGCGTGTCTCCTCGTCGAAACCCACGTAGATCTGTCCCAGTCCTTCCATATCGTGCACGTCCATGCCCATCATGTGGCCAAGGCCGTGGGGCAGGAACATGGCATGTGCACCCTGGCGCACGGCCTCTTCCACGTCGCCCTTCATCAGCCCCAGTTCCTTCAGGCGTGTTGCCATCAGGCGGCACACGTCCATGTGCACGTCCATCCACTTCACTCCGGGTGCTGCCACAGAGAGGGCCAGGTCATGACATTCCTCCACGATGCTGTATATCTCGCGCTGGCGCTGTGTGAAGCGTCCGCCGATGGGGGTTGTGCGTGTGTGGTCGGAACAGTAGTTCTCGTTGGTCTCGGCACCGCAGTCGCAAAGGAGCAGACGGCCCTCCTCCAGAGGTGCCGGACTTGGATAGCCGTGCATAATCTCGCCGTGCATAGTTACGATGGGCGAGAACGATACCATGCAGCCCTTTGCCGATGCTATGCCCGAGATGCGTCCGCATATCTCCTGTTCTGTGATGCCTGGGCGTGCCATCTTCATGGCGGTGGTGTGCATCTCATAGCCTATGGCGCAGGCACGCTCTATCTCCAGGATTTCCTCTGCCGACTTCACTGCACGCTGGTCGATTACGGCCATGATGAGTTCCAGGCTTGCCTTGGCACGCTGCTCGGAGGGGTGGATGCCGGTGAGGTCCATCAACTGTATCATCAGGTCGTGGCGGTAGGGTGGCAGGAAGTGCACCTTGCGTCCCTGGGCAACGGTCTTGTCGATGAGTTCCTTCAGTTTTGCCATGGGAGCCGAGTTCTCCACCCCGCTCTGTGCCGCCATGTCGGCCACGCTGTCCACGCTGCCGAACCATACGATGTCCTCTATGTCGATATCGTCGCCTATGAGCCATTCCTTGCCCTCGTCGGTGTCAATCACGCCCACCAGGCCTTCGCGGTGCTGTCCGAAGTAGTACAGGAAGGAACTGTCCTGACGGAAACGGTAGGCGTTTGCAGGGTAGTTGACAGGTGACAGGTTGTTGCCCATCAGCACGATGAGGCCCGACTGGATGCGCTGGCTCAAAGCCTGACGGCGCGCCATGTATGTTTCTTTATTGAATAGCATATTAAGTAGAGTTTGTTAGTTCTTTCCTGTGCAAATATAGAAAAAATAACTGTATATCCCTAATGCTGCCTTATTAAATAATGTAAAAGAGCCACTATTTACCATCCGGTCTGCTTCCAGGAGGTCATGCTGTACCATGGGGTGAGCCTGAACTGGGCGTTCCAACCCTTGGCGTCGTACTTCTCGCTGGGTATGTTCATGGATATTCCGCCGTAGTGTTCCGGGTCCTGCATGGTGCAGTGGAATGGACCGTGGGTTTCAGATTGATACATGCTGTCCCAGCGGTCTGCCCGCGTGGGATAGAGTATGGTTTTCTTCCATGCCATTTCCCATGAGGCAAAGTCCTCCTGGCTGAGTACACGATACATGGCCGAGCGTATGTCGTAGGGTACGGGCATGGTATTCTGTGTGCTGTTTGTGGTGCCGTAGGCAGGAGCGTAAATCTGTATGCCCAGCGTCTTGGGCATGTTGTCTTTGGGGAATGCGGTGGGGATGTGCTTTGCCGTTTCGGCGCAGAAGTCGGGGAAGTCGGCACACGATACTGCAGAAAGCAGCACCCCGTTCCCGCTCCTGTACCATGAGGCGTATCCCTCTATGATGTCCTGTGGGTTGGCCTTGCACAGGGCCTTCATTATCAGGTGGTATGGAGCACCCTCGCCAGGCATTTCCGTGGGCGAGCCGATGATGTATGAAGTGTAACTGTACAGTTGTGAAACCACTTCCACAGTCTGCATGTAGCATGCGTCGAAGAAGATGTACTCCATGCGGGGCAGGGAGGCGAGTATGTCTGCAAGTTCGCTGATTTCTGTCCAGTTGCCCTTGTTGGAGGTTTTGTTGTTCTCGTTGTCCACGATGATGGCGCGCGAGTTTCTCTCCTCGTCTATCCACCCCGAACCGTGGCTCCAAAGTACCAGCGAGTATTTGTCGGACGGAAAGCCTTTGGTGATCTCTTTCAGTACACTTTTCATGGTGGAAGGGTCGGCGCTGTCCATGTCTTTGTCGTATTCCTTCCATGTTGTCATGCCCTTGTTGTTGAACAGGAAGATGGAGGGTTTGAGTTCTGCATCGTGGTATACCACCACTTGGCAGTCTTCGGGTATGGCTGATGCTCCCTGTTTCATCTCGTATAAGTCGTTGTAACTGAACTCTTGCAACGAGTTTTCCGCCCCCATGTATACTATCACGGTGTTGTTTTTGGGTTTCCCGTCGGGTTGCGGCGTGTCGTCGTCGCACGATGTCAGTGTCAGGAAACACAATGCGATTCCGAGTGCGTAAAGCGTTCTTCTCATGTCTTTATGATTTTAATGCGTGCAAAGTTAGGATAAATAAATGAGAATACGGGCATGCGCATGGGATAAAATCAGTGTTGCCTCCCTTTTTCCTGTTTGAGACTTCAGGTGCAAGTAAAAAAGGGCTGTCATATAATAAAAGGTATGTCCGTTACGTTATAAATGTGTATGCAATGGGCTGACAGGATAAAACGCATCAGGATAACGCTGATAGTGGTGGCGGTGCTGCTTAGTGTGGCATCGCTGGTGGTGAGCCATTATCTGGTGCGCGACCTCAAACGCGAGGAGCAGGTGAAGATGGAAACGTGGGCCGAGGCCATGCGTTCCCTTGGCGAGGCCGACTCGGATGCCGACCTGTCCCTGGTGCTGAAGGTGCTGAACAGCAACAATACCATACCGGTGAAGGTGGTGGACGATGAGGGCAGGGTGCAGATGGAGCGCAATGTTGAAGAGTACGACGGCATGCCGCCGCACTCCATCCGCATTGCGCTGTCCGAGGACGATTGGCTGGATGTGTATTATGCCGACTCGCTTCTGCTCCGCCGCCTGGCCCTGTGGCCCTATGTGCAGTTGGGCATAGTGTCTATCTTCGTTATCGTGGCCATATATGCCCTGCTCAGCAGCAAGAAGTCCGAGCAGAACAAGGTGTGGGTGGGACTGTCCAAGGAGACGGCGCATCAGTTGGGAACCCCCATCAGCAGCCTGATGGCATGGGTGGAGGTGTTCAGGGAAACGTATCCCGACGATACCCTTATCCCCGAGATGGGGCGTGATGTGCAGCGCCTCCAACTCATAGCCGAGCGCTTTTCCAAGATAGGTTCCCTGCCTGAGTTGAAGAATACGGATGTATGCGAGGTGGTGGGCCATGTGGTGGATTATATCCGATGCCGCGCCAGCAACCGCGTTGCCATTACGGCAGACCTGCCGGAGGGCAGGGTGGAGACTCCCTTGTGTGCTCCTCTGTTCGAATGGGTGGTGGAGAACCTCTGCAAGAACGCCATAGATGCCATGGACAGCAAGGGGAGCATAGCCATAACCGTCAGAAAGGAGGCCTATATGTGCTCCATAGAGGTGGCGGATACTGGCAAGGGCATCCCTCCCGGCAGATGGAAAACCATCTTCCTGCCCGGCTATACCACCAAGTCGCGCGGATGGGGACTGGGTTTGTCCCTGGCCAAAAGGATAGTGGAAGAATACCACCGCGGACGTATCTTCGTGAAGAGCAGCGACCCCGCTTCCGGAACCGTGTTCCGCATAGAATTGAACTCGTAAGACGAAGATTTTGAACAATAAAGAAAAAAAGACGTCGTAATCTTGGTGAATTTCAGTAAAAAGTCGTACCTTTGCACCCCGATGGATAGAGTGGACGGTTATAAAGTGGACCTGAAGGGTATGACAGAGGATGCTGTGTCGCATCGCTGGCACCTGACAGACGACTTCTTCTCCGCCGTTCATGGGCCGGAAATGGCATCCGGGCAAGTTGACGTGGCACTGCGGGTGAAGCGTACATCTGAGGCCTTCGACCTGGACTTCCAGTATGAAGGAACGGTGAATGTGGAGTGCGACCGCTGTCTGGAACTCATGAGCCAGCCCATCCAAGGAGAATGCAGCCTTAAGGCAAGGCTGGGCGAAGAGGACGACGACGATGGCGAACTGATCACCGTTGCGGAGAACCCCGGAGTTCTGGACTTGTCGTGGCATCTGTATGAAATGCTGGCACTGGAAATACCCATACGCCACGTTCATCCCGAAGGGGAATGCAATGCACAGGTAATCGGAAGACTTGACGCGGCAGACCGCGAAAAGCAACCGGACCCCAGATGGGCTGCACTGGAACAGTTGAAAACAAAAACTAATAAATAAAGATAAAGCAAAATGGCACATCCTAAAAGAAGACAGTCAAAGACTCGTACTCTCAAGAGAAGAACCCATGACAAGGCAGTAGCTCCTGCATTGGCAGTATGCTCAAACTGCGGTGAATTCTACGTTTACCACACTGTTTGCCCCGCTTGCGGTTACTACCGTGGCAAGTTGGCTATTGAGAAGGAGGCTTAAAGTTTATCAGCCAACAAAGGTTGGTTTTGAATAAAGGCCGTAGAAGCACCTGCAACCCGTTTGCGGATACTCTACGGCTTTATTTATCTTTATATTTGCGCGCACGCGCGTATTATGATTAAATGTATTAGTTCGTAAAATGGAAAAGATAAATGCGGTAATTACAGGTGTGGGAGGTTACGTGCCCGACTACATACTGGACAACGAGGAAATGTCTACCATCGTGGATACCAGCGATGAGTGGATCATGGAGCGTATCGGTGTGAAGACGCGCCATATTCTCAAGCCCGAGCAGGGTACAGGCACAAGCTACATGATGATACGTGCCGTAAAGCAGTTGCTGCGCAAGACCGGAGTGGACCCCATGAGCGTGGACATGGTACTGTGCGCCACCACCACTCCCGACTACCATTTCCCCTCCACGGCATCCCTCGTAATCGGTGCCTGCGGACTGAACAATGCCTTCGGTTTCGACATGGAAGCCGCATGTGCAGGCTTCCTCTTTGGTCTGGAAGCAGCCGCTTCCTACATCCGTAGCGGACGCTACAAGCGCATCATCCTGTGCGGAGGCGACCACATGAGTTCCATGACCAACTATACCGACCGCAATTCATGCCCCATCTTCGGCGACGGTGCGGCTTGTGTGATGATGGAGGCCACTACGGAGGAGGTGGGCCTGATAGACGGATACTACCGTACCAACGGCGTAGGTCTGGGCAATCTGCGCATGAAGGCAGGCGGCTCGGCAAAGATGCCCACACACGAGAGCGTGGACAATCACGAGCACACTGTGTATCAGGAGGGTAGGGCTGTCTACAAGCATGCCGTACTGAACATGTCCTCGGCCGTGAAGATTGTGGCCGGCCGCAACGGTCTCAGTGCAGAGAACATCAACTGGCTGGTTCCCCATCAGGCAAATATCAACATTGAGGTTTCCGTGGCGAACCGTATAGACATTCCAGAAGAGCAGGTGATGGTGAACATCGACCACATGGCAAACACCTCGGGCGGTACACTGCCCCTTTGCCTGTGGGAATACGAGCCCAAGCTGAAGAAGGGCGACAAGATCGTCTTCACCGCCTTCGGAGCCGGCTTCACATGGGGCGCAAGTTATATGATCTGGGGTTACGACGGTGCCGCAGAGGCGGCCAAGGAACCTGCAGAGTTCTACAAGGAAGGCGAAATCTCACGCGAGGAGTGGTATGCCAAGCGTGCCGCAGTACGTGAGGCAGAAGGCAAATAAAGCAACGTAATGATGACTCAGGAAGGCACAGCGCAAAGGAAAGGGCACAAGGCAGGTTTCGTGAACATTGTGGGCAACCCCAACGTGGGCAAGTCCACACTGATGAACCTGCTTGTGGGAGAGCGTATCAGCATAGCCACATTCAAGGCACAGACCACACGTCACCGCATAATGGGCATACTGAACACGCCCGAGATGCAGATATGCTTCTCGGACACTCCGGGAGTATTGAAACCCAACTACAAGTTGCAGGAGCAGATGCTCCAGTTCTCCGTTTCCGCCTTGCAGGATGCCGATGTGCTTCTCTATGTGACGGACATGGTGGAGACGCCCGACAAGAACAGCGACTTCATAGAGAAGGTCCAGCACATGAAGGTGCCCATCATCGTGGTCATCAACAAGATAGACCTGAGCAACCCTCAGGCCCTGCAGGCAAAGTACGACGAGTGGCACCAGATACTGCCTCAGGCAGAGATAATGCCAATCTCGGCCCTGCACCGCTTCGGCGTGGAGCAGTTGCTGGGACGCATTAAGGAACTCCTGCCCGAGTCCCCTGCCTATTTCGACAAGGACCAGTGGACAGACAAGCCCGCCCGCTTCTTCGTCAACGAGATTATACGCGAGAAGGTCCTGCTTTATTACGACAAGGAGATACCCTACAGCGTGGAAGTGGTGGTGGAGTCCTTCAAGGAGACGGAGAAGAACATCCATATCAATGCCGTAATCTATGTGGAGCGCGACTCGCAGAAGGGTATCATCATCGGCCACAAGGGCGTGGCGCTGAAGAAAGTGAGCACCGAGGCACGCAAGTCCCTGGAGAAGTTCTTCGGCAAGAGCATCTATCTGGAAATTTTTGTCAAGGTGGACAAGGACTGGCGCCAGAGTGCCAAGGCCATGAAGCAGTACGGATACGACCTCGGCGACTAAACCTCCCCAAGGACCTTAAAGACCTTAAGGACCCTAAAGACCCTAAGGACTTTAAAGCCCCCTTAAAGACTAACCCCCAACAAGAAAACAACATAACGATGTCAAATTTAGTAGCGATAGTAGGAAGACCCAATGTCGGCAAGAGCACCCTCTTCAACCGACTCACTCAGACACGCCACGCCATAGTCAGTGACGAGGCAGGCACCACACGCGATCGCCAGTATGGCAAGTGCGAGTGGGGCAAGAACGAGTTTTCCGTGGTGGACACCGGCGGATGGGTAGTGAACAGCGATGATATATTCGAGGAGGAGATACGCAAGCAGGTACAGTTGGCTACGGACGAGGCCGACGTAATCCTGTTCCTCGTGGACGGACACAATGGCGTCACCGACCTTGATGAGGCCGTGGCTGGCATCTTGCGCCGTACCAAGAAACCCGTGATACTGGTGTGCAACAAGGTGGACAACAACGAGGTGTACCTGGCTGCCGAGTTCTATTCCCTCG
This sequence comes from Bacteroidaceae bacterium, assembly GCA_045606445.1. Taxonomy (GTDB): domain Bacteria; phylum Bacteroidota; class Bacteroidia; order Bacteroidales; family Bacteroidaceae; genus Physcousia. Next base: position 36,063 of record JAZURY010000041.1, read on the forward strand.
GTCTGGGCGACCCTCATTGCATCAGTGCCGCTACGGGTAGTGGCACCGGTGACCTTCTGGACCTCATCATCGGCAGTCTTCCCAAGAACAGCGAGGAGGCACCCGAAGAGAATATCCCCCGCTTTGCCGTGGTGGGACGTCCCAATGCGGGCAAGTCCAGCCTTATCAATGCCTTCATAGGCGAGGACCGTCATATAGTTACGGACATTGCCGGCACCACACGCGACAGCATCTACACACGTTACGACAAGTTCGGCTTCGACTTCTATCTTGTAGACACTGCCGGTATCCGCAAGAAGAGCAAGGTCAACGAGGACCTTGAGTTCTACAGTGTCATGCGCTCCGTACGTGCCATCGAGAACTCCGACGTCTGCGTCCTCATGATTGATGCCACCCGTGGCATCGAGTCTCAGGACATGAACATCTTCCAGTTGATACAGAAGAACAACAAGTCGCTCGTTGTGGTTGTAAACAAGTGGGACCTTGTGGAGGAAAAGTCTACCATCGTGATGAAAACCTTCGAGGAGGCTATCCGCGACCGCATGGCTCCCTTCACCGACTTCCCCATCATCTTTGCCTCTGCCCTTACCAAGCAGCGCATCTTCAAGGTGCTGGAGACCGCCAAGGAGGTGTACGAGAACCGCCGCCGCCGTGTGAGCACAGGCAAACTCAACGAGGAGATGCTGCCCCTCATCGAGGCATATCCCCCACCATCAATTAAGGGCAAGTACATCAAGATAAAGTACTGTTCGCAGATACCGGACACACACGTGCCCACATTCGTGTTCTATGCCAACCTGCCACAGTATGTCAAGGAACCGTACCGCCGTTTCCTTGAAAACAAAATACGCGAGCGTTGGGACTTCAACGGATGCCCTATCAATGTGTTCATCAGACAGAAGTAAGGCAGGGATGAAAAAGGCAGCCTATTTTCTCCTGACTCTGATGCTTGTCCTCTCCTGTTCGGAAGGCAGGGATCTGTCGCAGTTCAGTTCCGACGGTGCAAGGTCGGCGGCAGAATACTTCTACGAACTCCTTGCCAAGGGACAGAGCCAGGCATACGTTGACAACATGCAGGAATCAGCCTCCATGGACACCGCTAAATACAGCCAGTTCGTGGACCTCATGGAACAGTTCCTACACGAGGAAAAGGAACTCCGTGGAGGCATCCTCAGTGCCAAGGCAGAGCGCGACACTATGCTCGACACCATAGCCATGGTATATCTCAATGTCCATTTCGGCGACAGCACCCGTGAGGAAATCATGCTCCCCGTGGTTTACACCCGCGGCCGCTGGTGGATAAGGTAAGAGTTCACTGATAGGTAATATAAGGCAAAAAAGGAATCTCAATCACTTCATCCCGAGTGGTTGAGATTCCTTTTTATGGATAAGGGCCTTGCTGTTTACGCCTATTCTTCTTACGGTGACAGTTGCCGACAATCACTTGCTCGCTTCCCTGACCTTGCGGAGCATGTCGCTGGCGAAGATGAAGGAGGTGAGGCGCTCGTTGGTGGATGACATGACTTCGTCCTTGGTGCCTACCCATTCCAGTTCTCCTTCATATATATATATAATGTGTTCGCCGATGCCCATGACGGAGTTCATGTCGTGGGTGTTGATGATGGTGGTCATGTTGTACTCCTCGGTGATGCCGTGGATGAGTTCGTCGATTACCAGCGAGGTCTTGGGGTCAAGTCCTGAGTTGGGTTCGTCGCAGAAGAGGTACTTGGGGTTCAGTGCTATGGCACGTGCTATGGCCACGCGCTTCTGCATGCCGCCGGATATTTCGCCGGGGAACTTGTCTTCCGCTCCCTTCAGGTTGACGCGCTCCAGGCAGAACTTGGCACGCTTTATGCGGTCTGTCAGATTCATGTCGGAGAACATGTCCAGGGGGAACATGACATTCTCCAGTACGGACATGGAGTCGAAGAGGGCCGCAGCCTGGAATATCATTCCCATCTCGCGGCGAAGCATTACACGCTCCTTCTGTGTCATCTGCACGAAGTCGCGCCCGTCGTAGAGGATTTCTCCTTTCTCGGGGGTGAAGAGTCCCACGATGTTTTTCATCAGCACGGTCTTTCCAGAGCCGGACTGACCTATGATGAGGTTGGTCTTGCCGTCCTTGAACTGTGCGTTTATTCCCTTCAGCACCTCCCTGCCTCCGAAGGACTTGTGTAGATCTTTCAGTTCTATCATGAGAGTAATTGTGTTAGGAATATGTCTGCAAACAGGATGAGCATGCTGCTGCTCACCACGGCATTTGTGCTGGCCTTGCCCACGTCGAATGAACCGCCCTCCACGTTATAGCCATGGAAACTGCTCACGGAAGAGATGATGAAGGCAAAGACGAGGCTTTTTATGATGCTGGCCCATACGTACCAGGGGACAAAGTCGTGCTGAAGGCCGAGGGTGAGGTCGTCCACGGTGATTACTCCTGCCAAGGCCGTGGCGTATGCTCCCACAAAACCGAATACGATGCTGAAGATTACCAGCATGGGAATCATGGTGACAAGTCCCAGTATCTTGGGCAGGATGATGAAACTGGCGGAGTTGATGCCCATAATCTCCAGGGCGTCTATCTGCTGGGTCACCCGCATGGTGCCTATCTCCGAGGCGATGTTGGAACCAACCTTGCCGGCAAGGATGAGGCACATGATGCTGGAGGAGAACTCCAGAAGCATGATTTCTCGTGTTGTGTAGCCTGTGGTGAATGCCGGCATCCATGGCGATGCGATGTTCAGTTTTATCTGGATGCATATCACGGCGCCTATGAAGAAAGATATCAGCAGGACTATGCCGATGCTGTCCACTCCGAGGGCCACCATTTCCTTGACGTATTGCTTGAAGAACATGCGCCATCTTTCCGGAATGGACATCACTCTTCCCATCAGGCACAGGTATTCTCCGAATTTCTCGATGCTGTTGCTTATAAACATGCTCGTAGGTCTTTTTTTGACGGATACAAAGTTACGATTAAGCGAGCGAAAAGCAAAATAAAGCTTGCTTAAATTTCGCTTTTCCGAGCGAAAGTAACTTCGCCGTAGGTCAAAGTTACGATTAAGCGAGCGAATTGCCAAATTTATTTGAGCAAATCCGAGCATGAGTGACTAAGACGGAAGTCAAAGTTACGCTTTTTAATGGATAATGGGCGTCGAGTATGCGATAATTTGTCCTCCTGAGGGAAATTTTGGGATACATTAACCACAAAATATGGTAATAAATATCCGTCGCTGCTCTGTGAATGAAGAAATCTTCGTACATTTGTGGCAAGATGGAAACACAGAACAACAAGGAGAATGTGGAACTGCGCAGCGAGGGGCTTGTCAAGGTATATGGCAAGCGTACCGTTGTGAACAATGTTTCGTTCAATGTACATCAGGGAGAAATCGTGGGCCTGCTCGGACCCAATGGTGCCGGCAAGACCACCAGTTTCTATATGACTACGGGCCTGGTCGTTCCCAATGCCGGGCACATCTGGCTGGGCAACGAGGAGATAACGGACGATCCTGTCTACAAGCGTGCCCGAAAGGGGATAGGTTATCTGGCACAGGAGGCTTCTGTATTTCGCAAGATGACGGTAGAGGACAACATAGCCTCTGTCCTGGAGATGACAGGTAAGCCCAAGGACTACCAGAAGGAGAAACTGGAAAGCCTGATAGCCGAATTCCGCTTGCAGAAAGTACGCCACAACCTTGGCGACCGCCTGTCCGGTGGCGAGCGCCGCCGTACGGAGATAGCGCGTTGTCTGGCCATAGACCCCAAGTTCATCATGCTCGACGAACCCTTTGCCGGTGTGGACCCCATTGCCGTTGAGGACATTCAGTACATCGTGTGGAAACTGAAACAGAAGAACATCGGTGTGCTCATTACCGACCACAACGTGGAGGAAACCCTCTGCATCACCGACCGTGCATATCTGCTCTTCGAAGGCCAGATCCTTTTTCACGGTACTCCCGAGGAACTCTCTCAGAACCCTGTCGTGCTCGACAAGTATCTGACGCACTCCTTCAAACTCCGCAAGAAGGACTTCCAGAAGATGGACGAGATGCGTAGCCGCCAGAACTGAGATGCCCTGCCATTAAATCAGAAAACAACATTAACCGCAAAACTATAATGAAACTCTTACACACAACCGTTTGCCTCGTATTTGCCGCCTTTATGGCCTCATGTTCCAGTGAAGAGCCGGCGCCTCTGCCTAATCTCCAGCCCGAACTGCCTGGGAGCAGTGATGCGCACATAGCGCGCATAGCACATAGCGGCAGTATCGATGGAAGTTATGACTGGAGTTTCGAGTATGCCGACGGGCGTCTGGTTAGCGCGACAGGAACTTTGTACAATCCCAAGAATTTTGAAGTCAACTATACCAGTCAGCTCGCATACACTCCTGACAATGTGACCATAACGAATACGGGCGGTCCTGCCATGAATATCGCGCTGGATGAAAACAGGCATATCGTTCATCTTACTGCCAACAAGGATGAGTATCACTTCCTTTATCGTGACGGCAGACTGGTTTCGTGGGAAAAGACCGTAAGGGACGTTAACTTCGGCAATGATGCTTCAAGTGCAAAGGCCACTATTGAGTATAAGGATGATGACATCGCTACTATTATATACTCGGAGAACAACGACGACCCTACCTGTTATCATTTTGCACCCTCTTCCCTGTACAACGCCAACGGGCTGTTGCCCGAAACCCTGTCCAAGCAAATGGGATGCTTCGGTTTCGAGCACCTCTATTATGCCGGTCTGATGGGTAAGGCTACCAAGCATCTGGTGCAGGCTGTTCAGATAGATTATCCGGAAGAGGCAAATAAGGAGGACAGTCAGATTCAGTTCAGTTACTCCACCAACAAGGCGGGAAACACAGAACTCTGTACATACAACATCAATGGCGAGGCGGCTTCGGTGAACTATACTTACTAACCGTTGCAACGGTCATGCCGTTTTGAAAATGGGGGTGCACAATTGTACGTGCATCCCCATTTCCGTTGTGTGCTCCGATCATAACGCTAATGAACAGATTCGGGAAATAAAGCAGAAAACAGATGGGTCTTCTCTTGAAAAGGAAGGAAATGCCCAAAAGTTTCCTTCTGGAAAGGAATAGTGAACCTTTGCTGCCGTCAAAACGAAATGGAATAAGTCGTAAAAGCAACAGGAACGTGAGTTATTTGCCGTCCCCAATGTATAGGAGTATTGTACCAAGTGTTGAGTATAAATGTACTCAGCATTGAGTATAAATGTGTTCAGTATTGAGTACATTTTTATCAGCATGGTTTTCAGGCGTTTGTTTACCTGTCCAAATGCTTTGTGTATTGTATGACTCAGGGTTAATTTACAGGACCTGCCTTAATTGGTTTGAAAAGGGACATGGATATACGGTATAGGGTATGTCTCGGTTGGAGACATACCCTATATGATTGTCAATGCTTGATGTTGGGCGCAATCCTGCCGGATGCTTCAGTATGTTACATCACCGTCATGGAAATTACCTGAATGGCAATGATGAGGCACACCATGGCGATGGGGTAGACGGTGGCGTATGCCACGCTGGGGATGTTGCTGTCCACCATGGAGTCGGCCGCGGCAAGGCCGGGAGTGGAGGTCATGCCGCCGGTGATGGTGCCCAGAAGGTCGAGCATGGAAATCTTGAATACCAAACGGCCCACCAGAGTTGCAATGAGCATGGGAACCAGAGTGAGTGCAGCACCGATGCCGAAGAGCAGAAGACCGCTTGTCTGGAATGTGGAAACAAGAGTTTTGCCGGCAGAAGTTCCTACTTCGGCAAGGAACAGAAGCAGACCCAACTGGCGCAGAAGTTGGTTGGAGGGACCAGACATTGACCAGATAATGGGACCTGTCTTGCCTATGGCGCTAAGCAAAAGGGCTACCAGCAGGACACCGCCGGTAAGGCCGGGGGATATGCTCATGCCGTCGCCGAAACTGATGTTCATCTTGCCCACTATGACGCCAAGGACGATACCCATGGCAATGGGGAAGAAGTCGGTGTCGGACAGTATCTTGGCATTGTTGCCCAGCATGCAGGCAAATCCGTTCAGACCCTCCTTTTCGCCGACGACCATCAGTTTGTCGCCGAACTTCAGTTCCAGGGTTTCGGAGGGGGTTAGGTCAATGCCGCTTCGGCGTACACGGGTTACCGTGCAACCGAAGTTCTGGTGCAGGCGCAATTCGCCCAACTGCTTGCCTACCATCTTCTTGTTGGTGAGTAGCAACTGCTGTATGTCCTGGTCGTCTGCCAAGGGGAGTTCTCCTTCTTCACGCTCTCCAAGGAGCAGTTCGGCCTGTGCCAGAGCCTCCTTTGTTCCTACGCACTGAACCCAGTCGTCTTTGTGCAGGACGGTGATACCCATGGGGATGGTAATCTTGTCGTTGGACTTCATACGGGAGATGATGGCGCCGGTCATGTTGGCGAACTTCAGTTCCATCAGTGTGTGCCCGAATACGGCGTCGTTGGTGACCTTGAACAGGCAGGTCTCCATCTCGGGGAACTTGCTTCTGCGTTGTGCGTCCAGTTCCTTAGCCTCCTTTTCCAGGTCGATGCGCATGATCTTGGGCAGAAGTTTCACGAAGAGGATTACGCCTATTACGCCGAAGGGGTAGGCTATACCATAGGAGATGGGCGCCAAGTCGCTCGTCGCGAAATTCTTGGTGCTGTCGATGGCAACCGCCAGGCCGGGGGTGGAAGTCAGTGCACCGGCCATCAGGCCCACCAGGCTGGGAGTGTCGATGTCGTAGAGGTATTTCAACCCTACGCCGGTCAGGGCTGCCGATGCAATGAGCAGGGCAGTGATGATGATGAGTGTCTTGCCCTTGCTCTTGAACGAGTCGAAGAAACCGGGACCGGCCTGTATGCCGATGGTGAAGATGAAGAGCACCAGTCCGAAATTGCCCAAGTCCTTGGGAATGAATACTCCGAAGTGTCCGAAGAGCAATGCGATGAAGATAACGGCAGAGACGTCCAGTGACACTCCTTTGATCTTGATTCTTCCCAGCATGAAGCCCAGGGCAACGATGGTGAAGAGCGCGAAATACGATGATTTCAGCAGGTCGAATAGCATAATACGTGTAAGTTAATGTTAATTTGTGCGTAAAGATATGAATTTAATGTCAAAGCCTATTGTGCGGTGTTCGTTATAGAGGGGAAAAAGCGCAAATGGAGAAAAAACATGCCTGCATATCGCGCATTCCTCATTATTTTTTATTACCTTTGCACGCTGAATGCGCTCATGCGCACGTGTTATTGACGTGATTAAATCGTAAACAAAGATATAAACCAATGAACATTTCGTTTGAAAAGACTGGCAACGTAACAGCGTTGCTGACCATTACACTGGCAAAGGCTGACTATGCCGCCAATGTGGAAAAGACACTGAAGGACTATCGCAAGAAGGCTTCTCTGCCCGGTTTCCGTCCCGGTCAGGCTCCTATGGCCCTGCTGAAGAAGCGCTTCGGCCAGGAGATCCAGGCTGAGGAGATGAACAAGATGCTTGGCACCGAACTCTACAAGTATATCCGCGAGGAGAAGATAGACATCCTGGGCGAGCCCCTTCCCAGCGACAAGCAGGGTGAGGTAAGCCTGGAGGCTGACGAGCAGACATTCCTGTTCGACATTGCCTTGGCTCCCCAGATGGATGCCAAGTTGAGCAGCGGCGACACTGTGGAGTACTACAACATCACCGTGGACGACGCTATGATCGACCAGCAGATTCAGATGTACACCAGCCGTGCCGGCAGCTACCAGAAGGTAGAGGAGTACCAGGCCAAGGACATGGTGAAGGGTACCATCACCGAGTTGGACGAGAACGGTCAGCCCGTAGAGGGTGGCATTGAGGTTGAGGCTGCAGTAATGCTGCCCGACTACATGAAGGACGAGGAACAGAAGCAGAAGTTCGAGGGTGCCAAGGTTGGCGACGTTATCGTCTTCAACCCCTCAAAGGCATACAACAGCGACGTGGAACTGTCCTCTCTGCTGAAGATTACAAAGGACGAGGCTGCCCAGAAGACCGGCGACTTCCAGTACCAGATCAGCGAGATTACTCGTTACGAGGCTCATGCCCTGAACCAGGAGTTGTTCGACCAGGTTCTGGGCGAGGGCAAGGTTAGCGACGAGGCCGGTTTCCGTGCTGCCATCAAGGAGACTCTGGAGAGCCAGTTCCGTGTGGACAGCGACTTCCGCTTCGTTATGGACCTGAAGAAGTACATCGTTGCCCGTGTAGGCGAGGTTGAGTTCCCCGAGGAACTGCTCAAGCGCATCATGAAGATGAACAACCAGGACAAGGACGACGAGTTCATCGAGAAGAACTTCAAGCCCAGCGTTGAGGAACTGAAGTGGCACCTCATCAAGGAGCAGTTGTGCGACCAGATGGAAATCAAGGTTGAGCAGCCCGACGTGATGGAGACCGCCAAGGAGGTTACCCGCATGCAGTTTGCCCAGTACGGCATGAGCAACATCCCCGAGGACGCTCTGGAGAACTATGCCAAGGGTATGCTGGAGAACAAGCAGCAGGCCGAGGGTCTGGTGAACCGTACCGTAGAGCGCAAGCTCGGTGCTGCCGCCAAGGCCGTGGTTACTCTGGACGAGAAGACCGTAAGCCTGGACGAGTTCAACAAGGCGTTCGAGGAATAACTTAGTAAATAACACAAGAAGACCCTCCCCCTTACCCCTCCGCAAGGGAGGGGAGTAGTTACTGCAGACTGACGGATAACTCAGTTCATTCTACTCCCCTCCCTTGCGGAGGGGAAGGGGGAGGGTCCTTATTATTATATATAATGTATATATGAAAGACTTTCGTAAGTTCGCGACCGGCAAGATGGGAATCAACGGTATGGTGCTGGACGACATAGTGTCCATGCAGAACCAGTACATGAACCCCTACATCCTGGAGGAGCGTCAGTTGAACGTCACACAGATGGACGTGTTCAGCCGACTGATGATGGACCGCATCATCTTCCTCGGTACACAGGTGGACGACTATACCGCCAACACCCTTCAGGCGCAGTTGCTATATCTGGACAGCGTAGATCCGGGTAAGGACATAAGCATCTACATCAACTCCCCCGGCGGCAGTGTGTATGCCGGTTTGGGCATATACGACACCATGCAGTTCATCCAGAGCCCCGTTGCCACCATCTGCACTGGTATGGCTGCTTCCATGGCCGCCGTGCTGCTCGTGGCAGGAGCCGAGGGCAAGCGCTCAGCCTTGCAACATTCCCGTGTGATGATACACCAGCCTCTTGGCGGTGCACAGGGCCAGGCTTCGGACATAGAGATAACTGCCCGCGAGATACTGAAGTTGAAGAACGAACTATATACCATCATTGCCGACCACTCGCACCAGCCTTTCGACAAGGTGTGGGCCGACAGCGACCGTGACTACTGGATGACAGCCCAGGAGGCCAAGGAGTATGGTATGGTGGACAATGTCCTCTCACGCAAAGCCTGAGTGAGCGTATGGCGAAGAAACTGAACCGTTGCTCCTTCTGTGGCCGTAGCGAGAAGGATGTACCTCTGATGCTCAACGGCCTTGAAGGCTTCATCTGCAGCGATTGTGTGGAGATGGCACACCAGATGGTTCGTGAGAACCTGAAGTCCGGCAGAGGCAAGGACGACTTCTATGATGCCGACAAGCCCCTGATGCGTCCTGCAGAGATCAAGGCCAGGCTGGATGAGTATGTCATCGGTCAGGATGAGGCCAAGATAGCCCTGTCCGTGGCCGTCTACAACCACTACAAGCGTTTGCGCCAGCAGGCATTGGGCAAGGCTGACGATGATGTGGAGATAGAGAAGAGCAACATCATCATGATAGGCTCCACCGGTACGGGCAAGACCTTGCTGGCACGCACCATAGCCAAGATGCTTGACGTGCCGTTCTCCATTGTCGATGCCACGGTGCTGACGGAAGCCGGCTATGTGGGCGAGGACGTGGAAAGCATCCTGTCGCGCCTGTTGCAGGCGGCCGACTATGACCAGCCCAAGGCAGAACGCGGTATTGTGTTCATAGACGAGATAGACAAGATAGCACGCAAGGGCGACAATCCCAGCATCACACGCGACGTCAGTGGCGAGGGTGTGCAGCAGGGTCTGTTGAAATTGCTGGAGGGCAGTGTGGTGAACGTGCCGCCAAAGGGAGGCCGCAAGCACCCCGACCAGGACTATGTGCACATGGACACCCGCAACATCCTGTTCATCTGCGGCGGTGCCTTCGACGGCATCGAGCGCAAGATAGCGCAGCGCATGAACACCCACACGGTGGGTTACAACAATGTCTCAGTGCGTCACAACATAGACAGCAAGAACCTGTTGAAGTACATACAGCCGCAGGACCTGAAGAGTTTCGGCCTCATTCCCGAACTCATAGGCCGTCTGCCGGCGCTGACCTACCTGCGTCCCCTGGACAGGGAGGCCTTGCGCAATATTCTCACCGAACCCAAGAACTCGCTTATCCGCCAGCAGAAGAAACTCTTCGAGATGGACGGTGTGAAACTGGAGTTCGCTCCGGAGGCCCTGGAGGTTATGGTGGACAAGGCAATGGAGCGCAATCTTGGTGCCCGCGGTCTTCGCGGTATCGTGGAATCGGTTATGACCGATCTCCAGTTCTCTGTCCCCGGTACGGGCCAGAAGGAACTCGCCATCACCGCCGATTATGTGCGGGAGCAGTTGGCCAAGTCCGAGGTGTTGTAGCAAAAGACAGACTTTAATCTAATATACTCTGTCATTCAGCAATGATGTAAAAGGCTGAATGGCAGAGTTCTTTTTTGCATATTTCCTTGGAGATGTCGTTTATATTTGTTACCTTTGTAGACGTGCGCCACTATCTGCGACTACCACTATGGATAAAATTGACCTTATTTCTAATCTGAAGCGCTATTTTGGTTTCAGTTCGTTCAAGGGACAGCAGGAGTATGTCATCAACAACCTGCTGGGCGGGAACGACACGTTTGTCCTGATGCCTACGGGTGGAGGAAAGAGCCTGTGCTATCAGTTGCCGGCTCTGATAATGGAGGGTACTGCCATTGTCCTGTCTCCCCTCATAGCCCTGATGAAGAATCAGGTGGATGCCATACGCCAGGTCAGCGAGAACGACGGAATTGCCCACTATTTGAACTCCAGCCTGACGCGTGCTCAGGTGGATGAGGTCAAGAACGACATCCAGGCAGGTCGTACGAAGTTGCTTTATGTTGCCCCCGAGTCGCTTACCAAGGAGGAGACAAAGGACTTCCTGCGTAATATAAAGGTAAGTTTCTATGCCGTGGACGAAGCGCACTGTATCTCCGAGTGGGGGCACGATTTCCGACCCGAGTACCGCAGGATACGCCCCATAGTAAACGAGATAGGACGCGCCCCTATCATTGCCCTTACCGCCACGGCAACGGACAAGGTGCGCCGCGACATAAAGAAGAGTCTGGGCATATTGAAGGCCACTGATTTTGTGAGTTCCTTCAACCGCCCCAACCTGTATTATGAGGTGCGCCCGAAGACCAAGGACGTGGACAAGGACATCGTTCGCTTTATAATGCAGCATCCCGGCAAGAGCGGTATCGTGTACTGCCTGTCGCGCAAGAAGGTGGAGCAGTTGGCTGAGATTCTCAGGGCGAACAATATCAATGCACGTGCCTACCATGCAGGCATGGAAACGGCAGAGCGCAACCAGACTCAGGACGACTTCATCATGGAGCGTCTGGATGTCATCGTGGCCACCATAGCCTTCGGCATGGGCATAGACAAACCCGATGTGCGTTTCGTGATACACTACGACATCCCCAAGAGTCTGGAGGGGTATTATCAGGAGACAGGCCGTGCCGGCCGCGACGGAGGCGAGGGTATTTGCCTGGCGTTCTACTCTCCCAAGGATCTGGTGAAACTGAAGAAGTTCATGGAGGGCAAGCCCGTGGCCGAACAGGATATAGGCAACCAGTTGCTGGCAGAGACCAAAGCCTATGTGGAGAGCGGCGTGTGCCGCCGCCGTCTGTTGCTGCACTACTTCGGCGAACATTACCCCGAAGACAACTGCCACCGTTGTGACAACTGTCTGCATCCGCATGAATTCATAGAGGGCGGTAAGGACCTGCTGAAGGTACTCAGCGTTATTCAGGCCGTGAAAGGCAAGTTCAAGGTGGACCATATCGTGAACATCATGATGGGTGTGGAGACCGAGGAGATCATATCCCATTGCCATGAGCAGTTGCCGGAATTTGCCACAGGCATGTCGCACGAACCCTCCTATTGGCAGGCACTTGTGAAGCAGGGCATCCTGTCGGGATATATAGAAAAGGAGGTGGAGAACTACGGCCTGCTGAAACTTACCAAGAGCGGCAAGAAGTTCATGGCTTCGCCCGAACCCTTCTATTTCAAGGAAAATACTGAATTCGGTGATTATGAACCAGAACCCGAAGAAGGTACGGCGGTTCTCGACGAACCTTTGCTGAAGATGCTCCGCGATCTTCGCCGCAAGCGTGCACAGGCCTTGAACATTCCGCCATACGTCATTTTCCAGGACAGTTCCATGGAGGCCATGGCAACCATGTATCCCATATCTTTGGAGGAACTTCAGAATATCCCCGGAGTGGGGCAGGGCAAGGCCCAGCGCTATGGCAAGGAGTTCTGCGAACTGATAAAGAGACATTGCGAGGACAATGAAATAGAGCGTCCGCTGGACCTGCGTGTGCGCACAGTGGCAAGCAAGAGCAAACTGAAGGTGAGCATAATACAGAAGGTGGACCGCAAACTGGACCTCGAGGACATTGCCGACGGACTTGGCATAGAGTTTGACGAACTTCTGGATGAGATGGAGGCTATAGTATATAGCGGAACCAAGTTGGACATCAGTTATTATATAGAGGACGCTATGGACGAGGACTATATGCTGGACATATACGACTATTTCCACGACGAGTCCGAGACCGACCGCCTTTCCGTGGCCGTAAAGACCCTCGGCCCGGACTACGAGGAGAGGGACATCCGCCTTGTACGTATTAAATTCCTTTCCGAACTTGCCAACTGAAGCCGGTTGCCTATGCCTGTTGCGGGCATAGCCGGTTATGCAGAGAATATTTTCCTGACAACGGGGACTCGCCATTTTGTGGACGGGTCCCCGTTGCCGTTGGAGGCGGCTCTCCGCCCTCGTGAGGACGGACGCCTGCCCTCGTGAGGACGGATGCCTGCCTTCGTGAGGACGGACGCTTGTCCTCGTGAGGACGCAATAACTCTATGCTAAGGCACTTTTGTCTGGAAATAAAAACAAAAATGCCCTTTTTGCTTTGTATTTCGCTCACTTATTCGTACCATTGAACCGCGTTCTTAGATACTCACGTTCGGAAATGCTCAAATAAATTTGGCAATTCGCTCACTTATTCGTACCTTTGGTCTATGCCCTAAGGTACTTTCGTTCGGAAATAAAAACAAAAATGCCCTTTTTGCTTTGTATTTCGCTCACTTATTCGTACCTTTGTCCCCCAATATAACATATCAAAACTTCAGACCCATATGGCATCATTCATTGAAGACAAGATTGTGATGGACGGTCTCACTTACGACGACGTCCTTCTGGTTCCAGCCTATTCCGAGGTTCTTCCTCTCACCGTGGAACTGAGTACCAAGTTTTCCCGCAACATCGACCTGAAGATTCCCTTCGTGACGGCAGCCATGGACACTGTCACCGAGGCAAAGATGGCTATTGCCATTGCCCGTGAGGGAGGTATCGGTGTAATCCATAAGAACATGAGCATTGAGGACCAGGCACGTCAGGTGGCTATCGTAAAGCGTGCCGAGAACGGTATGATCTACGACCCCGTTACCATCAAGCGCGGCAGCACCGTGGCAGACGCTCTGGCCCTGATGGCAGAGTATCACATCGGCGGTATTCCCGTAGTGGACGATGATAACCATCTGGTGGGTATCGTCACCAACCGCGACCTCCGCTTCGAACGCAACCAGGGCCGTCTGGTGGACGAGGTGATGACTTCCGAGAACCTTGTTACCACCCATGCCGGTACCGACCTGCTTTCTGCAAGCGACATCCTTCAGGAGAACAAGATTGAGAAATTGCCCGTAGTGGACGAGGAGAACCACCTCATCGGCCTGATTACCTACAAGGACATCACCAAGGCAAAGGACAAGCCCATGGCATGCAAGGACTCCAAGGGACGTCTGCGTGTTGCAGCCGGTGTAGGTGTTACTGCCGATACATTCGACAGAATGCAGGCTCTGGTGGATGCCGGTGTGGACGCTATCGTCATTGACACCGCCCACGGTCACAGCAAGTTCGTTATAGAGAAGTTGAAGGAGGCCAAGGCCCATTTCCCCGGTGTGGACATCGTGGTAGGCAACGTGGCAACCGGCGAGGCCGCCAAGATGCTGGTCGAGGCCGGCGCAGACGGTGTGAAGGTGGGTATCGGTCCCGGCAGTATCTGTACTACCCGTGTGGTTGCAGGTGTGGGTGTTCCCCAGTTGAGTGCCGTTTACGACGTGGCTTCTGCCCTTCAGGGCACCGGTGTGCCCCTGATTGCCGACGGCGGACTGCGCTACTCCGGCGATGTTGTCAAGGCTCTGGCCGCAGGCGGCTATTGCGTGATGATAGGCTCGTTGGTGGCAGGTACCGAGGAGAGTCCCGGCGACACCATCATCTACAACGGTCGTAAGTTCAAGAGTTACCGCGGCATGGGTTCGCTGGAAGCCATGGAGTGCGGTTCCAAGGACCGTTATTTCCAGGGCGAGGTGAAGAACGTGAAGAAACTCGTTCCCGAAGGCATTGCCGGCCGTGTACCCTACAAGGGCAGTGTGCAGGAGGTTATCTACCAGTTGATAGGCGGCTTGCGCAGCGGTATGGGCTATTGCGGAGCAGGTACCATCCAGGCTCTGCACAATGCCAAGTTCGTACGTATCACCAACGCCGGTGTGCTGGAGTCACACCCCCATGATGTGACCATCACCAGCGAGGCGCCGAACTACAGTCGCCCACAGTAAGGGACGGCTATTCCTGCCTTTTCAACCATAATAAGAAAAACAACCTTGACTATGCTAAAGAAGATACTGACATCCTGTGCCTTGTGCCTTTGTGCCGCCACCGTTTCTGCACAGCAGGGCGACGATCCCGTAGTGATGACCGTAGGTGGCGAACCTGTTACGCGCAGCGAATTCGAATACAATTTCAACAAGAACAACACCGACGCCGTTGTGGACAAGAAGACGGTACGGGAGTATGCCGACCTGTTCGCCGTCTACAAGATGAAGGTGCTGGCGGCGCTGGATGCCAAGATGGATACCATATCTTCATTCCGGAAGGAGTTCCTGCACTACCGCGACCTGCAGATCAGGCCTCTGCTCGTTCCCGAGGTTGTTGTGGAAAAGCAGTGCCAGGATTATTACGACGGCATGTTGCAGGCACTTGGAGGAAAGGATTTGATACGTCCGGCACATATACTGGTGCTTGTCCCGCAGAATGCTGATGCCGCAAAGCAGGAACAGAAGCGTCTGTTGGCGGACAGCCTCTATAATGCACTTCTGCAGGGCGCTGACTTTGAGGAACTTGCCCATAAGTACAGCGATGATGCGCAGACGGCCAGAAACGGCGGGGCGTTGCCTTGGGTGGGACCAGGCAATACCCTGAAGGAGTTCGAGGATGTTGCCTATGGATTGCAGACAGGGCAGATGAGCAGCCCGTTCCTCAGTCCTGTAGGCTATCACATCGTGAAGATGCTTGAACGCAAGCAACTTGAACCGTTTGACAGCCTGCATCCTCAGATACACCGTTTCATGGAACGTCGTGGCGTGCACGAGCGTCTGGCTACGGATGCCCTTGACTCCATCGTAAGGAAATATGAGGGCAAGTACACTGCAGAGCAGATTCTGGATATGGAAACGGAGCGCCTCTGCGCCACCAACCAGGAGTTGAAATATCTGGTAAAGGAGTATCACGACGGCCTGTTGCTCTACGAGTTCTGTTCCACACGGATATGGGAACCTGCCAAGGTGGACACTATGGGTCTGGAACAGTATTTCAAGGCCAACCGCAAGGCTTACTCCTGGGACACTCCCCGTTTCCGTGGCATGATGTTCTATTGCAAGAACAAGGCCGATGTCAAGGCAGTGAAGAAACTCCTGAAGAAGGAGAAGGACGACAGCAAGTGGATAGCCATGGTACGCGAACAGTTCAATAAGGATAGCGTGACTGTCCGCATGGACCAGCGTATCTTTTCCAAGGGAATGAACGAAAATGTGGACGTTCTGGTCTTCAAGGAGAAGAAGGGCGAGGTGAAGCCCGTAGGCGGTTATCCCTATGCCGGATTTGTGGGCAAGGTGCTGAAGAAGGGACCCGGGAAATGGACCGATGTGAAGGCCGCCGTTGTCCAGGACTATCAGAAGGCCCGTGAAGACGAGTGTGTGAAGGACTTGCGTGTTAAGTATCCCGTGGTAATATACGAGGATAAGTTGTCCACGGTAAACAATCACTGATAAATGACGCTGATGAAGAGACTGATATGTAGTGCGCTTGTGTCCGTGCTTTGTGCCGCTTCGTTTGCACAGAGCGACGTGGTGGACGAAGTCATCTGGGTGGTAGGTGACGAGGCCATCCTGCGCTCGGATGTGGAACGTATACGCAACGACTACGGAAATACGATAAAGGGAAATCCCTACTGTGCCATTCCCGAGCAGTTGGCCGTGCAGAAACTGTTCCTGCACCAGGCGGAACTCGACAGCATCACGGCAAGCGATGCCGAGGTAAACCAGTATGTCGATGCGGAAATTAACAGAAGGGTGATGATGGCCGGCAGCAAGGAGAAACTGGAAGAATACATGCGCATGCCCGTGAAGCAGATGCGCGAAGAACTGTATGAACAGTTCCGTTCCGAACTGCTTACCCGCGAGGTGAGGAAAAACCTCACTAAGGATATAAGGGTGACACCCGCCGAGGTGCGCCGTCATTATAAGAACATGCCCGAGGACAGCCTGCCGTTCATCCCCACCCAGGTGGAGGTGCAGATACTGGTGCAGAATCCCAGGATTACCAGAGAAGAGATAGAGCATGTGAAGGAACAGTTGAGAGGATGGGCGGAACGAGTGACAAGCGGAACGACCAGTTTCTCTGCCTTGGCACGCATGTTCAGCGAGGATGAAGGCTCTGCCCGCCAGGGTGGCGACCTCGGTTTCTTCGGCAAGGCAGACATGGACCCGGCCTTTGCCAACGTGGCATTCTCGCTGAATGATACACGAAAGGTCAGCAAGGTGGTACAGAGCGAGTTCGGTTTCCATATAATACAACTGATAGAGAAGCGCGGCGACAAGATACGTGCACGGCATATACTGCGCCGCCCGCAGGTGGACCCCAAGAATGTGGAAGCATGCCTTGCCAGACTTGACTCCATTTCCGCAGACATAAAGGATGGCAAGTTTACTTTCGAGGAAGGGGCCAGGGAGATTTCTGACGACAAGGACACCCGCAATAACCATGGCATAATGGTGAATACCAAGGAGGATACCGGAGAGCGGACCACAAGGTTTGAAATGGGTGAACTGCCCGGAGAGGTGTCTCGCATGGTCAGTGACATGGAGGTGGGCGAAGTGTCCAAACCTTTTTCAATGATAGACAGCCGTGGACGTGAGGTCTGCGCCATAGTGAAACTGAAAAACCGCATTCCTGCCCACCGCGCCTCCATTATGGAGGATTTCCAGATTCTCAAGGGGGCGGTGGAGGAACAGAAACGCTCTGAGTTTATAGAGAAATGGATACGCGACAAGCAGAAGAGCACTTACATCCGCATAAAGCCGGGATGGGGAGAGTGCGACTTCATGTATCCCGGCTGGATTAGGAAATAGACGCTTCAACCCAAAACAAGCAATTGAACACTCGTGCGCTGATATTGGCAGTAGTATCCTCCATATTCATGTCTGTGACGGTATGGGCGGAAGAGGGGAGCAGGATATATCTCCTGCACTCGGACAGATTGTACCATGACACCGGGATAGATGCCAAGGCACAGATACTTGTGGGCAACGTGAGTTTCCGTCACGACGATGTGCTCATGTACTGCGACAGTGCCCTGTTCTATGACCAGGCAAACAGCCTGGATGCCTTCGGCAATGTCCGCATGCTTCAGGGCGATACGCTTACCCTGACCGGTGACATCCTCTACTATGACGGACTGGACAAGTTGGCACGGGTCCGCAACAATGTGGTGCTGGTGCACGGGCAGACTACACTCTATACGGATTCGCTCAATTATGACCGGTTGTATAATGTCGGTTATTTCTTCGAGGGAGGGCGCCTGGTCACCCAAGACAATGACATGACCTCTGACTGGGGCGAATACAGGCCGGATACCAAGGTGGCTGTGTTCAACTATAATGTGCATCTTGTCAGTCCTCCGCCTCCGCAGCAGGTGCGTACCACGCTGCTCACCGACACCTTATATTATAATACCGTCACCTCGGTGGCAAATGCCAGAGGGCCGAGCACAATAGATGACGGAGGGTGCCATGTCTACACGGAACTGGGTTATGTCAATACGGTCAACGACAACCTTATCCTGCTGGACCGCAGCGAGATGAGCAACAACGGAAAGAAGATAATTGCTGACAGCATCGTGTGGAACAGCGTGGACTCTATTGGGGAGGCCTTCGGCAATGTCGTGTATACGGATGTGCTCAACCAAAACTCCATGACCGGGCACTACTGCTATTATAACGACAAACTCGGGTTCAGTCTCGGCACGGACTCTGCATGTATCATGGACTATTCGCAGGGCCCTGACACCATGTATATGCACGGAGACAGCATAAAGATGTTTACCTTCAACATAAATACCGATTCCGTGTACAGGGTCATGCATGCCTACAATCATGTGCGTATGTACAGAAGGGACATTCAGGGAGTGTGTGACTCGTTGGTCTATCTTACCCGTGACTCCATGATAATCATGTACAAGGACCCGATAATCTGGACCGGAGAGCAGCAGTTGCTGGGCGAGGAAATTCAGGCTTTCATGAACGACAGCACCATAGACAGTATCTACGTGCTCAGGCAGACCCTTTCGTGCGAAAAGATGGATGACCAGCATTTCAACCAGGTGGCAGGGCATGAGATGCACTCCTATATGGAGAACGGCGAACTGAAGATGACGCACGTGATAGGCAATGCAATAGCCAATTACTTCCCGTTGGACGATGACAGTCTCATGGTGGCGATGAACCATACCGAAAGCACCGAGATGAAAATGTTCATGGGTGAAAACCGCAGGATCCGGAAGATATGGATGCCGGAGGCCACGGGTACGTTCTACCCCGTGACCATGATACCCGGCAACATGCGCTTCCTGGAGAACTTCCAGTGGTTTGACTATGTGCGCCCGTTGAATCCGAAGGACATCTTCAACTGGAGGGGGAAGAGTAAGGGCACAGAATTGAAGATGACAACAAAAAGGCATGTGCCCCTGCAGAAACTTAATGATATAGGAAAGAAGAACCATGGGAATGTTCAAGACGCGCGAACCAAGGCGCTTCCGCCGCGTTAGTATATACACCGATGAACGGCAGGAGAAGTTGGAGAAGTTGGTCAACGACTATAAGCGTGAGACAGGCGAGTTGCCGCCTGCACCGGAAGATTATTCGCAAAACCGTTTCAAAGGCAAGTTCTCGGAGTTTACCCCACGTGCCAAGAGGTACGCCGAAGGTGGTCGCGGACTGATAAAGTGGCCCGTGGCATTGGTTGCCATTATCCTGCTTTTCATGTTGTTGCGATGGATAATGACCGGAAGCGTGCACTTTTAGTATTGTGTGGGCATGGATATAATTCATCTTCTTCCGGACTCGGTTGCAAACCAGATAGCCGCAGGTGAGGTAATCCAGCGTCCGGCTTCTGTAATAAAGGAGTTGGTAGAGAATGCCGTAGATGCCGGTGCCGGAAACATAGACGTGTATGTCCGGGATGCCGGCCGCACCTGCATACAGGTGATAGATGACGGCAAGGGTATGAGCGAGACGGATGCCCGTCTGGCTTTCGAACGCCATGCAACCAGCAAGATAACACGTGCAGAAGACCTCTTCACCCTCCGCACCATGGGGTTCCGTGGAGAGGCCTTGCCTTCTATCGTTGCCGTGTCGCAGGTCACTTTGCAGACACGTACCCTTGACTCGGAGTTGGGTACGCGACTTGAAATAGAGGGTGGCCATGTCCTGGACCAGCAGCCATGCGTGTGTGCCGTAGGCGCCAACTTCGAGGTGCGCAATCTGTTCTTTAATATCCCTGCACGCCGCAAGTTCCTCAAATCCAACCATACCGAACTGAACAATATCATGCAGGAGTTTGAACGTATCGCTCTTGTAAACCCCTCCGTGACTTTCAGCATGACGTGCGACGGCACGCTGTCTGTCCGTCTGGTGGCTTCCAACCTCCGTCGTAGGATTGTAGATATATTCGGCAAGAAGATTGGCGATGACCTTGTGTCGGTGGATGTGGATACTACTTTGGTAAGGATGACGGGTTTTGTGGGCCGTCCCGAATCTTCAAAGAAAAAGGGAGCGCATCAGTATTTCTTTGTCAACGGCAGATACATGAGGCATCCCTATTTTGCCAAAGCGGTGGCAGAGGCATTCGGCGGTTTGATCCCGGAGGGAGAACAGGTGCCTTATTTCCTGTATCTGAGTATCGATCCTGCTAATATCGATGTTAATATCAGTCCTACCAAGACAGAGGTCAAGTTTGAAAACGAACCTGCCGTATGGCAGATTATAAATGCGGGTGTAAGGGAGTCTTTGGGACGTTTCAGCGCTGTGCCGACCATAGATTTCGATACGGCAAGTCCTACGGACATTCCTGTAATGAATGCCTCTCCGGACAAGGTGTCGCCGCCCAGGTTGAACATAGACCCCTCGTACAATCCTTTCGCAGGTTCTGAAACACCTCCTAAACCGCTTCCTTCCTTTGGGCACAGGGACAAGACTGCAAGCACCGGAGGATGGGATAGCCTGTACGAACGGTTGTCCAGGGATGCGAAGGAAGATACCTCTGCGCAGATTCCGGATTTCTTCCCCGATTTGGAGGAGGACCATGTGGTAGGCAATATGCATTTCCAGTACAGGGGGCAGTATATAGTGTCCGCAACCAAGGCAGGTTTGATGCTTGTCGAACAGCACCGTGCCCATGTGCGCATCCTCTATGACAGGTATATCGTGCAGATGCAGAAACGTGAGAATGCCACACAAGGACTGCTTTTCCCGGAACTGCTGACTCTGTCGCCTTCGGATGCCGGTGTGATGGAATCCATTTCTGAGGACATCCGTAGCCTTGGTTTTGACATATCTTCCTTGGGAGGCGGTAGTTTTTCAATAAACGGCCTGCCGGCTGGCGTTGAGGGCCTTGTCCCTCAGACTTTGTTGGAGAATATCGTTGGCGACGTGCGCGACGGTGGTCAGTCCGAGATGTCGGCCCACAGACACCATATTGCCCTGTCCCTGGCCAGGTCGGCGGCCATTGTCGTCGGACAGGTCCTTGCTCAGGAGGAAATGGACGTGATTATGTCGGAATTGATGCAGAGTTCAAATCCCAACGTTACGCCTGACGGGAAACGTATCATAGCCCTTATGCCTCCCGAAAACATAGAAAAGATGTTCCTTTAGGTGCTCTGATGCCTAAAAATAAGGGTTCAAATGCATTTTTGCATGTAAAAATGCGTGTAAATGAATATAAATTCATACCTTTGCGTTGGATAAGACACGGTTTGGGGATACGTGCCAGCCGGATTATTGCATATGTATTAAAGAGAAATAAAGTAAAACAGTAATAAGTAAAGTTTAAAAGTATGAAGAAAATGATGCTTCTGCTGGCATTCGCCGGTATGTCTTTTGGCACATTTGCCCAGGAGACCGCAACAACAGAGATTCCAACTCAGAAGCACAAGGTGGTTACCAATGGTTTTTGGGATAACTGGTTCGTTGACTTTGGTGTTGACTTCCTTAGTAACTACTCAAGCCAGGAGGTTGGCGTGAGCGGAAATCCTTTCTGTCTCGACCGTGGCAACTGGGGCTTTGATGTAAGTCTTGGTAAGTGGGCAACTCCCTCTTTCGGTATGCGTGCCAAGATCGGCGCAGCCTGGGGCACACAGGTTAATGCTCCCGAGAGTTCTCTTACAGGTAACAACGTTAATCCTCTGTACAATCAGTTGCAGATTACTTTTCAGCCCATGCTGAACCTGCATAACCTGTTTGCCGGTTACAAGCCCCGTGTATGGAACACAATCCTCTACGGAAGTGTGGGTTATCACCGCAACTTCGACTATGCGGCAAATTCTGTCGTAGCAGGTCTTGGTTGGTTGAATACTTTCAATGTAACAAAGCGTTTCCATATCAATGTTGACATCTATGCCAACATGCTTGATCACAATGCTGACGGTGTCGGATATGTTTCTTCCGGTTCTTCTACAGGTTTCGGTTCTCGCGACTGGCAGATCGGTTGGAGCATCGGTTGCGGTTTCAACCTCGGCAAGGTGGGTTGGGACAATGCTCCCGACGTGGATGCCATCATGGCTATGAACAAGGCTCAGTTGGATGCCCTGAACGCTTCTTTGGCTGCAGAGCAGGAGGAAAATGCCCGTCTGCAGAAGGTGATCAAGGATCACAAGTGCCCCGAGGCTGTGACTCAGGTTACCCAGATCGTTGCCAGCAATGCTTCTGTATTCTTCAATATCAACAAGAGCAGAATTGCTTCCAAGAAGGATTTGGTTAATGTCAAGGAATTGGCAGAGTGCGCCAAGACAAACGGTCAGACCGTTGTGGTTACAGGTTATGCCGACTCTAAGACCGGTAGCGCAGCATACAATCAGACCCTGTCCGAGAAGCGCGCTCAGGCTGTTGCCGACGAACTCGTCAAGATGGGCGTAAGCCGCGACAAGATAGAGGTAGTAGGCAAGGGTGGTGTGAAGGATCTTTCTCCCATCTCCTACAATCGTCGCGTAGTGGTGTCTTTGAAGTAAGACCTGTACATCTGTACATTATATATATATATATTATAATAAAGGAGGGGAGCGATGTGTATTGCTTCCCTCTTTAATTAGGATGAAATGGATTCAAACAAGAGAATTATACTGACAGGTGACCGTCCTACGGGCAGACTTCATATTGGTCATTATGTGGGCAGCCTCCGTCGTCGTGTGGAGTTGCAGAACGAGGGCAATTACGACAAGATGTATGTCTTCATAGCCGATGCCCAGGCGCTGACGGACAATATAGATAATCCCGAGAAGGTGCGCCAGAACGTCATAGAGGTAGCTCTGGACTATCTGGCCTGTGGGCTTGATCCGGAAAAGGTGACGATATTCATACAGAGTCAGATTCCTGAACTTTGCGAATTGTCGTTCTACTTTATGGACCTCGTGTCTGTATCACGCTTGCAACGCAATCCCACGGTAAAGACCGAGGTGCAGATGCGTGGTTTTGCCGGTGAGAGTATCCCTGTGGGATTCTTCACCTATCCCATCAGCCAGGCGGCCGACATCACATTGTTCAAGGCAACCACCGTTCCTGCAGGCCAGGACCAGGAACCCATGCTGGAACAGAGCCGCGAGATAGTTCGCCGCTTCAACAATATATATGGTGATACATTGGTAGAACCAAATATTATGCTTCCCGACAATGCAGCGTGCCTGCGCCTTCCCGGTACCGACGGCAAGGCCAAGATGTCAAAGTCGCTGGGCAACTGCATATATCTGAGCGATACCGCCAAGGAACTGAAGAAGAAGGTGAACAGCATGTACACCGATCCCGAACACATCCACATTGAACAGCCGGGGCATCTCGAGGGCAATACCGTCTTCACCTATCTGGATGCTTTCTGCACCGACGAGGATTTCCAGAAATACCTGCCTGAATACCGGAATCTGGACGAACTGAAGGCCCACTACACCCGTGGCGGCCTTGGCGACGGAACCTGCAAGAAGTTTCTGTACAACGTGCTGAACGACCGCCTCACCCCCATCCGCGAACGCCGCCTGGAACTACAGAAGGATATTCCTGCCATCTACGAGATCCTGCGCAAGGGTTGCGAAAAGGCCCGTCAGGCAGCCATAGAAACTATGGACGAGGTACGCAAGGCCATGAAGATAAACTACTTCGACGACGAGGAACTTATCCGTGAGCAGACCAAGCGTTATGCCGATGGCAAGTGATGGCCGTACGGGGGACTTTGGGCACTCAGGTGCAGTTTTTTGTCGTAATCTGCACTATTTTGTGCCTGAAATTTAGTTTAAGTAAAAAATATTTCCTACCTTTGTGCCGTTGAACCGTTACAATGGTATACAATATCGTTCAAGCAAAGAATAAATTTTAATATTATGAAGAAGTTGATGTTTCTGCTGGCCTTTGCCGGCATGTCTTTCGGGGCGTTCGCTCAGGAAGTTGCAACTGAAGAAATCCCCACTCTGAAACACAAGGTGGTTACCAATGGTTTTTGGGACAACTGGTTCGTTTCTCTGGGAGGTAACTACATCAGTAACTATTCAAGCCAGGAGATAGGCGTCGGTAGTTCTCCGTTTTCCAGCGAGCGTGGCAGTTGGGGCGGTAATATCGCCGTAGGTAAGTGGGCCACTCCCTCGTTCGGTATGCGTGCCAAGATTGGTCTTGGTTGGGGAAAGCAGGTAAACTATGGCAAGAATGCCTATGTGGGTCCTGTGCATACATGGAATGATGACAGCAGGAATCCCGATTACGGTCATATCAGCATAAGCCTGCAGCCTATGTTGAACCTGCATAATCTGTTCGCCGGCTACAAGCCACGCGTTTGGAATACTATCCTGTATGGTAGTGTGGGTTATTTCCGCAATTTTGACTTCCCCGCAAATTCTGTCGTTGCAGGTTTGGGCTGGTTGAACACTTTCAATATCACCAAGCGTTTCCATATCAATGTGGACATCTATGGCGACATGCTTGACCACAATGGTGACGGTATCGGCACTGTATCCGAGGGTTCTGCGGGTGATTTCGGTACCCACGACTGGCAGATTGGCTGGAGTGTTGGCGTAGGTTTCAACCTTGGCAAGGTAGGTTGGGAAAATGCACCCGACGTGGATGCCATCATGGCAATGAACAAGGCTCAGGTGGATGCGCTGAACGCTTCTTTGGCAGCGCAGCAGGAGGAGAATGCCCGCCTGCAGGAGATGGTTAAGAACCACAAGTGTCCGGAGCCCGTTAAGCAGGTTAAACAGATTGTGGCCAGCAAGGCTTCTGTATTCTTCAACATTGGCAAGAGCAGGATTGCTTCTAAGAAGGATCTCGTGAGTGTGAAGGATTTGGCAGAGTGTGCCAAGGCAAATAACCAGACTATCGTTGTTACCGGTTATGCAGATTCCAAGACCGGCACTTCCTCATACAACCAGACTCTGTCTGAGAAGCGTGCTCAGGTTGTTGCCGACGAACTTGTCAAGATGGGCGTAAGCCGCGACAAGATAGAGGTAGTAGGCAAGGGTGGTGTGAAGGATCTTTCTCCCATCTCATACAATCGTCGCGTAGTAGTGTCTTTGAAGTAACAGGCATATACATTTGATATACAGCGGGAGTGGAAAGCATGCTTTCCACTCCCGCTGTATTGTTTCGCTGTTTATGTATCCTCCGTTCCGTTTTTTCAAAATCGTCCATTAGCGTGTAACGGTCTATTGGCGCAAAATGCTTGGCGAAGTGACGTTGGTACCGTGATGTCAGGTGTATTGTTATGGCGTTTTGTCTTGCCAGTTAGGTTTTTTTATGTTTTCGTTACGTAATTAAAGAAAAATGTACTACCTTTGCATCGCCTTACTATCCCCGCTTATATGGGTAGGGTGAAGTGAGGTGACATATGGAAAAGGCGTAACTGACGCTTTTGTTTTGACGATGTAAGAACTTCGCAACTTCAAATTGTCTGTCACAACAAAGCAACAAGGACGCCCTATGTGATGTTTGTATCACTACTCGTCTTGTAATCGGCCCCGGCATTGCAGATGTGCTGCAATGTTTGTGTTGCCCCGATGAAGATGAGGTGTATATATTGCATCTTCGTGGGGTTTCGGCGTTGCTCGTTTTTGACAGACAGGGCAATGCGAAGGCCTTTACATCGTGGAACGAGCAACAGTACTGGCTCCACGTTTTTTTTGTATGTGAATATAGTAAATCTTACCCAATGGACTAACGAGGGCCGGTTAGTCCGGACATTAAAAAACAAACAAAAATGAAAAAGTTATTTTTCTTGGCCATCCTGCCTTTGATGATGGCTATGGTGACATTCTCTTCTTGCTCTAAGGATGAGGGCGCAGGTGCAGACAATGAGGTTCTTGAAGACAATGAGGTTCTTGAAGGTTTTGACTATCCTGAGGATGAATTGTTTGGAACGTGGATCGTTACAAAAATCGACGGAGAGAGAGAGGATGGGGGAATGGAAGTCCTTTTTGGACGTGATTTAGAATGTAGTATTGCGGGACGTATCTTAGATTATTCGGCTAAAGGATCCAAGATTAGTTTTTATTATGGTGATGAGCTTTGTGCGTTCTTTGAAATTACAAACTGGGACTATCCGAATGTAAAGGGTAATTATACCCAATTAGATCGCGAAGGTGAGATTGATGAGTCTTATGAAGTCGAAATTAAAAAGGATTGATAAAAGAAAAACGGGGATCCCCGTTTTTCTTTTATATATTTGCTTTGGGTATAATTGATTTCATGTGTGCAAATCTTCCAGTGTCAATCACTCCAATCCGTGTCATCTGTGGGCTATTGGCAGCCAAATTCTACCTTATTATATAAAATATTCACTCAAATTCTTGCCGGTTCCGTAGAAAAGTCGTACCTTTGCATTGCAATTCTACGGAAGGCATGGGCGATTAGCGCAGCTGGTTCAGAGCATCTGCCTTACAAGCAGAGGGTCGGCGGTTCGAATCCGTCATCGCCCACAAAAGTGATGGAAAGAAACTGACGATGACTTTAAGAAGTAATCTCAGTTTCTTTTCTGTTTTAAGGTACCTTACTTAATATAAAGACATGGAGTTAAGTCTTTTATCAGCAATCAGTCCTATTGACGGACGTTACCGTGGCAAGACCGAGCCTTTGGCTGGTTATTTTTCTGAGTACGCACTCATCAAGTACCGTGTGCGTGTGGAAATAGAGTATTTCATTGCTTTGTGCGAACTTCCCCTGCCTCAGTTGGAGGGCTTCCCTGCATCGGCGGAGACTTTGCGCGATATCTACCGCAACTTCACCGAGGCTGATGCCCAGCGCGTGAAGGACATAGAGAGCGTTACCAACCACGACGTAAAGGCCGTGGAGTATTTCATCAAGGAACAGTTCGACAAGATTGGTGGCCTGGATGCCTACAAGGAGTTTATCCATTTCGGTCTCACCAGTCAGGATATCAACAATACCAGTGTGCCCCTCAGCATCAAGGAGGCTCTGGAGGAGGTTTACTATCCCCAGATAGAGCAGTTGATAGCGCAGCTGCGCACCTATGCCGAGGAGTGGAAAGACATTCCCATGCTTGCCAAGACCCACGGCCAGCCTGCATCTCCCACCCGTATGGGCAAGGAGGTGATGGTGTTTGTTTACCGTCTGGAGCGCCAGTTGGCAGCACTGAAGGCGCAGCCCATGACTGCTAAGTTTGGCGGTGCTACCGGCAACTACAATGCCCACAACGTGGCATATCCCCAGTATGACTGGCGTGCCTTCGGCAACCGCTTTGTCAGCGAGAAGTTGGGACTGGAGCGTGAGGAATGGACCACACAGATTTCCAACTACGACTGTCTGGCAGGCGTGTTTGATGCCATGAAGCGTATCAACACCATCATCATAGACCTGGACCGCGACTTCTGGCAGTACGTCTCCATGGAGTATTTCCGCCAGAAGGTGAAGGCCGGCGAGGTAGGTTCCAGCGCCATGCCCCACAAGGTGAACCCCATCGACTTCGAGAACTCCGAGGGCAACCTTGGCGTGGCCAATGCCATCCTGTCCCACCTGGCACAGAAACTCCCCATCAGTCGCCTGCAGCGCGACCTTACCGACTCTACCGTTCTGCGCAACGTAGGTGTGCCCATGGGGCACATGCTCATCAGCGTGCAGAGCACAATGAAGGGCTTGGGCAAACTCCTGCTCAATCAGGATGCCATCAACCGCGATCTGGACGGATGCTGGGCAGTGTGCGCCGAAGCCATCCAGACAATCCTGCGCCGTGAGGCTTACCCCAACCCCTACGAGGCTCTGAAGGCCCTGACCCGCACCGGTGCAGGCATCAACGAGTCCACCATAAAGGACTTCATTGAGGGTCTGGACGTCAGCGAGTCTGTGAAGGACGAGTTGCGCAAGATTACCCCCCACACCTACACAGGTGTATAATAAGGTCTTTAGGGTCTTTAGGGTCCTTAAAGTCCTTATGACAATTTAGAGAATTATAGAAAAACACAGTTAAGTTTCAATTAAACTATGGCTATAGAAGACGAGAGCTGGCGCAAGCAGTTTGCCAGCGAGGGAAATGGTGGCGGTGATCGTCCCCATCGTCCTTCATTCAACCGCAATGGTGGCGGTTATCAGAGAGAGAGAAGAGAGTTTCGCTCAAACGACGGTTACAACCGTGAGGGTGGATACCGTCAGCGCGAGGGAGGTTATCAGAGGGATAACAGAGCTAACCGTGAGGGTTACCAGAGCCGTCCCTACAACCGCGAAGGTGGCTATCAGCAGCGCGAAGGTGGCTATCAGGGCCGTCCTGCCAACCGCGAAGGCGGTTATCAGCGCCGTGAAGGTGGTTACCAACAGCGTCCCTACAACCGTGAAGGCGGCTATCAGCATCGCGAAGGCGGTTACCAGTCACGTCCCGCTGGCTACAAGAAGCGCCCCCAGGGCTACAATCCTCATGCCAAGTACAGCATGAAGAAGCAGATAGAGTACAAGGAGAAGAACTACGATCCCGATGAACCCGTACGTCTGAATCGCTACCTGGCCAATGCAGGTGTGTGCAGCCGTCGCGAGGCCGACACCTTCATACAGGCTGGCGTTGTCAAGGTGAACGGTGTGGTGGTTACGGAACTCGGCACCAAGGTGAAGCGCAGCGACGAGGTGATGTTCCACGACCAGGCCATCAACATGGAGAAGAAGGTGTATGTGCTCCTGAACAAGCCCAAGGACTACGTTACCACAAGCGATGACCCCCAGAACCGCAAGACCGTGATGGAACTGGTGAAGAACGCCTGCCGCGAGCGCATCTATCCCGTGGGCCGTCTGGACCGCAATACCACCGGTGTGCTCCTGTTTACCAACGATGGCGACCTGGCTACCAAACTGACACATCCCCAGTACCTCAAGAAGAAGATATACCATGTGTTCTGCGACAAGAACGTCACCGCTGCCGACCTTCGCCAGATTGCCGACGGCATCATGCTGGAGGATGGCGAGATACATGCCGATGCCATCGACTATGCCCACGAGACTGACAAGAAGCAGGTTGGCATAGAGATACACAGCGGACGCAACCGCATTGTGCGCCGTATCTTCGAACACCTTGGCTACAAGGTGGTGAAGTTGGACCGCGTCTACTTTGCCGGTCTTACCAAGAAGAACGTGAAGCGCGGCGACTGGCGTTTCCTCACCCAGGATGAGGTGAACATGCTCAAGATGGGCGCGTTTGAATAAAACTGAAATGTGAAAACGGAAAACGGAAAACTTTGGCGACCGGAAGTCGGAAAACTGCTTTCAAAGTGGGGATGATGCGTGCAGCATCCGCCCTATAACCCTCCTTCCAACAACAGCCCGCTTACTTCCGCTCGTCCAACCAACCGACCATCCTGCGGACTCTGCACGCAGCGTCCCGACTGTATAACCACCCACTGCGCTATACAACTGTCCCCTTAAGATAGGGGGACGAGCGAAGCGGAGGGGGTATGATAAAGGAAAAAACGGAAAGGTGAATGCGAATACCAGTAATTCTGCTACTTCACCATACCTTATATAATATAATATGAAACGTACAAAAGTTATTGACGCATTGGGCCGTACCGACTACGGCTCAGACATCATAGTAAAAGGCTGGGTACGCTCCAAGCGTGGCAGCAAGGGCATCTTCTTCATTGCCCTCAACGATGGTTCCACCATCAAGAACATACAGATTGTAGGCGATGATGCCAACTTCCCCGAGGAGACCGTAAAGCAGATTACCACAGGTGCCTGCATCAGCGTGCTGGGCACTCTGGTGGAAAGCCCTGCCGCAGGTCAGGCCAGCGAGGTGCAGGCCCGCGAGATAGAAATCCTGGGTCCTGCCGACAATACCTATCCTCTGCAGAAGAAGGGTGCTTCATGGGAATACCTCCGCACCGTGGCACACCTGCGCCCCCGCACCAACACCTTCGGTGCCATCCTGCGCATACGCCACAACATGGCCATGGCCATACATACATACTTCCACGAGCACGGCTACTTCTACTTCCACACCCCCCTCATTACCGCCAGCGACTGCGAGGGTGCAGGCCAGATGTTCCAGGTTACCACCAAGAACCTCTATGACCTGAAGAAGGACGAGAACGGAAGCATCATCTACGACGACGACTTCTTCGGCAAGCAGACCTCCCTCACCGTCAGCGGTCAGTTGGAGGGCGAACTGGGTGCCACTGCCCTGGGTGCCATCTACACCTTCGGCCCCACCTTCCGTGCCGAGAACTCCAACACTCCACGCCACCTGGCTGAGTTCTGGATGATAGAACCCGAGATTGCCTTCATGGATCTGGACGAACTCATGGACCTGGAGGAAGACTTCCTCAAGTACTGCGTGCGCTGGGCACTGGAGAACTGCAAGGACGACCTCGAGTTCCTCAACAAGATGGTGGACAAGGGCCTTATCGCCCGCCTGGAGGGTGTGCTGAACGATACCTTCGTGCGTCTCTCATACACCGAGGGCATACAGATACTGCAGCAGGCCATGCGCGACGGCCGCAAGTTCGAGTTCCCCTGCAACTGGGGCGATGACCTTGCCAGCGAGCACGAGCGCTACCTCGTTGAGGAGTATTTCAAGAAGCCCGTCATCATGAGCCACTATCCCAAGAAGATCAAAGCCTTCTACATGAAGATAGATGCCGAGAAGCCCGTTCTGGACGGTGCAGAGATGGAGGAAACCGTACAGGGAACCGATGTGCTCTTCCCCTCTATCGGCGAGATTATCGGCGGTAGTGTCCGCGAGGAGAGTTACGACAAACTCGTGGGCGAGATAGAGGCACGCAACATCCCCATGAAGGACATGACCTGGTACCTCGACACCCGCAAGTACGGTTCTTGCCCCCATGCTGGTTTCGGCCTCGGTTTTGAGCGTCTGCTACTCTTCGTTACCGGCATGCAGAACATCCGCGACGTTATCCCCTTCCCCCGTACTCCAAGAAACGCAGAGTTCTAAAACGTAACAAACACTACATACAGCCAGCGCCGTGGTACTCAATGAGCCATGGCGCTGACTATATTGTTGTATATACGGGTGTGGAACGAAGCCACAGGTGTCATTTCTGTTCTATGTTCTTATATTCCTTCCTGTTTTTGAAAAACTTTATAATCGTGATACAGAAGAAGAATATCACACTGGCTATGGAGATAAAGGCGCCAGCAACATATGCGCTGATAAAAATCACAATTGCCAACATTGCCAATCCAAGAAAGCCGCCAGCTATGGACACAAGACTGGTGTCAATGAGTTTGTAGGTAACATTGCCAATGGTTTTTGCGGCAACAATAGGATTCAGGACGTCGTGCAGTATGTGAGGCAATGCTGCCAATATTCCCATCAAGGCAGCTCCCATCACTCCAAGGATGCTCTTTGCCGATTCTTTAGTCATGTCCAGTACGTTCTCTCCCTGAGCCTTGGCCTTCTCAAACTCTTCGGGAGTGGCGCGGCGGAAGGAAACCAGGATATAGCTTGCATAGAACAAAGTTCCCTCTAACAGGAGCAGCAGATATTGGAAATCAGGACGATATCCGTTCTTAAAAATAGGACAAATGAAAACAAGGAAGAGTACGGAAAAGAACATTGCCAGCCATACCCATCTGACCCATTTCTTGTCGTTGCTTACAAACAATGCTTGACCATCACGGATAGCCGCCTTGCGTCGTGCAAAGGCATAGGCTGCCAGTGCAGGAGTAATGGAAAGGAACAGAAGACCTTCAATAAAATCAATAATACCTGACATAATGTAAAGAGTTTTTGGTTATAGTGATCAGTGCAGATATACGTTATTTGTGATAAAATAGCATGGTTTTCTGGATTAAATGTGAGATGTATGGTAAAAATGTTGGTTATGAATCACTATTTTTCTTATCCATGTACTTAAATCAAAGAAAAATAATATATTTGTTGGCGAAAGTCCTCACGTCTTTATTTCTGTAACGTGCCTTCTCCTGAGGATTGGGAGGCAGACAAAATGTAAATAACCATGAAGAACTATTTACAAAACTCGTTGCGAGCACTGTTTGTATGTGCGTGCGTATTCTTTTCATTGCCAATATTGGCAGAGCAGGTAGAAATTGATGGGATTGCTTACAACCTCGTCTCCAAGGTGCAGGAGGCAACTGTCGTAGCCAGGGCCGATGGCAAGTACACGGGAAGTGTAGAGATTCCTGCCTCTGTAGTGCATGAGGGTGTTACTTACGCTGTGACGACCATCGGTAAGAAAGCATTCTATGAATGTAAAGACATGACATCGGTTGCCATGCCCAACAGCATATTAACCATTGAAAACAATGCATTTTACGGTTGTCGCGCTTTGACTTCAGTCTCCGTCCCCAATAGTGTTACCAGTATTGGCTATGAGGCTTTCCGGGCTTGCGACCGTATGACTTCCATTAACATAGGCAGTGGTGTCAGGAGCATAGGTTCTAATGCTTTTTACTATTGTGAAAAACTCTCTGCTGTTCACATCTCTGATATTGCAGCCTGGTGCAGCATTGACTTCGATAGTAATCCGCTGAGTAGAGCAGGGCATCTTTATGTGAAAGGTGAGGAAGTAAAGGACTTGGTCGTACCTGCAAGTGTTTCTGAAATAAGTGACTATGCTTTCAATTCTTGCTTGGGTTTGACTTCTGTTGTCATCGAAGATGGTGTTAAGAGCATTGGTTATTATTCATTTGACGGTTGTCCAAATTTGACAGCTGTTTCTATTCCTGCCAGTGTGCATACTATAAACCCAGATGCCTTTGCCAGATGTGGCGCCCTGGCATCTCTCACCCTTTCCGATGGTGTGAGCGTAATAGGATCTTATGCTTTTCACTGTTGCAAGTCGCTTACCTCAGTAATTCTTCCCAACAGTTTGACCACCATAGGAAGCAATGCTTTTAAAGAATGTACCAGTTTGACCTCTATCACTATTCCAAGCAGTGTGCAGGAAATGAAGGCAAGTGCTTTTGAGGGTTGTACTGCTTTGACTTCTGCAACTATTAAGAACGGTTTGTCCAGAATAGAAGCCAACTTGTTCAGAAGTTGCACGGCTCTAACCACAGTTTCTATTCCCAATAGCGTAACCAGAATTGGAGACTACGCCTTCTCTCAGTGCTCTGCCTTGTCTGCAGTGGATATCCCTGAAAGTGTGACAGTGATTGGCGAAAGAGCATTCTATGGCTGTAATGCCCTGAAGTCGATCGTTATCCCCGATGGAGTCAAATACATATATGACAGTGCTTTCCGCACATGCACAGGTCTTAAAGAGGTAAGCATTGGCAATACTGTTACCGAGATAGAGAATTATGTATTTGCCGGATGCGAGGAACTTACAGACGTTTACTGCTATGCAGAAACTGTTCCAAGTGCTGGATATGCAATCTTTAATGGTTCTTATCCCGAATACATTACCCTGCATGTGCCTGCGGAAAGTATAGAGGCTTATAAGGCGAAATCTCCATGGAGCGAGTTGGGCAGGATAGTTGCCATAGACGGAGAGACACCCGAACCAGAGGTGAAGAAGTGTGCTACTCCTGTGGTCAGTTATGCCGATGGCAAACTGACTCTGACCTCTGCCACAGAGGATGCGGAGTTCATTACCGATGTGGTTGCCCAGGATGCCAAGAAATACTATGAGGCAGAGATAAACCTCAATGCCACCTATGCCATTGAGACCTATGCCGTCAAGACCGGATATGAGAACTCTGATACCGTGAGCGTAGCACTTGTATGGGTCGAGAATGGTGAGGTTAGCGACTCTACTGGTGTCTTCAGCATAGAGGCGACACCTGTGCTCATTCATGGCAATGCCGGTGTGCTGACCATCAGTGGTGTGGCATATGGTACAGATATCGTTGTCTACACCGTCAGTGGTACCGAGGTGGTGCGTCAGGCTGCAACAGAACCAACCACAACCATCAACACCGGTTTGCAGAGTGGCACCATCGCCATTGTCAAGGTTGGCAACAAGAGTGTGAAGATAAAACTCTGAAGATGTTTGTCAGACCTATTCATGCTTAATACAGTCCGCAGTGCTTTCTGCTTGGGCACTGCGGATAATTTTTTCTTAAGTGACATGAAACAGTATTTCATAATTATCCGTGTAAGGACATCGATGGATATGGGTGTGGGCAGTCGCTACGAGGATTGGGCTCATATAGATATTGATGATTTGCAACCAGGAAAGGAGTTTGTGATTCACGAGTGTCCATTGAGCATATTGTCTGTCGACGAGGAGTGGCTGGAATTTACATACAGGAAGCATGCCTACAGGCTCAATCGCAAATGGCAGGTTCTGGGCACTCCTGCGATAGGAGTTCACAACGAATATATTGCGGAATAGGTCAGGTATGTGTTCCATTGCGGCAATATCAGGAGGATAAGCATCACTTTTGTTCCTTACATCCAGGACTATTGGGATGTGCTTTTGACAACACACGGCGGTGTGACATCGATGATAGCCAGGGACGAGATGAAGGAGGGAATGAACATATCAGGACTGCGCCCTGCTTTGGACGGAATTCCTATGCCGGGAATGGATCTTGAGGTGTGCTATATGGCAGATGATAAGTTGGGATTGTATTGTGGCCAGAAGCATTCGGATTTCCTATGCGTAAGGTTGCACGAAGAACCTGTGCACAGGGATGGAGTCACCCTGACTTTGGAAACGTTCTCTACCGTCATCACCGAGTGGGATGATACGGAAGAGAAACCTGTGCGCTGTATTGTTGACACCAAGGATCTGGTGGATAGTCTGACGGATAAGGACGCTGCGTTGCGCATTGCTGAATCCGTTGAGGGACAGTATCCGGAGATGCTTGAATTGGTAGCGAAATACATGGCTTTTGCTGCCGATTTGGGACAGGAGGATGCTATCGCCTGGCTAAGAGACTATTACGAGGAGGACGACGTACGGTATCACGCTTATGATTAGCGGTTGTTTATTAGAGTAGGAATCCCAGCCACTTCTCTGCCAGTGCCGACTTGGTGCGTATGTGTTCTTCCACTGCTTTGACGAAGGGGTTGGACTCGAACTGTCCGCGGACTTCGCTGAAGTCCAGACTTTGTGTCTCGGTGCTCTGGCCGTCGAAACCGAAGCCAGTGCGGGCACTCAGGGAGAACTCCTTGCGTGCATCCTGCCATAGCATCTGGTCGAGACTGACAACGGAGTCTTTCCATCTTTTTATTATATCGGAGAGCATGGCGGGTGTTATCTCGCTGTTTTCGTCTATGCCGTAGAAATCCAGCATGGTGTGATATGCCCATTGCCATTCCAGATCGTAGTAGTTGCGGTGCATGGCAGAGAGTTCTGCATTAACCTCTTCTAAGGAGGTGATTTCTCCGTCTTGTATCTTGTCCAGCAGGGGGATGAGCAGTTTCTTTGGTGCTATCAGTCCGCAGAGGTCCACCCAGTCACCAGTACCGTCCTCGGATGTGGGACGGAAAAGGTCCAGTCTGCCGTTTACCTTTTCCAAGCGGGATATTATGCTGTTGCCAAGGAACTTGTTTATTGCCATGGTGTACAGTTTGATGCCCTTTTCCATGGCGCTGCCCGTTATGCGCGCACTCTGGTAGGCATAAGTGTCGGAAGTGGCACCGGAAATCTCCTTCAGTTGCTTCAAGGTTTTCAATCCATGCAGCATCTTCTGTATGGTGTAGGGCGAGAGCAGGTTGAAGTTGACGTTGTCCAGTCGGCCTTCCTCGTGCCTCTTGTCGCGCCTGGGCCATTTCTGTGCATCGCGGATGGTGCCCACACTGCGCAGGGCCACGGCCGGGGCGAGGTATGTGACGCCGTCCTTTTCTATCAGGTAACTGAATGGCATATCCGAAGTGTCTGGGTTGGTGGTATGGCGCCCCATAACCAGTGAGAAGGCACCTATGCGTGCCGGCCAAAGGATGTAGGAGCCGCTGGCGGTCTTGGCACCACGCTCCATGGCCCCCTGGTGTATGGGGCCAAGTTTGTACATGTGGTTGCTCTGGTTGCTGCCGCTGCCGGCATTCATGAACGAGAACATGCCGGCAATGAGCAGGGTGCTCTTGTGGTGCGTGACGGTGAACGGACCGGCAAAGATGGAGCAAGCCTCGCCGTTCTCCTCGTGGCAGTTGCAGAAGAAGAGGGAGTCGGAGGCGCTGTAACCGTGCTTGAAGGTGCAGGCCTGACCCACGAAACAACGTGTCAGCGTTGTGCAATCCTCTATGCAACTGCCGTCCTGGACGATGAAATCGTCGGCAATGACACCGTAGCCAATGTGTATGGGGGATTCCATTCTGGACATCAGCGAACCATTCTTCAGGCGGCCTGCCCCCTCTATCTTGGCGGCGGGCCCCACGTAGACGTTCTTTATGTAGCCTGTGTCCACTATGGTGCTGTGTGCACCAATCGTGCCGCGTGTAGCGCTTCTTTCCTTAGTGCGCGTCATGGTCATCTCCTTCATGCGCCGCACCAGCATGGGGCGGTGGCGGTACATGGCAGTTATGTATGCCTCGTGCGCCGTCAGACGGTCGTGTATGGTCACCTCTCTGCCACCTGTTTCGCAAAGAACGGAAACCTCTGTGCCGCATCCGAAACTTGTCTCGCCGTCCACCAGGATGATGTCGCAGTTCTCTATGAAGCAATCCTCCTCGATGTCGTAGTTGGCAATGTAGTTCTTGATGTTCTCTATGCAGCAGTCGTTGCCCACATTGACGTTGTGCAGCGTGGCATGGAATATGCCGCTATGCTTTCGCATGCCTCCGGGCATGAGAAATGATTTCTCGAACTTCCCCAGACGGCATATGCCGGAGAAACGCACTTCGCGCACGTACTTCAGGTTCAGGTCGGGATGGACAAATATAGTGCTCCAGTCTTCGGCTGTGCAGTGCTGGGCTTCCAACTGGCAGATTTGCTGGGGGGAGATGAGAATGTACATGGGATGTTTTTTATATTTCTATAGTCTCTATAGTCTCTATAGTCTCTATAGCATTGTTTGCTTGTCTAATATTATGTCTTCGGTGGGAACCTTGTCCCACGAGAAGAAGGAAAGGAGTTCTGCGGGTGTGGTGGGGGCTGGAGTGTCGGTCAGGCCGGCGAGGTGTGCCAGCAGACCTATTATCTCCTGGGGTGTCGTACCTTTGTCGCGGAGATACCCCAGGTCCATACTCTTGTCGCGTTTGCATAGGCGCTGGCCCTCGGCATTGCAGAGCAGGGGGTGGTGGAAGAAGTTAACGGTGAGGGGTGAGTGGTGAGTGGTGAGCGGCGTGACAGTAGGGACACGGCATGCCGTGTCCGTAATTATCGGAGGGTTGGTTTGGCGGACACGGCATGCCGTGTCCCTACGTATGGTCGAAACGTCTTCCTCGGGAGAAGAAAGGTGAGCGGTGAGCGGTGAGTGGTGAACGGTGAGCGAATTGTTTTTCCGTTTTAATCCCGCTTCGCGGTCTTTTCCTCCTTGTTGCTCGGCATAATCAAAATAAATTTTGCTACTGTTCTCGCTTCCTGCGTCGGTTCCGTTTTCCGTTTCCCGTTCAAAAAACAATAGTTCTCTAAGGTGTATCTGTTGTGGCGAGGACAGGAGCAGGTCTCGTCCGCGCACAATCTCCGTTATGCCCATCAGTGCATCGTCCACCACTACGGCCAGTTGGTAGGCCCAGGCACCGTCCTTGCGGCGGACGATGTAGTCTCCGCAGTGCTCGGCAAGGTTGAGAGGGTGGGGACCATAGTGTCCGTCGGTGAAGGGAATGGTGCGGTCGGGGACGATGAGGCGGGTGGTGGCGGGAACAGTGCGGATTGTAGAATCTATAGAGCCTATAGAGCCTATAGAATCTATAGAGCCTATAGAATCTATAGCACCTATAGCATCTATAGCCCCTACAGCATCTATAGTTCTTGGCCTGCATGTTCCCTTATACACCACTCTGCCGTCGGTTTCGTGCGGGGCTTGTGTGGCCATAATGTCGGCACGGGTGCAAAAGCAGGGATATGTGAGGCCCATTTCCGTCAGGCGGAGGAGGTATTCCTCGTAGATTTGGCCACGTTGGCTTTGCCATACGGGTTCGCCGTCCCAGGGAAGATCGAGCCATTGCAGGTCGTCCATCAGTTGGAGGGCATATTCCTTGCGGCTGCGCTGAGGGTCGAGGTCTTCAATGCGCAGAACCCACTCACCACCCTTGCTCTTGGCGGAAAGCCAGGAGAGCAGGGCGCAGAAGACATTGCCCAGGTGCATGCGTCCTGTTGGAGAAGGTGCAAATCTGCCTCGTGTCATATTGCAAAGGTAAGGCTTTTTTCTCAAATATTCGCTATATGTGGATTTTGTAGTGTCATGGCAATGGCAATTCGGATTATATTGTGTACTTTTGGTACGCAAACAGAAACAAACAATAACAATTTATCAAACACGCAGAAATGAGAAAGAACCTGCTATCCATGCTGTCAGTGCTCTTTATTGCACTGATGATGGCTTCTTGTGGTGAAAAGAGAAGTTACGAGACAGTAAAGGGAGATCCCATGCAGAGTCGTATCTACACGTTGGACAACGGTCTGAAAGTATATCTGACCGTCAACAAGGAGGCTCCGCGCATCCAGACCTACATCCCTGTTCGTGTGGGCGGCAAGAACGACCCTGCCGAGACAACGGGCCTGGCACACTACTTCGAGCACCTCATGTTCAAGGGTACGGAAAGTTTCGGTACCCAGAACTATGCAGAGGAAAAACCTTTGCTGGACCAGATTGAGGCACTCTTTGAGGTATACCGCACAAAGACAGACGAGGCGGAGCGTGCGGCAATCTATCACCAGATTGACAGCCTTTCCTATGAAGCCTCCAAACTGGCAATCCCCAACGAGTACGACAAACTCATGGCCGCCATTGGTGCCTCCGGAACGAATGCCTATACCGGTTATGATGTTACATGCTATGTGGAGGACATACCCTCGAACCAGTTGGACAACTGGGCAAGGATACAGGCCGACCGTTTCAAGAACAATGTGATACGCGGTTTCCATACCGAACTGGAAACAGTGTATGAGGAGAAGAACATGAGTCTCACACAGGACGGAAGGAAAGTGATTGATGCCATTCTGGCAGCGCTCTATACAAAGCACCCTTATGGAACCCAGACAATACTGGGAAGTCAGGACCATCTGAAGAATCCATCCATCACCAACATCAAGAATTTCTACAAGCAGTGGTACGTTCCCAACAACATGGCCATCTGCATGTCGGGCGATTTCGACTATGATGAGGCTATGGATGTCATAGAGAAGTATTTCGGCGACATGCAACCCAACAAGAATCTGCAGATGATGGACTTTGAAGCAGAACCGGAGATTACCGCTCCTGTGGAACGTGAAGTTATGGGCCTTGAGTCGGAGAACGTGACAATGGCATGGCGTCTTCCCGGTGCCACCTCAGATGAAGCCCTGATGCTGGAGGTGGTCGATGCAATCATGAACAATGGTAAGGCCGGCATCATCGACCTCAACCTGCTGCAGGAGCAGAAACTGCTGTCTGCCTATTCCTTCCCCTATGCAATGGCAGACTATACATCCTACATACTTCAGGGTACACCCAAGGAGGGACAGGACCTTGACGAGGTCAGGGCAATGATGCTGGCTCAGGTGGACTCCCTGCGTCAGGGCAAGTGGGACGAGTCGTTGTTGGCAGCGGGCATAGCCAACTATAAATTGCAGATGCAGAAAATGCTTGAAGACAACGAATCCCGTGCAGACCTGTTTGTTCAGGCGTTCGTCAACAACCAGCCATGGGCCGATGTGGTGCAGCGCATAGAGAAGATGGAGAAAATTACCAAGGATGACGTGGTGGCATTTGCCAACAACTATCTGAAGGACAACAACTATGCCGTTGTGTACAAGCGTCAGGGCGAGGACCCCAACATCAAGAAGGTGAACAAACCCGCCATTACTCCGATATTCATGAACCGCGATACCACCAGTGCGTTCCTGCGTGAGGTGCAGGCTTCTGCTGTCGCACCGATAGAGCCTGTATTCGTGGACTTCAGCAAGGACATGAGTCAGGGCACTGTTGGCAAACTGCCCCTGCTTTACAAAAAGAACGAGACAAATGACATATTCGCCCTGCAATACATATACGACTTCGGAACCTCCGAAATGAAGGATATGGGTATTGCTGCCTCTTATCTCGATTACCTTGGCACGTCCGACATGACTGCTGCCGAGATAAAGTTGGCATTCTACAATCTGGCATGTAACTATTATATAAGTGCAAGTAAGGATAGGGTTGTTGTCGGCCTTAGCGGTCTGGCGGAGAACATGCCCAAGGCAATGGAACTGCTGGAGAAGGTACTTGCCGATGCACAGCCCGACAAGGAGGCTTACGACGGACTTGTGGACGATATCCTGAGGGCACGCCTCAATGACAAGGCCGACCAACAAGCCAACTTCAGACGTTTGCAGACCTACACTTTCTATGGTCCCAACAATCCTTCTAACACTATCCTCAGTGAGGCAGAACTGAGAAGCATGGCTCCAGAAACCTTGTTGCAGCGCATCTCGCAGTTGTCCACATTGGAGCACCGTGTGCTGTACTACGGTCCTTTGGGCATGGATGAGATGTCTTCTACGGTTGCATCATTGCACAAAGTGCCCGAAAACCTTAGCCCAGTGCCCGAGAACGATGTGTTCAAGTTGCAGACAGTTAAGGAAAATGTCGTGTACATCGCACCATACGATGCAAACCAGATATACATGATAACCTACGCTTCCAGGGGCGATAAGTATGATGTGCAGAAATCACCCGTGCTGAACATGTACAACGAATACTTCGGTGGCGGAATGAACAGCATCGTGTTCCAGGAGATGCGCGAGGCACGTGGCCTGGCATACAGTGCATACGCCCTTGCCATGGAACCGGCACGTCTGGAAGAACCATACGGTTATTTCTCAATGATAGCCACCCAGAACGACAAGATGATAGACGCGCTCAGTGCTTTTGAGGAAATCATCAACAACATGCCTTTGAGCGAACATGCCTTTGCAATAGCCAAGGAGGCTATCATCAGCAGATTGCGTTCGGAGCGCATTACCAAGGAAGAAGTCCTGACCTATTACCTTGACCAGGAGGAACTGGGACTCACCAAGGATACCCGCAAGCAACTGTTCGAAGCAGTTCAAGCAATGACCCTGGACGATGTGAAGGCTTACCAGCAGGCAAATGTCAAGGACCGCAAGGCCGTTACCGCTATCCTTGGCCGAGAAAGCGACCTCGATATGAAGTCACTGGAGAAGTGGGGCAAGATCGTACGCCTTACACAGGAAGATATCTTCGGTTATTGATAAGGAAAGTTATAGTCTCTATAGCAACTATAGTTCCTTTATCTCTATAGCCTCTCGCTGAGAGGAAACGAAAAGCCCCGCTGGCCTGTGATGGTCAGCGGGGCTGTGTTATCT
The DNA here is from genome assembly GCA_045606445.1 of Bacteroidaceae bacterium. Classification (GTDB taxonomy): domain Bacteria; phylum Bacteroidota; class Bacteroidia; order Bacteroidales; family Bacteroidaceae; genus Physcousia. Next base: position 77,886 of record JAZURY010000041.1, read on the forward strand.
GTGTGCTGTTGGCATTACATCATGCCGCCCATGCCGGGAGCGCCCATGGGCATTTCGGGCTTGTCTTCCTTGGCGTCGCAGATTACGCACTCGGTGGTGAGGAACATTCCGGCGATAGAAGCGGCGTTCTCCAGTGCCACACGGGTCACCTTGGCAGGGTCGATGATGCCTGATGCTTTCAGGTTCTCGTACTTGTCCTCGCGGGCATTGTAGCCATAGTCGCCTTCGCCGTTGCGAACCTCGTTAACTACCACGCTGCCTTCCAGACCGGCGTTCTCTACAATCTGGCGCAGAGGTTCCTCGATGGCACGGCGAACGATGCGGATACCTGTCTGCTCGTCGGTGTTGGCGCCGGTGAGAGTGTCCAGAGCCTTCTGGGCGCGGATGTATGCCACACCACCGCCGGGGATGATACCCTCTTCGATAGCGGCACGTGTTGCGCACAGAGCGTCGTCCACACGGTCCTTCTTCTCCTTCATCTCCACCTCAGAGGGAGCACCAACGTAGAGCACTGCCACACCGCCTGCCAGTTTGGCCAGACGCTCCTGCAACTTCTCCTTGTCGTAGTCGCTGGTAGAGTTGGCAATCTCGTTCTTTATCTGGCTGACGCGCTCGGCAATCATCTGCTTGTCGCCATGGCCGTTGACTATGGTTGTGTTGTCCTTGCTGACGGTAACCTTGTCGGCAGTGCCAAGCATCTCTATGGTAGCCTGTTCCAACTTCAGACCTGTCTCCTCGCTGATTACGAGACCGCCGGTGAGGGTGGCGATGTCCTGAAGCATGGCCTTTCTGCGGTCGCCGAAACCGGGAGCCTTCACGGCACATATCTTCAACTGTCCGCGCAGACGGTTGACAACCAGAGTGGTCAGGGCCTCAGACTCCACGTCCTCGGCAATTACCAGCAGGGGACGGCCTGTCTGTACGGCAGGTTCCAGGATGGGCAGGAAGTCTTTCAGGTTGCTTATCTTCTTGTCGTAGATGAGGATGTAGGGGTTCTCCATCTCGCACTCCATCTTCTCGGTGTTGGTGACGAAGTAGGGAGAGAGGTAGCCACGGTCGAACTGCATGCCCTCCACCACGCCGATGGTGGTGTCGCGACCCTTTGCCTCCTCGATGGTGATGACGCCGTCCTTGCTCACCTTCTGCATGGCGTCTGCCAGGAGTTGGCCGATTTCGGGGTCATTGTTGGCGCTGACGGTAGCAACCTGCTCTATCTTCTGATAGTCGTCGCCCACCACTTCGGCCATGTCCTTGATTTCTGCAACAACGGCAGAAACGGCCTTGTCGATACCGCGCTTCAGGTCCATGGGGTTGGCGCCTGCTGCCACGTTCTTCAGACCTTCGCGAACGATAGCCTGAGCCAATACGGTTGCGGTGGTTGTACCATCACCGGCATCGTCGCCGGTCTTGGAAGCCACACTCTTCACCAGTTGTGCACCGGCATTCTGGAAGGGGTCTGCCAGTTCTATCTCCTTTGCCACGGTAACACCATCCTTGGTGATGTGGGGAGCACCGAACTTCTTCTCGATGATCACGTTGCGGCCCTTGGGACCGAGAGTCACCTTCACAGCATTTGCCAGGCTGTCCACGCCCTGCTTCATCAGGTCGCGAGCCTCTATGTTGAATTTAATGTCTTTAGCCATTTTTGTATTGTCTTCTAATTATGGTTGATGTTAATTCGTTTTCTGTATTAGCCCAGGATAGCCACCACGTCGCTCTGGCGCATGATGAGGTACTTCTTGCCCTCGTGCTCTATCTCGGTGCCGGCATACTTGCCATAGAGAACCTTGTCGCCCTCCTTCAGGATCATTTCCTCGTCCTTGGTGCCACCTCCCACGGCAACGATTGTGCCCTGCAGGGGCTTCTCCTTGGCTGTGTCGGGAATGATGATGCCACCGATGGTCTTTGTCTCTGCTGCAGCGGGTTCAATGAGAACGCGGTCTGCCAATGGTTTGATGTTCATAGTATCCTTATGTATTTGTTTAGTTAATGTATTCTTTCCACTGCTTTACATATCGCCAAGAGTGTGCCAAGACGGGGAGAACGGACAAATTGTCAGTATTCCCGGCATTTGTCCCCTGCACGTGTGACAATATTGCAAAATTATTGCTATCTTTGTTCGCACAGATATATAATATATAAGGTATAGACATTATGCAGAAAGAGTTCCTGGTTATAGGGCGTGCCAACGCCACTACCCGTCAAAGCAGTCCCTATGCCCTGTTGAAGGTAGCCGATGCCGAGCAGTCGTTCTCCGTTTCCGTGTGGGATGTGGCTCCCGACATGGCACCCTTCCCCGGTCAGTTGGTGCAGTTCATGCAGGTGAAGGACTTCGGAGGCAAGAAGTCATGTGCGCTTACGGACATGGTGCTGGGTCTGATGGCCGACGAGAAACATCCCTTATACGGACTTATACCTCGCCCCATAAACCGCAAGGTGTGGGACGACACCATTGCCAGCCTGCTGTCCTTCTGCACGGACAGTACCCTGGTGCCCATCATACAGGACTTTGCCGGCAAACTCTACAAACCCTATAGTGAATACCCTGCCGCCACCACCGTGCACCATGCCTATCAGGGTGGTCTGCTGAACCATACCCACCAGATGCTGCACATGCTGGAGGGCCTGTATCCATGCCTGCCTTACCAGATAAAGGTGGAGCGCTGCATTCTGGCTATTCTCTTCCACGACTATGGCAAGGTGTATGAGTACAACCGCCAGGGCGACACCCAGTCAGACATGTATCTGCTGGGGCATATCTATATTGGCGCGCACAAGTTGCAGAACGTGCTTGAACAGCATGGCGTGGAACCCGATGAGGTGAAGCGCATAGTGCATTGCGTGTTGGCTCACCACGGCCAGCGCGAGTACGGCAGTCCTGTGCTGCCCTGCATTCAGGAGGCAGCCATAGTAACCTATCTGGACAACATCTCTGCCAAGGTGGATACCATGGAGGCCACTTCGGAGGGAGAATATGTGCCTTCTCTGGGAACTCATGTGCAAAAGGGTTGAGGAGTGAAGGAGTCACGCTTGTCACAAAGATGTCACACAAGTGTCACGCCTTGCCGTGAAGGGAGGTGCCTGGGAATGGCTATCTTTGCACAGAAAACCCTATGAAGCCCTATGAAGCCCTATGAAACCCTAGGACATCCTATGACATCCTATGAAGTCCTATGACATCCTAAAACTAAAGTAAAAACCTAAATAAAATAAATACAAAAACAAATGAAAAGAATCCTAATCTTACTGAGTGTGATACTGGCCACCGCCGGTGTCTATGCCCAGAACTTCCGCAAGGGTGCCCTTTATCAGGTAGACGGCATTCCCACGGAGTACAAGGGTCAGTTGTTCATCATGGATGAATTGTCAGGTTCGTGGCGATTCATTGACCCCTTCAAGCAGCGTGCCTTGCGCGTTGGCGACAAGGGCATGGAGTATGGCGAGGTAAACGGTAGCGATGAGTTGCAGAAATGGACTCTGAAGGAGATTGCTCCTGGCAAGTACAGTGCTGTGCCCACCAACCAGACTTCCTTCCAGGCACTGAAGAAGGGTGTTACCATCACCGAGGCCGATGCCTTTGGTAGCGATGACAACTGTACCTATCGTTTCCGTAGCGTTCAGGACCCTGCTATGGTTTTGGGCAATGGCGACGACGGAGGCAACAATGCACGCATCCGTGCCGAGAAAATGGATACCGTGAACCGTGGCCAGTACTGGAGCATTAAGACCCTCTCTCTGGGCCGTCACCTCATCGGCGGTGCTTTCTACGACAGCCACTTCGATGATGGTGGTGGCAACCAGAGCATCACATGGCTGCTCCAGTGGAAGGCAAACCCAGCCAATCCCGGCAACGCACTGATGAGCCTGGAACCTGTGAAGGGACAGAAGGGCGTGTACCGCGTTGTTTCTGCCAACAAGAAGAAGATGTTCCGCATTGATGGCAACCAGATGAAGATTGCCGACATCGATGAGGCCGACAAGGCTTCATGGTTCACCATTGAGCAGGTGGAGAAACCAAAGTTGTCTTCTCCCATCTGGGAAGATGAAACCGTCTTCGAGATAAACAAACTCCCAGGTGTGGCAACCTATATGCCCTATGCCAGCGAGGCTGAGATGAAGGCCGACAAGGATTATTATGCTACCCCCTGGACAGAACCTAAGAGCAGTCTGTACAAGTCTTTGGATGGCACATGGAACTTCTGGTTTACCGAAGTGCCCGAGAAGGGTAAGGTGGCAGGAGATGTGGAAGTAATGGATGTGCCTGCCTTCGAGGCAGCCCAGTCTGCTGCTAACGGCAACGTCACGCGCAAGCCCGATGCCATCCCCGTTCCTTCCTGCTGGGAGATGCAGGGCTATGACCGCCCCATCTATTGCAATGTGGAGTATCCCCACGGCAACACTCCTCCCTTCATCAAGGCACGTCCCGGTTTCAACGACGGCGGCAAGAACTATGCCATCAATCCCGTGGGCACCTATCACCGTAGTTTCGACCTGCCCCAGGGCTGGGACAAGCAGCGCACCATCATACACTTCGGCGGTATCTACTCTTGTGCACAGGTTTGGCTCAACGGCAAGTACGTGGGCTACACCCAGGGTTCCAACAACGTGGCCGAGTTCGACCTGACCCACCTCCTTCGCGCAGGCAAGAACGACCTCGTGGTGCAGGTTCACCGCTGGTGCGACGGTTCTTACCTGGAGTGCCAGGACATGTTCCGCATGTCTGGTATCTTCCGCAGCGTATATATATATAATGTACCCCAGAAGAGCATACGCAACCACGTGGTGCAGACCAACATCAGCGGCAATGACGGCATTGTCAATGTCAGTGTGGATGCCGACGTGCCCTCTGTGGCCAAGTTGTACACACCCGAGGGTCAGTTGGTGGCAGAGCAGGCCTTCAAGGGCGGCAAGGCCAAGTTCCTTGTTCCCGATGCCAGCCTCTGGACGGCAGAGACTCCCTCGCTCTACACCTTGGACATCGTGCAGAAGGACCAGAGCGGCAAGGACCTGATGGCATTCTCCACCAAGGTGGGTATCCGCGAGGTGAAGATTGTGGGTTCACTGCTCTATGTCAACGGCAAGCGTGTCATGCTGAAAGGTGTGAACCGCCACGATACCAATCCCGTTACAGGCCGCACCGTCACTACCGACAACATGCTGGAGGACGTACTGCTGATGAAGCGCAACAACATCAACACCATCCGCACCAGCCACTATCCCAACGATGCTCGCATGTATGCCATGTTCGACTACTACGGACTTTACTGCTGCGATGAGGCCGACCTCGAGGACCATGCCAACCAGTCAATCTCCTACATGAAGTCATGGATTCCCTCCTTCGTGGACCGCATAGACCGTATGGTTAGCCGCGACATCAACCATGCCAGCGTAATCATGTGGTCACTGGGTAATGAGGCAGGTGCCGGCACCAACTTCAAGGACTGCTACGAGGCTGCCCGCAAGATGGATCCCACTCGCCCCGTTCACTACGAGGGAACACGTATCGACCGCGACTTCGGCGGTAGCGCATACTCCGACTTCTACTCCAAGATGTACCCCTCCATGGACTGGATGGCAAGGAACACCAGCAATATGGACAAGCCCATGTTCCTTTGCGAATACGCCCATGCCATGGGTAATGCCATCGGCAACCTGCCCGAGTACATGCAGAGCATGGAGGAGAGCAACTCCACCATAGGCGGATGCATCTGGGACTGGGTAGACCAGGCTGTCTACGAGCCTCTGGAACTGAAGAAGGGCGTTCGTCGTCTGCACACAGGTTATGACTTCCCCGGTCCTCACCAGGGCAACTTCTGCTCCAACGGTGTAGTAACGGCAGAACGCCGCCAGACCGCCAAGTTGGCAGAGGTGAAGTTTGCACACCAGTTCATCAAGTTCCAGTATGCCGATGGCACTCTCACTCTTCGCAATGCTTACGCCTTCCGTTCGCTCAAGGGCATGAAGGTGGAGGCCAAGGTTATGGTAGACGGCAAGGTGAAGAAGACCGTCTCCGCCATGCTTGGCGATGTGAAGCCCGGAGAGACAACCACAATGGACATCCCTGTTTCCAAGTATGTCAAGAATGGTGTCAAGAAGACCAAGACTGTTGTGGTAAACGTAAATGGAAAGAAGGTGTACAGCAGCAGTAAGGCTTCAGGTAAGCATGTTGTACTCAATGTGGTTGTCACCGACACCCAGGCTTCCCTCTCCACTCCTGCAGGCCACGTTGTGGCGCACTATGGCGTGGACCTCGTTAAGGGTATGTACCTGCCTGTCCTTGCCAAGGGCGAGAAGACAGAGCATCCCCAGTTCGCCTTCCAGAACCACCGTTGGATCGAGAACGACCGCTTCGGCGACACCAATAGCGAGAACAAGGCAGATTGCGACATTACCTACGACTATCTGAAGGACGGTAGCATAGACATGATAGTGAAGGTTACTCCCAAGGATGGTAATCTGCGCCGTGTGGGTGTGGCTGCCGAACTGGATACAGCCTTCTGCAATGTCAACTACTATGGCTATGGTCCCTACGAGAACTATCCCGACCGTATGGCTGGTGTGCTCGTGGGTAACTACGAGGGCAAGGTGGTTACATACAATGCCGACGGCACTCTGCCCGAGGGTACTCTGATGGAACCCTACATCAAGCCCCAGACCACCGGCGACCGCCTCGTATATAGCGTAAGCCTCACCGATGCCAAGGGTCATGGCTGGCAGATAGAATGTCCCGAGGGCATCTACTTCAGTGCCAACCGCTACACCGATGCCGACCTGATGAACGCCCGGCATACATGGGACATCAAGGCTCGTCCCTACATCTGGCTGCAGTTAGGTATGGATATCCGTGGTCTCGGCAATGCTTCCTGTGGTCCTGGTCCCATGCAGAAGTATGTCATCGATGGCAAGCAGACCTACGAGTTCCGTGTTAGAATGAAGAAGATTTAATTAATACACCAAATCAGGCGAACCTCAAGGCTCGCCTGATTTGCTTCAACAGTAATAGGTAGGGACGCTGCGTGCAGCGTCCGTATTACAAGACTTTACATTGTTTTGTCGGACGCTGCACGCAGCGTCCCTACTGTAGGATGGGTATTTACTGTTCTGCTGATGTTTCAGACGCGCGTCCTAATGTGATAGGTTCTATCTCTTTAGCCGTAGGGACGCTGCGTGCAGCGTCCGTATTACACGGTTTCCAGTTGTTTTGTCGGACGCATTCACATTGTTTTGTCGGACGCTGCACGCAGCGTCCCTACTGTAGGATGGCTATTTACTGTTTTGCTGGTGTCTCGGACGCGCGTCCTAATGTGATAGGTTCTATCTCTTTAGCCGTAGGGACGCTGCGTGCAGCGTCCGTATCATGCGGTTTCCAGTTGTTTTGTCGGACGCATTCCCCTCGTTTTGTCGGACGCTGCACGCAGCGTCCCTACCCCCTCGTGGGTGGACAACTCGTTCAACGTTCAACGTTCAACGGTCACCCCTCCATATCATAGAAACAATCCAATGCCCAATTGGCAACATTGTGCTCAATGTATAGAGAAATGTTATTTCCATCATCCACACCTCTTATTGCATGGTCATGGTAACGTGGTTGCCATGCGAAGTCCGGGTTAATAGAACGGGCATATCTTGTAACAGCAGATTTCAGAGAACCGATATAGGTGGAAAGAACCGTACGCGCAGAACCTTTGCCACATCCAGACATTCGCTCCTCTCTCGTAGGGACGCTGCGTGCAGCGTCCGCAGTAGGGACGTTGCGTGCAGCGTCCGCAGTAGGCATGGAAGGACTGATGTCAATGATAGCATGGAAGTGGTTAGGCATTACTACATATTGCAAAACCTTTACGTTGGCATGATGGGAAACAGCGTTCTCCAGTTCTTTGACAAGAAACGTGCCTACTGGCGAATATACCATCATCTCATCTTCTATCTCCCCAAAGAAATGCTTACGTCCTTGAGTACAGACGGTAATAAAGAACAGTCCTTCGTTATACTCCAACCACCAGGCACGAGGTGATTTCCTTTTGGGCAATTCGCTCTTCATCAGTTTCCCAAAATAAATATATTATTAAACAATGTGTTTCCCAAGTAGGGACGCTGCGTGCAGCGTCCGCCAAAACGCTGCGTGCAGCGTCCGAAAGTGTTGGTTCTATCTCTTTAGCCGTAGGGACGCTGCGTGCAGCGTCCGAAAGAGTAATACAGGGCAGCATTCTTTTGTTTGCGGACGCTGCACGCAGCGTCCCTACATGCAGGGTGTAATTGTAATTCCCTTTTACTTTATCCCCCTTGCCTTGAATATCATTTCCTTGGCATTGTTGATTTGCTGGAACTTCTCTTCTGCCGCTTTCTTAACGTCTTCGCCAAGGGTTGCCACTTTGTCGGGGTGATGCTTTAGTGCCAGTTTGCGATAGGCTTTCTTTACTTCCTCGTCAGAGGCAGAGGGGTCGATTTCAAGAACTTTGTAGGCCTGTTCCAATGTCTTGCCACCCAGATTCAGCATTGACTCCACCTCTTCGGCAGAGAGTCCCATGGCAATGGATACTTCTTTCAAGGCCTCGATTTCCGCCTGGCACACGTTGCCATCGCTCTGCGCTATCTTGGCAAGGAAACTGAGCAACTGAAGGCGCTGCTCATAACTCATGTTCTGCCTTATCTGCAAACCGCATTCGTAGATGGCATTTTTGAATGCCGAAGGATTCTTGGCATCCATCTGCTTGCGTTGCTCAAAAAGGTTTAGCAGAATCTGATTGCCCTCGCTTACGGCCGCTTCTCCGAAGTTGACGCGAAGGAACTGGCGGACGAATTCCATTTCGCTGTGCATCACCTTGCCGTCGGCCTTGATGATGTACGATGCCATCACCAGCAGGGAGAACAGGAAACTGTTCCTCTGTCCATAAACGGGGTCAGTATGTGTGTACTGCCCGTTGTCATAGTCGTTGCCGTTGCCTTCCAGCAGTTTGCCCAAGGCATAGCCTGCCAAGGCACCTAAGGGGCCTGCCGCCATGAAGCCGACAATGCCACCAATCCATTTTCCAAATCCCATAATAATCTCAATTTAACGAATTCGGGCGCAAACATACGAAAAATAATTGTCATTGGGGCATATTACGGAATGTTTCTCTTTCATTGTTCAAGATAGGATGCTGTTTTGCCTTGCGGTAGAAACGGACTGTAGAACTGTAGAACTGTAGAACTGTAGCCCCCCCCTTGCAGGTGCATACAATAAATAAAGATGGCATCACATTGCGTGGTGCCATCTTTGTTAGCATTGGCAAGCAGTCATTGTTTGCCCCAAGCCCCTCCCCCTGTGGGAGGGCTGGGGAGGGGTCCGCCCTTTTAGTCTCCCAAGTCGGTTCCGCCCTGGTCGTCCCCGGGAGAGTCCTCGCCGGGCTGCTGGGTGGCAAGGGCATTGAGGCGCTCCTTCTCGGCCTTGCGTGCCTCGGCCTGGCTTTCGCGAGAACCCACGTAGGTGAAGGTTGCCTCGTTCTTCAGCGACTTGAACTGCTGGCTGGGGCTCCAGCGCACCGCCACGTCCTTTATCAGGTCGGTGGTGAACTCCTCGGCATTGGCGGCAGCCTTTGCCTTCAGGCTCACGTAGAAGGTACCCAGGTCGCCCATGTTCACACGGTTGCCCAGGAGCAACTGCTCACGGATGCAATCCACCAGTTGGGTAGCAACGGCTATGATGTCGCCCTTGCTGTACTTGCTGCCATGGCTGGCCATGTGCTTTGCCATGTCGTTCAGGTTCAGGATTTGCGCATACTGCGCAGCAGGGAAGGTCTTGTTGCCCTGCTCGGGTTCGCCGGGCTGTACCTGGCGAAGGACAAGAGAATAAGGTATTGACATAGTTGTAAAAGTGATGGACCCACAGACCCCCTCTGCCTTTCAGACATCTCCCCCTCTATGGGGAGAAGGGCTGGCGCGGTGTTTCTGCATGTTGGCAGAGGTTGGTGGGATTTTGTTAAAGGGTTAATAGATTAGAGGTTAAAGATTAAAGGTTAGAGGTGAGCGGATGAGCGGATGAGCGGATGACAGGTGGGAGGTAGGGACGCTGCGTGCAGCGTCCGCATAGTTTTCCGTTTTGACTTTGTCGAATCTGCTTCCGCTCGGCAATTCAAACAAGTTTGATTGCTCTCGCTTACTCGCAGATTTCCGTTTTTACTTTTCCGTTCGTAGTTGTACTGCCGATGTGGCCACGAGTCGGTTGTAATCACTCCCCTCCCTTGTGGAGGGGTAAGGGGGAGGGTCTGCTGTTTACTACATGCAACTCGCCGTGCCAAACGTAGTTGCTATTGCCGTGAGGATCGTGATTACGATATTGAGGACTTTGCCCCAAGTGGTATTGTTGTTGAAGGTTCCCATAGTGGTAAAATTTTGAAATGGAGTTGAACTTGTTTTATCAAGGCCTTGTTTTCTGTTGCAAAGATACTGCACAAATTTTGCGCTTTGCGAGATAGAGCAAGATAGAGCAAGATAGAGCGAGATAATGTGCACCGCGGGCGCATTTATCACCAAATCAGTGCCGTCCGTTATCTGTACTCTGTAATCTGTACTCTGTACTCTGTACTCTATAAAAAACCTTTACATCCCTCTCTGCACGGTGTTGGGTGGGGAAATCCTCGTATCGTCAAGGCTCGGTCCTCGCATGGAATCAGTCGTGAACATGAATGAGCAGGCGCATGACAATATGTCAGCACCGCCAAAACAAAACGAGGGGCGATGATGGATGTTCTAAATGTACTGCTACTCCTCCGGTTTTAATTCTATAACCCACTGATAATCAATAGTGTGAGTTTATGTCTATCTGTGTCGGTGTTGCTATTGTAGCAGTGCGGTGATGTGTATTATGCCTCTTGTATCTATCTGTATTTTGAATAAAAAAATCATTACATAGCAAGGAGGGGTTCTACAGTTCTACAGTTCTACAGTCCGAAATAATGGACTGCTATAGACGTTATAATATATATATATATAAATTATTTTTATATATATATATATTATAAAACTATTTTCTCAATACCAACGTAGCGTAAATATGAACTGTAGAACTGTAGAACTGTAGAACTGTAGACACTATTAGTCCTATGTTATATCCAAGATGTTGAAATTAAGCATTATACACTATCTGGAACTATCTTTGGCCACCTGTCACATCCCCCCAATCCATACTGAACAGGTTGACTTCCTGCCCAGGTTTCGTTGACTTTTGACTGGAAAAGGTGGACGCTGGGTTATTGAAGTGCTTGTTTTAATTCAAGTATATCCGAACTATCCAAATTGAACCATTCACCCCTAATTCTTTTTGTCGCATATGTTTTATGCAAGGCACTTTCAAAGGCTTCGGCAATAACACGAGATGGGAATTCCTTTGCACAGATTAGTTCAACGGTAGGTTTGTCGCTCTGCAAGGTATGCTCTCGATACCTGGGATTATTCGATATACCTATTTTATGAAAGTTGTTTGTTGTATCTATCATAAGATAGACAAAGCATGGTTGATTCTGTTGTGTCAGTGATTCCTGCTCTTCAACTTCATCTGTAATATGTTCTCTGACTAATTTATTGAATTCAGCCACAAATTCCCGAAAAACTTTATAGGATATTTCTCGTGTAAGATTGCTGTAGTCTCCATATTCATGACAACACATATTTGGTCCCTGTGATATATCTATTCCTTCGTCATTAGTTATTTTCCATCTAATGAAATCCTCTATTTCTAATTTGGCTATATCATGTTTCGTTAACGGAAATTTCGCTTGGAAAGTTGAATTATAGCATCTTGTGGGATTATTTTCCATATACAATGTAATGACACTTTCATCCCCCATAAGCAAATGTATTGCACACTTTTTATTTAGAGTTATTTCTTTTCTATCATATGTAACCAGCAAGTAATTTTTTCCAGCAAAGCACTCAAGATTCATGTAAACAATCCCCATCCTAAAACTTGCATTACCACCACAAAGATTTCCGGTTATAAGTGTTTTTTTTGTAAACTCATCAGTTATAACCTTGATTTGATTAGGGTAATTATTTTTTAGTTTGTCTTCATCTGGATAAACATCATACAAATGCTGTCCCCATCTAATTTTTCCTCCAAAATCATTTCTAACAATTATACCGCTGTAAGGAGATTTTATAACTTCTCTATACCTTGGTTTCAATACCGACATTTCCTCTATTTCCATAACATCGGCACCTTTTTCTATTTTAGCATAATTTTCAACCAACCATTCACCTCTACAAATATCTGTAATATATGGAATGTTATTCAAAAATTCTCGTGAAAGCATATTATGCTTGAATAACACGTGCTTAACTGCATTTTCTGTATCTGTTTTTGGCGGAGATAATTTAATAGCAAATAGTATATCTCCATCATTTATTTCAAAACCTGCAAGTAAAATAACAGAGTCCTTTGCCCCCTTGTAGTAATTGGTTATATAACCATCATATTTCGAGAAAATTTTAACACCACAATACACCCATGTATCTAAAACAGAAATATTGTTATTCCTATAATAAGCACTTAAACTATCTAAACCGATTACACATGCAACATCATCTGTTGTTATATATTCTCCATCTGGAATAGGTGCATTATAAACAATATGCCTAATATTACACAAGTCATCATATCGCAATGCTCTTTTGTCCTTTTCTCTCTCAACATTATCTTTAAGTGTGAAATTATCTGTCCTTTCTTTTGCCCTATTATAGACATATGCATCCAAAGCCCTCTGGTTATAATATGCATACACCATATCACCCTCTTGCTTATACGTAATGATATCGTCAATACCTACGGAAGGTACGAACTCTTCTTTGATGGAAGATTCAACAGATTCTTTGTTTTTCTTTTTAATAGATGTAAAGACTAATGTCAAAATGATGATGATTATTATTATTTCCATGTTTAATAAGGTCTTTTGAGCAAAAGATATATAAGTACGTCACAATCTAACCCCACTTTATACTTTGTTGTAATTTTAGTATCAGCAAAATAACATTTGCCAATATGGATATGTCACAATTTTGAGGGCACTTTCTTTAGTTTTCTTTTCAATTTATTATCGCATACATCTTTAATTAAAATAATATAAGCAATAATTGAGAATATGCTAGAATATCCCCTTTTGGGGAACATATCTGGATGGAACATGATGTAAAGGAGTAATATAGTTTATATTAGTGCCTGCTATTTTACCAGTGGATACATAATTTCTCAATACATTCTCTTCCCCTTACCCCTCCAGCCTCTCCTTCATTTCCTGTGCCAGGCGAGCATATTTCTCGAAGATGCTGCCCGATACGGGGGCATCGTAGGGTTTCCACAGGTGCAGGGGTTTGCGGAAACTCTGCACGTTCATGCGGCGCATTTCCGACACCACGGGCAGACAGGGATGTTCGGGGAGCAGGTCGGCAACGAGGTTGGCAAAGGTGGTGAAATCGTTATCGCGGATAGCTCCCGTATCTGCCAGGGCACGGTAGACGGCAAACCACTGGCGTCCGTTGGACACGGAGTCGCAGATGTAGAGCACGGCCTGGGCAATGGCTTTTTCTGAGGGAGGGGTTGGCTCTGGCGTCAGTTGGGCTTTTTTCAGTATGCGTGCCAGGTCGGCATAGGCGGATGAGGTGTTGGACTTGATGCACCGTATCACCAACCCGGTGATGCGCATGTCCTCGGTGATGCGGAAGGGTGCGTATTTCGGGTTGCGCGGCACGAGCCATGCATTGCCCTGCTCGTCGCGCATGAAGGCCTTTACGGTGTTCTGCCCCGCCACCCATGCTATTACGGCATCGCCGTCGCGTACGAGCGAGGGATCTTCTATGTGCCTTACCAGAAGTTGGTCGCCGGGCATAATGTCCACGTCGCGCATGGAATCGCCAACTACATCCACTATGTAGGTACGCTCTGACATTAGCACGTCGCCTGCCATGAACATGTGTTCCTCCACGGTGATATCGCCGGGCATAGTGGGTGTGCCGGCATGTATGCCTCCGCTATAGCAGGGTACGGGTATGGTGCACAGGCGCGGGTTCATGCCCGAGGCTTCGAGTTGGCGGAAAATTTCCTGCAGGTCGGTTTCTATGTTTATTTCCATGGTCTATGGGTTAACGTTGAACGTTTCCCGTTAGGTTTCATGCAAAGATACCATTTATTCATAAAACTCCCGAAAAACTTTCAAAAACTTTACGGATTTTCCGAAAAACCTTACGACGAGGGGCAAAATCGGACAGTTCTTTACGGGAAACTTTCAAAAACTTTACGCCGGTTGGAATTCACTTCCATCCGGCTTTTTCTTGCCGTACCTTTGCACCAGCGAACGGAAAGGTGAACTGAATGGGCGGACCCACCCCCAGCCCCTCCCTGTATGGAGGGGAGTAGTTACAACAGACAATAGAACTAACCTAATTTAATATTAACATCAAAACAAAATCCCCAATCCCCAGTAGTATATACTCCCTCCCATACAGGGGAGGGCAGGGGGAGGGGTCCATCTCTTTTATGAAATCAATCTTCAGAGTAATCCATCAGGGCGAGCCCCAGCAGATTCCCAGCCAGAAGGCCGAAGGGGGCATGACAAGCAAGTGCAGCATCGTTCTTCAGGAACTGGGCGGCAAGTACGAGAACATGTACGTGTGCACCCTCTTTGGCAACGGTGCCCAGTGCAAGTGGTATCCCGGCGAACTGGTGCATGCCGCTCTGCGCTTCCAGGCGCACGAGTACAACGGCCAGTGGTATCAGGACATCACGGTGGGCGAGATAATCTCAACCAAGAACTAAACCAATTCATTTAACCTCGAGATGGAAGTGAGGGAACTCCAGGAGTTCTGAAAGGTGGCCACCTTCCCCAATGCTTTCTCTCACAAAACATCTTAAGTTATGACTATCAAACTTCAACTACCCGATGCCGTGTATGCATCGCTTTTGAAAGGTTCTGCCCGTGTGCAGGGCAGTATCGCTCTGGTATCGCCCAGAGAGGGAAATTTCAATGTGCACAACAGAAAACGTGAGCACCCTGCCCGCGAGTACCGCAAACTGCCCCACGGAAGGGTGTCGATGAGTTCCGAGAACCTTCGACTGACACTGAGCGTAGATTTTGACGAGCACGGAATACATCCGGCACAGGTGCTCATTGATGAGAGCATTACCGCAAGCCAATATATAATGAGTGGACCCACCCCCAGCCCCTCCCTGTATGGAGGGGAGTAGTTACAACAGACTATTGAACTAACCTAATTTATTATTAATATCAAAAATAATCCCCTCTATCCCCCTGTGTATATACTCCCCTCCCTTGTGGAGGGGCAAGGGGGAGGGTCCGAGTATTCGGAGAGGGGTCCTTTACTATGACATTTGGAATTTCAAATAGTGTAAAATCTCAGCAGGTGCAGGTGTGCACCGCTGAGATGCTGAGGGAGGCAATAGACTCCCCACGTGTGGCACAGGTGTGTGCCGAGATACGGGATGCACTGGAGCAGTGCCGCCGTGGCGAACTGGCCAAGGAGGAGTTTGAAGAACTGAAGGGACGCCTGAAGAAGCAGTTGCCCATCCTCACACCGCACGCCACTTTCAAGAACGGCCGACGCCTCAATGCCGATGCCGTGCCCTCGGGACTGAGCATGTACGACCTTGACCACATCCCCGACCCCGAAGGCCGTTGGCACGAGATAGAACCTCGCAAGGACGAACTGGGCATCGTCATGGCGCACATCACGCCAAGCACGGAAGGCCTGCGACTGCTCTTCATCATCCCCCAGGGCATGAACCTTGCCCAGGCACAGCGCTGGATGGCAGAGCAGTTGGGCGACCAGAAGTACGACGAGTGCGTAAAGGACTATGCACGGTGCTCGTTCGTAGTGCCCAGGCAATACATATTGTATATGAGCGACAAGATATGGACGGACCCCTCCCCAACCCTCCCACAAGGGGAGGGAGTAGTTACAACTGATAATGGTGTAGATTCGCATACCCCCTCCGCCTTAATGAGCGGAAAACTATCCACCCCCTCCGCTTCGCTCGTCGCCCCTGTCTCAGGGGGACAGTCAGTTACAACCGACTTGTGCCCACATCAAACAGTACATTATACTCCCTCCCCTTGTGGGAGGGATGGGGAGGGGTCCGCTTCTCTCATCAGTACCTTGGAAGACCAGTTGGGCGGTATCCCCACCCACGGCAGCCGCAACAACTTCATCTTCACCATGGCGTGCCACCTCAGGTATGTGTGCAACGACGACCCCGAGTGGATAGCACGCATCCTGCCAACCTACGGCGAGAACCGCGAGAAATGGATGGCAACCATACGGAGCGCATGCAACCGCAACCAGACACCGCACATGTCCAGGATAATGCAACGTGTGCTCGCCATCTGCAAGGAGCGGGAGCGGGAGGAGCGCGAGGCAGAGGAGAACCCCGACATGCCGCCGCAGATGCCAAGGATATTGCCTCCGTTAATAAGACTTCTTGTCAGCAAGACTCCCGACATCTACAAGCCCGCCGTGGCGCATGCCGTATTCCCAGCCTTGGCAACGCACCTGTGGCAGACAAGGTTCCGCTACATCGACAATGTGGAGCACGAGGCAACCTTGATGAACGTGCTGATGGCAGGCACAGGTGCAGGAAAGAACTGCATCAGCGAACCCATAAACCGAATAATGGCAGACATCCGCCTGAGGGATGCTGAAAGCCTCCGCCGTGAACAGGAGTGGAAGAAGGAAGTGCAGAGCAAGGGCGCCAACAAGGACAAGCGCCAGAGACCCGAAGGTCTCGTTATCCAGGAGGTTGACCCGGACATGACAAACGCTGCCTTCGTTCAGCGCCTGGCAGATGCCGAAGAGCGTTTCCTGTACACGAAGATGAACGAGATAGACCAGTTCGATGCCCTGAAGGGCGGTGGCAGAGGCAAGGCGCAGTTCCAGATAATGTGCTTGGCGTTCGACCCGCAGAATGCGTATGGACAGACCCGCATAGGCACTGGAAGCGTGACCGAAAAGGTGAGCATCCGTTTCAACTGGAATGCCTCCACCACCATAGGCAAAGGCAGAAGGTATTTCAGTCAGGTGCTGACCGACGGCCCCATCAGCCGAATAAACTTCTGCACAATACCCGAGCGGGAGATTGGTGCCGAAATGCCCATCTATGGCGTGTACGATGCCTCCTTCGACGAGGAGTTGCGACCCTACATAGAGAACCTCAACAAGGCCCGAGGACTCATAGACTGCCCCAAGGCTCGCACGCTGGCAAAGAAACTCGTTGAGGAGTGCGCAGATTTCTCCCGTCTGTCGCAGAGCCGTGTGTACGAGAACCTGTCATACCGCGCCAATGTGATTGCCTACCTGAAGGCCATGGTGCTCTTCGTGGCAAGCGGAGGGAAGTGGGACAAGACGGTGGAGAATTTCATCCGCTGGAGCCTGCAGTACGACCTCTGGTGCAAGATGCGCTTCTTCGGCAGAGAAATAGAACAGGCGGACAACGCATTAAATATCTATAGGCGCAATGGCCCCCAGAACATGCTGGACTTGTTGCCGGATGTGTTTACCCGAGGGGAACTCAAGAGCCTAAGCGGTAATCGAGAAATGTCCAACACAAAGGTTTCTAAACTTCTATACATCTG
This sequence comes from Bacteroidaceae bacterium, assembly GCA_045606445.1. Classification (GTDB taxonomy): domain Bacteria; phylum Bacteroidota; class Bacteroidia; order Bacteroidales; family Bacteroidaceae; genus Physcousia. The sequence continues at coordinate 95,501 of JAZURY010000041.1, forward strand.
GAAAACCAGAGGCTACATCAAACTGCATGGTGAGGAAATGCCACAGGACCAGAAGGACAAGGAGTGCTACGAGAAGACAGAGTTCTATAAAAAGAAATTCGGTTCACAAAAAGAATTGGTGTAAAATGCAACTATCAAATAACTTCCGTCTGAGCGAGTTCACTCGCTCGGACACCGCCAAAAGACTTGGCATAGAGAACGAATGCTCCGGCGTGGAGCAAGTGTTGAACCTGGCATACCTGTGCCACATGGTGTTACAGCCTCTGAGGGACAAGTTTGGCCCTATCCGCATAACGAGCGGATACCGTTGCCCGGAACTGAATGGAGCCGTGGGTGGTGCATCCAATTCACAGCACATGCGTGGCGAGGCGGCAGACATCTATCTGCCATCTGTGGAGAAAGGGCTGGAATACCTTGCTTTCATGAAGACCCTGCCAGTCTTAGACCAACTGATATGGGAACGTAACGGAGACATCCACTGGATTCATGTGTCGGCGAGAAGGTTGGGCAAAAACCGCAGGCAGTTTAAGAGTATAACACATTGATTATGGCTAATGATATGAAAGTGCGTGGCATGCAATTCTGGAAGGCGGCCATGCGTTACTACCCCGACTTTTCCCGCTCTACTGCCGTTCGCAGGTTCCGTGATGAAATACACAATACGGCAGAACTTCTGGAAGAACTAAAGAGGTTAGGTTATGATGAGCGCAAGCGATATTTTCCGCCTGGGCAGATGGCCGTTATTATAAAGTACCTTGGAGAACCATGACATCCCCGAACTTGCAAGACTGCTGGATGATTAACTGCACTACCTAAACAAGATGGCACCACGCAATGTGATGCCATCTTTATTTATTGTATGCACCTGCAAAGGGGGTCTACAGTTCTACAGTTCTACAGTCCGTTTCTACCCTATGCGTGCTTTTATGCAGATATTCACTTCACCACCAGGGCACGCTCTATCTGGTCGGAGAGGTTCTGGAAGTGTGCACGGCTCTTGGCATCGGCACCGGCATTCCTTATCTTGCTCTGTATGCTCTTGAGGGCAAGGAGTGTGTTGGCGCGTGGCGCAGAGGCAATGGTGCTGCTCAGGCTCTGGAAACGGTTGATGAGCAGTACGGTCAGAGTGCTCTGCAGGGTCTGGCGGTAGTTGCTGACGCTCTTGCCGCTCTGGGCCTCGGAGAAGCAGAGACGTACGATGTCGGCAATGTACTTGTCGGCAGGGTAGAGGTCGTTCAGGTAGTTCATGCGGTTTATGAGAAGTGATGCCGCATAGGTTGCTACGGGCTGGGTGAGTGTGCGTGTGTCGCGAGTCATGGTCTTGCAATAGTCGTACTCGCGCATCCATACGGGTTCGTTCAGCACGTTCTTCTCCAGCCATTGGAGAGACTCCTTCTGCTTCTTCAGGGGTGTGGGCTCGAAGGTTGTACCGCCCTGGGCACGGGTGTAGTAGGTCTGGTATGTACCGCCGATGTAACCTGCCACATGGCCTGCATAGCGCTGGAGTTGGCTGCGCATCTGGCCGTACATGGTGGAGAGGTTCTCGTCGTGGATATCGTTCTCGTCGAAGGTCCACTTGGGCAGTTCTGCCATTTCGCGCTTCAGGTTCATCACGCCGTAGGTGCTTGACTTCACGGCATCGTCGCCCAGGTCCTCGGTCTGGCGGCGTGGGTCAACACCACGCAGGCCTTCGCCGTCGCCCCACCACAGACGGGGATTCTTCTGTGCCTTCTGTGTCATGGCCTCCAGAGCCTTGTGGTCCTCCATGGGAGTCTTGGCATCAAGCATGGGACGGTAACCCCATTCGATGGCCCACATGTCGTAGTCGCCTATGCGGGGGAAGATGCCCTTCTGGCTGATGCCGTCCTCGGGCTGGGCAACGTAGTTGAAGCGTGCATAGTCCATGATGGAGGGAGTGTGGCCGTTCTTCTCCACCCATGCCTTGCTGCGCAGGCTGTCGGTGGGAACCATGGCAGAAGAACCGAAGTTGTGGCGCAGACCCAGTGAGTGGCCAACCTCGTGGCTGGAAACGAAGCGTATCAGTTCGCCCATCAGTTCCTCGCTGTAGTGCATCTTGCGTGCAGCCTCGTCTATGCTGCTGGCCTGTACCATGTACCAGTCGTGAACCAATGACATCACGTTGTGGTACCAGCATACGTGAGCCTCCATTATCTCGCCCGTGCGGGGGTCGGAGATATGGGGGCCGTAGGCATTGGCAATGGGGCTTGCCAGATAGCGGATCATGGAGAAGCGTGCATCCTCCATGCTCATGGTGGTGTCGTTCTCGGGCCATTCCTCGCCGCGGATGGCGTTCTTCCAGCCGGCCTTCTCGAAGGCGGCCTGCCAGTCGTTCACGCCCATGATGAGGTATTTGCGCCACTGCTTGGGAGTAGCGGGGTCGATGTAGTAGATGATGGGCTTCTTGGGCTCGATGAGTTCGCCACGGCGCATCTTCTCGGCATCCTCGGCGTTCTTGGGCTCCAGGCGGAAGCGTGAGATCATAATCTTCTCGCCAACGCGCTGCTGCTCGTCGCTGAACTGGTTGAAACCATGTGTGAAGTAACCTACACGCTGGTCAAACAGACGGGGCATCATGGGCTCCTCGGGCAGGAGCACCAGACTGATGTTCAGACCGAAGGTTACCTTGCCGGTGTATGCAGAAGCAGGCAGAGACATGCTGCTGCTGTTGTATGTCTTTACCAGACGAATCTCTGTGTTGGTGGGGAAGGTCTTGATATCCTCTACATAAGACAGGGAACCATCCTGCATGCCCAGGGTGAATGACTTCTTGTAGTAAGACATGATGCCAAGAGGGTTGTCGGAGTTGAGGAACTGTGTCACCTTTATGCGTGACATTCCGTCCTTGTGCTTTTCCAACTTGAAGGCGCCTATGATGGGGTGTTCGTTGCTGACGTTTATGGCCTTGGAAATAGCGTCTGTGCTATCTGCCAGATTGATGGTCATGCGAGAACGCAGAAGCAGGGTGCTGTCGGGGTTCATCTGGAAGAATACAACCTGTTCGTTGCATTCCTCGCCACCGAACTTGCCGGAACTTGAAGGGGTGGAGGTGTAGCGTGTTACGGCCAGGATGTCCTTGTCCAGCAGGCTGTCGGGAACCTCCAGGAACCAGTCGGTGCCCACCTTCTCTACGTTCAGCATGCCCTTGCGTGAAATGCTGGGCTTTGCTTCCTTCTTCTTTGGTGCTGGAGCAGGGGCTTCGGTCTTTGCCTTGCCCTTCTTTTTCTTGTCCTTTTTCTTTGCCTCTACGGGCATGCCCATGAGGGCTGCTGCCATCAACAGCAGTAATACTTTTTTCATGTCGTTTATGTTAATGTGTAAAATTAAAATGATGTCTGCTAACCCAAATCGGGGCAAAGTTATAAAAAAAGGATGGAATAGGGTTGCCGTTATATATATAATTTGTATCTTTGAACTCAGAATTAACCTACTTATAAGTAATACATAATGAGAAACTACAAATATGTCCTGTTTGTCTTGATGTTCTTTGTGTCGGGCAATGTCTCGGCACAGTATGCGGATATTGTGGACCCTCGCATAGGTAGTGGCGGTCATGGTCATGTCTTTGTCGGTGCCAATGTCCCATGGGGCATGGTGAATGTAGGACCTGTCCAGCCATATCATGGTTGGGACTGGTGTAGCGGGTATCACGAGAGCGGCGATAGCATCATAGGTTTTTCCCACACGCATTTGAGCGGTACGGGATGCAGCGACCTTGGCGACATCACGCTGATGCCCATGTATGGTTATGCCCGCACGGCAGGACCTCGGGCAGATTTTATAAGTGACATAGCGTCACGTTATCGTCATGAACACGAGGTGACGGAACCTGGCTATTATAGCGTTTTGTTGGACAAGTGGGGCATTCGTGCCGAGATGACGGCAACAGAACGTACCGCCATTCACCGTTTTACATTTCCTAAGGGTAACAGGTATGCCAATGTGGTTCTGGACTTAGAAGGGGGCATAGGCGACCGTGCAACGGAAACACGCGTCTTACCCTATGACATGCACACTTTGGTGGGTTATCGTACCAGTAGGGGCTGGACAAATCATACGGTGTACTATGCTATCAGTTTTGACCAGCCAATCAAGGACCTTGCCTGGGATAGCATAGATGCCAGGTATTGCCAGATATTCTTTGATGTGGAACCAGGTGCTGTAGTCCATGCTCATGTTGCCTTGTCTCCTGTAAGTGAACTTGGAGCCTTGCTTAATATGCAGGCAGAATTGTATGACAAGGATTTCAATGCTGTACGTGCCGAGGCCAGGGAGCGTTGGAACAAGGAACTGGGACGTATCCGTGCCAAGTTCGACAACCCAAAGGACAGCACCATCTTCTATACGGCCATGTACCACTCTCTCTTTGCTCCCCAGTTGTGGAACGATGCTATTGGGGATTACATGGGCGCCGATGGAATGATACACCGTTCTCCTGATTTTCAGAACCATACCACGTGGAGTCTGTGGGATACATACCGTGCTATGCACCCCCTGGCCACATTGGTCATGCAGGACAAACTTACTGATTGGGCAAAGACGATGATGGCTATCTGCCGTGAGCATGGCGAATTGCCGGTATGGCATCTGCATAGCACCGACACCTATTGCATGGTGGGCGAACCTGGTGTGCCTGTCCTGGCAGACATGATTCTGAAAGGAGTGAAGGGCTTTGATTATGAAAAGGCCTTCCTGTATATGAAGCAGAGTATGGGCGACCCCGAAACCGAACCAGAGCACCGCAGATTCCAGTACCGCGGTATTCCCGACCGTGGCAAGTCAGAACTATGGAAATACGGCTACCTGACATCGAATGGTCCCGAGGGCGAGAGTGTCTCCAAGAGCATGGAGTACTATCTGGCCGCATGGAGCGTGGCACAGGTGGCAGGTCGTCTGGGACACAAGGAGGACAGCGTGCGCTTCCACAATCTCAGTATGGGATATAAGAAGATATACGATGAGCGTGTAGGGTATTTCCGAGCCAAGGACAAGTCCGGCAACTTCCGTACTCTGGATAGTTTCAATCCCTCTCACCATACGGTGGACTATACCGAGGGAACTCCATGGCAGTACCTGTGGCTTGTTCCCCATGACGTGGATGGCCTGATAGAGTTGCTGGGAGGCAAGGAGAAGGCAGAGGCACGTCTGGATAGTCTGTTCACGGCTGATAGCAGACTGAATGCCGATGCCAATCCCGACATATCCGGACTTGTCGGTCAGTATGCCCATGGCAACGAACCCTCACACCATACCTTATATATATATAATTATCTCGGTCAGCCTGACAAAACCAGCAGACGTGTCCATGAGATACTCGCTACCATGTACACTGATAAACCCGATGGAATCTGTGGCAATGAGGACGTAGGTCAGATGTCGGCATGGTATGTGATGTCTGCTATGGGGCTGTATCAGGTGGAACCCTGTGGCGGTATCTACCAGTTGTCTGCTCCTTTGGTACGCGAGGCCTCCTTTGATGTGCCTGGTGGCAAGACCTTCACTATCCGTACCAAGGGCAAGGGTACAGTCGTGAAGCGTTGGAAGTTGAATGGCAAGCGCCTTGACCGTACATGGATTACCCACGATGAAATTATGGCAGGTGGTGTCCTGGAGGCAGAACTTAAAAGGTGAAAGTTTAAAAAGGAAAACCGCTTTCACAGTAGGGACTGGCGTTGGAAGACATCCAGCAGTAGGGACGCAGCGTGCTGCGTCCGAAACAAAGACACAACAGAATACCTCATAGCGGACGCTGCACGCAGCGTCCCTACAGATGTCCTCGGTTAATACCTACTACCTAAACAAACAACTTAATTAATATCAAGATGAGAATAAAGTCATTCCTGTTTCTCTGTGCATTTGCTACTGGTGTAATGGCATCAAATATACAGGAGCAGGTACCAGTGCCTGTACAGTCACCGGATACATTCTATCACCGCCCTCCCGTGGAGAAGCGTTGCTTCACCAGCAGGGCTGTGGAGCAGCAGATAAAGGAGATGCACTCCCGATTGTTGGCAGTCTCTCCCAAACTGTGGCAGATGTTCCAAAACAGTTTCCCCAACACTCTGGATACAACCGTATTCCCAGAGGAAGACCGCACATTTGTTATTACCGGAGATATTGATGCCATGTGGCTCAGGGACTCTGGAGCACAGGTGTGGACATACATAAACTATGTCAAGGATGACCCGGAACTGGCCAAGTTGATTCGTGGTGTCATACTCCAGCAACTTGAGTTCATCTGCTTGGACCCCTATGCCAATGCCTTCCTGAGCGATACCGCCAAGGTAAGCCATTGGGCATCGGATTACACTGTTATGAAGAAGGGTGTGCACGAGCGCAAGTACGAATTGGATTCGCTTTGCTATCCTTTGCGTCTGGCATACCAGTATTGGCTGCTGACAGGCGACACCAGTATCTTTGGCGACTTGTGGAAGCAGGCTATGGGCGAGATTCTGGCTCTTTTCCGCGAGCAACAGCGTGCCAATGGCCCCAAGACCAGTTACAAGTTCCAGCGCACCACACATTTCCTTCACGATACGTCCAGCAACTATGGCTATGGGCATCCTGCCAAGCATTGTGGCATGATAGCCAGTGCCTTCCGTCCCTCGGACGATAGCCAGATATTCCCTTTCCTCATTCCCAGCAACTTCTTTGCCGAGAGTGTGTTGCGCAAGGCGGCAGTTATACTCGCTCAGGTAAACAACGACGAGGCAATGGCAAAGGAATGTCTTGCTATTGCCGACGATATCCGTCAGGGATTGGAGAAGCATGCTACCGTAGAGCATCCCCGGTATGGCAAAGTATATGCCTTTGAGGTGGATGCTTTCGGTTCCCATCTGCTTATGGACGATGCCAATGCGCCCTCGCTACTTGCTTTGCCATATCTCTGCCCCGAACTTGTTCCTATGGACGACCCTGTGTACCAGAATACACGTCGTATGATATGGAGTGAGGACAATCCGTATTTCTTCACAGGTATGCTGAATGGTACCAAGGTGGGTGCCATAGGTTCGCCCCATACGGGATTGGGCATGGTGTGGCCCATGAGCATCATCATGAAAGGACTTACCAGCAATGACCGTATGGAGCAACAGGAATGTGTGCGCCTGCTTGTCGAGACCGATGGAGGAACGGGCTACATGCACGAGAGTTTCAATCCCGACAACCCTGCCAAGTTTACCCGCTCCTGGTTTGCCTGGGCCAATGGCCTGTTTGGCGAACTTGTCATCAAGGCGTACGGACGGTGAGAACGGAAAACGGAAAGGTGAAAACGGAAAACTGCGAGTATTCCGATTACTCCGATTGCTCCGATTACTCTGATTATTCAGAAAAACTCTAAAAACCATCTTCGCCCCTGTTTCAAAGAGACAAAGTGAACGGCGAACGCAATCACCCACTTTCTCCCCCTGAGACAGGGGGAGTCCCGAAAGGGGAGGGGGTATGACAGATATGATATCCACCGCCATAACCCCTTATCCCCAGTCCTCTGTACTCTATCATTAACAAACACGAACATGAATAAAACCATCAGTTTATTTCTTCTGGCACTTCTGTGCACTGCCCTGCCCGCTGCGGCACGCGAGCGTATCTACAAAGGTTCCGACCTCGGTTTGCACCCCAATACCGGCAAGAGCCTGTCGGCGGCCATGAAAAAGGCCATAGAGACCATCCGCACCGAGATGAAGAAGGGCGACAAGGCCATCCTTGTCCTTGAGAAGGGACGCTACGACTTCCACCCCGAGGATGCGGCCACTCGCAACTATTACGTTTCCAATCACGACCAGCCCCAGCCACGCCCTGTTGGCGTACCCTTGGAGGACCTTCACGATTTCGTTTTGGATGGTCAGGGTGCAGAACTGGTGTTCCACGGCCGTATGATGCCCATGTCGCTGGTTCGCTCCACGGATTGCACGTTGAAGAATTTCAGTATCGACTTTGCCAATCCCCAGATTTCACAGATTACCATTGTGGAAAGCAGTGCAGAGAAGGGCATCACCTTCAAGCCAGCGCCTTGGGTTAAGTACCGCATTTCAGACAAGGGCGACTTCATTACCTATGGCGACGGTTGGTCTTTCCGCCATCAGTATGCCATTGCTTTCGAGGGAGATACTCGCCACATCGTTTATAATACAGCCGACCTGTATTGTCCCATTGCCAATGTGAAGGAAGTAGGGGAGGGCATGCTGAATGCTCCTGGTTGGAAGGATTCCCGACTGAAGCCCGGTACTGTGCTGGCACTGAGAAGTTGGGAACGTCCTTCTCCCGGTCTGTTCGTAACCCATTGCAAGGACACCAAGTTGCATAATATCAAAATGCACTATGCCGAGGGCATGGGACTGCTTGCACAGATGAGTGAGAATATCGATCTGGATGGTTTCTCTGTATGTCTGAAGGGCGATAATGATGCACGTTACTTCACCACTCAGGCGGATGCCACCCATTTCTCTGGCTGTAAGGGCAAGATAACCTCAGTAAACGCTCTATACGAGGGTATGATGGACGATGCTATCAATGTGCACGGCACTTACTTGAAAGTTGTAAAGCGTGTTGACGATTATACCTTGGAGGGCCGCTACATGCACTCTCAGGCATACGGTTTTGATTGGGGTTACAAGGGCGACAAGGTTCAGTTCGTACGCTCCGCCACTATGGAACTTCTTGACGGAGAAAATGAGGTCGTTGAGATTACTCCCCTGGATGCCACGGTAAAGGAGCAGGGAACAGGTATGGACGGTGCCAAGACCTTCCGTATCCGTTTCAAGAAACCCGTGCCCGGAGAAGTTTCCGAGAAGGCTGGCTATGGCATAGAGAACCTCACATGGACTCCCGAGGTCTACTTTGCCCACAACACCATCCGCAACAACCGTGCCCGTGGCACTTTGTTCAGCACACCAAAGAAAGTGGTGGTGGAGAACAATCTTTTTGACCACACCTCGGGTTGCGCCATTCTGCTCTGCGGTGATTGCAACGGCTGGTTCGAGACAGGTGCATGCCGCGACGTGACTATACGCAAGAACCGCTTCGTCAATGCCCTCACCAACCAGTTCCAGTTCACCAATGCCGTCATCTCCATCTATCCCGAGATACCCAACCTGGACGGACAGAAGAAACTCTTCCACGGAGGCAAGAAGACCGCCATACGCATCGAGGACAACGTATTCGAAACCTTCGATGCCCCCATCCTCTATGCCAAGAGCATTGACGGCCTGCTGTATCGCAACAACAAGGTTGTGAAGAACACCGACTATAAGCCATTCCATTGGAACAAGGACCAGTTCCTGCTCCAGCGTGTCAACAACGTGGAGATTGAGAACCTCCTCTTCTACCGCGGCGGCAACATCATCAGGGAGGTGAAGTTGAACAACTGAGCCCCCTCCATTCTGCCCTCCCGAGGGCAAGCCTTCGTCCCGAGGACAGCGCGCCGTCCTCGGGACGACGCGTCCTTGTCCTCGGGACGACATATTTTCCTCCTTGTCGCACATTGTCAAGTCCCATCCGGCCGTTTGGACATTATTATGAGTTTATCAAAGTCAGGTCCTCCAAACAACGCTTAGTGATAGGTGTGAGGTTTTGAAAAGATTTTACGTCCTTTATTTGCGGTATTGTAAAATATAGTTAACTTTGCATCGTCTTTATTATGCAGGAATCAGTGGGGACGTTTTGCTCGGTCTGGTTTCATAGAGATAATCCTGTATTTACATATAGAAAGTAGCATCATAAGCATATATGAACTTATTTCCTTCTTTAGAGAAACAATATACAAAGGACAGCCTTTCTGCCCGCGATGCCCAAAGGCTTGCCGAGTTCATAGCGTGGGGACCTGTGGTGTTCCAGGCATCACGGCTGATGGTCAAGTTCGGGATACTGGATGCCTTGCGCGACAGTGACGACGGTCTGACGGAGGACGAGTTGGTTGAAAAGGTTTCCCTGTCCAAGTATGCCGTCAAGTGTCTCCTTGAGGCCTCCTTGTGCATAGGTACTGTACATGTCGATACAAAGACAGACAGATACCGCATTTCCAAGACCGGTTGGTTCCTGCTTACCGACCGGGCCACAAGGGTTAATATGGACTTCAATCACGATGTTAACTACGAAGGCTGGTTCCGCCTTGAAGAATCCCTGAGGGAGGGCCGTCCTGCCGGTTTGGAACATTTCGGCTCGTGGCCCACGATATACGAGGGGCTTTCCTCTCTGCCCGAACAGGTGCAGAAGAGTTGGTTCGGCTTCGACCATTTCTATAGCGACTCCTCTTTCCCCGAGGCATTGGAAATAGTCTTCCGCAAGCATGCCACACGTTCCTTGTATGATGTCGGTGGCAATACCGGTAAGTGGGCGCTGAAATGTGTCGGCTACGACGATGAGGTTGAGGTTACCATACTCGACCTGCCCCAGCAGATAGAGATGATGAAGAATAATGTTGCCGGTCGTGAAGGTTCGGAACGCATAAAGGGACATGGCATCAACCTGCTTGACGAGGCATCCGTGTTCCCACGGCGCGAGGGAGGTCTGGATGCCATTTGGATGTCCCAGTTCCTGGATTGTTTCTCGGAGGAACAGATAGTGAGCATACTGGCAAGGGCAAAGGCGGCTATGACTTCGGACACCCGTCTGTATATAATGGAGACCCTTTGGGACAGACAGCGATTTGAACCGGCGGCATTCTGCCTGACGATGACCAGTCTGTATTTTACGGCATTGGCCAACGGTAACAGCAAAATGTACCACTCCGAGGATATGATAAGATTGGTAAAAACGGCTGGTCTGCATGTTGAGGAGATATACGACGGACTCGGCCAGGGGCATAGCATATTGGTGTGTAGGACATGAAGCGGCAGTGGAGCGGTAGGACATACGGCAACGGATGGATGCACCTTTGGCTCATCAGATTGCTCAGGGTGCTGGATGTGAGGGTGATTTATGCTTTCACGTTCGTTTTCGTGTTGCCTGTCGTGCTGCTTGTCAATCCCAGTCGTACGTATATATATAGGTTCATGCGTGCGCGTATGAAATACGGCAGGTGCAAGTCGCTGTGGAAAACATATGTGAACCATTGTATGTTTGCCCAGTTGGTGATTGACCGCTTTGCCATGTTTGCAGGAAAGGAGTTTGAAGTCAGGGTTGTGGGCATGGAGCATGTGGAACGACTTATTGCCCTTCCCGGTTCCTTTATGATGATGAGTTCCCACGTGGGCAATTACGAGTTGGCAGGCTATACATTCAAGTCAGTGGGAAAGCGCATGAATGTGTTGCTGTTCAGCGGAGAAAAGGCTTCGGTGATGGAGAACCGCCAACGCATGTTCGAGGACAACAATATCGGCATGGTTCCTGTGATGGATGATATGAGCCATCTTTTTGAGATAAACCGCATACTGTCCGACGGAGAGATGCTTGGAGTGCTTGCCGACAGGATAAACGGTTCGACCAAGAGCCTGAGAAAGCGTTTGCTTGGTGGCGATGTGTTGTTGCCTCAGGGACCTTTCAGCATTGCTGTCATGAAGTCGGTACCGGTTATCGCCGTGGACGTTATCAAGACTGCTGCCAGGCAATATACCGTATTCATCACCCCTTTGGAATATGATGCTGAAGCACCGAGGGCGAAGCAGATTGAAAGTCTGTCCCAAGCCTATATCGATAATATGGAAAGGACGGTACGCCGTTACCCTACACAGTGGTATAACTATTTCGAGTATTGGGTATGATGGAGCATGCTTTGACCGGAGAACAGGATTTGCGTGGCATGGACCTCGGAAGACTGATGCCGCATGGCGAGTCGTTCCGCATGGTAGATGTGCTGGTGCAGTGCGATGAAGGAAGGGTGGTGGTAGAAACCGTTGTCCGTCCCGACAATCCTTTCTGCAGGTCGGGTATCCTTGCCCCCACGGCATTGCTGGAGGTTATGGCCCAGGCGTGTGCCGTGCGTATGGGATTCCTGTACAGTAGCGCAAAGCCCGGTGTGATAGCCGCGGTCAAGAGTATGGACGTGTTTGCCGAGGTGAAGGCTGGGAATCTGCTTAGGACAGAGATGCTTGTAGGGGCAGAGGCATTCGGTATGATGTCATGTACGGGTAGGATTGAAAGCGATGGCCGCACGGTGGCTGAGGCTGAGTTAAAACTGATGGTATGATAAGGGTATTGTCAACAAACATAACATCGCCTTTGGGCATAACCACGGAGGAGAACGTCTTGGCCGTGAGGGATGGCCGTAGCGGTCTGCAATGCCATGAACGTCCTTGGGGACTGCCTTTTGATGTGTGCGCCTCGCTCTTCTCTCGGGAGCAGGAGCATGCGCTCTTGCAGGAAAGTGCCGATGCCGGGGAACCGTTCACACGTTTCGAGTCCATGGTGCTGCATTCCGTCAGGGACGCCCTTTCACGCACGGATATTGACGTCTCTGACTCTAAAGTCCTGCTGGTACTCAGTACAACAAAGGGGAACATAGAACTGCTGGACGGCAATGGCTCCGCAGGCGATGCCCTTTTCCCCGGAACCGCAGCCTCCAGGATTGCCTCGGTACTTGGGTTTGTTGCACCGCCGTTGGTGGTCAGCAACGCCTGTATAAGCGGTGTGGCGGCACAGGTACAGGCCATGGATTTGCTGGACAGCGGAGCATACGACTATGCCGTGGTGGTGGGTGCGGACTGTCAGGGAGCGTTCATAGTCTCGGGCTTCAACAGCCTGAAGGCCTTGTCGGAAGAGCCCTGCCGTCCGTTCGATATGGAACGCACGGGCCTGAACCTTGGCGAGGCTGCCGCAACGATAGTCTTTGCCTCTGACCGTGTGCCTGGGACTGGAGTCAGGTGGAATCTGAAGAAAGGCTGTGTCCGCAATGATGCTTTCCACATAACCAATCCATCTCCCAAGGGGGAGGGGTGCTTCAGGGCGCTGGAGCATGTGTCGAACGGTATCGCAAGGGATACCCTTGCCACAATAGGGGCACACGGAACAGCAACCATGTATAACGACCAGATGGAGTCCGTGGCCATAGACAGGGCAGGACTTTCGGATGTCCCCTTGTCTGCCCTGAAAGGCTATTTCGGACACACCATGGGTGCGGCAGGATTGCTGGAAACCATCCTGACAATGGAAACCGTTGCCCGGGGTTGGATACCCGGAGTGCTGGGATATGAGGAATGCGGAGTCAGTGGCAGGATAAATGCAAGTGCAGGCCACCAGCCTACGGATAAGAGGGCCTTCATAAAGATGATGTCCGGTTTTGGAGGATGCAACGCTGCCTTGTTGTTCACTATGGATGGCGAGGCCGATGTTCGGGAGCAGGGGGATGAAGGTCGCCCTGACTGTATCCGACCGACCGCAAGGCATTGCATCAGAATTCTGCCCGACTCTGTGGAGGTGGACGGAAAGGTCAGGCCGACTGGCACGCATGGAGCGGATATGCTTTCCGAACTCTATCGCTCCTTGTCGGCAGATTATCCGCGCTTCTACCGCATGGACATGCTTTCCCGTCTGGGATTCATTGCAGTGGAACTGCTGCTCAGGGAAGCGGTAGAAACCATGGCGAAGGATTGTGACATGCTCTTCTTCAATCGAAGTTCCTCTGTGATTTCAGACAGGAAGCATCAGCAGACAATATCCCGGACCGAGGCGTTCTTCCCCAGTCCTGCAACATTCGTCTACACGCTGCCCAACATCATGCTGGGCGAGGTGGCCATAAGGCATGGCATCACGGGCAGTACGTCTTTGTGCATACTGCAGGATAAGAATGTGGGGATGATGTCGGATGTCATCAATGCCCATATGATGTCTTCGTCCCGTGCCAACGGAATGATTGCAGGTTGGATAGATTGTCCGGACGAGAACGAGTTTGAAGCGGAAATAAGTTTGTATATATAAAAAACATAATTACAATGGAAGAACTGATACAAGAATTAAAGGAACGGATTATTCAGGTGCTGAATCTTGAAGAGATGACGCCGGAGGACATTGATGCGGAAGCACCTCTGTTCGGCGAGGGACTCGGTTTGGACTCCATAGACGCACTGGAACTGATAGTGCTGATGGAGAAATACTATGGCATACGCCTTGCCACGGCTTCTGAGGCGAAACCCATTTTCAAGAGCCTTAACACAATGGCTGCTTACATAGCAGAACATAGGACAAAGTAAGGTAAGCACATGAATATCGGCATAAACGGCATAGGGATAGTGTCGGCCATAGGCAACGATGCCTGCCAAGTGCACCGCTCGTTGGTGGAACGCAGGTCTGGCATAGGCAGCATGCAGTATCTGAGGTCGGTCCACAAGGACCTCCCTGTGGGAGGGGTTAAACTGTCCGACAACCAGTTGAAGGACATGTTGGGGATACCGCAGGATACTGTCGTATGCCGCACCGTCCTTCTGGGCACTCTGGCCATACGCCAGGCCTTGGCAGATGCTTCTGTGCCTGTACCGCAGGATGCTGGCAGGGTGTGTCTTGTCTGCGGAACCACCGTGGGGGGAATGGACGTCACGGAGAGCCACTACGATGCTCTGATGTCCGGCGACGACAGTCTCCATCTGATGAAGACGCACGATTGCGGGGCCTGTTCGGAGCAGATGGCAGAATTGACCGGGCTGGAAGGTGCACAGGTATGTACTATATCCACAGCCTGTTCCTCCGCCCTTAACGCCATTTCCCTTGGTGCACGTATGCTTGAAAGTGGAGAGGCGGATTACGTCATCGCCGGTGGAAGCGAGGCTCTGTCCCAGTTTCACCTGAATGGTTTCAACACCCTGATGATACTGGACCGCGGCCGTTGCCGCCCGTTTGATGCTACACGCGCAGGTCTGAATCTGGGCGAGGGGGCGGCTTTTGTCGTTATGACCCGTGCCGTGGACACGACCCCGCGCTATGGATATGTGACGGGGTGGGGCAACAGATGTGATGCCTTCCACCAGACGGCAAGTTCCGATGACGGACTCGGTGCAAGGCTCTGTATGCAGGACGCCTTGGACATGGCAGGGTTGAAACCGTCGGATATCCCGTATGTCAATGCACATGGCACGGGAACTCCCAACAACGACTGTAGCGAGAGCCAGGCCATACGCGCAGTTTTTGGCGATGCCCTGCCATTGGTGTCCAGCACCAAGTCCCTGACGGGGCACACCACATCGGCATCAGGTTCGATAGAGGTTGTACTGTGCCTTATGGCCATGCAGGACGGATTGGTTCCTGCCGCAATGGGTGTGGATACGCATGATGAGGCTTGTGTGCCCGTCCTTTCCAAAAACAGGAGTATGGAACTTGGGCATGTGCTTTGCAACTCCTTTGGCTTCGGAGGCAACGACTCGGCAATCGTATTGTCGGCAGAGCCTAAGCGGAAACCGGAGGTTGTATTGTCTGAGACAGGTGTATGTGTGGCAGCGGAATGTGTTGTCAGCGACGTATCAGAACTTTCACAGTTGCGCGAATTCGTCCCGCCTATGGAGTCCCGAAGGATGGGCCGCCTGCTGAAAGCCGCCATGCTGACCTCCATGAGGGTGTTGAAGGAAGGTGGCACTGAGTGCCCGGATGCCATCATCACGGCCACTACCTACGGCATGATGGAGACCAGCATGAAGTTTCTGGATGACATGTGCCGTGGAGGCGAGCAGTTGCTGGGCCCCACCTTGTTCATGCAGAGCACGCACAATACCATAGGCAGCAGTGTGGCGATACGTTTGGGATGCCATGGCTACAATACCACCTACACCCAGGGTGGCAGGTCTATGGAATGGGCTTTGCGCGATGCATACGACCTGATCCGAACCGGCAGGGCAAGGACTGTGCTGGTAGGATGTCATGACGAAGGTGTGGAGTTGGTAAACAGATACCGTGCTTCGGTGGGACTGCCCCCGATGCCGGAGATTTATTCACACAGCATATTGTTGAAGGCAGAATGAACCGTACGATACAGTTGCTGGTTATGGCCGTTGCCCAGAGCGCATTGCTAAGTGTTGGACAAGTCTTCCTGAAGATTGCCCTCCAAAGGATGCTGCCCTTTGGCATGAATATGCAGTTCTGGAAGTCGGTGCTTTTGAACTGGCAGTTCGCCCTGTGCGGAGTGTGCTTTGCGGCAGGCAGCCTGCTTTGGTTCCATATACTGCGCAACTTCCCCTTTTCCATGGCCTTTCCCATGGTGTCGCTCAGTTATGTGTTCGGGATGCTGGCATCTGTCTGCATATTCCATGAACCCGTGGGGATGAGCAAGTGGATAGGTGTGGGACTGATAATGGCAGGATGCTATTTCATAGCCCGATGAACGGAATGAAGAGTGAGTAACAATGATTAACAGGATATACGTTATAATATTCATGTCGGTGCTATCCCTGGCGGGCATGGCGCAACAGTTGTCCGAACAGGACATGATAAAGGCCATAGCCCGTTCGGCAGAGTCGGTATCCACATTGCAGTGCGATATAGTGCAGACCAAGCACATGCGCATGATGCAACGCGGTATGGTGTCCAAGGGTAGCATGAAGTACTGCCGTCCGGACCGTCTGAGGTGGGAGTATGCTTCACCTTATACTTACACTTTCCTTCTGTGCGAAGACAAGGTGGTCCTGTGCAAGGATGGCAGGAAGGATATGGTGGACGTGGCACGCAACAGGGCGATGAAGGAACTGACCTCCGTGATGATAGGTACGATGACGGGAACGGCATTGACCGATGCCGATGCATTTGACGCAACAGTCGCGGACGAGGGACGGTATTGGGTAGTAAGTCTTTCACCCAAGAAGAAGGACCTGCGACGCATGTACACTGCCATATTGTTGAAATACAATCCTGCTACGGGCAACACGGAACGTGTGGAAATGACGGAAAAGAACGGCGACCGTACGCTGATAGAACTGAAGAATATAGTAAAGGACAAGGATATTGATGCCAAGGTCTTCAATGTGGATTAGAACTTTGACACTTGCTCTCGTGCCGTTCCTTTTGCCTATAGTGGCGGTGGGGCAGGGGCTGTTGCCTCGCGTTGACGGACAGGAACGTCTGTACAATGTGCGCATCGAGATGGAGAAGGGCGGTATGACAGGCGTGTGTATGATGCTCTGTGACTCTACCGGTCTTCACGGTAATGTCATCAACGAGTTCGGTGTGGGTCTGTTGTCCTTTACCTATGAACCGGAGCGCGATAAGATGCGCCTGCACTCCGTATTCGGCAAGATGGACAAATGGTACATACGCAGGACTCTGAGGCGCGACCTACGCCGGCTTGTCCATGCAATGAGAGACGGTAGCGCCACGTACACTAATGACCGGCGAGGAATAAGATATGCATTCACCCCTATAAACGAAGATGATACTGCTCGATAGTCTATACAGAATATTGCCTGAAGCACAGGAACCCATAACCCTGCCGGAGGAAGGTACGGCTGTATATGACGTGCTTCTGGACGGGGAGCACGGAATATACGCTGCACACTTTCCAGGCAGTCCCATCACGCCTGGAGTGTGCCTTGTGCAGATGGCCGTGGAATTGTTGTCTTGCCATCTGGGCAGGGAGGTGGTCATGCAGAGTCTTTACGCCACTAAGTTCCTGAAGCCTGTGTGCCCGGATGCGTTACACCAATTGACATTTGAAATAAGATACGAAAAGCAGGGCGCAGGATGGCATGCCAGTTGCACGATACTGGCAGATAAGGATGTATGTGCGCGAATGAAACTGAAATGCAGACAGAACTGAATAATAATATCGGGCATCAGCGCAGGATTATGCGTGAGCGTGGCATTTGCGTGGTTATCCCTACGTACAACAATGCCTCCACTATCTGTGATGTGGTCAGCAGGACCAGGTTGCAGTGCGATGATGTCATTGTAGTGTGCGACGGTTCAACAGACGGAACAGCAGAACTGCTTCGTTCCATGGATGGCATAACGCTTGTGGAGAACGCACGCAATGGCGGCAAGGGGGAGGCATTGAAACTCGGTTTCCGCAAAGCCATATCCATGGGCTTTGCCTATGCCGTCACGTTGGATGCCGACGGACAGCACATCCCCGAGGACATACCTGTACTGCTTTCGGCCAATATAAAGCATCCGGGCAAACTCATAGTGGGACAGAGAAGAGGTCTGGACAAGGCTGACAGGTCCTTGGGGAGCAAGTTTGCCAATTCCTTCAGCAACTTCTGGTTCTGTGTGCAGACAGGTGTGATGCTTAAGGACACACAGACTGGCTACAGACTGTATCCTTTGAGGAAACTTCACGGATTGTCCCTCCTTACAAGCAGGTACGAGGCGGAACTGGAATTGCTCGTGTTTTCCAGTTGGCATGGAGTAGACATAATATCAGAGGAGGTCAGTGTCTACTATCCTCCACGTGAGGAACGTGTTTCGCATTTCAGGCCGGTGGCAGATTTCACAAGGATATCCGTACTTAACACCATCCTTTGCGTCTTGGCCATAGTCTATGCGCTTCCCCTTAAGATACTCAGGGTATTGCTTGTCTTCCTGAGGACAACGTATTCGCTGATTGCCTATTTGGTGTTCTGTTTTGTCTTGTTACTTCCAATAACTCTTGTCTTGAGGGCAACGAGGATTCGCCGTGAGAAGACCTCGGCCATATTGCATCGCCTGCTGAATTCCGTGGCGAAGCTTATTGTCCTGCGACATGGTATCCCAGGAGTCAGATATAGTGTTGAGAACGACGGTGAGGACTTCAACCGGCCGGCAGTAATAATATGCAATCATCAGTCGCATCTCGATTTGATGGTCATGCTCTCCCAAACCAGCAAATTGGTAATACTGACAAACGACTGGGTGTGGAACAGCCCGTTCTTCGGCATGGTCATACGGAATGCCGAATACTATCCTGTCTCTATGGGTATAGACGCCATATTGCCCAAACTCCAGTCTCTGGTGAAACGTGGATACAGCATCGTGGTCTATCCCGAGGGCACACGTTCCAGGGATTGCTCCATCGGCAGGTTCTATAAGGGTGCGTTTCACATAGCACGAACCCTGCATCTGGACATATTGCCCATGATAGAATACGGAATGGGGCATGTCTTGCCCAAGAAAGGTAAGTATCTGCGGAAGGGACATATGCTTCTGTCCGTCAGGAAGAGAGTTTCTTTTGATGAGTACGACAGAATAGGAACGACCAAGGAAATCACATCATGGTTCCGCAGATATTATATAAATGAATATTCACGTATGTGTAACAGGATGGATCAATGGAGGTAGTTGTGGTTATTCGTGAGTGTAAAATGGTGTTGGGGCGATGCCTTGTTTTATTTCTCCTGCTTTTTGCTTTTGTCAGGGGAACATTTGCGTGTCTTGCTATGGAAGGCACGGAATCTGCTGCACCCAAGTGTCCGCAATTCCCTCCGATAAACATCTGGCATGATACGGATGTAAGTGAAAAAGTAACGCTCACCCCGTATATAGCCTGCGGGGCAGAGACTCCGGCCGTTATAGTATGCCCCGGGGGAAGTTATTTCTGGCATGACACCAAGAATGAGGGAACTCTGGTGGCGCAGTGGTTGCAGAAGAACGGCATATCTGCATTCGTGCTGGATTACCGCACGGCAGAATGGCCTGCTTTTGCTTTCCATACGAGACTGTTTTACAGGGGGCATCAGTATCCGGATGCTCAGAAGGACCTTCAACAGGCAATCCTCCATGTCAAGGACCACGCTATGGAATACCGTATAGATACAACCAGAGTAGGTGCCATGGGTTTTTCTGCCGGCGGACATCTGGTGATGTCTGTTGCCGAGGTTTATGACTCGTTCCGTAGCAGACCCGACTTCGTCGTTCCTGTTTATCCCGTAGTTTCTCTTTCTGCCGAGTGCACGCACAAGAGGTCCCGCCGAGGTATACTTGGCGAATACCGCAAGTATGACAGAGCGCTCAGGGACTCTCTCTCCTTGGAAAAGCACGTTCCGCAGGACTGCCCTCCTGTGTTCTTGGTGAATTGTGTGGACGACCCTGTTGTCGATTACCGTAATTCGGAGTTGTTGGACTCTGCTCTGACCGCCATGGGTATAGAACATGTCTATCTGCAATACCAGACAGGAGGCCACGGCTTCGGGGCATCCGACGTAAAGGGAACGGAGGAGTGCCGCCAGTGGAGAAGAAAATTCCTGCAATGGTTTGATAAGGTTATAAGGTAAAGGAAAAGGATGGTTTTACGTATATATGATTTCTTGCATGGGCACAGGATGCTCAGATGGGGAGTGCTTGTAGTTTCCACCATCATAATGGTATTGGGAGCATCCACCCTGTCCTACAGGGAGGATATAGCGGATTTCCTGCCTCTGGATTCCGAAGAACGGCAGACGATGGACATATATCAGGACATCTCGGGTGCCGGCAATCTGGCGGTCATCTTCGAGAATGCTTCGGGCGAGGATAGTACCATGCTGGCCGTGGACGCTTTCGTCCGGGCCGTGCAAAGGCGTGATACCTTGGGATGGACCAGGGGTATGATTGCCTGTGTAGACATGGAGCGGCAGGACAGCCTTGTGGATTTTGTGTATGCCAACATCCCGTATTTCCTCACCAAGGCCGACTACATGCGTATGGACAGTTGCCTTTCCCGGCCGGACTTTATCCCTACGCGCTTGCAGGAGGTACAGGAGATGCTGATGTTGCCCGGCGGAGGTTTTCTTGCCGACCATCTTGTGCGCGACCCGTTGGTGCTCTTCAGTCCTGTGCTCGCCGAGATGCAGGGCTGTGCCAAGACATCGGACTTCTCCCTGCAGGACGGTTATATCTTCACGCCTGACATGAAGTATGCCTTGGTGTTCGTCTCATCTCCTTTCGGCAACAGTGAAACGGCACAGAACGGTCTTCTTCTGAACTTGCTCCAGAGGGGCATGGACGAGCTGAATGCCTCTTTTCCCATGGTTAAGGCCAGAATGCTCGGAGGACCTCAGATAGCCGTTGGCAATGCCGACAGGATACGCCAGGACAGCATCCTGGCCATATCCCTGTCCATGTTTCTCGTCCTCGCCCTGCTCATCGCCACGTTCCGGTCGCTCAGGAACATTATGCTGGTTGGTGCCTCGGTGCTCTGGGGCGCTCTCTTCGCCTTGGCATGCATGTCGGTGTTCAGGGATTCCGTGTCCATCATAGTCCTTGGCATATCCTCCATCATCATAGGCATAGCGGTGAACTACCCTCTGCACGTCATCGCCCACACGGCACACCAGAAGGACATACGTGCCGCCATGCAGGAATTGCAGTCCCCTCTGGTCATCGGCAACATTACCACGGTGGGAGCCTTCCTCGCCCTCCTGCCGTTGCAGAGCACTGCCCTGCAGGATTTGGGACTCTTTGCCTCCCTGTTGCTGGCGGGCACGATACTTTTTGTGCTCCTGTTCCTGCCACATCTGCTCAGGGTGCTGCCCTCGGCGGACGAACCTCAGGGCAGTGGCCTTCTGCACAGGATTTCTGCTTGCCGTCCCGAACGCAACCGCTTTCTGGTACTGGCGGTCCTGTTGCTTACGCCTCTTTTCGCATGGTTCAGCCAATATGCAGGCTTTGACTCCAATGTGGCCAATCTCAACTACATGACTGCGGAGCAGAAGGAGGATATGGCATTCTTCAAGCGCCTCACCTCTCAGGGCGATACGCTGCAGGGCGCAGGAGAAAGTATTGCGGACACTCGTACAATGTATCTTGTCACCACCTGCAATACTATGGCCGAGGCCCTTGAACAGGACTTAAACCATAGTCGCATACTTGATGCGCTGGAAACCAAGGGCAGTCTGGCCACATCGTCTGCTTTTACCCGTTTTGTGCCTTCCGGCAGTGTCCAGGATGCGTGCATTGCTTCGTGGGCGTCTTTCGTTCGCAGGCATTCCCATGTCTTTAATGAAGAACTGCCCCGCCGTTTGGAGGAGGCAGGGTTCCTCCCCGAAACGTTCGCCCCTTTCCACGAGTTGCTCGGCAGGGACAGACAGGTGCAGGACTTCAGTTATTTCGCACCCTTAAGCGAGACCTTGTTCCGCCACAACTTCAGCACCGACTCCCTGCACGGCAGGTACACCGTGGTCCGTCACATGGAGGTGAAGGAGGAACACGTGGAGGATGTCCGTAGTGCCCTGCCCTCCTGTTTCGACTCTGCAAGCATGAACAAGGCCTTGGCAGACAGCCTTTCGGACAACTTCAACTACATCGGCTGGATATGCTCCGCCATCGTCTTCCTGTTCCTGTGGCTCTCGTTCCGTAGTCTCCGCATAGCCATTGTGTGCTTTCTGCCCATGGCGGTCAGTTGGATATGGATATTGGGCATCATGGGCATGTCTGGCATAGAGTTCAACCTCATCAACATAATCCTGGCCACCTTCATCTTCGGCCAGGGCGATGACTACACCATATTCATGGTGGAGGGATGCCTGTGGGAGCGCCGGCATGGACGCCCCATGCTCTATTCGTACAAGCGCGGCATCATCCTGTCCGCACTGATTATGTTTGCCGGCATAGGCACACTGATATTCGCCAAGCATCCTGCCCTGCACTCCCTGGCGGAAGTGACCCTCATAGGCATGGCCTCCGTGGTGCTGATGGCATGGCTCCTGCCTCCCTTGCTTTTCCGCGTGGCGGATGTTTTAGTAAACAAAAACAAACAATGATATGAAAGAAGAAATACGCAACCTTATTGAGGATGCACTGCCGTTGGTAGACCTCGACTCTGACTTCCTCTTCACCGACCTCGACTCTCTCGGTATCACCTCCATCATGATGATACTGTCCGAACACTACGACATACCGTTGGAGCATAAGGATGCCACTCCCCGTAACTTCAAGAATCTGGAGAGCCTGGCGCAGATGGTACAGAAGAAGTTGGAGGAGAAGGTATGACCATATTGGACCATGTCTTTGCCTCGGTACAGAAGTTCCCCGACAAGCCTGCCATCATCCACCAGGGAGAGGAGATAACCTATTCCCGGCTCTATCCCATGATGAAGGAGTGCCGTCCGCTTCCCATCCCCCTGCTTGGAGAGGGGTGGGACAAGACCTTCTGCCTGCACACCACAGGCACCACGGGGCAAGCCAAGGATGTCCTTATCGGCCAGCAGGCGGTGATTGCCAACAGCGAGAACCTGATAAAGGCACAGGGGTTCTCCAGCGACACGGTGTTTGTCCTGGCCGGGGCCTTGGACCACCTGGGCTGCTGGTCCAAGATATTCCCCGTGCTCATGTGCGGCGGCACGCTCATAGTCCTTGACGGGGTGAAGGATATGGATGCTTTCCTCTCTGCCTTCGACTATCCGTCTGCCAATCTGGCCACGTTCCTCGTTCCTGCCGCCATACGCATGTTGTTACAGTTCGATGCCGGACGCCTTGCACGGTATGCCGACAGGATAGAGTTCCTGGAAACAGGTGCCGCTGCCATATCGCAGGTCGACATGCGGCAGTTGTGCGCCATCCTGCCCCATACGCGCCTCTATAATACATACGCATCCACCGAAACGGGTATCCTGTGCACATACAATTTCAACGACGGGGAGTGCATCCCCGGTTGTGTGGGCCGTCCCATGCACCATTCCCGTGTATTCATCACTCCCGATGGACAGATAGCCTGTCAGGGCCCGATGCTGATGAGCGGTTACAGGGGCGATGAGGCCGCTACACAGCGAGTCCTGCGTAATGGCATCTTCTATACCGCTGACAATGGCCATATAGACGAATACGGCCGCTTGCATATTTTGGGCAGAAGTGACGATATTATCAATGTTGGAGGCTACAAGGTTGCGCCCACTGACGTTGAGAATGCCGCCCTTGCCTTCCCGCCGGTAGCCGATTGTATATGCGTACCCGTTTCCCATCCCATCACAGGAAAGGCCCTGAAACTGCTGGTCGTCCCTGCCGAGCGTTCGGAATATTCCCCCAAGTCCTTGGCTCTGTTCCTCAAAACACGCCTGCAACCTTATCAGGTGCCTCTTTTCTATCAGCAGGTGGAGCACATAGAGCGTACCCCCAACGGCAAATTGAACCGTCGTTTTTATGAAGCGAAGTAGTCTGCCTCTAAATTACTCACATTCGGATTTCCTCAAATAAATTTAACGATTCGTTTAATCTGCTCTTGTTCGGCAATGTAGGGACGCTCAGCGTCCGTTTTGTTTGTCGTTCTCGGATGCTGCACGCTGCGTCCCTACCATGTTTCTGCTCTCTCTTATCCGCAAATTTGGTAAATCGCTCACTTTATCGTACCATTGGGGCTTTGCCTCTAAGGTACTTTCGCTCGGAAAACAAAATTAAGACAAACTTTATTTTGATTTTCTCTCGCTTAATCGTACCTTTGTACGCGAAATAACACATTTATTATATATGGCAAAAGAACTTGACTTCCTCACAAAGAGAAGTGAGGACTATTCTAAGTGGTATAACGAACTGGTGGTTAAGGCCGATCTGGCCGAGCAGAGCGACGTGCGTGGCTGTATGGTGATAAAACCCTATGGCTATGCCATCTGGGAAAATATGCAGCGCGTGCTGGACGATATGTTCAAGGAAACAGGGGTGCAGAATGCATATTTCCCCTTGCTTATCCCCAAGAGTTTCCTGTCCCGAGAGGCTGAGCACGTGGAGGGTTTCGCCAAGGAATGTGCTGTGGTGACACACTACCGCCTGAAGACAAACGACACAAAGGACGGTGTTGTGGTAGACCCCTCTGCACGACTGGAAGAGGAACTGATTATACGACCCACCTCCGAAACAATAATCTGGAACACCTTCAAGAACTGGATACAGTCCTACCGCGACCTGCCCCTGCTGGTAAACCAGTGGTGTAACGTGATGCGCTGGGAGATGCGCACACGTCTGTTCCTGCGTACTGCCGAGTTCCTGTGGCAGGAGGGACACACCGCACATGCCACACGCGAGGAGGCCGAGGAGCGTGCACGCCAGATGCTGAAGGTGTATGCCGACTTTGCCGAGAACTACATGGCCGTGCCCGTGGTGCAGGGCGTGAAGAGCGAGACCGAGCGCTTTGCCGGTGCACTGGACACATACACCATAGAGGCCATGATGCAGGACGGCAAGGCCCTGCAGAGCGGCACAAGCCACTTCCTGGGACAAAACTTCGGCAAGGCCTTTGACGTGCAGTTCCTGAACAAGGAGAACAAGCCCGAATACGCATGGGCTACCAGTTGGGGCGTGAGCACACGTCTGATGGGTGCCCTGATAATGACACACTCGGACGACAACGGTCTGGTGCTGCCCCCTGCACTGGCTCCCATACAGGTGGTGATAATACCCATCGGCAAGCCTGCACAGATGGAACAGTTGGATGCCAAGGCCACGGAGATAATGAACAACCTGAAAGCCATGGGCGTAAGCGTGAAGTATGACAATGCCGACAACAAGCGTCCCGGTTTCAAGTTTGCAGACTACGAACTGAAGGGTGTTCCCGTGCGTCTGGTTCTGGGTGCCCGCGATCTGGAACAGGGTCTGGTGGAGGTTATGCGCCGCGACACCCTGGAGAAGGAGAACATCGCCGTAGAGGGCATAGAGCAGTACATCAAGAACCTGCTGGACGAAATCCAGCAGAACATCTTCAAGAAGGCAAAGGATGCACGCGATGCGCGCATCTACGAGTGCGACAACTACGAGGAGTTCAAGGAGCGTGTGAAGGACGGCGGTTTCTTCCTGTGCCACTGGGATGGCACTGCCGAGACCGAGGCAAAGATCAAGGAGGAGACACAGGCCACCATCCGTTGCGTGCCCTTCGGCGTGGAGCAGACACCCGGCACGGATATGGTGAGCGGAAAACCCTCCGTGGCCCGCGTGCTCATAGCCCGCTCCTACTAACCCCGACCGACCCTAAAGACCTTAAGGCCTTAAAGTCTTTAAAGTTCCCTAAGAAAATGAAATCCTCCGAAGGAGGGTTGTGGACCCTCACGCTCTTTGCCGCCAACGAGATACCATCGGTGGTGGTGACTTTCGTGGCGGTGATAATGTTCCTGCAGATGGGACTGGGGACAGGCATGTCCACATTGTACGCATCAGCGCTACTGCTCCCATGGGTGGGGCAACCGCTGATGCGTAAGTTCATGTATGGGGCACTGGGCGGAAGACTCTGGCTGCATGTGGCAGAGATGTCGCTGACGGTACTGCTGGCTTTTTTTGCACTGACCATGGGAACCGGGAAATGGTGCACGCTGGCATTGCTGGCTGGGGTAAGCCTGCTGAGCGCCTGGCACGACCTGCTGGCGCGGTGCTACTATGAGCGCAGGACCATGTATGCACAGGGAAATGCACACGGCATACTGAGGGAGCTGTCCTCGCAGATGTCTACGGTACTGACCTACGGTCTGATGATAATGGCGGTGGGAGTGCTGCAGATATACTTCAGGAACAGGCCTATAACATACTCCTGGGCATTGGGCTGCTATATACTGACAGGTGTGTACATGGTGCTTGCACTGATGAACCTGCTGCTGCTGAGAGGCAACAGGAACCCGCACACGGTGGAAAGGAGGCACTGGCCGTGGCGCACTCAGGGGTGGGGCAGGCAGACCATGGCGCTGATGCTGATGCTGCTGCCCCAAGGACTGATGTTCTACGGACGGACCGTGTATCTGCTTGCAAGGCCGCAACAGGGAGGACTGGGATGCACGTTGCAGGAGGTGGGGTTTGCCCACGGGACAATAGGTGTGATAGCCTTCCTGGTGGGAGTGGCGGCAGGCAGGGCACTGCAGCACCGATATGGTGAGGGGAACCTGAAGTGGCCGCTGACGTTGTGCCTGGGACTTTCACCGGCAGTGTATATGGCCATGACGCAATGGGAACCGCAGGGACTGTGGACCCTGTCGGCATATACCTTTATGGCGCAGATGCTCTTCGGATTGGGACTGAATGCGTGCAGGAGATACATAGAGAACATTTCGGGAGAAAGATACAGGAAGAGTGTAAACCCGTTGTATATACCCATCATAAGCCTGTGCATACTGATGCCGATGGCGCTGAGCGGATTCATGCTGGAGAAGATGACGTTTGAGCGGTTCTTCCTCGTTGATGCCTTGTGTTCCGTGCTGATGTGGGGCGTGGTGTGGATGGGGACACTGAGGAGGAGGGACAGGACTACACCTTATATATAATATACGCGCGCATAGAAGATGATGCAAAGTAATTCACGCAGAAACCCGTATTTGTGGGTGCCCTCGCTGTATTTTGCCGAGGCGCTGCCTTACGTGGCGGTGATGACGCTGTCCACGATAATGTACACCAACATGGGCATGACGAATACGGAGGTGGCACTGTACACGTCGTGGCTGTATCTGCCTTGGGTGATAAAACCGCTTTGGAGCCCGTTGGTGGACAGTCTGCGGACAAAGCGTTGGTGGATTCTGGTGATGCAGGTGCTGGTGGGCGCTTCGCTGGCAGGTGTGGCGCTGACGTTGCAAACGGAGTGCTGGTTGGAATTGTCGTTGGCCTTTTTCTGGTTGATGGCATTCTGCAGCGCCACACACGACATAGCGGCCGACGGTTTCTATATCATAGGACTGACGGAAAAGGAACAGGCTTTCTTCGTGGGATGGCGCTCCACATTCTATCGCATAGGCACGATATTCTGCCAAGGAGGTCTGGTGGTGCTGGCAGGAGTGTTGCAGAAACATAACAGTATGCCTGTGGCTTGGGCTATGACCCTTATCCTGGCAGGCGCGATAATGCTTGCCTTGGCCCTATGGCACTCTAAAGTCCTTAAAGTCTCTAAGGACTCTAAAGACTTTAGGGTCTTTAAGGTCTTTGCACCCTTCATGGATACCTTGCGTGTGTTCTTTACCAAGAAGGGGGTGCTGCCGGCCCTGCTTTTCATGCTCCTGTTCCGTTTCCCTGAGGCCCAGTTGGCGAAGATGGCACAACCCTTTATGCTTAGAGGCATGAAAGAGGGAGGACTGGGACTGTCCACCGAAACTGTAGGTGTGGCTTATGGTACAATAGGCGTGATAGCACTGTTGGCCGGCGGAATATTGGGCGGATGGCTTGTGAGCAGGAATGGATTGAAACGCTGGTGGTGGCCGATGATTGCGGCCATTTCCCTGCCTGATGCCGTTTATATATATTTGGCCATGGCGCAGCCCACTTCGTTGTGGATAATAGACACGTGCGTGGCTGTGGAGCAGTTGGGCTACGGTTTCGGATTTACGGCATACATGCTCTTCCTGGTGTATTTCTCGAAAGGCGAGAGAAGTACCAGCGTGTTCAGTATCTGTACCGCCCTGCAGGCTCTGGGCATGATGCTGCCGGGCATGATGGCAGGATACCTGGCAGACCAATGGGGCTTTGCCAACTTCTTCTGGTGGGTGATGGCCTGTTGCCTAATAACGGTGATAGTGAGCGCAATGGTGAAACTGCCCTCGGGCGAGGAAAAAGGGAAAGGGATATGATGTATATTCTCATTGATATAGGGAACACGCGCATGAAGGTTTCCGTGGCGGACGGACATGGCATACGTCCTACGGAGGATTGGAGACGCTATCTTGATGAAGCGGAGGCAGTACTGGTAAGCAATGTTGCCGGTGAAAAGTCCCTGCCAGAGGACGTTGCGCTCCTGCCAAAGTGCCGTGTGCTGACATGGCAGACCGCCGAGGCCCGGAGATGGATAGGGAATATTCCTGAGGGACTTGGGGCGGACCGTCTGGCGGCCGACATTGGGGCAAGAAGCCTCTGTCCGGACAGGACGATACTGGTCATAGATGCAGGGACGTGCCTGACATTTGACGTGATTGGTGCCGACGGAAGCATATTGGGCGGTTCTATATCTCCTGGAATGGCGATGAGGCTGAAAGCGATGCACGAGCATACTGCGGCCCTGCCACTGGTAAGTGTGGACGGAGAACATCCCGTGCTGGGATATGACACCCCCACTGCCATGAGAGGAGGTGCCGTGAACGGTATGAGGTGGGAGATGGAGGGGTACATACGTCATGTACTGAGAGAGTATCCCGACCTGCACGTGTTCGTTACGGGAGGAGACAGGACCGGTTTTGCTGAGGACCTGCAGTCCATGGTGACCTACGACCCGTTGCTGGTACAGAGGGGATTGCTGGCAGTGTGGGGAGACTGACCGGTGTGCCGTTATGGAAAAGGTGGTTCGTGTTCTGAAAAAGGTCAGGAGGACGGTGCGGTGGGTGCTGTTCCTGTTCTTCGCCGGTTCTGTGCTGTCCGTGCTTGCATATAGGTGGATTCCGGTGAAAGTGACTCCGCTTATGCTGATAAGATGCAGCCAACAGATGGGGCGTGGGGAGAAGATACGCCTGAGACACCATTGGGTGGATATGGAAGGTGGAATGGCACCCGATATGGCCTTGGCGGTGGTGGCAAGCGAGGACCAGAGATTTCTGACACACCGCGGGTTTGACTTCGAGGCCATATCCAAGGCATGGGAAGAAAGGCAGAGCGGAAAACGCAGACGTGGAGCAAGTACCATCAGCCAGCAGACGGCAAAGAACGTGTTCCTGTGGCCCGGAGGAGGGTGGTTCAGAAAAGGTTTGGAAGCATACTTTACCATACTGATAGAACTGCTGTGGGACAAGCACAGGATAATGGAGGTGTACCTGAATGTCATTGAGACAGGCGATGGCATATATGGCGTCGATGCCGTGGCATGGCAGCACTTCGGACGTGGTGCCGACCGATTGACACGGGCGAACTGCGCCCTGATAGCGGCCACGTTGCCCAATCCTCTGCGTTTCAGTTCCAGGGAGCCGTCGCACTACATGCTCAAGAGACAGACACAGATAATGCGGGAGATGAGGAACCTGGGGAAACTGAAGTGGTAGTCCGCCAGGCGCTTTCCGGCACTCTGGCGGATGCGAAAGACCTTAAAGACCTCAGGGACTTTAACGCCAGTAGTTTCCGTTGATGACGCTTTTTTGTCACTTGTACTTTGCAATTTGCCAAAAAAAATGTACCTTTGTCCACGTAAATATACGTTCAGAGTACGCAAATACATCTTACAAGTATGTTGGAAACCCTGTTTAGAACGCACCAGTATCTGCTGGAACATTTAGGCGAACCCGTGCACCGCTCCCTGATGGACGAGATAAATTGGCGCGACCGTCTGATAGGTATAAAGGGCAGTCGTGGAGTGGGCAAGACCACTTTCCTGTTGCAGTATGCCAAGGAGAACTTCTCGCCAAAGGACAGAAGATGCCTGTATGTGAACATGAACAACTTCCTGTTCCAGACATACAGCCTGGTAAAGTTTGCCGGAGAGTTCTATAAAGCCGGCGGTCAGGTGCTGCTCATAGACCAGATATTCAAGGTGTCGTCGTGGAGTCATGTGCTGCACGAATGCTACGAGAAGTTTCCGATGCTGAAGATAATCTTCACGGGAAGTACCGTGATGAGACTGAAGGATGAAAACCCGGAACTGAACGGTATATGCAGGAGTTATAGCCTGAGGGGGTTCTCGTTCAGAGAATACCTGAACCTGATGGCAGGAACGGACATAAGGTCGTACACGCTGAGGGAACTGGAAAACAGACATGAACGCATCGCAAAGGAGGTGTGTGAGCAGTGTAACCCGCTGGAACATTTCCAGGCCTATCTGCATCATGGATACTATCCCTTCTTCCTGGAAAAAAGGAATTTCAGCGAAAACCTTCTCAAGACCATGAACATGATGGTGGAGGTGGACATACTGCTGATAAACCAGATGGAACAGAAGAACCTGAATAGAATAAAGAAACTTCTGTATCTGCTGGCAACAGGGAGTACTGGCGCACCGAACGTGAGCCAATTGGCGGCTGAGGTGCAGACATCGAGGACCACGATAATGAACTACATAAAGTTCCTTAGCGATGCCCGTCTGGTAAACATGGTTTACAAGAGAGGGGAAGGCTATCCAAAGAAGCCCGCGCGACTGTTGTTGCATAACACCAACCTGATGCACGGTTTGACTCCGGGGAGGGTGAACGCCGCTGACATGATGGAGACTTTCTTCCAGAATTCCGTGTCCGGCAAGCATAAGGTGAATGTCGGCGACAGATCGTGTAACTTCATACTGGACGGCAAGTCGCGATTCCGTATACAGGAGGATGTCCCCAAGCGCAAGGCTACGGACGTAATATACGTGAGTACGGACAAGCAGCAGGGAGATGGGCAGGAAATCCCCCTGTGGATGTTCGGCCTGCTGTATTAATCCAAAGTCTCCCTAAGGTCTCTAAAGACCCTAAAGACTTTAAGGACCCTAAACTCCTTACTCGAAAGACAATAATTCATTAACCGCAATCAGGCCGTGAGCCTGACGATAAAACGACAATAACAATGGCAAAAGAAAAGAAATTTGTGACATGGGACGGTAATACCTGTGCCGGACATGTGGCTTACATGTTCAGTGAGGTTGCCGCCATCTATCCCATCACTCCTTCGTCTCCTATGGCGGAGCATGTGGATGAATGGGCTGCACAGGGCAGAAAGAATCTGTTCGGTGATACAGTCCTGGTTCAGGAAATGCAGTCTGAGGCCGGTGCCGCCGGTGCCGTGCATGGCTCTCTGCAGGCAGGTGCTCTGACATCTACCTTCACCGCCAGCCAGGGTCTGCTGCTGATGATTCCCAATATGTACAAGATTGCCGGCGAGTTGCTGCCCAGCGTGTTCCACGTGAGCGCACGTACCGTGGCAACACACTCTCTGTGTATCTTCGGTGACCACAGCGACGTGATGGCTTGCCGCCAGACCGGTTTCGCAATGCTGGCAGAGGGAAGCGTGCAGGAGGTTATGGACCTGAGCGCCGTGGCACATTTGGCTTCAATAGAATCGCGTGTACCTTTTATCAACTTTTTTGACGGTTTCCGTACTTCTCATGAGTACCAGAAAGTGGAACTGATAGAGGAAGATGATGTTCGCGACCTGGTGGACATGAAGGCTGTGAGCGAGTTCCGTTCTCGTGCACTGACACCCGAACGCCCCATGGCAAAGGGTATGGCAGAGAACCCCGAAACCTTCTTCGCTCACCGCGAGAGCTGCAACCGCTACTACGATGCAGTTCCTGCCATCGTGGAGAAGTACATGGCTGCAATCAGCGAGCGTACAGGCCGCAAGTATGACCTGTTCACATATTATGGCGCCGAGGATGCAGAGAACATCATCATCCTGATGGGTTCTGCCACCGAGGCTGCACGCGAGGCTATTGACCATGCTAACGCAAACGGCAAGAAGTACGGTATGGTGAGCGTTCACCTGTATCGTCCCTTCTCTGTGAAGCATCTGCTGAAGGCTGTGCCCGAAAGCTGCAAGCGCATTGCAGTTCTGGACCGTACCAAGGAGCCCGGCAGCAATGGCGAACCTCTGTTGCTGGACGTGAAGGACGCTTTCTACGGCGTGGAGAATGCTCCTCTTATCGTAGGCGGCCGCTATGGTCTGGGCAGTGCCGACGTTACTCCCACCATGATTCTGGGTGTATTCGAGAACCTGGAGATGGCTCAGCCCAAGGACCACTTCACCGTGGGTATCGTGGACGACCTTACCTTCACCTCTCTGCCCAAGAAGGAAGAAATGGCACTGGGCGGCAAGGGTATCTTCGAGGCTAAGTTCTTCGGTCTGGGTGCCGATGGTACCGTGGGTGCCAACAAGAACTCTGTGAAGATTATCGGTGACAATACCGACAAGTACTGCCAGGCTTACTTCTCTTACGACTCAAAGAAGAGCGGCGGCTTTACCTGTTCTCACCTGCGCTTCGGTGACACTCCTATCCGCAGCACTTACCAGATCAAGACTCCCAATTTCGTGGCATGTCACGTTCAGGCTTATCTGCGCATGTATGATGTTATCCGTGGTCTGCAGCCTGGCGGTCAGTTCCTGCTGAACACCATCTTCGAGGGCGAGGAACTGGTGAACTTCATTCCCAACAACCTGAAGAAGTACTTCGCCGAGAAGAACATTACCGTTTACTATATCAACGCTACCAAGATCGCTCAGGAGATAGGTCTGGGCAACCGCACCAACACCATCCTGCAGTCTGCATTCTTCCGCATCACAGAGGTTATCCCCGTGGAACTGGCAGTAGAGCAGATGAAGAAGGCTATCGTGAAGTCTTACGGCAAGAAGGGTGAGGATGTGGTGAACATGAACTATGCTGCCGTGGATCGTGGTGGAGAGTACAAGGTTCTGCCTGTGGATCCCGCCTGGGCCAACCTGCCTGCCGACGAGGCTCCCAAGTATGACGAGCCCGAATACATCACCAGCCTGGTACGTCCCATCAACGCACAGAACGGTGACCTGCTGCCAGTGAGCGCATACAAGGGCATTGAAGACGGTGCATGGGAGCAGGGCACTTCTGCTTTTGAAAAGCGTGGTGTTGCCGGTTTCGTGCCCGTATGGAACAGCGAGAACTGTATCCAGTGTAACAAGTGTGCATTCGTATGTCCCCATGCCGCTATCCGTCCTATCGTAATGACCGATGAGGAACTGGCAGGCTACGAGGGCGAGAGCATCGAGATGAAGGCTCCTGCTACAATGAAGGGCATGCACTTCGTCATCGCTGTGGACGACAAGGACTGTCTGGGTTGCGGTAATTGTGCTGATGTATGTCCTGGCAATCCCAAGAAGGGCGTGGCTCTTACCATGAAGGCATACGACGACTCTTCAGAGGAGGCACAGAAGAATGCTGCCGACTGGAAGTACTTCATGCAGAAGGTGACAAGCAAGCAGCACCTGGTAGACATCAAGCAGAGCCCCAAGAACAGCCAGTTTGCACAACCTCTGTTTGAGTTCAGCGGTGCCTGTGCCGGTTGTGGCGAGACACCATATGTGAAGCTCATCAGCCAGTTGTTCGGCGACCGCCAGATGGTGGCTAACGCTACCGGTTGCTCTTCTATCTACTCTGGTTCTATCCCCTCTACTCCCTATACAAAGAATGCCGAGGGTCAGGGGCCCGCATGGGCAAACTCACTGTTCGAGGACTTCTGCGAGTTCGGTCTGGGTATGGTACTGGCCAACAAGAAGATGAAGGCTCGCATTAACGAGTTGCTGAAGGAGGCTATTGCCGGTAACGAGGCTCCTGCCGAGTTCAAGGAGGCTGCACAGCAGTGGATAGACGGTCAGAATGACAGCGAGGCATCTAAGGTTGCCGCTGCTGCCTTGAAGCCCATGATTGCCGCTGGCGTTGAGGCAGGTTGTCCCGTTTGCCAGCAGCTGAAGGAACTGGAGCACTATCTGGTTAAGCGCAGCCAGTGGATTATAGGTGGTGACGGTGCTTCATACGATATCGGTTATGGTGGTCTGGACCACGTTATCGGTTCTGGCGAGGATGTGAACGTATTCGTACTCGATACCGAGGTTTACTCAAACACCGGTGGTCAGGCTTCCAAGGCTACTCCTATCGGTGCCATTGCACAGTTTGCCGCCAACGGCAAGCGTGTGGGCAAGAAGGATTTGGGTCTGATGCAGGCTACATACGGCAACGTATATGTGGCTCAGGTGGCTATGGGTGCCGACCAGGCTCAGTGTCTGAAGGCTATCCGCGAGGCTGAGGCATGGAACGGTCCTTCACTGGTGATCGCTTATGCTCCATGTATCAACCACGGTCTGAAGGCCAAGGGCGGCATGGGCAAGAGCCAGGCCGAGGAGGCAAAGGCAGTAGAGTGCGGTTACTGGCACCTGTGGCGCTACAACCCCGCTTTGGGCGAAGAGGGCAAGAACCCCTTCCAGCTGGACAGCAAGGAGCCTGCATGGGATAAGTTCCAGGACTTCCTGGAGGGTGAGGTTCGTTTCCTTTCTTTGAAGAAGGCTGCTCCACAGGAGGCTCAGGAACTCTTTGATGCTTGTAAGGAGGCTGCACAGCGCCGTTACAAGTCTTACATCCGCAAGACTCAGGAAGACTGGTCTCTGTAAGAAACGATAAACGTAATTAATGATAATGACAGACACCTCTTCGCCTAAAGAACGGAGGGGTGTCTGTGTTTAAGAGTAACAGGGACCTTAGAGTCTTTAAGGTCCTTAATTAAAGGATTATTAAAATGAAAGAGTTAGGAAACAGTGATTATATCAAGGAATTGATAGACAAGGGCATTGACCTTGGAGTGGAGGCAGGCAAGAGCATTATCATTGCCATAATCATATATTTTGTGGGTAAGGCATTGATATCGCTTATAAACCGCATGCTTCATGGTGTGATGGAGCGTAAGAAAGTGGACCCTGCCATTCAGACATTCTTAGGAAGCCTGGTGAACATCCTGCTGATGATTCTGCTGGTTATCAGTGTAGTCAGTGCATTGGGAGTGAATACAACCAGTTTCGCTGCTCTGCTGGCTTCGGCCGGTGTGGCAGTAGGTATGGCTTTGTCCGGCAATCTGCAGAACCTGGCCGGCGGCATAGTGATACTGCTGTTCCGTCCATTCAAGGTGGGAGACTACATAGAGGCTCAGGGAACAGGCGGCACAGTGTCCGAGATACAGATATTCCACACCATATTGACGACACCCGATAACAAGAAGATCTATCTTCCAAACGGTGCCTTGTCCAGCGGTAACATCACCAACTACAGCAAGGAGCCATTGCGTCGTGTTGACTTTACCGTTGCCGTGGAATATGGCGAGGATATTGACAAGGTGCGCGAAACACTGGCAGGCATCCTTTCCAGGGATGAAAGGGTATTGCAGGAACCTGCACCGGTAATCGTTCTTGGCAGTCTGGCGGACAGCAGTGTGAACATGACCGTGCGTGTGTGGGTGAAGAGCGAGAACTACTGGGATGTGTTCTTCCAGACAAACGAGAAGATATATAACGAGTTCAACAGTCAGGGCATCAACTTCCCCTACCCGCAGTTGACTGTTCATCAGGGGTAATGTTCTGAATTGACAGGGCGGGTAAATGAAGATACTGTTAGTAGGCGAATACAGTAATGTGCATTGGACTTTGTCTGAGGGACTCCGTGCCCTCGGACACAAGGTTACCGTTGCCAGTGGCGGTGATGCCTGGAAGAATTATCCCAGGGACATAGACCTTGCCCACACTATTTCCAGACGTGGTCATGTTTCTTTTGCATGGCGCCTGTTGCGAGCATTGCCAAAGTTGCGCGGTTACGACATTGTCCAGTTGATAAACCCTGTCTTCTTTGAAATGAAGGCGCGTTACCATCGTCCATTCTTTGACTACCTCCGCAGATATAACAAGCATGTCGTGCTCGGAGCCTTCGGCATGGACTATTATTGGGCACAGGTAAACCGTGAAATCCGTCCGATGCGCTATAGCGACTTCAATATCGGTGACGAGGTGCGTGCCGACGAGATAGCCCAAACCGATGCAAATGTGTGGATAGGCACGTCGGCAGAGCGCCTTACCAGATACGTTGCATGGCAGTCTGATGCCATAGTGGCGGGACTTTATGAATACTGGCTGACCTACAATCTGGCGGAGGACGGTGCACTAAAGGAAAAGACTGTCTTCATCCCGTTTCCGTTGGAAGGAGAGAAGACACCGGGGCATACGGAACGTTTAACCCGGCATCTGCCAATCCGTATTTTTGTGGGCATCAGTAAGGGTCGTTCACAATACAAGGGGACTGATGTCATGCTCAGTGCGGCAAGGCGTCTGGAACAGGCCTATCCCGACAGATTGGAGTTACGTGTTGTGGAGGGCGTGCCGTTCGATGAGTACAAGAGACTTTTGGACGGCAGTGACATGATACTGGACCAACTTTATAGTTATACTCCGGCCATGAATGCTCTGCTTGCCATGGGCAAAGGGATTATATGCGTGGGCGGTGGCGAACCGGAGCATTACGATCTTCTTGGTGAACGTGTGCTGCGCCCGATAATCAATGTTGAACCCAATGAGGAGAGTGTTTACCTACAGTTGGAGCAGTTGGTCCTGCATCCCGAGTGTATCCCGGAACTGAAACGTCAGAGCATGGAGTACGTCCGCAAGTATCACGATGTGGAGCGGGTAGCCAAGGAGTACGAGAAACTATATTATAAGATTTGCAAGAATGACGTGCCTTCCCGTTAGGCCCGTCATTCTTGTCGGATGGCTATTCCCCCTCTTTTATTTCTCTTTTGAGCGTGGCATAACTATATGCGGCAGTCAGCAATGTCATAGGTATGCCTGCTCCAAACCGTAGGCCCATATTGTCTGTGCTGCACAGAAGCATGGTAACTGCTACAAGGCATGAACCTGATATTATGGTTATCCAGTTTTTGCGTGATATGCTTATGTGGTAGAAGCAATGGTTCACAATGCCTAAGGCAACAGTATTGGCAACAGCCACCAGAGAAAGGGCCATGCCCATGCCAGCCACCCCCCAGTGTCCATACATAAGGAATGCGGAACCTATAACCATG
Organism: Bacteroidaceae bacterium; assembly: GCA_045606445.1. Classification (GTDB taxonomy): domain Bacteria; phylum Bacteroidota; class Bacteroidia; order Bacteroidales; family Bacteroidaceae; genus Physcousia. The sequence goes on from JAZURY010000041.1 coordinate 132,736, forward strand.
AGGTTATAAGTGCTCTCCAGAATCAGGTACACCCACGAATGTCCGTGTGCCAGGGACACGTACTCCAATGGTAGCGCCACGGCTCTGTGCAGTTGGAACAGTCCTGCCATAACGCATATGCCAGCCATGGGCATGAATTCCTCGGTGTATAGGAGAGGTATGATTATTGGTAAGGCCAGCAGGAAACACATGACCAGAGGTGTGGTAACCGTGAAACTGACATGAATCTGCTTGTTCACGGTCTGGGTCTTGAGTTCCGTGTCGTGACATACACTGGTAAGGCGTGGGAAATAGTCTATGGCATACGAACTGAATATTACCCCCACGTAGTACATTATCAGCGCATAGCCGCTCTTGTAGAATCCGACTTCGTCGGTTGTCCTTATCACGTGATACAGCGTGGTAGTGGTGATGGCTGTCATAATTGCGGCCGCAGCATACGGAATGCCGAACTTCAGCAGGGAGATGCCTCGCTTCCATACCTTGGGGGAGAGGAAATCTATGCGGTATGGGAATATCTGTGTGCAGAAGTAGAGGTGTACCGAAGCCTCTATTGCAACGCATAGGTTCAGTGTGGGGATTATGCCCTTAAGTCCCATTGTCCAATACAGTGCCAGGGCACACAGGGCGGTGCTGACTGCGCAGAGCAGTTCCACTGTAGCCACGCGCTTTAGTTTGTGAGTTCCTTTCAGTATGGCACATTCTCCTGCAGTGACAGGAGCAAGGAATGCCAGTGGAATCAGCATGAGGATGTCCTGCTGATGGTTGTTGCCGTCGTTAAAGAACACGTTGCCGAAAATAAAGGCAATCCCTATGCACACGAGAACGTCCAGTATGGCAACTGCCATGGACCATGTGCGGATGGTCTTTGCCATGGCCTCTACCTCGTCTTTCTGGTTTTCGGTGTCTATTTCGCTGAGTTGCTGTATGCTGGCAACCTCAAGCCCCAGGTTAGTGCACGAACGTATTACTTCAATGATATTCTGGTATATGGCGATGAGTCCTGCTCCGAAGGGTCCGAGGAAAAAGGCGGTAATCTTTCCGCGTGAAAGGTTTGCCAGAATCTTCAGCACTTCCACGCTGCCGAAGATGCCGATGTATTTCAGTATGTGGCGTATTGAGGTATATTCCTTGTGTTTCATTACATGTATAAGGGCGGGTGCTTGGGATTATATGCTCAGAACCTTGTGTTGACGCAGGTGTATGCGACTATTCTGTCATATCGTCCGCCCAATTCAGTATAATAGATGAATGTCTGGTATTCGTTTTCTGTCTGCCAGAAATCGTTCATCGTATGCAATGTGGAACCGTCGGCAGTGATGTACTGGTAGTCGTAGTAACCTTGTTTCAGCAGTACTGATGCTTCGTAGCATTCTGCCTCTTCATTGTATGTCATGAGGCAGTTGGCGTCTGTTTCTCCGTTGCTCCATTCTCCGTTGACATACACCTGTTGTTGCAGACGCGGCGATTGCAGGGCGAAGTGAACAACCACGTATTCCGACTGGGTGTCGTTGTTCTCCTGGTCGTCTGTCCTGGGGTAGAAGGCTCCGTTCCTGTCTTCGGCAGTGAGGTAGTTTCGCGGCACTTCATCCATCCATAGTGTGGCATGGTAGAATGGTTCGAACCATCTCATGTAATCCACGTTCATGCCAGACAGGTTAACGTCAAGAATCTCGAACTTGTGGTATTCGTTTCCGGCAGGGAAGATCAGTTCCTCGCAATGACGCCATTCCAGACCGTTTGTCTTGTTTATGTCCGGTCTAACTCCTGCGGCTGTTCGGGATGGCCTTCGGTTCTGCGTAACCACGGCGTGTATCTGACTATACGGGTCGGTTACTCTGGTGTCCCCGTAGTTCAGGGCCAATGCCACCTGCTGGTGTCTGTCGTTTACATCTATGTCTGTGTTGTGCGATACCAGCATGGTCACTCCCATTTCCGCCTCCACTACATGGAAGCGCACCTCTATTGCGGGGGTGTCGTCCGTATCACCGTCGTCATATATCAGAAGTTTGTAGTTCCCGCTCAGCAGTACGGAAGCGTTGCGGTTGGGGAATGTAAGTGAATAGTGCGTATATATCTGCGTGGTGTTGAAACTTGTCTCGTAGTCTTCTACCGGCAGGTCGTTTGTGCCATGCAGATAGTCGCTTTCAAACAGGTCTTCCGTAGGTTCCCAGTTACGTGTGCAGTGTTGTACCCTGTAGACATAGCGGTGGTAGTCGTGCGACATTTCGTCCCATGATATTCTCAGGAACGAGGATTTCCCCAGTTTAAGTACGGGAGGCAGTAGAGGGTTGTCGTTAAGCGTGACTTGCAGTGTCCGGACATTCTTGTCATATACCATGTGCTGGCCGTGTACCGGAACGGCCAGCAGCAATGCGGCAAGTGTGATGAGCGTATGTTTCATGAAACGTGGGATTACTCTCCCTTTACGATGGGCAGATGCCAGTGGAATTTCACGGCAAAGCATCTTACTGCAATCACCACAATGCTGGAGAACAAGGCGCTTATGTTGGGGTCAAACTCCATGGTGTGCAGTATGGAGTAAACGATGCCGCCTGCCACACAGGCAAGGGCGTATATTTCCTTGCGGAAGATAAGCGGGACTTCGTTTATGAGGACATCACGGATGACACCGCCGGCAGCACCGGTGACGGAACCCATGGTGATGGCGGTCCACATGGGAAACCCCATCTGCAGGGTCTTCTCTATGCCTACCACGTTGAAGAGTGCCAGACCGATGGTGTCGAAAATGAACCATGTATTCTTCTGCTTAACCAGATACTTCGCGAAGATGTGCACGAACAGTACAGCCAGGGCACACCAGATGAAGTAGATCTCGTTGGTCATCCAGAAAGGATTGACACCCAGCATGACATCGCGGAATGTGCCGCCTCCGATGGCTGTTGCCATACCCACTATCCATGCTCCGAAGACGTCGAACTGTTTGGCGCTTGCCAGACGTATGCCTGACAGGGCAAAGGCGAAAGTTCCTATGAACTCGATCAGCAGGAATGATGTCGGTATGCGTAGTGTCTGTGCCAGCAGGTTTATCCACTCTGCTGCATCTTGCCATAATTGTTCCATTTCTGAGGTTTCGTTTTATTGTTATATCGGAGCGTGTTATTCAACCAGTCCTATTTCTTTCCACTCTTGTACGGTCCGTGCCACATCTTCCCTCACCTTGTCTTCTTCCACCTCGTAGACATCCATCAGTGCCGTTGCCAGTTCTTCCGTGCAGAAGTCCTTTCCTGCTACCGCATTCCACATCACGGCGGCTGACTCGTTCAGACTTATTACCTTGGAGAAGTCTATGTTCTTGTCCCCGTGGGCCACTACTATGTATTCTCCGCACACTTCGCGCAGTTCAAATCCTTCTTTTATTCTCATTTGTCAGTTTGTTATATTATTGCCTTGTATATTAGCAGCAGAAACCTCCTTATCGGGCGCAGCCTTATCCATCGTCTGATGTTCTTCACAAGTTCCGGGTTGTCCGCAGCAATGGTCCTGTTGGGACGGATATAGTGTGTCACCGTTCCGCAGATGTCCTTGCGCAGACATTGTTCGGTGCCCCGTATGTTTCCGTCGCCCATAAGGGTTATCTTGTCCCTGGCGCGGTCCCCGTCGTTCTGCTTTATGCCGATTATCCTGTGTAGGACAAATTTTCCCGGCTCTATCTCTGCCAGCACAGCATCGTACAGTTTCGCATCTGCCGGCGATGCCAGTACCACCTTGTCCCTCTGGTGTTCCAGGAACGGGCGCATGCTCCACCCCTTTACCAGAATCGTGGCGGTGTGTCCTTCCCTTATGGCATCCCTGACTGCTCCGAGCAGTATATGGTTGGGCACTTCCATGCGTGCCTCCATGCTTGTGGTGCCGTTTTTACGGACATACAGGCGGTGGCAGGGATATAGCAGGAACTTCAGTATGCGCTTAACCGCAGTCTTTGCAGATAGTGTCATGGCACAGGATGGCGGCTTCTTTGTTTGGCAGGCATCCCAGTTCCCAGATGCCACAGGTTTGTATAAATTTGGTTATGCTGTCGCATATCCCGTTGTACACTCTTGCGTCCCACTTCATGCTGCTGCAGGCAGGCAGCAGCATCGTGAACGCCTCTGTCGCCCCCAGGCGGCGGATGGAGTTTTCCGGTTGCTGCTTTATGCGTACGATACCTCCGATGGGCGCCTGTATGTTTCTGTAGCATGGTGTCTTGCCGCTCCAGGGGGAACCGTACACGATGGCCTTGCCGTCCAGTATTCTTATGATGGGGTTGTCGTCATTCATCAGGTCGCAGCCCGGGATGGCGGTGTACCACATGTACGTGTGTGTGCTTTTGCCCGTTCCGCTGGGTGCGGTCATCATATAGCCCTTTCCGTCGCATCTTATCACGCTGGAGTGGATAAGAACTGTGTCCATCGTGGCGGTGGCAAAGGCGTATGCCATCATCAGGCAGTTGTTCAACCCGTAGTTCCGTTGCGAATGGGTGCCGGGATAGAGAGTGGCATGGCATTCTCTGAAGTCCGGGGTTGCCTGCATGCGGCAGCACAGGTGTCCGATGGTGTCATAGATGTTGAACCGGTAACCTCCTGTGGAGGTGCGGAATACTTCGTGGTTGCTGCCGCCCACGTCGAAGCACCCTATTTCCGTCAGGTCTGCCTCCCATTGGATGTCGTCGGCCACGATGACTGTGAGTACAGCCTCCTCGTCTCCGTTATATTCAAACGGAGCGAGGTTGGGCAGCAGTTCCTCTATTGTGCCGGCGGTGTTGAAACCGACAGATACGGTATGTCCGCCTATCCTATAGTCTTTCATGTTCGGACCACTCTTGGGGAATGAACTTGAACTTGCCTGCGTCAATGGTTTTCAGCACGGTGGATTCGTCCTTCCTGATCTTGTCGCGTACCTTGACGTATTTGTTCTCAAGTTTGCTCTTGCTCTTGCTGAAGAATATGGTGCATGTGGTGTTTGGCTGGTTCATGTTGTATTCTATCCATATCTGCAGTTGCTGGGAATAGATGCTGCGGTCATACATGAAACCGGTCTTTGAATCTACGTATGCGTGTTCCAGGGTCTGGATGTCAGTCATGTATGTCAGTGAGTCGGTGAAATTCATGCTGACACCGAAGATATATAATTTTGTCTGTTTCGGTTTCGCGGTGACATCTGTTGTGCACACAACAAGCAGTGCTACAAGGATCATGCAGAATATTTTGCTTCCGTTCTTCATAATAGAATGTTGTATTTATCCGTGCGCAAAGATACGAAATAATGTGGAGAAAAGACGCCGGGCGGATAAAAAAAGCGAGGCAATTCCGTTAATGAGCGCATGAGACATGCAAAACGCCCCGCCAAGTGTCTCGGCGGGGCATGGGAGATGTCATGTTGTATGCGGTTATTTTCCGTTCAGTTCTATTACGAAACTCTGTTTGCGGCCACTTGGTGCGATGGCTTTTATCCACAGGGTCCTGTCGGCACTCTGGTTGGCTTCCTTGATGGCTTCCTCCCAGTCTTCCGCGCTTTCCATCCTTGTATCGTTCACGGCCAGGATGATTGTTCCCTTTGATGCTCCTGCTTTCTGCATCTTTCCTCCGTTGCGTATGGCCTTTATCTGCAAACCATAGGGGATACCCAGACGTGATTTCTCTTCTTGCGACAGTGGTTCTAAGGAAACGCCCATTTCATCGACATCCACTTCCTGCAACATCTTAGTAGAGCCTTGTGTGTTCTTCAGTGTTACGGTTTCGGTGTGTTTCTTCTTGTCTCTGAGCCATGTTATGCTCACCTTGTCACCGGGACGGTGCTGTGCAATGGCTTCCTGCATTTCTGACATCTTGTGGACTTCCTTGCCGTTGAACTGTATTATGGCATCGCCTTTCTGCAGTCCGGCTTCGGCCGCTGCCGAACCCTCCGTCACGCTGTTCACCCATATGCCGGTGAGTGTGCCGAGGTCGGGTGTGTTGCCTTTTGCCTTTTCGCCGTCGATATAGTTGGTCACGTCGCCACCCGTCACGCCCAGTACGGCACGCTGCACCGTTCCGTATGCCTTGAGGTCGGCTACCACCTTGTTCATGATGGACGTGGGGATGGCAAACCCATAACCGCTGTAACTGCCTGTCTGTGAATAGAGCATGGCGTTTATGCCGACAAGTTCTCCTTTGGCATTGACCAGTGCTCCTCCGGAATTGCCCTGGTTGATGGCGGCATCGGTCTGTATGAAACTCTCTATGCCGTTGGCTCCCAGGCTTCTGGCCTTGGCGGAGACGATGCCTGCGGTGACGGTGCTTGTCAGGTTGAAGGGGTTGCCCACTGCCAGTACCCATTCGCCAATCTTCAGGTTGTCGCTGTTGCCGATGGGCAGGGTGGGCAGGTCTTTGCCTTCAATCTTGACAAGGGCCAGGTCGGTATTGGCGTCCAGACCTACGATGCGTCCCGAGAACTCGCGGTTGTCGTTCAACTTTACGAGAATTTCGTCGGCACCGGCCACAACGTGGTTGTTGGTGACGATGTATCCGTCTGCCGAGATAATCACGCCGGAACCGGAACCGCGTCGGTCGGGTTCCTTGTACTCGCGTTGCTGCGGCGTGCGGTTGCCCTGTCCGAAGAATTCTCCGAAAAACTCTTCAAACGGGTGGCGGTATGTCACCTTGTGCGTCTTGCCTGTCTGCGTCACCTTTATGTAGACTACGGCATTCACGCTGCGTTCTGCGGCGTGGGTCAGGTCTACGTAACCGCCCTGTATGACGGGTGCTGGCGTACTCTTCTCTTCTGTCTTCTGCTCATGTCCGGTTGCGGCAGCCGTCTCTGCATTGCCTGAGCATGCAATCAGCGTTGAACCGATGATGATGAATAATGCTTTCTTCATAATGTATGTTTTATGGATTAAAATGTTCGCTATGCATGTGTTCATGTGTTTTACCGTTGCAAAAGTACGGAGAAAAGAAGTCCGTTGTCATTTTCCTTGTCTTATTTTAACCTTTTAGTTGCAGTGGTTTTGCCAATTTAAGGAATATTCGTAAATTTGCACACAAAGAAACAGTGGTCCGGTCTGTCGCTGGTCCTTCTTCTGCGGGAGGGGGCGAGAGGAAAGTCCGGGCAACACAGGACAATCCGCTACCTAACGGGTAGGAGTCAGTGATGGCTGGTATGTGCAGAAGAAAATTACCGCCTGCATATGCAGGTAAGGGTGAGAAGGCGGGGTAAGAGCCCACCAGGCGTGTGGCGACATACGTGCTGTGCACACCGGATGTTGAAAGTTCGCGTATACCGGCAATGCCCCGGCCTTTAGCGGTGGGGTGGGAGGGCTGTCCGTCCGAGCCGGAGGGTAGAACGATAGATGCCGGCGGTGACGCCGGTACTGGATAAATGACAGACACCGGCGGACGGGCCCGCGCCTGACGCCGGTACAGAACCCGGCTTACAGGACCTCTGTTTTCCTTTATTGAATAAAATCAGGAGAAGGCACATATGACGTTTGAAGAAAGGATGGAATCTTGGTGGAACATGGACGAGCGGGAGTGCAAGTGCTTCCAGCGGTGGGCCCTGCTCCTGTTCAAGCGTGTCTACATTACTGTGGACCATTTCATCAACAACAACCTCAGTTCGTTTGCCTCGGCCCTTACCTTCAACACCACCCTGGCTGTAGTCCCTGTGCTTGCCATCATCTTTGCCATAGCACGGGGATTCGGCTTTGACAGCGTCATAGAGGGCCGCCTGCGGGTGGCGCTGGACTCCTTCAGCCCGGAGATTACCCCCACGGTGCTTAATTTCGTGGAGAGTTACCTGCAGCACACGAAGAGCGGAGTGTTCCTGGGTGTCGGTATCCTGTTGCTGTTCTATACTTTGGTGAACCTGACCATGAACATAGAGACGGCATTCAATACGGTATGGCAGGTGACCAATACGCGCAATATATACAGGCGCATTACGGACTATATATCGGTGTTCCTGCTCTTGCCCATCCTCATGATTCTGACCAACGGTGTAAACGTGGTGCTGCTCACATTGGAGTCGTGGCTGGAGATATATTTCTCGATGGGAAGCACTTTCCATGTCATAGTGGTGATGCTGCCTTTCTTCATCAGCAGCCTGGTGTTTGTGCTGCTCTACAAACTCATGCCTAACACCCATGTCCGCTGGAGTGCATGTGTCGGTCCCGGTATCATTGCTGGCCTGCTGTTCCAGGGACTGGAATTCTTCTATATCCACTACCAGATAAAATTGTCTTCGTACAATGCCATCTACGGTTCTTTTGCTGCCATCCCCCTGTTGCTTATATTCCTGCAATTCACTTGGTATATATGCCTGATAGGCTGCCAGTTGAGTTATGCCAACCAGATGGTGCAGGAGTATGCCTTCGAGCGCTCCACCAGGGAGATGAGCCGCCGTTTCCGCGATACGCTTTCCTTGTTGCTCGTAAGCCATGTCGCCAAGGAATTCGTTATGGGCAACCGTCCCTTGTCGCAGCACAAACTGTCCCGTTCCACCCGTCTGCCGGAAACTCTGGTGAAGGTGTTGCTGGAAGAACTGGTCAGCGTGGGCGTGCTTGCCATCACCCACAACAATTCCGGTACGGAGATGCTCTACATACCGGCCATAGACATCCACAGGCTGACGGTTCGTATGGTCATAGACCGCCTTGATGCACGCGGAACGGAAAACTTCTCCCCTGCATGGCTGCTGCACAATCCGGAATGGAAACGCCTGCGGCAGTACAGGTACTACAGTACCGAGGATGCCCTTATAATGGATTTGTAGTCTTTCCCGGACTTTTGGGGAGACCAGACCGCCTTCCCCTTTCCTTTTCTTGGCGGTGACCAGACATACTTCCGGATTGCCTTCCCGGCCCTCCCGAGGGCAAGCGTCTGTCCTCCCGAGGGCAAGCGCCCGTTCTCCCGATGACAAGCGTCCGTTCTCCCGATGACAAGCGTCCGTCCTCCCGAGAGTGTTCCGGAAGCGTCCTGCCAGTTCATTATCCCAAACAGGTCATTAGGCTGTTACGCGCTAATGGAGTCTTTTTTGTCTTTGTCTTAGAAATCGTGGAATATCTCTCCGTCAAACTCGTTCTCGAAGGTGACGCTTCCTGACTCGGAACTATAGGGGAAGAAATTGCCGCTATAGTTGGTGGAGTAGTTTATCTTCATGGGGACGTTTGTGAATTCCTTGCTTTCCATGGGATTGCCGTCCGGGTCGCATGCCGTTATCGTAATGTCTACGCCGGTGCTGTCCTGAGGCAGGAAGCAATACGCAGTAACCCTTATTGGCGGTGTCAGTTCTCCGTTGACCGGTATCGTGCGTTCATGCGTGCGGATGTGGTTGCAATGCCTGGTCCTGCTGTCCAGATTGTTGCTTGACTTGCCCATGCTTATGTGAAAACTGCCAATTCCTTCCGGGATATACTCATCATTCATGGTCAGTTTGAATCTGGATACGCACCTTTTGAGTGACAGGGTCCTCGTGTCGGAGAAGTTCTCGCTTACGACAATGTTCTGCAGGCAAAGGAACGTGTTGGGGACCCAGCCTTCGCTGAAGGTGATGCTGTCCAGGCTGTGCACGTGGCATTGCTGCGTGCCGTTCCATCCTATGGCAAGAATGGTGTATTTCCCATGCTTCAGTGTCTGCGAGAATGTTCCGTAGGTTATATCCGGATCGTCCTTGTGCTGGTATGAGATGTTTCCTACTATGGCCCCGTCAGTGTTGTAGATTCCCAGCAGCAGATTGTCTGTGCCGTCCTGTGCGGCGTTTGCGGCCTTGGTGTTTCCTTCGCCGGAAGTCATTTCGGTGATATCTGTCATGGTGATTCCCGTGAGTCGGAAGAACATGGTCTTCTCACCGATTCCGCTATCGGTGGCGACTTCTTCTTCTTCAGTAGATTCGTCGAAGGTCATGGTCCCGCATGCGGAAACCAGCATAAGGGAAAGAAGGATACATGGAAGAAAGTGCTTCATTGTGTTCAAAAGTTTTTTGGTGCCGGAACATAAAAATACCTGCGAGATGATGGTAAGGCAATCTCGCAGGTAAATGAAATCTCTGATAGGCTGATGTTATGTGTTTCTTACTTGGACGCTTCGTCCTTGATGGCAAATACCAGGGCCACTATGCTTGAGGCAAGACCCAGTATGCTGGCGCCTGCTGTAAGGAAGGTGTAGAAGGCACTGCTCTTGACGCCAAGACTCTTGTTGGGCTCTATGTATATCATGTCGTTCTGCTGTACATAGAATGCAGGGCTGTTGAATATGTTTACGTCCGTGAGGTCCAGCGTATACATCTGTCTTTCTCCGTTTGTTTCGCGGAACAGTCGTATGTTTTCTCTCATGGAAGTGACGTCGAGGTCGCCACATTGGGCCAGGACGTCAATGACGGTATTACGTTCGCTGGTAAGGCTTACGCTGCGTGGACTTTTGACCGCACCTACCACCGTGACACGTGCATTGAGAAGGCGTACTGTCACTTCGGGTACGCTTATCAGTTTCTGCTTTACCACTTCGTCTTCTATTGCGCGTGCCGCCTCTTCACAGGTCATGCCGTTTACGTAAACGCGTCCCACCGCCGGAAGGATGACGTAGCCGTTGTTGGTGACGGTATATCCGTAGGCGTTGGAAAGAGTGCCGCTTTGGGTCATGTTCTGGTTCGTGCCTAACGTACCCATCGTTACGTCTCGGGCAAACACCTGCAACAGTTCCGGTGCGGGGCCCGCAGTTGTTATCTTCACCATTATCTGGTCGGCGGGTTTGAGACGCATTTCGTATTGCTGGGCGATTTTCTGTGCATGGTTGTACAGTGTGTCGGCACCCTGGAAGTACACGAGTTTCTTCTTGCTGACACAACTTGTAGAGACTATGCCTGCCATAAGGATAAGCAAACAACCGAGTAATAGGTTTCCTCTTTTCATAGTATTTGTTTTATCTATAATTGTTTTGTAGTATTGTTGGTGACAAATTGGCTTAACCGTGTCCGTCAGAACGGCCACCACCGGTGCTTGGACCTTTTCTCTTCCCTTACGGGTATTCCGTATTCCGCCATGACTTCCTCGTATGTCTTCTTCTCCGAGATGATGCGGTAGATGGTTCCCCAGTCCGGCAGTCCGCCCACGTTGCGGTCGTCAATCCAGATGTCTGCCTTTATCTTGCGTGAGTATCTTCTGTTCTTGCCGGTGTCTTCTTCAGGGAAGTCCTTGTTGACGGCATAGAAATCCACTCCGCGCTGGCGGCACCAGTTTACGGCATCCTCCAGCAACTGCCCTTCGCGCACGCTCCACAGGATGAGGTTGTGCCCTTCGGCTGCCAACATTTTCAAAGTTTCTGTGGCAAAAGGTATCTCCTTTCCTATGGCGGGGTATTCGTGGGTGACGATAGTACCGTCAAAGTCTACGGCAATGGTCATGGCTACTTGGCGTATGCTACGGAGCGTGTCTCGCGTATAACGGTTATTTTTACCTGTCCGGGATAGGTCATCTCGTTTTGTATGCGGAGTGCGATTTCGCCAGACAGTTTTTCCGTCTGCTTGTCGTCTATCTTGTCTGCGCCTACGATTACTCGCAATTCGCGGCCAGCCTGTATGGCGTATGTCTTGTTGACACCGGGATAGGACATGGCGATATCCTCCAGGTCCTTCAACCTCTTTATGTATGCTTCCACGATTTCCCTGCGTGCTCCGGGGCGTGCTCCGCTGATGGCATCGCAAACCTGGACAATGGGGGCGATGAGCGAAGTCATCTCCGTTTCTTCGTGGTGTGCTCCTATGGCGTTGCAGATGTCCGGTTTCTCCTTGTATTTCTCTGCCAGTTTGGCACCATACAGTGCGTGTGGCATCTCAGGTTCCTCGTCGGGCACCTTGCCGATGTCGTGAAGCAGTCCGGCACGCTTTGCCTTTTTGGGGTTCAACCCAAGTTCGCTTGCCATCACGGCACAGAGGTTGGCCGTTTCCCTGGCATGCTGGAGCAGATTCTGTCCATAGGAACTGCGGTATTTCATCTTGCCTATTATACGCACCAGTTCGGGGTGCAGGCCGTGTATGCCAAGGTCTATTGTCGTACGTTTGCCGGTTTCCATTATTTCTTCTTCCACCTGCTTTTTCACCTTTGCCACTACCTCTTCGATGCGTGCAGGGTGTATCCTGCCGTCTGAAACAAGTTGGTGCAAGGCCAGGCGGCAGATTTCACGGCGTACAGGGTCGAATGCGCTGATGACGATGGCCTCTGGTGTGTCGTCGACGACTATTTCCACACCGGTGGCATTTTCCAGAGCACGGATGTTGCGGCCCTCACGTCCGATGACTCTACCCTTTACTTCGTCGTTGTCTATGTGGAAGACCGTAACGCTGTTTTCAACGGCGGTTTCCGTTGCAACACGCTGTATGCTTTGTATGATGATGCGTTTCGCTTCCTTGTTGGCATTTATCTTTGCCTCGTCCATTATCTCGTTGATGTAGGCCTGTGCGTTGGTCCTCGCCTCATCTTTCAAGGAATCTATGAGTTGCTGCCTGGCTTCTTCGGAAGACAACCCGGACAGTTCCTCGAGTTTCGTGCGTTCCTTGTTTATAAGGTCGGACTGGCGGATGTCCAGTTCCTCCTCCTTTTTCTCAAGCAGCAGTTGCTGGTTTTCCAGACGGTTGCGCATGGATTCCGTTTCCTGCTTGCGGCGGTTAAGTTCGTCCTGACGTTGGTTCAGGCTCATTTCGCGTTGCTTGTTGCGGTTTTCCGCCTGTTGTAACTGTTGGTTGCGCTGGTGTATCTCTTTGTCCAATTCGTTCTTCTTGGAAAGGAACTTCTCCTTTATCTCAAGGAGTTTCTTCTGTTTTTCGATTTCCGCCTCCTTGATGGCTTCGGCCTCCATCTTCTTCTGTTTCTGGGGCACTACTACAAAGTACCAGATGCCCCACCATATCAGTACGGTGGACAATCCGCATACTATTCCAATAATTATCTCGGTCATTGTGATTTAGTGTTTGGTTGTTTATGGTTTGTATTATGTATGATGTTATTTCTTGTCCAGCAGTTTCTCCAGTTCGTCTGCCAATGGCGCTAATTTCTCGAGGAGTTCTGTGTTGTTTGCTCTTTCCTTGGTGTGTTCCAGTCTGACGGCGATGTCCAGCATGCACATGATCATATATCGTTCCGTGGCAAGACCTTTGTAGTTGCGGGTATAGAAGGCATATCTTTCCTTCATCAGTGCTTCGGCATTCCTGTAGATGTGCTCGTCCTTGCGCAAAACGGTCATGGGCAGGTCCCAAGAACCGAAGCGTATATTTATTTTCTGCTTGTCTTCCATGAGTTACTGTATTTTCAATGTTGCCAGGCACTTGTCCACAGACGCTATCATCTTGTTGATGCGTTTTCGGCAGGTTCTCAGGTCATCATCATCAGCCATATCAATAAGGCGTGCCATTTTCAGTCTGGCATACTTTTCCTCAAGAGCCGTGTTCTCCTCTTTCAGCATGGCGCAATGCCGCTTCTCTTCTGCGAGTTTCTGCTCGGTTTCTGCCAGCGCCTGCTTCAGTGTGCTGTATTGGAACATCAATTGCCGCGTGCGTGTTTCAAGCCTTGTTACTATGGATGTGATGTCGTGCTCCATCTGCTTTATTTGTTTTGAGGACTTTTTTCTTTTTTGGCTAGCATTATGACTGTATGTACGTATTCAGTCATCCATGATTCGCTATAAGACAGATATGCCTGGTATTTCCTTACACTTATGCATGCACGCCTGACAGCCTCGTCTTTCCATGTGTCGCGTGTCAGTATTTCGTGAACTTGTTTCTCTACCATTGCATGCATGGCTTTGCGGAAGAACAGGGGGAGACGGAATTTCCACTGCATGAGATTGCCCATAAGCATCATGATTTCCTGACTGAATCCCTGGAACTTCAGCAGATATGGCTGTATGTCCTGCGGTTTGTGGCACTTCTTCTTTATGCTGTCCTCTATTTCTTTGAAGAAACCGTCGCTGATGCCGTAAATGCTTTGCAGCATCTTCTTGCAAAGTTTCTTTTCACCAGGTCCCAACTTGTTGTTCTGTGCCGCTACGTGATAGGTCTGCTTGAATACCCTTAGATCCGGCAGTGCCGCAATGTTGTTTATTCCTGTTTGTGAGGCAATGGATGCCTGGAAATAGACTCTTATGAGGAGCATGAAATCCTCGATGCCTCCAATGTTGTCCTGTTGCTTCTTATGGAAGAGTTTCTTTAGTATGTTCATCGTTTTCTTGTTGGTTGTCAAAAAGGGTTGGTTCCTGGGCCGGTTGATTGCCGCAGTCCTCTGCGGGGCATGTATCCCCGGGCTGGTCTTCTTCCGCGGCTGTTCCTTCAGGTGTATGTTTTTCTTGCTGTTTGGATGTTTCTTCTGTGTCGCAGGACCAGTCCGTGAATTCCAAGGATGGGATGTCCCACATGGAAATGGTTCCTGCGAGAATGTTAAAGACTATCGGAGTATGGTTGAGGACGGTGCTGCCTTTGATAATCTGGGGTTTGATGACGGCTGCGGAGAAAATGAGACCGTTGGTTGTCTGCACGTCGTGAAAACCGAGTGTTGCGTCTGATCTGTACTCCTTTGAACAGTGGTGATATATGAGATGGACAATAAGAATGACTGGAAAGGCCGTCAGGAGGAAGAAAAGCGAGCAGACGATGTCTGCAAGTCTTTTGAGTGTGCGGTTCAAAGGGCTTGCCAGCCAGTTTGTGCCCATAATGCGGTAAATCCATTGCCTCAATGCAATGACGGCCACATTGTTAAATGCCAACATCCCCCACAGCCAGTCCATTTTCTGAAGAAACGAATAGGCAATGGTGATGCAGCACGCATTCAAAATGATTATGTCTAAAAAATAGATCAAATACATGGTAGGGCAATGCCCGTTTCATGGCAGGGCATAGATTGTCTTCGGCAAAGATACATATTTATTTTAATAATGAGGGACAAGAGCGCTATTTTTGTCGGAGAGTGCAAGTTTTTTGCTTTTACGTATGGAAATTAGAAGGAAATAATGTATTTTTGCTACCTAAAATCATTGTGTGCAATAAAGTTTATACAAAATAATAAGATTTTTATGGCAGAATTCAACGAAAAGGATTTCCTTCAGAAGGAAGAAGAAGGGAACGGACTTTTTAGTCTTAAATCAATCTGGACATTGTTCTACCAGAATTGGTATTGGGTGCTATTGTCAGTGATTGTCTGTCTTTGTTTTGCTGTGGTTTACCTCAGATACAAGGCTCCGGTCTATTCTGTATCCATGAAGGTGCTGATAAAGGATTCCGAGCAGAACAAACGTTCCTTCTCCGGTATGGGCTTGGACGAGATGGGCCTGCTCTCAAGTTCAAACGGATTTGACAACGAACTGGAAATCCTGACCAGTGCGACCGTGGCTACAAGGGTGGTGAAGAGACTTAAACTATACGTAACATACTCGATGGAGGGAAGTGTGGTGGATACTGAACTTTATCGGAACAGTCCTGTCGCAGTCGACCTTGAGGAAAGTTGTCTGGAGAATATAAAGAAGCCGGTTCCGTTGATTCTGACAAAGAGCAAGGAAGGGGTGAAGGTGGAAGGGTGCTTTGATCCGGAAGACCCCGAATTGGTGACCTATACCCGGGTCGTGACGCAATTGCCAGCCAATCTCGAGTCTCCTGCCGGCATGCTTTTGCTCCAGTCTAATATACTGTTGAAACAGGATACCGTTAAAGCCGATCCGGTGAGTGAAGCATGGAATGACGGCCATAAACTGATGGTGACCATATATCCTCCCAAGATGGTTGGGCGTATGTACTCTAAGGGCAGGCTGAATGCGGCCTCCACGTCAAAGACCACTACGGTGGCCAATGTCAGTCTGGTTGATACAAAAAGAGACAGGGCATTGGATTATCTGAACGAACTGTTGGACTGCTACAACGAAGATGCTAACGAGGATAAGAATGAAGTGGCACGCAAAACAGAAGAATTCATCTCCGAACGCCTGAACAGTATCCGTGAGGAACTGGATGAAACGGAGGGAAGCATGGAGACTTACAAGAAGACCAACGAACTGATAAACCTGTCGAACGACGCAACGACGGCATTGCAGAAGACAACAGATTACAGAAAGGAACTGGTAAGTCTGCAGACGCAACTGTCATTGTTGAAGTCATTGATGGATTATATGGATTCTCCAGACAATTACCTTCAGATAATACCTGTAAATCTTGGTTTGGGCAACACGGCAATGATAACACCTTTGGTTACTACTATAACCAAGTTTAACGAGATGGTGCTGAACCGCAACCGTTACCTTAAGGGAAGCGGAGAGGACAATCCTATGGTAGTGCAGATGACCCATCAACTGTCGGACATGTGGCCTACGATACGTCAGAACATGAAGAACATCTATGACAACATGGAGACCCAGAAAAACAGTATTGCCCAGCAATACGAATTGTATTCCGGACGTATTTTGAAGACACCAACCCAGGAACGTGTCCTGACAAACATAACACGCCGCCAGTCGTTGCAGTCCGAACTTTATCTGACCCTGTTGCAAAAACGGGAGGAAAACTACATCCAACTCTACAGTACTGCGGCCAAGGCGCGTATCATAGAAGAACCTTATGTACTTGGAAAGGTGAGTCCCAAGAGCAATATGGTTCTGGGCGGTGCCTTTTTGCTTGGGGTTTGTATCCCTATGGGCATTCTGCTTGGCCTCAATCTGTTGCGTACCAAGGTTGAGTCTCGTGATGAGGTGGAACTGTTGACAAAACTGCCTATACTGGCAGACATCCCCTTGGCAAGGGGCATGGCAGAGAAAGACCGTACGATAGTGGTACGTGAGAACAGGAATAATATGATGGAGGAGGCCTTCCGCGGACTGAGGACCAACATGAACTTTGTTCTGAAACCAGGCGAGCGAGTTGTTATGTTTACGTCATGTGTCCCCGGAGAAGGCAAGACGTTCGTCGCTTCGAATCTGGCAATGTCGCTTGCATTGATGGGCAAGAAGGTGATAATCGTCGGCCTGGATGTACGCAAGCCACGTTTGGTAAATCTATTCAAATTGAAGAAGGGCAAGCAGGGAATCGTTAATTTCTTGTGTGGCAACGATGCGGACTTTGAATTGTTGGAGAAACAGATTATTCCTTCTGGCATAAATGAGAACATGGACGTTCTCCCCGCGGGAGTCATACCCCCAAATCCTGCAGAGTTGCTTAGCGGACCATTGTTGAAATCTGCAATTGATTACCTTGCCTCCAAGTACGACTATGTAATACTTGATACTCCTCCTGTAGGACTTGTAGCTGACACGTTGGCAGTAGGACATCTTGCAAATGTTACGATATTTGTTACCCGTGCGAAGTACACTCCCAAGTCAACATTCGAACTGATCAACGACATCCATGTCAATCATAAATTGCCAAATTGCAACATAGTTATCAATTCCGTTGACTTTGAAAAGCGTCAATATGGATATTCGTCAGGATATAAGAAATACGGTTACTATGGAATGTACGGAACATATGGACAGGGCGATGGTGACCAGCAGTTCCGTGTTGAGGATTGATATGGAACTGAGGAAAATACTTTCGATTCTATTCTTCTGCACCTGCTTCTCCTTGTATGCGCAAAACGAGGGGTGGCAGGTGTACCCTGCTTATACAGAGGCGATGCAGGTTGAGGCTGCAGGTAATTATCTGTATTGCGTTATGAAGGGAAGCGGGACAAAAGATTCTAACACAGGTAATCTTGTGCGTTACGATGTTGAGGACGGCAGCGTGAAGACGTATGATTGTCTGCATGAACTGAGTGACAAGGAAATAGCGAAGATATCCTATAATGAGGCAACGGATCGCCTGCTGATAGTTTACACTACCGGTAACATTGATTTATTGGGAGATGACGATGAGGTTGTAAATGTAACAGCGCTCATGGATGCATCTGTTCTTGCAGAAAGCATAAATAGCATTACAAATATTGGGAAGAAGGCATACATTTGTGTGGACTTTGGCATCATTGAATTGGATACAGAGAATGAGGTAGTTTTGGAGACATACAAGGTCGGAACTTCTGTCAGTTCGATACAGGTTGTAGGTGGGAAAACATATGTTGCGAGGAGTGATGGTTTTTTTCATGTAGAATCAGTGTCGAGGATGCACGATAGGAATTCATGGCACAAACTTGCTGCTGCTGACTTTAATTGCATGGTTGCATTTGCCGGTCAAATGTACGCATTGGCAAACAATCGGTTGCATTACTTAATCCCTACGGATTCCGGGGTGGACATTGTCGCGACTTCGTATTATTTTAGAAGGCTTGATGCATTTGCAAAGTATCTTTTATGTACCGATGCCGGTTCTTGGATAGCCCTGTTCGATAAGTCTTCGCCGCAGAGACCAAAGATAGTACAGCAAAAGTACCAATGGAATGACTTTGTTTTTGTCTCTGATGAATTATATGTTTGTGATAAGGGACATGGTCTGGTTTCTTATAAATTCGATGAAGAGAAATCTGTCTTTTCACAGGTTTCAACAACAGGCTTATTCTCGGTAAACTCTCCGAGGAGAGACTTGTTTTACCGCATAAACTATGTTGGTGACAGATTGTTGGCGGCCGGTGGAATAAATACGATGTTGGGTACGTATTATCCTGTGACTTTTATGTTTATGGAGTATGATGGTATGCAACCCCTTTGGACTATTTTTGATGAAAATGGTCCAAAGAGTGAGTTTCCAAATCTCTCTCATAATAATGCCGTGGCTCTCGTGCAAGACCCCGCTGATGACAGTCATTTTTATGGCGCAGTCTATCGTAACGGTTTGCATGAATACCGTATGGATGAAGATGGCGCTGTAAGGTTTGTGGGGTTATATAATTATGAAAATTCCCCTCTTCAATGTATTGCGGTAGAAACCCCGTCTCCGTGGAATTACTGTACATGTACTGCTCTGCAATATGATTCTAATGGTAACTTATGGATGGCGAACCAGCAGACGGATACCATCGTGCGCATCATGCGCCCCAATGGCAAGTGGGTGTCCCTTTTCTATCCGGAGATTGCAGAAACGGAGATGGTGCATCAGTATCTTTTTGCATCATGTGGCATAAATTTCATGGTTACATACGAGGGTGGGAAACGCGGTTTCTTTGGATTTGATACTAACGGAACACTGAATTTCGTTGACGATGATAGGACTTTGTTGCGGCGTAGTATAACCAATCAGGATGGAACTACAGTCATCCCAACCCAATTCTACTGTATGGCTGAGGATCATGACAATCAGATTTGGTGTGGTACCAACGAGGGACTGTTTGTCATTACAAGTCCGCAGGATTGGTTTGACTCCGATTTTCGTTTTCATCAGATAAAGCGCAATCGCGATGACGGAAGCGGTCTGGCGGATTATTTGTTGGCAGGAGTCGATATTACGTGTATCGCCGTTGACCCTTCAAATCGTAAATGGGTCGGGACGCAGAGTGACGGGGTGTATTTGGTCAGTCATGACGGACAGGAAACCTTGCATCATTTTACGAGAGCAAATTCCCCATTGTTGTCAGATTACGTATATAGCATTGCTATACATCCTGGTAGTGGTAGGGTGATGTTCGGTACTGATGCAGGACTTTGCAGTTACGATGAACATGTCACGACTCCGGAGGAGGAATTGTTGGAGGAAACTATTCATGTGTATCCCAATCCTGTCAAGCCCGGAACTGATGCAACGTTAACTATCCAAGGTCTTACAGATGGAGCTGAGGTTAAAATATTAGGTTCATCAGGGCATGCCGTGTGGGGAACAAAAAGCATAGGTGGCAGTGTACGCTGGAATTGTTGCAATATGCAGGGAGAACGTGTCGCCAGTGGAGTATATCATATTGTATGTAACACGGGTGACGCAAAGCGGACTGTGGTAAAGCGTATTGTTGTTATGAAATAGTTTATAGTTATGAGGAGATACCTTATATATATATTATTGTCTTTGTTTTTTGTCAACGCCAACGCCCAGTTATCTCGTTTGGGCGAGAATGTGCAGTATTCAGTTACGGCACAAGGTACGGCAGGTGGTGGCGACAATGCCCCGTTCTGGTTTACTAACAATCGTTACGGATTGGGAACGACGGAAAACTTCAGTGGTCTGGCGCGTGTGGCGTTATGGCGTACGGTAGAAACAGACTCTATTTGGTTTTGGCGTATGGGTTATGGAGTAGATCTGGCCTCTCCAATAAACAGTGAAAACGGCTATTTCTGTATCCAGCAGGCTTATGCCGACATAGAGTGGAAGATGTTGCGTTTAAGTCTTGGACAAAAGGAACGTCCATCGGAACTTAAGAATCCCTATTTGTCTACAGGTGGCATGACTCTTGGCATGAATGCCCGTCCGCTGCCACAGGTAAGATTGGAGATGCCCGATTTCTGGGCAATACCTGGTACAAAGGGAATATTCTCGTTCAAGGCACATATTGCATACGGATGGTACACGGATGCCGGATGGCAGAAAAAGTTTAACGCAGGGACGGACAACATATATACAAAGGGCAGTATGTTCCATTCAAAGGCGTTGTTCATTAGATTAGGCAATAGGGAACTGTTTCCGTTAGAGGTGACGGGAGGTTTGGAAATGGCCTGTCAATTTGGTGGTACTGGGTTTAATGTACAACGATATGCCGGTGGATTGCTATCCGAGGAGATTAAATTGGGAGGTAATGTTTGGAATGCATTTTTCCCGAGTGGTGGCGACGTAAATGACGAGAGTTACACTAATGCTGTAGGAAACCAACTTGGTTCATGGCATTTGAGGTTTGATTGGATAAAGAAGGAATGGAATATCGGTATTTATATGGAACACTTCTTTGAAGACCATAGCCAAATGTTCTTTCAATATGGTTGGAAGGATATGTTGTTGGGAGTTGAACTGAACTTGTCCAAAAATCCATACCTCACTACAGCCCTTTATGAATACAATACTACCATGCATCAGTCTGGTCCCATTTATCATGATAAAACAGTAGAATATCCTCTACAGATAAGTGGACTTGACGATTATTACAGAAACCATGTATATGGTGCTTGGCAGATGGGAGGTTTTTCTTTGGGCAATCCAATGCTTCTCTCTCCTATATATAACAAATATTTCTCTTCTCAAGGAAGTTTATATCCATGTCACAATAGGGTACGAGTGCATCATTTGGGACTTGCAGGCAATCCTTCTCGGGAGTGGGCATGGAAGGTCATGTACACTCATCAATATAGTTTGGGAACATACAATCAACCCGTCATTGACCCTTGTTCTGCAAACTATCTCCTGCTTGAAGCAACATATACTCCAATTTGGGCACCTGGGTTATCTCTGTCTGCATCATATGGTCATAATGATGGAAACCTTTTGGGAACATCTAATGGAGCAATGCTAACAGTAAAATTTAATGGGTGGTTGAATCGAACCCAGTGGTAAAATCTGTAAAACTCGTTGAGATGTCGTATACAAAATTTATTCATAATATAATAATTGTTGCTTTGATGCCGCTGTTTTTCTTTTCTTGCGATAAGATGGATTACAATGGGCATCTTGATGGTCAGTGGCAGATGACAGAGTGGCTTTCACCCACTGGTGAGGTTATTGGAAACAATGAAATGCAGATATACTATAGTTTTCAGTTGCAGATGATGATGTTTCAGCGATTGTCCATTTCGTCAGGGCAACAACGTTCATTATATGAATATACTGGCACTTCCATACGTATTTATTCCCCTATTCAGTACGAGGGAAACGGGCACGACAAGATTCTACCCATGGATATTTTGTCAAGATACGGAGTCCCATCTGATGGAATAATGAAAATAGAGTATTTGTCTGCCGGCAAACTTGTTTTGTCCAGTTCGCAGACTGGTCAACTGACTTTCAGGAAGTATTAACATACTAAGTTTTTTATGGTTTTTATAATAAAACTTGACTAATCGCGTTATCTATAAAATGACCTATTTAGTGGCAGGTAACATGATAACGATGATAACAACAGACCTTATGTATATATTCCTGGCCTTCGCTATCTCTGCAGTGATGGCAATTGTGTCATATTCATGGGTATTTAAACACGTATACTATAATGGACGTTCCATTTTGGGTTTGCGGATGGAAGAGCAATCATCTAAGTCCATTCGCTTTGGTGGTGTTGTTTTGATTCCTGGCGTAATAGTTGCTCTTTGCTGTTCAATGGTGTTGATGAGCAAAGGAGAAAACGTGGCACACAGCATAAAGACGTCTACTTTGCTATTGGGCTGTGGTGTGATGTCGGTGTATATTGTAGGACTATTAAAGGATTTCTACGGACTTCCATTCATGGTTCGTATGTCTGTCCAGATGTTGGCCGCAGTTACTCTTCCTCTGTGTGGTTTGGTGTTTATGGATCTGTCTGGTTTTATGGACATTGGAATCATGCCGTTTTGGTTGGCATATCCATTTACTGTGCTCGTTGTCATGGTAATTGTCAATGCCGTTAATGCTTTTGACGGATTTGACGGATTTCTTTCGTTGTATGCCATATTGTGCATGATATGTTTCGGTTTGTGCTTCTATGATTCTGAGAATATGGTATATTGTCTCATAGCAGCCTCGATGGTTGGTGCCTTGATCGTGTTCTTCTTTCATAGTGTATTCGGTAGTCATACAGGTAAGAGTAAGATAGAAATGGGCAATAGTGGTTCTCTGACATTGGGATTCTCATTGGCATATCTGGTTCTGAAATTCATCATTGCAGAAGAAGCAAGTTCCTTCTCCTCTCAGGAGCGTATGCTCATATGTATATCTTTGCTGTTCGTCCCTTGTTTTGATTTTGCCCGTGTCCTTATGGAACGCATCTTGCATGGTGACTATCCTTTTTCTTGCGACCGACGCCATATTCACCATCTTTTAACACAAGCAGGAGTTTTTGGGCGTTTGGCTCTTCTTTCCATGTTGTGTATTGTACTCTTTTTCTTCTTTGCGAATATTTTGATGGCATCTGTTGGATGTACGTTAACATGGATTGTGATGTCAGATATTTTGGCCTATTCCATATTGATTGGGTGGCTGAAGCACAATGTTAGGAAATTTAGAAGCAAGGTTGCTCTTTTGGACAATATTCAGGAACGTTTCCAGCAAAATGCGTTGTCCGCCCAAAAGATATGCATACTCACCCCACGCTTCCCTGTTCCGGAGAATGGAGGTGATGTTCTGAGAATTAACAATATCGCACGTCAACTGAAACGTGAGGGATACCAGTTGGTTTTGGTTACATTTGAAGAAGATGGGTCGCCACAAATATTCGAGGCAGAGCGTATTTATGATAAGGTCTATGCAGTTCATCGTGGGAAGTTGTATGGTTTATGGCAATCTTTGCTTCATTTGTTGTCGGGACGAGCCATGCAATGCGGATATTATTATTCCGGCAGATATAAACGTGTGCTAAGACATGTCATTGAGAAAGAGAAACCGGATTTGTTCATTGCACATCTGCTGCGAATGATGCCCTATTTAGATGAGTTGCAACTGCATGATCGTTCTATTATTGAGATGACAGATGCACTGTCAAAGACTTATTCTCTTAGTTCAGGGAGCAAGGGGAGCGGTTTCTTGAGACATGTGTATGCAATAGAAAGGCATCTGATACGCAGGGCAGAGCAGTATGCAATGATGTATTTCCCTGTTAATGTGCTGGTATCAGAGGCAGACGCAGAGTACCTTCGTACTATATCTAATCACAAGTCAAGTTTGGTGGTGCATACTAATGGCGTTGATGTTCTGCCTTCTGTCAAAAAGGAATACGACCCTAACAAGATAGTATTTGTGGGGAATATGCGTACGTTGCAAAACCAGGATGCTGTACTCTCTTTTGTACAGGATATATTTCCCCGTATTCTTAAAAGGATTCCTAAGGCAAAGTTTTGTATCGTAGGGGCACAACCGCCACCACATATAATCGATCTTGCTTGTAATAATATTATAGTAACTGGTTTTGTCGATGATTTGCCCGATACGATATGTGATGCGGCAGTGGCAGTTGCTCCGGTACGTGTTGCGGCAGGTATTCAGAACAAAGTGTTAGTGGCAATGGGGTGTGGTTTGCCTGTTGTCTTGACAACACTGATCTCGCGAGCAATTCCAGAACTGGAAGATGATAGGAACTGCATCATTCGTGATGAAGCAGCATCAATAGCAGACTCTTGTATACGTTTGATGACTCATCCATCTGAACGCAACGCTATTGCTCAGGCAGGTTATGATTTGGTCAACAATCATTATGGATGGGAAGAGAAACTCAAAAACTATGTTACGGAGCACTGATGGGGGAAGAAGATGCTTTGTTAGTTCTTTTTTTACAGTTTTGTTCATATGAGCGGTGAATCTATAGGTAAGCGAAAAAAGGTGGCTTTGGTCACTTGGTTGGGTTATGGGAATTTTGGAACAAGTTTACAGTCATATGCGTTATATCAGAAACTTGAAATGATGGGTTGTGAAGTGATATATCTTTCACACTATTCAAGTTTTTGTTCTCTTGGCATAATAGATTGGATTAGAACTTGCGTGAACTATTATAGATTCCATTCCTTCCTACACTATGCGTTCACCTCCAAGGGCAGGAAACTTTATAAATTCCACATTGAGAAATACAAAATACGGAGAGCTCTGACTTCATGTGCCGAAAAAAAAATAATGCAGAGTATAGATGTCTTTGTATCCGGAAGTGATCAAATTTGGAACGTATCGCATGAATACTCTCCTTTTATGTTTTTGGACTTCGTGAAAAACAAAAAACGAGTTTCTTACGCATCAAGTATCGGAACAGGCCAAATTCCCGAAAAGTATAGGGATATCGTTGCCTATCATTTAAAAAAATATAGTAGTATTTCCGTAAGGGAGCAGAGCCTGGTTCCATATTTGAATGAGTTATTAGAAGAAAATAAAGTCCAGCATGTCGTTGATCCTACATTTCTGTTGTCAGAGCAGGACTGGAGTCGCTTGGCAGCCGAGGCGGAATTTGATTACATACTTCCGAAAAAGTATATATTATGTTATTTTATCGGCAACAATCCAGAGTATCAAAAACAGTTGGGATTATTGCAGGCATCTATTCCAGGTTGCGAATGTGTTATTATTCCTTCTGACGAGAATAAGGAGGCTTACTATGGAGAGGCAATTTATGATTTCGCAGCTGGACCAAAAGAGTTTGTCCGACTTATTGAGGGGGCAACTATGGTCTGTACGGATTCTTTCCATGCTACAGCCTTGTCTATAATATTGTCTAAGCAGTTTGTAGAATTCAAACGTTTCTCTGATGACGACCAGACTTCTCAAAACTCTCGAATAGTTGATCTTTTGGAATTTTATGGGTTGCAGGATAGATTTGATCTGTGCAACGCTCATTGTGCGATTGATTACACGGCCGTTCAAAATAGGCTCAAACAAGCGAGAAAAGAATCAGAGCAGTATATTGTTGCTAATATTATGAATTGATGATGTCATGTTGGCAAAGGGTAATTATTATCTGTCTTCTTTTTTTTGGAGCACGGTATCAAAAATATTAAATGCGATACTGGGTTTTGTTTCAATACCTATATTTTTGGATGTATTTGGTAAGGCTGAGTATGGCATTATTTCAATAGCCATGGCTTGTAATGCATATATGTACGTATTGGATTTAGGAATGAATGTAGGTGCTGTAAAATACTATTCGCAATGGAAATCAGAAGGTAAATTTGAGTTGATAGAAAGAGTGACAAGAACAAATATTACGTTTTACTTGTTTATCTCTATAATAAACATACTTCTGCTATTCGGATTGTTTATATCTGGTGAGCATATTTTCTCAGTATCTTCTGATTTAGTCCCTCTTCTTAATTCTTGCTTTCTGATATTGGCAGGATTCTGTGTGTTGAATTGGTTGGGGACGGTGTTTTATCAATTGCTTGTGGCAAATGAACTGCTATCTTATGCCATGAAGATTCAGTGCTTACAGGTAGGGTTAAAGTTTCTGCTATTATTTGCTGTTGTCAGATGCCACATATCTGTTATTACATATTTTTTCCTGTATTCTTTGATTGTTGCGCTGCCAGTGTTCCCGTATGCCTATAAGTGTATTGCAAATTCATATCTGCGTAGTATTGTTCCTGCTTTTTATTTTTCCGATCTCAAAAAAGTTCTTTATTATAGCATATCCATTTTTGCATTGACTATTTTACAGGTTACTGCAGTTCAATCCCGCCCTATTGTTATCAGTATGTTTGCAGAGAAGGGAGAACTTATGGTAGCAGACTTTAGGGTAGTAGAGTTGATTCCCTCTTTTCTTATTGTCTTGTGCGGAATGTTCTCAAGCATTTTTCTCCCCAAGACTTCTTCTCTTGTTGCAAAAAACGACACAAAGGAGTTGTGTTCCTTCGCAAGTAAATGGACGTTGCGGACAAGTATTTTGACCAATTTTATCTGTGTGCCATTCATCCTGTGTGCATCGGACGTTATTTATGCCTACATAGGTAGCGGATATGAGTATTTGTCAGTTTGGTTGTCTATTTGGTGTATGACGGTTATTCTTCAAATACACACAACCCCTGGCAATGCTATCATATTGGCATATGGCAGAACCAAACCTCTGATAGTGATCACCTTCTTGGCATGTTTCATCTCCATCGTTCTTAATATATCTTTATTGGGACAAATCGGTGTAGGTGCGGCCATTATCAGTTATTTGGTTTATGTGATAATTATAGTATCACAATACTATTTCTATTATTACAAGCAAGTGGTACATTTGCCGAGTATGCGCATGTTTAAAGGTTTTATTTTTCCAACGCTGCTTGCCTTTTTCGCAATGTTTTTATGTTTGGTTTCTGAAAAGGTAGTGCCAGAAATATTTACCTATTCCAACCGTTATGAGGCGATTGTTTCCTGTGTCCTAAAGGTAGGAGTCTGGTTTGTTATGTATGCCGTGGCGTTACAGTTTACAGGTATTGTAAATATCAAAGATGTTATTAGGTATTTTCCGTTTGAGAAAAAAGAATAGATTATAATGGAGATTTGTAAGAAGGAAAAATGTACGGGATGCTATGCTTGTGTAAATTCATGTAGGCATGCTTGTATAACAATGCAGGAGGATGAATTTGGAATTCTCTATCCATGTATTGACGAGACTAAATGCAAGCAATGTAATGCATGTGTTCGTTCATGTCCTGTTAATAATATTGTTTCAAAATCTGAGCCTCAAATTTGTTATGCTGTTATAAATAAAGACAAACAGGAAATCTCCAACTGTGCTACGAGCGGAATGGGGTTCTTGATTGCTGTTTATACAATAACGAAGCGGAATGGATATGTTTTCGCCACATTATACGATGATTCCCTGATTCCGAGATTTGCAGAAATCACCAATGTCGATAAGTTAGAATATATAAAAGGCAGTAAGTATGTTCAAAGCATTGTCGGAGATAACACGATGCATCGCATACGAGAATTACTGAATAAAGGACAGTATGTGACATTTATCGGAACTCCTTGTCAGGTTTCAGGATTAAAACAATATCTAACTAAAGAATATCCTAATCTCCTGACAGTGGATTTGCTGTGTCATGGAGTATGTCCTACGCGATACTTCATAGAGGAGATAAACTATTTGAAGAGTAAGTACAAGATAAAAAATATTTCTGATGTGCGTTTTAGAGGCAATGATGGATATAACTTTGTGCTGTCATTGTGGAATGGAGAACGAAAGGAATATTCTTGTCATTCTGGTGCTCAACCATATTTCGCGGGTTTTATGTATGGAACCACATTACGTCCTAATTGTTTTCAGTGTGATTATGCCAAGACAGAACGAATAGGCGACATTACTATAGGCGATTTTATAGGATTGGGCAAGTCTATACCTTTTGAATATGAAAAGGAGAATGTAAGTTTCGTTTCAGTAAATACTTCCAAGGGTGCGGATATGATATCTTTGCTAAAGGCTAACTGCAGGCAACTTGCCTTTTATGAGCGTACTTACAAAGAAAGATGTGCATATCCATACTCTTTGCTTAAACCTACGGAATTACACCATAGTGTGGCGCTTTTTTCCCGTTATTATCCTAAATATGGTTATGTGCGTTCGGTTCGTAAGGCATTAAGGAAAGAGTTGTTTTGGCCGGTCCTGAAGTTGCATTTATCTTGGTTAAAACCCATTTATCATATGATGCGTAGGCTTGTAGTTGGAAGGCGGTCCTGCCCTTAGGTTTTATCGCTGGCTTGTTTGTATCGAAGTCGTTGCCCCAAATTCTTTGCAAAGATATTCAAGAATTTCTTTGCAATGTTGGTGCTGACTATAGACAGGAAAAACGTCCACCCTTGTATTGCATTGCCTCCATTCTTGCGTACGATATACAAGTAGTCATTTTTCTTCTTATAGATGGGGACGGAATACGTAACACCGCCGCTGTTGAATATGGCAGCGTCGATGTCCAGATACTTCCATTTGGCTCCCATACGGTAAGCACGCATGAGAAATTCCAAATCCATGGGCCAACGGACATTAGTGTCATAGACGCCATATTTTTCATAGCAGGAACGGGTAGCGAACATTCCCTGATGTGCACAATGACGGAAGAATGGCATTATGGGGAAATCGGTACTGGGTTTTTCACGACATGAGAATCCGGTTTCAATGTCTCGCATTATGACATTGCAGCAATATATGTCCGCTTTGCCGCAGTATTGTTCTGCCACTTTTGAAATTGCGCCCGGTAAAAGTTCGTCATCGCTATTGATGAATACGATAAGGTCTCCAGTGGAGTTATGTATTCCCTTGTTGAACGCATCAGAAATGCCATTGTCTGGTTCGGAGATGACCTTTGCAATGCCTTTGTATCTTGAGATAACATCAAGGGTGGAGTCAGTGCTGCCTCCGTCTATAATGACATATTCTGTGTTGGGGTAGTCTTGGGACAATACACTTTCTATTGTTTTCCCAATGGTTGTAGCCGAGTTGTAACTGATGGTAATTACGCTTACTTTGGGAGTCTTAGCCATGATGGGTCGTAGATGTTTGTGTCGTTTGTGAACTCTAAATTCCATCGTTGTGGAGCGATGACGATTTTTCCTGGCGCAGAACCTAACCAGGCCCCCCACCAACTAAAGGTGCTGTTACTGATGATGAAGTGTTTGCAACTATACATGAGACGCAGTTCTTCGTAGTCAGGATTGTTTAAATCAACAAAAACGGTGTTTATGTTGCGTCCATTTCCACTAAGGTCATGGAATTTATAATTTTCCTCTATCCATTCAAGGTCTTCGTGTGAGTTGCTGAAAACATAGAAGACGGGGTTCTCTGTATGGTCCAATATGTGGTTTATTGCTTCATTATAATAGTTGAAGTTACATATCTGCAGGTTCTTCCATCTTGGATTTAGATAATCCCCGCGTCTAATGTGTAGACAAACAGCATTGGTATTTTCTATATCAGAAAGTAGCGCTTGGTTGGCTGGTGATGCTGGAGTTTTTACGAGAAGTTCTTTTTTAAGAATGGAGTCAATGGCAGATACGTACCGATAATGCTGGAAGAATCCGAAAACAAATTTATCCTTTACCTTGGATAGATGTATATTCATGTATGGGTATGGTCCATAGGGGAAATATATTCCCCACTTAGCCCTTCTCCGGCTTAGTTCGTCGGAGTTTTTGAAACGCTTGAGTATACGCCATTTAAAACATTCTCTTATACCGGAAGCCAATAGTGTGCGTATTTTAAATTGACGCATGGCCTTTGGCTGCTTGCGGCGTTCCATGGTTGTGGTGTCCGGAGATAGATGTAGGTTGTTCAAAGCAAATTGCCTGGTTTCGCTTGAATCTTCAATATAATTGTCGATAAAGTGGCTGATCATCTGTATGTTCTCTCTTATACCCTCCTGAGCATAAAGTTCTTGGAGTAGGCGGGCAAAGGCATACTGAAACATTTGGTTGCCAAGTCCTGATTGGACAATCAAGTTTATCATGGATGACGGGTTTGTTGTTGTTTTTATAACATATTTAATCCAGTGGTACCAGCGGATTGTTCCACTTCTTATAGGCATGGACCCCCATAGGCAACTTGCCGTTCATGCGTTTGAGTAGCATGTCGGTGTTTACTTCTATGGAGAAGTGTGCCGCGGTCATTTCATCGGGTAAGTTCGCAGAGTGTTGCCAAGACTTTTCTGCCCATGTCCCAAGTAGCATGTCCTCGTTAAGATGGCATGATGCAAAGTAATGAAAGGAATTCCTAAATCCAAAAATCTTAGCGATGGCTATGAACAAGATGGAATAGCGTTTAATCCATGAACTCTTATATGTCTCGTCGTATAAGAACAAATTCCAGTACATCTTTAATATTGCCATAGGTTTAAGTAGCAACTTGTGCGGATCGGACTTTATAATGTTCAGGCAATACTTTATTCGTCGCAGGCAAAAGCCTCCGTTGCCTATGGCACGGAATTTTTGTGTATAGTGAGATTCGTTATAGGGGTAATATATAGGGGCTCCTATGTAATCATATCCTTTGGAGCACCATTCAATGACCTCGTCTCTAAATATCCATACATCTAATTGGCATATGAGCATATATTCATAATCAGCATATTGTTCATAAAATTCTATGCTGAGACACAAATCGTTATAAGACTCTATGGAATGGAAGTAACTTTCGTCAAAATAGCGATAAAAGAGTTCAATACCTTCTTCCTCTGCTATTTGGTCATATATCGTTATGTTGCATTTCTTATGTGTAACGATGCTTATTGGGTGTTGGCGCAGAATTTGTATATTGTTTCTGAAAGCGCGTTTCTCTTCCTGTGTGGGATTTTCATTATATACAGGAATTGCAACTATGACAGTGTTATCCTTATGCATGTTTGTCGGAAAGTATTGATATCTTAAACTTTGTCTGAGTAAGCAGGAACAGGATTATTACTAATTGTATGTTTGTTATGGGAGACAGGAGTATTCTTTCGCTGCCATATTGACTAATCAAGTTGACAAGGATGTATGTATATACTACACATCCCCAACTATTGCCGTTTTTGTATTGGGCATAACACCAACCTGAGGCTATGCCATATAATAAGGCAAAAACAAACACTCCCCATTGTCCAAAATCAAGGTAGAATGGTTGCATAATGGTGTATAGGTTGGTAGGTATGGGGACTTCCATAAATTCCTGTATAATGCTTTCAACGCGGAAATTTCCATTTATCTTGCCCAAAACGAGATATAACAGTGTTAGAGAGCGTGCCCCAAACTTCATGCCAATATCCGGAGGCATATAACTATATGCTACAGGTGGACTGAGTACGTACATGGCAAAAAAGTCGATAAAGGTCAAGTCGTCACTGTTTATTTCTCCTTCTCCATCCGTGAAACTTCGGAGTAGGGTTAAGATGAAGAACAAACCTATCAGTCCGCCTCCAGAGACAAGGATACTTTTAAGTGAGATCTTCCGCTTTTCATAAAGAACAAAAGCAATGATGATAAAAATGAATAGAAGACTACTCTTGTTCATTAGTGCAAAAGCATTCATTAGCATCAATACTGTTGTGATGACCATTGTATGGACGCCCAGTTTCCTTCCTGCCCAGAAAGCACAGATGAAAAGTGCTTGGTTGATAACAAAGCAGTATGCAAAAAATCCCCAGTCTATCTCTCCTTCCGTAACCAGTATTCTGATATTGTTCATCATGTTTTCACCGGAAAACTGAGAGACGACTTCCATTGCCATTTTAATACAAATGGGTGTGAATATACAGGAAATAAAAAGGAGAATGTAAAACCATCTGGTGTTGACATTAGGCGTAAAGGTTGGTGTCATCAAAGAAGACGACGATGATGGTGATGTATGGTTATATGTTAGATGAAATGCTATAAACGAGGATATTGCCAGGGTCGGCACCCATATTGATATGCTGAACCAAAATCTTTCTGTCAGTGGATATAAAAGATCTCCTCCCCAAAGTATAAAGAGAATAACCACTGCCCAATGCAGGATGGTGACATTCCACGGAGAGAAAATGTTTTGCAGTTTCCAGGTTATCCCTCCCTTTCGCCTGCGTTTTTTGAATAAATCAATGGTCCTGGTTATGGCAAGGCCTATGATAAGGGATGAAAGAATGTACCCCAAAAATGACACAGAATCTCCTGTCGGTACGGTATTGGGGTTAAGAATGTGGAAGTGGCGCGAATCCTTATTGGAAAGCAATTTTGCCCTTTCGTACTCAACTTGTGCATTCTGCAGACGCCCTTTGGCTATGATAACATTGCGTTGTAAATTGGACAAAGAGTCTTTGGCGCTGGGTTTGTTTGTCTTGATATGAGCATCGGCATAAGTGTTTAGGCTTTCTGTCGCATTTTTTAACTCTGCCCGGTATTGTGCAATCTTTCTGCTTTCATTGTTTAATGAGACGGAATGTTTCTCCTGTTGCTTTTTTGTAAGTAGAGCGTCCAAATAATTGACTGTGGCATTCAGCATGACATACGCTACCATCGGATCTGTGTCGCAAAACTCTATTTTCAGTGTATTGTTCTTTTCTTTTACTGCGTAGCGAATGTTTTGCAGGACATCTGCAGTGGTATCTTCTGCACAGATGTGATCTGCATATGTTTGCCCATTTGGCAGGACGATATTGCTCATCGTGCGAGCATAATCGGTGGTTTGCAATGTCTTTCCGTAGACGCTGATACTGTTTATGCCGGCAGGATATACCTCTTGTACTCCGCGTTGGTATATTCCCAATTCATTTATGCCCACCAGCAAATCCATCTCTTTATATTCGTCCGTTAGTGTGATTTGAGCACTATATTTGGGCGGTGTACATAGCCATATCATGGTTCCAACAATAATTGAAACTATGATAGTTGAGAGATAGCGATGTTTGACAAGAAATGAATTCGTGGAAAAAAACATGTCCAATCCTGGTTGTTAGTCTGCCGTTTCTTCTGTCATGAAAAGATTTCTGTTCTTTACCAATATGACCGAACTGCGTATGAATATTCCCAAGAATACCCACATTAGCACGATAGCCTTTCTTGAGCGTCCGGAAGGAAGTGTTGGCACAGATGCATTTTGGATTACCGTAAAGGCTGGTGTTCTTTCCTGTAGTGTATATTTTGCCAATTGTAGTTGTTCTACAACCTGTTGGTATATTGTATATTTCAGGTCTTTTTCGGCTTCCAGATCGTCCAGTTTGGATTGATATGTTTGTCTTGACAGATTCTTGTACGAGTCCACTGCTTTGGCATAATTGACTCGCGCAGTGTCATATTCTGCTTTTGTTTCTTCGAACAGGGTTTCCATATAGACCACATTGTTTTTAGCCTTTTGGGTCTTGTATTCTGTGATGGCTTGTTGCAGGTGGCTTTTCACGGAGTCTGCCATTATTGCCGCAACCAGAGGGTCTTGGGCCGAAACCTTAATTGTGATGACGCTGGTTTTCTTGTCTACATCGCATTCTATATTGTTAGAGATGTTTTCAAGGAGTTTTGCTTGTTTCCTGTTCAAGTAGAAGGGATTTACTCCAAACGGATGTTTTACTGAGTCTCTTGTCGTGATTGCTTCGTCTGGAACGAGCATTTCGTTCAGTTTTGCCATCCAAAGTATGGGGTATGATAATATCGGTCTTTTCTGGTGCAACACCATGTATGTGTAATACGGTATGGTATCCGTTGATTTGCTTGTTTTGATTTTGATGGGCAGCAGTTCTACATTAAACCTTACGGATTTCATCAATTCCGGATATATTTCGGGATATATTGCATCGCCGGTCTGGTTTACGTTCATGTTAAGTCCTACCATAGAAGCAAGAGAGGACAGACTGCCGGTAAATCCTCCTCCGCTTTCTTCGGGTGCCAGCATTACGCTGGCTTTATATTTTTTGGGGGTTCCCAGGGCTACTATCACTCCTATGATTCCAAAAATGAAGGCATAGATTAAGAGTTTCTTCCTGTCTTCTCGGAGGAGTTTGAATGCATAGGGCAGGTTGATGTTTGTCTGTTGTCTTGCCATGATGAAGTTTTGCTAAACCAATTCTACTTGACTATGTTTATCAGTGCTATGATGGTGCTGGCCAGTGCGGCTATGCCGGTGGAGATGCTTATGATCTCGCTTGTGGACATCTTTTTCTTGTTGGGTTTCTGCGGTACGACGATTTCCATGCCTGGCTGTATGGCCTTTACGGAATTGCTGCCGAGTTTTACTACGGTGCCGTTGGCATGGATGCCATACACCTTTCGTTTGGATGCCTGGTCGGTGTAGCCGCCGGCATGCTGGATGTAGTAGCTGAGGTTGCGTCCTTTTTCGTAAGTCATGCTCACGGAGTACATTACCTCTCCGCTTATCTTGATGATGTTGCTTTGTGTGGGTACGTGCAGCATGTCCCCTTCTCGCAGTTGTATGTCGTATCCCGAACCGGGGTTGGCCATGGCTTTTTCCAGGTTGATGGCGACGGGGAAGGTGTTTGCCGTGTTTGTCTTCAGTGCGCGTAGGGAGTCGGCCACTTGCATGTTCAGGTCCTTGCCTTCCTTGATTCCGTCTTCGTAGAGTTTGATCTGCATTTTCAGGTTTGCCTGGTCGCGTTGGTCCATTTCTTCCTGTGTCATGAGGCGTGTCAGTTTGGCTCCTTGTATGTATGCCATGTCCGTAAACCCTCCGCATGCCTTTATGAGGTCTGAAAGGCGGTAGTCCTTGTTTGTCAGCGTGTATTGTCCTTCAAAGTTTACTTCGCCATGTACGCTGATGTTCTGCTGCTCCATGTATGACGGGCTTCTGCGTATGACGACGATGTCGTATGGTTCAAGGTAGAAGGTGGTGTCCTGTCGTATGGAGAAGTCTTCGTTCATGGAGAAACTGAAGGCCAGTGCGTTGTTGTTGCCTACTGTGTCCGACTGGATGTCTCTGATTCGTCGGAATACGTCCACTCTGGCCAGGGAGCCGGATTCTGTCAGGCCTCCGGTCTGCAGTATGATATCCTGTATGGTGGTACTGTCTGCATAGGGATATTGTCCGGGATATGCCACTTCGCCTTTCACGTCGATGATTCTTTCACCCAGCATGTCGGATTTGCTGGGTATGAAGAGCACGTCGTTGTTCTTCAGGGGGATGTCGCTGGTGGTGCCGGCTATGATGCCGTGTATGTCCACGTTGATCATGCGCAGGGTCAGGTCTTCGTTCTCTCGGTGCATGATGGCTCTGCCCTCGTAGGCGTCCTCTGCCAGTCCGTCTGCGGCGAGCAGCAGTGTGCGTACGGAGTTTATGTCCTTGCCTATTTCGTACTGTCCTGCATGTTTTACGGCGCCTCGTATCTCGGCTCGGTTGCTGAAGCGTGCCCTTATGCTGTCTACTTCCACCACGTCTTCGTCGCTCAGCACGAAGGCTCCCATCTGGAATTCGTCGATGGTGTGTGCGCTGTATTCTTCTCCGGACTTGCGTGTCAGGTGCAGTCTTTTGGTGTATGCCTTGCCGGAGAATGAACCTGAGTATTTGACGAGGTCGGCCAAGGTCTCGCTGCGTTTCATCTCATACCACATGGGGCGTTTCACGCATCCTTTGATCTGTACGAGGCAGTCGTATGCTCCTACCACGATGATGTCGTTGTCCTCCAGGCGTATGTTGCCGCGGTTGTTGCCGTTCAGTATGAAGTCGTAGACATCAAGGCTGCTGATCTGTTTCCCGTTCCGGTAGACTTTTATGTCTCGCAGTGTGCCTATCTTGTTTATGCCCCCTGCCATGTACAGGGCGTTGAATGCCGTTGACAGTCCGCTCAGGGTGTATGTTCCCGGCACTTTTACCTCGCCCATAACCTGCACCTGTATGCTGCGTGCATCTGACAGCGACAGGTCAAAGGTGCAGTCGTTGTAGTATTGTCCCAGTTTGTTGTCCAGGAGCGACTTGGCCCGTTCTACTGTCAGGCCTGCCAGTTTGATCGGACCTATTCCTTCCGCTATGATGTATCCGTCTGTGGAGACAGTCTCCTCGAAGGTCAGTTGGCTTGCCCCCCAGATGTTTATCGTTACCTCGTCGCCGGCTCCGATGACATAGTTGGATGGTGTGGCCATGTTGGTTGAGGGTTGGAATGTGAGGTTCTTGGCGTTGAAGATGTTTCTGCCGAAGACCTGTCTCTGTTCCTCTTCTGTGATGCCTGTTATTTCCGATGCGTCTTGCGTGTCGGTTTCCAATCCCTCTTTGTCCATGCCCAGTTCTGCGGCACGTTGCTTGGCTATGTCGACGTTCAGTTCCTCCTCGTCGTTATCCTTGCTGTTTCCCTCAGTCTTCTTGTCCTTGTTTTCTTTTTTGCTTTCCTCGCGGAGTTTTTCCGCTTTTTTGCGTACGCGCTGCAGTTGGGAGGTTGTCACTCCTTTCTTCAGCAGTTCTGCGGCCATCTTCTGTTGCGATGTGCCTTTCTGTGTTTCTGTAACCAGATACTTCAGCACCTGGTCGTCTGTCATTGATGATTGTGCCATCGCTGCCAGTGAGATGAACAGGATGGTGGCAAAGGCAATGATTTTGTTTTTCATATACTTGGTTTGTTCGTTTTGCTTGGTTTGGTTTGTGTGTCTTTGTCAGGGATTGCCTGAGATAGAACGTGTATTCTGCCGTGTTTATTGCGTGATATGGTCAATATCAGGACAAAGATAGGAAAAATACATTGAATTCCCATAGGGTGTCTTCATTTTCTATGCGCCTTTATGCAGTGGCAGAGTGATTTCCTTATATAAATTTGTTTTTTCGCTCACTTATTCGTACCTTTGCGCACATATTGACATTGGGGCTGACATGGATTTGACAGCAGGATGAGATGTCATGTAAGCACGCAGAGAGTTGTTGGCCGCTCTCTATAATATCTGACCTTCAAGAATTTATCTGGCGAAAACACTTACGCTCTCGCTGCCTAATCGAAGTACAGTAGATTACCGGCTTAATTTCGGCACCAGGTGCTGAAACGGGATGTCACTCTGAGGTTCACGCCCTGAAACTCTCAGGTTCAGTGGCACAGCAATTCGGGGATAGCCTTGGGGGACGCATCTACCCTGGGGTGAAACTCTAAGATGCTAAGGTTGCGATTGGTGGTCCGGGTCTTGTCGCTTCCCTACAACCGAAGTCCGGAATAAGCGTGTAGAAAGCATGGGATGTCCCTGTTTGGACGAGGGTTCAATCCCCTCCAGCTCCACAAAATCCATTTAGTCACTCCTCCTGCAATGGAAGGGTGGCTATTTGTGTTTAAAATGGTCCTCGGGACGTCAAACCCTTGTCCTCGGGAGGACCGAAACAGCCCCTCGGGAAGGGTGGAGATAGCCTCTCGGGAAGCAAAGGACATCGCATCGTGTTCCGAAGTCCAATGCAACGTGTTGCGAGGCTCGTTGCGCCCCGTGGCGTTTATGAGAGAGAAGCAGGGCAAGAAAAACGAAGAACAAAAGATATATTCACTTGTATGAAGGAACTCGAACTGAAGTATGGTTGCAACCCCAACCAGAAACCTTCCAGAATCTACATGGAAGAGGGCGAACTGCCCATTGAAGTACTGAACGGCCGTCCCGGTTATATCAACTTCCTGGACGCATTCAACTCCTGGCAGTTGGTCAAGGAGCTTAAGGCTGCTACAGGTCTGCCTGCCGCCGCCAGTTTCAAGCACGTCAGTCCTGCCGGTGCAGCCGTAGGTCTGCCTCTGAGCGACACATTGAAGAAGGTATATTTCGTGGACGACGCTCCTCTGCCCCTCACTCCCATAGCCAGTGCCTATGCACGTGCCCGTGGTGCCGACCGCATGAGTTCCTACGGTGACTTCATTGCACTGAGCGACGTGTGCGACGAGTCAACCGCCCGCCTCATCAACCGTGAGGTCAGCGATGGCGTCATCGCTCCCGGCTACACCCCCGAGGCCTTGGAGGTGCTGAAGGCAAAGCGCAAGGGCACATACAACGTCATCCAGATAGATCCCGGGTACACACCTGCCCCCATCGAGCGCAAGCAGTGCTTCGGCATCACCTTCGAGCAGGGACGCAACGAGATAGACCTTGCCGATCCTGCTCTCTTCGAGAATATCCCCACACAGAACAAGACCTTCACCGATGAGGCACGCCGCGACCTGATAATCGCCCTCATTACCCTGAAGTACACCCAGAGCAACAGTGTGTGCTACGTGAAGGACGGTCAGGCCATCGGCAACGGTGCCGGCCAGCAGAGCCGTATCCACTGCACCCGCCTGGCAGGCAACAAGGCCGATATCTGGTGGTTGCGCCAGCATCCCAAGGTGATGAACCTTCCCTTTGTCCCCGGTATCCGTCGTGCCGACCGCGACAATACCATCGACATCTACATTGGCCCCGAGCGCGAGGACGTTCTGCGCGATGGCGAATGGCAGAAGTTCTTCACCGAGTGCCCCGAACCTCTCACCGAGCAGGAGATGCAGGAGTGGCTGGCACAGAACACCGGCGTGTGTCTGGGCAGCGATGCCTTCTTCCCCTTCGGCGACAACATAGAGCGTGCCCACAAGAGCGGTGTGCAGTATGTGGCACAGGCAGGTGGCAGTGTGCGCGACGACCATGTTATTGAGACTTGCGACAAGTACGGCATAGCCATGGCCTTCACCGGCGTGCGCCTGTTCCACCATTAATAAACTGAAAGGTGAACCGACGCAGGAAGCGAGGGCAGAAGCAAAGTTTACTTTGATTATGCCGAGCAACAAGGAGGAAAAGACCGCGAAGCTGGATTAAAACGGAAAACGGAAAACTGACCTTGACGGACAAAGATGTAGTGCTTCGGGAATTATGGGACATAGAAAACCTTTCTGTTTGAATAAGTTTTCCGTTTTCCGATTTCCGTTTTCCGATTGAATTATGAACATGTTTGGTGGAGACGATATAGATGCAGTAATCACGGGAGGTGGCATCACCTTCAAGGGCGGGCCAAAGCGCGAACCCAATCCCCGTGAGCAGGCCAAGGTGAAGACCAAGGCCAAGAAGAAGCAGTACATCACTGGTGCCCATGGTAGCGGTGCGGCTAAGAAGAAGGCCGACATCCGTCGCCAGCGTGCCAATCGCCATAAGAAATGACCCCAAGGAGTATAGTAATCATACTAGGCACAATATTCCCTCTTCTGACGTTCGCTCAGGAGAGGGACTCTGTTATTCATTCCGCCTATGGGCAGGATAGCGTTTCCTGTATGATGGAAGTAAGCGTCTATGCCCGTCGCTCGGAGGAGATAGTGCCCAGCCAACGCCTAAGCGGCAAGCGCCTGGAGTCATTGTCATCCTTCTCCGTGGCCGATGCCATGCGCTATTTCAGCGGTGTGCAGATAAAGGACTATGGCGGTGTGGGAGGCCTGAAGACCATAGACATACGCAGTATGGGCACCAACCACATGGGGGTGTTCTACGACGGCATACAGTTGGGCAATGCACAGAACGGCCTTGTGGACCTCGGCCGTTTCTCCCTGGACAATGTGGAGGAGATAGCACTCTACAACGGGCAGAAGGCACAGATATTCCAGCCGGCACGCGACTACGGAACATCGGGTTCGGTGTACATCCGCACACGACGCCCCAGGTTTGAGGAGGGCAAGAACCACAATCTCCGTGCTTCGCTCAAGGGTGGCAGTTTCGACCTCATCAACCCCTCGCTTACATGGGAGCAGCGCTGGAGCAAGCGCATAAGCAGCAGCCTTAGTGCCGACTATACGGGTGCATCGGGCAAGTACAGGTTCCGCTACCGCCGTGTCCTTCCTTCGGGCCAGGTGGCATGGGACACCACTGCCGTACGCCAGAACGGCGACATACGTTCCTTCCGTGCGGAGGCATCCGTCTTTGGCAACACCCCGGACGGCACATGGAATGCCAAGGCCTACTACTACGACTCCGAACGAGGCATTCCCGGCGCCATCGTCAATAATGTGTGGAAGCACTCCCAGCGCCAGTGGGACAGGAACTTCTTTGCACAGGGGCAATGGACAGAGCACGTGTCCGACAGGTATAAGTTCCAGGTCAGCGGCAAGTATGCCAACGACTGGATGCGCTACCTCAACCCCGATACCACACTGATGTATCAGGACAACAAGTTCCGGCAGAACGAACTATACCTCAGCACGGCACACCATGTGGAACTGCTCCCCGGTTGGCAGGTGAACCTGGCCGCCGACTATCAGTACAACACGCTGGATGCCTCGCTCACCAACTTCGTCTTTCCCGTGCGCCACACCCTCTTGCTTGCCCTTGCCACGCAATATGAATACCGCCGTTTGCGCCTGATGGCTTCGCTTCTTGGTACCAATGTGTGGGACCGTACCACCAAGGGCATCACGTCCGACCCCGTTTTCAATGCCACCAGCCGCTGGACACCGGCCGTGTACGTGTCTTATCAGCCATTGAAGGACTGCCCCGACCTCTCGCTACGTGCCTTCTACAAGAGCATCTTCCGCCTGCCCACGTTCAACGACCTCTACTATACCGAGGTGGGCAATGCCTCGCTCCAACCCGAGACGACCCGTCAGTGGAATCTTGGTTTCATCTACTCGCACGACTGGTACCGTGGCCTGTTCCGCCATGTGGAGGTGAAGGCCGACGGCTATTTCAATATGGTGGACAACAAGATAGTGGCTATTCCCAAGGGCTCGGGCCAGTACCGCTGGATGATGATGAACGTGGGCAAGGTGCACATTGCCGGTGTGGAGGCAACGGCAGAGGCGGTTATGCGTTGGCGCAGGGACTGGTCGCTGGTGCTCTGCCTGAACTACACCTACCAGTCGGCCACCGACCGTACCGACC
This sequence comes from Bacteroidaceae bacterium, assembly GCA_045606445.1. GTDB lineage: Bacteria > Bacteroidota > Bacteroidia > Bacteroidales > Bacteroidaceae > Physcousia. Next base: position 173,455 of record JAZURY010000041.1, read on the forward strand.
CTACGGACAACGATCCCTACTATGGCACATACGGAGGCCAGATAGCATACATCCCCTGGCATAGCGGTAGCGTGGCGGGAAACCTGTCGTGGCGGAATCTCGGACTTAACTACTCGTTCATCTATGTGGGCGAGCGCTACCATACCAGTGCCAACATCCGTGAGAACTACGAACAGCCATGGTACACGCACGACCTGTCGGCAACATACCGTTGGCAACTCCCTCGTCTCGCCCTCACCTTTGCCGTGGAGTGCAACAACCTCTTCAACCAGCAGTACGATGTGATACATAACTACCCCATGCCCGGACGCAACTGGAAGGGGAGTGTGAAGGTGGAGTGGTAGAGGGAGAGGAGGACCCCTCCCCAACCCTCCCGCAAGGGGAGGGAGTGGTTACAGCAGCACATACACCTTATTATATATACCCCCAAAATAAAACTAATGCACAAACAATCACCTACGAATACATTATACTCCCCTCCCTTGTGGAGGGGTTGGGGGAGGGTCTTCCTCCTCCTCTCTCTCCTCCTCCTCCTCCAATCCTGCCGCCACGACATCATCGTATGGCCCAGCGAGGAAGAAGAGGTGGGGGACACACGGACGGACAGCATCCTTGGGTTCTACCTGCTCAACGAGGGCAATATGGGCAGCAACAAGTGCACCATGGACTATTACGACTACACCACTGGCACATACATCCGCAACATCTATGGCAATGCCAACCCCTCTGCCGTCAAGGAACTGGGCGACGTGGGCAACGACCTCCGCATCTATGGCAACCGTATGTGGGCGGTGATAAATTGCAGCAACAAGATAGAGGTGATGGAGGCGCGTACAGCACGCAGGGTGGGGCAGGTCAATCTGGCCAACTGCCGCTATATCGCTTTCCACGAGGGCTATGCCTACGTGACCAGTTATGCCGGACCTGTGCAGATAAATCCGGGTTACGAACAGAAGGGCATGGTAGTGAAGATAGATACCGCCACGCTGGAGAAGGTGGACACATGCATCGTTGGTTTCCAACCCGACCGTCTGGACATCGCCAACGGCAAGATATTCGTTGCCAATAGCGGCGGTTACATGTTTCCCAACTATGAAAACACCGTGTCGGTAGTGGATATCGGGACTTTCCGTGAGGAGGGACGCATCCACGTGGCCGTAAACCTCCACCATCTCCTGGCCGACTCTGACGGGCGGTTGTGGGTATCCTCCCGTGGTGATTACTATGGCAACACCAGTGCCCTCTTCTGCATCACCGACCCGGCCGGCACTCCGCAGGTACGGCGCATCACCACTCAGGACGGCACCGACCTTGTGGTGGAGAACATGACCCTCCGTGGCGACTCCCTGTATGTGATAGGCACCGAGTTCTCCTACGCCACCATGCAGAACCATACCAACTACGGTATTGTCAACGTCCGCACCCGTCAGGTCCTCACCACCAACTTCATCACCGACGGTACCGATGCCTCCATCATGGAACCCTACGGCATAGCCGTCCATCCCCATACGGGCGAGATACTCATTGGCGATGCCCGCACCCACGTCAATCCCGGCACCCTGTTCTGCTTCTCTCCCGAAGGCCTCCTCCTATGGAAGGTCCGCACGGGCGACATTCCTGCCCACTTCGCTTTCCTGTATGAGCGGTGAGCGGTGAGAGAGGAGGACCCTCCCCCAACCCCTCCACAAGGGAGGGGAGTATAATGTATTCGTAGGTGGTTGTTTTTGCAATAGTATTATTGGGGTATATATAATAAGGTATAGTAGTGATGTTTTTAACGGATGAGCGATGAGCGGGTTTTCCGATTATTCGGAATATTCTGATTACTCTGAATACTCGGAATACTCCGACTCTCTCACCCGCTCACCGTTCACCTCTCACCTCTCATCCGCTCTAAACTGTCCCCCTGAGACAGGGGGACGAGCGAAGCGGAGGGGGTATGACATAACCGCTCACCGCTCACCGTTCCGCCTCCCTCAGTCCCTCCAAGGTGTCGTGGAACCGTATTGCCCCACCCGAGGCCCTGTGTGCCTTGCCCATGCTGATGGAAATGTTGCGCACATGCTCGGGGTATCGCTCATGGTCGGGCAGGATTATGGCATTGTTCTGCTCCCCAGTCAGCATCTCGCAATACCGGCATGCCGTCTCGTAGGTGTTCAGCAGGTTCTCCGCACCGAAGTTGTACACGCCTCCGGGTAGGTCAAAGGTATGCGGCAACATTTCCACAACCTCCCCAACCCACGTTATGCCCCTGTACTCGCGCACGGGAAAGCGCAGTTGCCTTCCCTCCTTTATGGCGCGGGCTATGTTCACTACAAAGTTGGCATGCGTAGGCATACCCTCCCTCTCCATGTCGTACATCCATGTGGCACGCAAAGCCACCGCCTCCGGGCAGATGCCAAGCACGTGTTGTTCGGCCTCCAGTTTATGCCTGCCGTACACGTTCTCGGGATGGACGGCAATGTCCTCTCTCAGTAGACCGCTCTCCAGATTGCCGTTATACACCTGGTCGCTGGAGAAGAACACCAGTTTTGCCCCGCACCTTGCCGAGGCCCGTGCCACATTGCACGCCCCCTCCACGTTTATGCGGTAACTCTCCTCGGGGTGTTCCTCGCAATACCCTGTATTGGATATCGCCGCCAGATGCACCGCCACATCGGGACGGTTCCTTGTGAAGAACTCCTCCACCGAAGCCATATCCGTGATGTCCATCTCCCCATGCCTTGGGGCAAGGATAGTGTACTCCTCCTTCCATCTCTCCACCAGGCGGCTTCCCACGAAACCGCTCGCACCTGTGACCAAAATCTTTTTCATGACCCTACAAAAATACTATTTTAATACGATATTTAGCACAAGATTTTCCGTCTTTCTTCAAGTACTTTCGCCCACATCTCGTTTATAAGTTAGGACTTATACAGAAAAGTCCGATTTTGTATAACTAAAAAACCTGATTGTGATATGGCAACAGTAAAGATTAAGTTCCGACCTTCAACAGTTGATGGCGGGCAAGGTTCAATTTTCTATCAAGTAATCCATAATCGTGTGGCCCGTCAGCAAAAGACGGGCTTCCGTCTCTACGGCTATGAGTGGAACAGTCGCTTGTCGGAAGTGATATTACCTAAGTTCAATGACAATAGGAAACGGTATCTATCGGAGATTGATGACAAAATCCGAATGGATGTCATGCAGTTCCAAAAGGTCATTGCTGATTTTGAGCATAGCGGTTGTGATTATACCGCAGATGATGTGATAGCGGAATTTGTATCGGCCAGCCATCAGAATCTCCTCTTCCCATTTATGGAGAGAGTTATTGCCAATCTGAAAACATTGGGCAAGATACGCACATCGGAGACATACGCTGCGACCCTTTGCAGTTTCAGACGCTTCCGAGAGGACAAGGATGTACCATTGGATGATATGGACTCCGATATGATGATGGCATACGAAGCTTACTTGCGTAATAATGGAGTAAGCCCTAATAGTTCTTCATTCTATATGCGTAATCTTCGGGCTGTGTATAACCGTGCTGTAGAAAAGGGGCTTACCTCACAACGCTTCCCGTTCAAGCACGTCTATACAGGAGTGGATAAGACCGTCAAGCGTGCCGTGCCCTTGAAAGTCATCAAGCAAATCAAGGAAATGGACTTCTCTACGAATCCGGCATTTGATTTTGCCCGAGATATGTTCCTTATGAGTTTCTATACCCGTGGCATGTCATTCGTGGATATGGCATACCTGCGAAAAAAGGATTTGCAGAATGGTGTGCTGTCCTATCGCAGACGTAAAACCAGACAACAGCTGTTCATCAAGTGGGAGAAATGTATGCAGGAGATAGTGAATAAGTACGATACATCACAATCCAATTACCTGTTGCCTATTATCAAACCTTTCGGCGATATAGACGAGCGTAAGCAATATATCTATGCAGCGCACAATATCAACCGTTGCCTGAAAATCATCGGTAAGGAGTTGGGATTATCCGTTTCGCTTACCATGTATGTTGCTCGTCACGCTTGGGCGAGTATTGCCAAGAGCAAGAATGTACCGCTCTCAGTAATCAGTGAGGGTATGGGACACGACTCGGAGGCTACCACTAGTATCTATTTAGCATCATTGGACACAATGGCAATAGACAAGGCGAACAGTATGATATTGAAATCTCTATAAGAAAGGATTGTTGAGCGAATGAAAGGTCTCTTTGCAAGATAAAACTTATCTCTTTGTAAGAGAAATGATTTTGGGTACAAAATTATTTTTTTTTAAGTAAATTACAACAATTTTTACCATTAATTTTACTTAAAAGTATGATTTCGTTTAGTGTAAGTATCTATTGTTGAGCAAATACATTGGACCTATTCTAATAAGATACTCGTAATCAATTAGGAATATGCCGCATAAACACTCTTACAAAGAGAAATTAAAGTAAAAGATAATATAAATCATAGTTAAACAGATAAATAACTATTAGACTTATGGCTAAGGACGGAGACATTATTGATGTTATGTTTGGTTGGATATTTGAACTTATAGGTTGGATATTCAATATGCTAATCAAACTTGTATTTGCACTCATAGGAGACTTATTTAGTCTTATAGGCAGTGCCTTTAAGGCATTATTTAGCAAGAGTGAGAGTGCAAATAATCAACAATAAACTTAAATAAGCATCATTATGGGATTTATAGGGTGGGCAATAAGTATTGTCGTTGTAGCCATAATTTGCAGAGCATTACGCTCAATATGGGAAGTGGTCGATTGGATTGCATACCTATTAGTTCTTATTCTATTTGTTGGTATATGGGTATCTGAAGGTTTTTGGGCGGCACTTTTAGCAGGATTTTTAGGTTGCCTTGCAATTGGACTTCTTTTCGGAATAGGTGGCGGTACTGAAGTTAGAAAGTTCGGACACAAATACACTTTGGAATGTGACAAGTGCGGATATGACAATCTGGAGATAACAGAACATACTGATCTTGGTGTCGTAACACGTTGCAAAAGATGTGGTCAGATCTGTCATCACATTCTTAATCATTAAGTTCAAGAAGAACCATAAATTAGAGCCTGTATAATAAATCTTTTATCAGGTGTTCTACTACGAAGATGGGACTAAAGAGTATCACTCTGAACGAGGTAAAGGCTTTATTGGATTACTAGTATTAATAGGTTCAATCTTATACGCTATTCTGAATAAATAATTAAAAAATAAGTATAGGCGGAATCCGAAAAGCCTTAAACGAGTAGGAACAATTTAATATTTAGATGCAATGAAAGCTATTAATTTTCAAGTTGTAGCAACTGCTCAGGATGCTAATTCTGTATTTGGTTACAGTAACTTCTGTGCTGGTAACGTTTGCGACATGTGTTGGGGTGACCTCAGCCTTTAATCAAGAATGAATGAGGGTGGCCTGTAAGGGTCGCCCTCATTCCGTATTATCAGACAAATAAAAAGTATAAGAAATGTTTTGGTCAAAATATAATATCCTGTCAAAATCCAATAAGTATGGATACTTGTTGTTCAATACAATGTCATTGGCATTCATCAGAATATTGGAGAATGACATAAATACGTGGTTGGAACTTAAAGAAACCCCAGACAGTTACAAAGATTTCAGCAATAGCAACTTCTTGCTTAAAGCACGTATAATCGTGGAGAATCAAGAAGATGATTTGAATGTTTATCTGGCTGACATACTGAAAAATAGGTATAACTCATCGGATATGGCGCTTACCATTTTGCCAACCCGAGGATGTAATTTCGGGTGTATATATTGTTATGAGCAAGATCGTCCAAATATTGCTATGTCGGAACAGACTGAAGATGCAATTGTCTGTTTTGTAAAATCCAATTCAAATCTGAAGAGATTAAGTGTTGTCTGGTATGGAGGTGAACCATTGTTGAATTTTGATTCCATCGTAAGACTTACAAAAAAGTTCCAGCAGTTAGGTGTTGAATATTCTGCAAAAATTGTCTCTAATGGCTATCTGCTTACAAAAGATAAGGCTGAGAAGATGAAAGGCCTATCAATAAGAAATATACAGATTACTTTTGATGGTTCTGAACAAATACATAATCAGCGAAGAGCCTTACTTGGCGGACAGGCAACATACAGAACTATTATGGAGAATCTCAAATATCTGTTAGAGGTAAACAAGGAGATTACTGTAGACATTAGGACAAATATAGATCAACGAAATAAAGATGATTATAATACCTTTTATCGTAGTTTCAAGTCTGAAATAAACGATAGCAGGGTTACAATGTATCCGGGATTTGTTTCGGATCTGCTTTCGTCAGAGTGTGTGTCGCCAGAACATAATATTAGTGAGGGTGGTTATAAAGCCCAGTTTGTACTGGATATTTTTGACAAATATGGAATAGAAATAAAGTCATTCTTGCCTAAATACAGAAGACATAGCTGCGTAGCAAGCAAATATTTTGCATTTGTCATTGGACCAGAAGGCGAGATATACAAATGCTGGCGAATGGTTGGGAGTGCAAAAGAGACCATTGGGAATGTTAATGACGGAACATTTGACATGGTTAAATTCTCAAAATATCTGACTGGTGCGGACTATACTTTTGATCCTAAATGCTTGAGTTGTGAGTTTATCACACTATGCGGAGGTGGTTGTCCTCTGACCCGAATGCGCAATAAATATGAAGGTATCAGTATCAATCATTGTTGCCCAGAGAAAACGCATATGGAAGAGTTAATGGAATTAAGATACGAAATGTTCTTGAAATCGTCACAGCAGAAATGATGAATGCCTTCTATATTGAAACATATGGTTGCAGGATGAATATTTGCGATAGCGAAGTCATTATAGCAATATTGTCTAAAAATGGATATAAATATACTGAAGATATCAGTTCTTCGGATATAGTTATCCTCAATTCGTGTTCGGTAAGAGAGGATGGGCACAATAAAATATATGAACGGTTGGCATATTTTGGGGCTGAAGATGACATTAAAAGAAAAACAATAGTTATTACAGGATGCTTCGCATCATTGCTTGAACAAAGTCTCTTTGAAAAATATCCATATGTGGACATCATTGCCAACCCTAACTGTTACAGGGCACTGCCTACTTTATTAAATAAAGTAGGCAAGGGTGACAATCATCTGATTGCAGTTGTTGACGACAATGATGAATTGTATGATGATATATTGCCCATTCGGGAGATTGAAGATGCTACCACTGCTGCCATTAATGTAATGAAAGGGTGTAATCAGAATTGTTCATATTGCATAGAGCCGATAACGAGAGGAAAAGAACACTGCAGGAGTGTAAAATCCATTATTG